>NZ_KQ948355.1:112019-115913 GCF_001514055.1 Streptomyces corchorusii | reverse complement strand
TTTCACGCCCAATCCCCTCAGCCCGCCCCGCTCCGACCCGCGTACGTATCACACCGGTGACCTGGTCAAGTGGCGTCCGGACGGGACGCTGGAGTTCATCGGCCGGATCGACAACCAGGTCAAGCTGCGCGGCTACCGCATAGAACTCGGCGAGATCGAGAACGCCCTGGCAACCCACCCTCACGTCCACGCCACCGCCGTGACCGTGCGCGAGGACACACCCGGCAGCAAACAACTCGTCGCCTACATCGTCCCCACCCCGGGCCACGCACCCGCCACACACCAGCTCCGCGCACACCTCCAGCAGCAGCTGCCCGACTACATGGTCCCGGCCGTCTACGTCACCCTCGACCAGCTCCCGCTCACCCCCAACGGGAAGGTCGACACCAAGGCCCTCCCCGCACCCGACCACCACCGACCCGACCTCGACACCACCTACACCCCACCCCGGACGGACATCGAGCGCACCCTCGCCGCCATCTGGTCCGAGATCCTCGGTATCGACACCGTCGGCATCCACGACAACTTCTTCGAACTGGGCGGGGATTCGATCATCAGCATCCAGATGATCGCCCGCGCCAAGAAGTTCGGTGTGCACCTCACTCCGCGGCTGATCTTCAAGCACCAGACGATCGCCGAGATCGCGGTCCAGGCCGGTACGGCCACGCCGGTCGACGCGGAGCAGGGCCGCGTGGTGGGCGAGGTTCCGCTGACACCGATCCAGCACTGGTTCTTCGAGAAGGACCTGCCGGCGTTCGACCACTTCAACCAGGCCGAACTCCTGGTCACCGACGGACTCGACCCCGATGTGCTGCGTCTCGCGCTGGCCGATCTGATCGAGCACCACGACGCGCTGCGCCTGCGCTGCGCGGACGAGGCCGACGGCTGGCGGCAGTACCTGGACGACACCGTGGACACCGGCATCCTCGACGTGCACGACCTGTCCGGTGTCGCGGACGAGGCCCTGGCGCCGGTGTCGCTGGACGTCGCGGAGGAGACGCAGCAGAGCCTCGACCTGGCCAAGGGCCCGCTGCTGAGGGCCGCCCTGCTGGAGTTGGGGGCCACGCGCGGGCAGCGGCTCCTCATCGTCGTACACCACCTGGCGGTCGACGGCGTGTCCTGGCGGATCCTGCTGGAGGACCTGGGCAGTTGCTACGAGCGGCGGGCCGCCGGGCTGGCACCCCTGCTGCCGGCGAAGACGACGTCGTTCCGGTCGTGGGCCCAGCGACTGCACGACTTCGCCCGATCCGCGCAGGCGCGGGCCGAGTTCGCCTACTGGTCCGAGCCCAAGCCGGCCGGTCGGGTGCCGCGTGACCGGGACGGCCGCAACGACCTGGGATCCGCCGCCGGCGTCGTGGCGAGGCTCAGCCCCGAGGAGACCCGTGCCCTGCTGCGGGACGTTCCGAGGGTCTTCAGCACCCAGATCAACGACGCGTTGCTCACCGCGCTGGCGCACGCCCTGCGCGACTGGACCGGGGACGACGAGACCCTGATCGGCCTGGAGGGACACGGTCGTGAGGATCTGTTCCCCGACGTGGACCTGTCACGGACCGTGGGATGGTTCACGTCCGTCTTCCCCGTCGCCCTGCGACTGGAACCAGGAGCCACCGATGCGGTGGCCTCGCTCGACTCCGTCCGCGAACAGTTGGCGCGGATCCCCAACAAGGGCGTCGGCTACGGCATCCTGCGCCATCTCGGCGCCCCGGACGTGGCTTCCGTACTGCGTCGGCAGCCCACTCCGGAAGTGAACTTCAACTACCTGGGGCAGTTCACCAGGGACCTGCCGGGCATCGGACGGTACGCCGGTCCCGAAGAGCCCAAGGGCCACTCGATCAGCCCAGACGGCATGCGCTGGAACGTGCTGGACGTGACCGCCGCCGTCGAGGGCGACACGTTCGGCCTGTACATCAACTACTCGACCGCGCTGCACGACCGGCGCACCGTCGAGCACCTGGCCGACGGTGTCCTCGGCCACCTGCGCGAGCTGATCGCCGGCAGCGCCGACGGAGCCGCCGACGCCCGCAGGGAGTCCCCTGGTGTTCCCCTCACCGATGTCGGCGACGCCGACATGGCCGCGATCCTGAAGAGGTTCTCGATATGAGCGCGCACAACGTGGAAGACGTCTACGGCCTCTCGCCCCTCCAGTTCGGCATGCTGTACCACTCGTTGGAGGACACCTCCGACACGCGCCCCTACATGGTGCAGATGACGGAGGAGGTCGAAGGACCCTTCGACGAGACGCTGTTCGGCGCCGCCTGGCAGCAACTCGTCGACCGGCACTCGATCCTCCGCAGCGCGTTCGTGTGGGAGGGGGTGTCGGAGCCGGTGCAGGTGGTGCAGCGCCGGGCTCCCCTCCCCTTCGAGGTGCGGGACCTGCGCGGCCTGTCCGGCCATGAGGAGCGGCTGAACGCCTTCCTGGCGGAGGACTGGGCCCGAGGGTTCGACCTGTCACGGGCCCCGCTGGTCCGGGTCACCGTGCTGCGCATGACGGAGGAACGCCGCATCGTCGTCTGGTCCTTCCACCACATCCTCCTCGACGGCTGGAGCGTGCAGATCCTCCAGAAGGAGCTGTTCGCCATCTACCGCTCGCTGCTCGACGGCACTCCCGCCGAGCTGCCGCCGACGGTCCCGTACCGCCGGTACATCGAGTGGCTCAACTCCCGGCGGGACGACGACTCCGGGGCGTTCTGGTCCGACTACCTGGCGGGCGTCACCGAGCCCACCGCCCTGCACGTCGATCGGGACACCGGTGACACGGGAGTCGGCGAGTTCGAGGTGTGCGCCTCCGCGGGGCTGTTCGCGCGGGCCCGGGACTACGCCAAGTCCCAGCGCATCACGATGAACACGCTGGTGCAGGGCCTGTGGTCGATCCTGCTCTCACGGTACAGCCGCCAGGACGAGGTGCTGTTCGGCTCGACCATCTCGGGCCGCTCGATCGACCTGCCCGGTGTCGAGTCGATGATGGGCCTGTTCATCAACACGCTGCCGGTGCGCGGCCGGCTCACGGGCGACCTGGTCGTCTCCGAGTGGCTGCGGGATCTCCAGGACGAACAACTGGAGATGCGGCAGTGGGAGTACTGCCACTTGGTCGACGTGCAGAAGCACAGCAGGATCCCGCGCGGCGAGCCGCTGTTCCGGTCCATTCTCGTCTTCGAGAACTACCCGGTGGTGCAGAAGCCGTCGGACTTCCCCGAGGGACTGACCCGCCGCCTGGTGAACTGTGTGGAGCGCACCGGGTACCCGCTGACCCTCGTCGTCTCGGCGGGCCGGGCCCTGGAGTTCCGCTTCGTCTACGACCGGAGCAGGTTCGACGCGGAGACGGTCGAACGCATGGCAGGCCACCTGGAAAGCCTGCTGGCCTCCGTGGTGGACTCGCCCGGGTCACGCATCGGGGAACTCAACATGCTGACGGAGGGGGAGCGGCGGGAGATCCTGGTCGACTGGAACGGTGTCACCGGCCCCTATCCGGACACGGCCACCATCCACCGGCTGATCGAGGACCGGGTCGCCAGGGATCCGGATGCGGTCGCCGTCACCTACGGCGACCAGGAGTGGACGTACGCTGACATCAACGCGCGTGCGAACCGGCTGGCTCATCATCTGCGTGGCTCGGGTATCACTGCGGACACCCTGGTGGCCGTCTGCCTGGATCGCTCGCCGGATCTGATCGCCAGCCTCCTGGGAATTCTGAAGGCGGGTGCGGCGTTCGTCCCCCTGGACCCGGACTATCCGGCCGACCGCATCACGTACATGGTCGACGATGCGGGTGCACGCCTGGTCATCACCAGCACGGCTCTGGCTCATCGCCTGCCCGACACGATCGACTGCCTGCTGGTCGACACGCAGTGGCCGACGGGCCCCGAGACGGATCCCGAGCCGCTGGCCTCGCCCGAT
>NZ_KQ948355.1:0-111286 GCF_001514055.1 Streptomyces corchorusii | reverse complement strand
CTTCACGCCCAATCCCCTCAGCCCGCCCCGCTCCGACCCGCGCACGTATCACACCGGTGACCTGGTCAAGTGGCGTCCGGACGGCACGCTGGAGTTCATCGGCCGGATCGACAACCAGGTCAAGCTGCGCGGCTACCGCATAGAACTCGGCGAGATCGAGAACGCCCTCAACACCCACCCCGACATCCACGCCACCGCCGTCACCACCCGCGAGGACACACCCGGCAACAAACAACTCGTCGCCTACATCGTCCCCACCCCCGGCCACACACCCGCCACACACCAGCTCCGCGCACACCTCCAGCAACAACTTCCCGACTACATGGTCCCGGCCGTCTACGTCACGCTCGACCAGCTCCCGCTCACCCCCAACGGGAAGGTCGACACCAAGGCCCTCCCCGCACCCGACCACCACCGACCCGACCTCGACACCACCTACACCCCACCCCGGAACACGACGGAGGAGACCATCGCCGGTGTGTGGTCCGACGTACTCGGTGTCGGCACCGTCGGCATCCACGACAACTTCTTCGAACTGGGCGGACAGTCGATCAGCTCGGTGCGGGTGGTCTCCCGACTGCGGGAGGCCGGCCTGGGCGTCGCCCTCCAGCAGATCGTGCGGCACCCGACGGTGGCCCAGCTGGCGGCTGCGCTGGACGTGCCGCAACCGGCGTTGTCCGGGCTCGTGGGGCTCCTCTCGTCCGTGGCCGATCCTGATCTGCCCGCCCTGTTCTGCGTACACCCGGGCGGCGGCAGCACCCACCCGTACCGGGCGCTCGCGCGGTGCCTGGCCGGCACGTTCACCGTGTACGGCATCCAGGCTCCGGGGCTGAACGCGGACGAGGCGCCGCTCGTCGGGATCGAGTCGATCGCGGAACGGTACTGGCGGGAGATCCGCAGGGTGCAGCCCACGGGCCCGTGCACGATCCTCGGATGGTCGACGGGCGCCGTGATCGCGCACGCGATGGGCGTGAGGGCCCCGGAGGAGGTCACCGGCCTGTTCCTGCTGGAGCCGGCGGTGACGGACGACGACCAGCGGGACCGCTTCCAGCGGCACGCCGAGGTGTACCGCCGGGTGAGCGCGTTGTGGCAGCGCGGCCAGGACCAGCGCGGCGACGAACGGGCTGCCACGGAGCGGGAGTTGCGGCGCCTGGCGCCGGAGATGAACCTCGACGAGGAGCTGGTCACGCTCGACGAGTGGCTGCCCTATGCGGTGCTGGAGGCTGAGGTGCGGTCGCTCGCCGCCTACCGGCCTGGGCGCTCGGCGGCCAGGGCGACGCTGTTCGTCAGCGACACGGTGCGTGACGGCAGCGGCGACGAGGTGCCGGAAGCCCGGTACATCGCCCACTGGCGCGGGCTGTACCCGGCGGGCCTGGCCCAGCGGGCGATGCCTGGCCGCCACATGGAGATGGTCAGGGGCGACGACCAACTGGAGCTCCTGGTCTCCACACTGAGGGAGAGCGTGCCAGCGGTTGCCGTCGACCGGGAACGGGTGTTGCTGACGGCCTGACCGGGACACTCGCCGAGGGATCGGAGCCGACAGGGGCCCGCCACGAACGTGGCGGGCCCCTCGTCCTGTTCATGGGTCCGCCGTCGTCCGTGAGTGGCGGAGCCGCGGTCCCGGGACCGCACCGCCTGGCCCGGCCCTTCCCCCCCAACTACGCCCCACCGGGGGTTTCGTGCGGACCAGCCAGGATGCAGAGGACGTCGTCGTGCACCCGGACCCGGAAGACCGCCGCGGGGGACCGACCGGCCCCGTGCCGCCGGCCGGGGCGGCGGGGATTCGCGGCCTCGGGGTGTCACTGCCCGGACCACCTCGGGTGCACGGCCGGCCGGTGGCATCGCATCGCCGCCCTTACGCTTCTCATCTCCCTTCCCCCGTCCCCGTGCCCCTGGTCCCTTCTTCTCCTCTCCTCTCCTCTCCCTTGCCCTTGCCCTCGCGGCGCACGCGGCGACGCCCCGGTCTCGTGCTCCCACCTGGTGATCGGTGGGAGCACGAGACCGGGGCGTCGGGGGCGGCGGCCGGCGCCGCCCGGCTCACCAGCGCTTCAACTCGGGGAAGAAGCCCGGTATCTCGGTGGCCCGGCCGGTGCGCACGGCGGTCCGGTAGATGTGGTAGCCGACGGCCAGGTCGAGGACGCCGAGGCCGAACGGGGAGAACACGGTGGGGCGGTCGTGGCCGAGGGTCACGTCACCGCGCAGCACGTCGGCCAGCGTGCCGTCGATGAAGTCGCGCGTGCCGTACTCCGTCTCCGTGAGGTGCGGTGAGGTCCGCGCGGTGAGGCAGTGGTCGATGTCGTCCAGGACGTTGTGGCACTTGATCATGACGGTCGGGTGGATGTCGCGCAGGGACAGGTTCAGGATGAGCTGGCCCGGCAGGAGGGTCTGCCCGTCCGCCAGCCAGGGCTCCGGCGCGGTGGTGGCGAGGACGACCAGGTCGGCGGTGGCCAGGGCCGCGTCGATCTGCGACACGGTGCGGGTCCGCCAGCCGTGGGCGTCGGCGGCGTAGGCGGCGAAGGTCTCGGCGTACGCGTCGACGTGGTCGTGGACCAGGCACTCGCGGACGTTCGTGCCGCGGGCCGCGAGGAAGTCGGAGACGGTCCGGCCGATGACGCCGGCCCCGACGAAGAGGACCGTCTTCGGGGTGTCGCCGTCGGCGAGGGTCTCCACGGCGAGCGCGGCGGACGCCGCTGTGCGGGCGGCGCTGATGCCGGACGCCTCCAGGCAGGCGAACGGGTAGCCGGTCTCGGCGTCGTTCAGCACGAGGACGGCGGAGGCGCGCGGCAGGTTCTGGCGCACGTTCTGCGGGTAGCTGGCGATCCACTTGAGGCCGGAGACCGGTGTGTCGCCGCCGAGGTGGGCGGGCAGGGCGATGATCCGGGCGCCGGGATCGTGCGGGAAGCGCAGGAAATGGCTGTTGGGGTTCACGGTGGCCCCGCGGCTGTGCTGGAGGTAGGTCTCCCGCACGAGGTCCAGGACGTCCGACGGCGCGGAGCCGATGACATCCTGGGCGACGGAGCCGTCGATCACGTGGAAGGTCGACATCGGTGGTTGCCTTTCGAGGGCGGGTGGCGCGGGCGGGATCACGTCAGGACTCCGAGGTTCCGCTCGACCCAGTCGTCGTTGTAGATCGTGCCGAGGTACCGTTCGCCGAGGTCGGGGGAGACGGCGGCGATGCGGGAGCCGGCCGGGAGGGTGGCCGCCCGGCGGCGGACGGCGGCCAGCACCGAGCCGGTGGAGCCGCCGGTGAGGAGGCCGTGGGTGCGGGCGAGCAGCCGGCACTCCCGCACGGCGTCCTCCTCGGCGACCAGTACGACGTCGTCGGCGAGACCGGGTTCGAACAGTTCGGGAACGCGGCTGGCGCCCAGTCCGGGGATGCGGCGCGGACCGGGGGCGGCGCCGAGGATGACGGAGCCGAGGGCGTCCACGGCGACGATCCGGGTGTGGGGCGAGAATTCGCGCAGGTACCGTGCGCAGCCCACGAAGGTGCCCGTGGAGCCGACGCCGATGAACAGGTAGTCGAGGTGCTGGACCTCCTTCAGCAGGGTGCGCGCGGTCTGTTCGTAATGGGCGCGCGGGTTGGCCGGGTTGGCGTACTGGTTGAGCCAGACCACGGTCGGGTCCGCTTCGAGGTGGCGTCGGATGTGGGCGATGCGCGACTGGAGGAAACCGCCGTTGGCGTCGACGGTGTCGACGACGACCACCTCGGCGCCCAGGGCGCGCATGTGATCGATGCTGGTGGCGTTGGTGTTCGGGTCGACGACGCAGGTGAAGCGGTACCCCTTGGCGGCGCAGATGGAGCTGAGGGCGATGCCGAGGTTGCCGGAGGAGGATTCGATCACGCGGGCGCCCGGGGCGAGGACGCCGCGGTGCTCGGCGTCCTCGATGAGGCTCAGCGCGGTCTTCAGTTTGACGGAGCCCGCCGGGTTGAGGCCCTCGATCTTCAGGAAGACGTCCGAGCCGGGCACCATCCGGGGCAGCAGGACGAAGAGGTCGTCGGTGACGAGGTCGTAGGCGTGCTCGTAGATCATGACCGGGGCTCCCACAGGTCTTCGGGGCCGGTCTCCCGCGCCGTGTAGCGGCCCAGCGCGCTGACGGCCATGCGCAGTTCCAGGGCCATGGCGTCCAGCAGGCGCTCCAGCCCGTGCTCGGGGTCCTCGTCGGCGGCGATCAGGGCGGCGCGGCCGAGGCCGACGGCGCGGGCGCCGAGGGCGAGCAGCTTCACGGCGCGCATGCCCTCCCACACGCGTCCGCTGGCGAGCAGGGTACGGCCCGCGGGGTCGACGCGGCGCAGGGCTTCGGCGAGGGGCAGTCCGACGTGGCCGAGGAAGCCGGTGGGGGCCCAGCCGGTGCCGCCCTCGGCGCCGTCGACGGCGACGGCGTGGGCGCCGGCGTCCCAGGCGACGGCGGCGGCGTGGCCGGCGTCGCGACCGGGGAACAGCTTCACCCAGCAGCGGGCGCGCGGGTAGTTGTTGCGCATGAGCTGGATCTGCCGGCGGAAGATCTCGTCGGTGAAGGTGCCGGGGCTCGCACAGCGCAGGATCGACGAGGCGCCGGGGCCGAGCCGTTCCACGGCGTACTGCCCGGCGAGGTCGGACGCGACCGCTTCGCTGATCATGGTGAGGCCGCCGAGGCCGGGTTTGGCGCCCTGGCCGACCTTGAGTTCGAAGCCGAGGCGGCCGGAGGCGAGGAGACCGGTGACGGCCGGGTCGCTGTAGACGTGGTTCCAGACCTCGGAGTCGGCGTCCTCGGTGCTCTGCTGGACGCAGACGCCGCCGACACCGTCGGGGAGTTCCTCGCAGTACGCCTGGATGCGTTCCAGCAGGCCCTTGCGGTGGTCGTCGCCGCCGGCCCGGAAGCCGTTCATGGGAGCGACGTTCTCGCCGATGACCATGGGGATGCCGAGCCGTCCGGCCTGGCGGCTGAGCGCGAGGCTGGTGCCGGCGACACGGGTGGAACCGAGCGCCGACACGTACACCGGCAGTGGCGCGGTGAAGCCGCCGAGGTCGGTGTCGAGGCGGACGTCCGAGTAGAGGGGTTCGCGGCCGAGGTCGATGAGTGTGGCGAGGCGGCCCGGCATGAAGACGGGCGGGACCAGGCGCAGCGCGTCGATCTCGTCGCCGGCGGGTGCGGGGGCGGCGCCGAAGACGGCGGTGCCGTAACTGTCCAGGGGCGGGAAGACGGCGGCGGCGCCGTCGCGGGCCCGGGCGCGGATGGCGTCCTCGGGCAGGCCGGGTGCGGTCAGCGGGGTCACGGCGACACCACCCCCGCGATCTTCGGGAAGGCGGTGGTCCGCCAGGCGGAGTCCAGGCCGGTGACCCAGCGGGTCAGGCGCTCCAGGCCGATGCCGAAGCCGGCGCTGCTGGGGATGCCGTGCCGGGCGACGTCGAGGTACCAGGCGTACTTGGAGGGGTTCTCCCCGGTTTCACGCATCCGGGTGACCAGGGCCGCGTAGTCGTACTCGCGTTCGCTGCCGCTGCACAGTTCGCCGCAGCCCTCGGGGGCGATGAGGTCGAAGTTGAGCAGGGTACCGGGCGTGGCCGGGCTCTCCTTGTCGTAGAAGCCGCGGGAGCCCTTGGGGTAGCCGACGATGAAGAACGGGGCGTCGGCCTGGCGGGAGATGCGCTCCTCGGCCTCCCATTCGATCTCGGTTCCGGCGGCCTGCGGGTAGCCGTCGCGGCGCAGGCCGTCGACGACCTCGCCGTGCGGGACGCGGGCGAACGGCCGGGCCACGTGGCGGCGCAGGGTGTCGGGGTCGCGGCCGAGGAGGGCGAGGTCGGCGCCGCACTCGTCGACGGCGGTGGTCACGGCGCGGCGGACCAGCTCCTCGGCGACGTCCATGGCGACGTCACGGGTGGCGCCCGCGTACTCGACGTCGATCTGCCGGAACTCGGCGAGGTGGCGCTGGGTGCTGCTGGTCTCGACGGGTTCGAGACGGACGTTGGGCGCGATGAGGAAGATGCGGTCGAAGGCCAGCAGCGAGGCCTGCTTGTAGAGGATGGCGCTGGTCATCAGCTTGTAGCGGTGGCCGTAGTAGTCGACGTCGACCTGCTTGGCGCCGCGCGAGCCCGGGTCGGTGACGGGGCCGATGACCGGGTGGGCCATCTCCACGGCGCCGTCGGAGCGCAGGAAGGCGCGGGCACCGGCCACGAGTGCCTGCTGGACGCGCAGGGCCGCGCGGGTGCGCGGGTCGCGCAGGTGCTCCAGCGGCGAGGGCAGCACGGGGGCCTCGGGCGCCGGCGGGAGATCCATCTGGAGTGTCATGTTCGTCCTGTCCTGTCGTTACCGGGGCGGGGGCGACCGGCCACCGGTGGCGGAGGGGATCCGTGAGCGGGGGTCAGCCCGCCCTGCCGAGGAGGGCGGCGGGGTCGTCGTAGCGGTTCCTGACGTGGTGGAGCGCGTGCAGCAGTCCGGACGAGGTCAGCCGCCGGGACGGCGTTGCCGCGGTGGACCGGCCGAGCGGCAGCGATCCGGTGCGGGACCACTCCAGCCGGCCGCGGTCGGAGATGAAGCTGCGGGTGCGCCCCGCGTTGTCGGGGTGCAGGCAGAAGGGCACGTCCAGGTAGCCGTGCGCGAAGGCACGGACCAGGGCCTGGCCGAGGTCGTCGTGCAGGTGCAGGACGGCCTCGACGAGGGAGCGGGCCTCCGCCTCGATGCCGGTGGACGGCGGCGGGGCGGCCGGCCGCGCGGTGCGGGCGGCAGCGGCGGCGGTCTCCAGCGCGGTGACGTTCTCCTCGACGGAGGGGATGCGGGCCGACTCCGCCGGTGTCTTGACGATGAGCCGGGCGGCCCCGGTGCTTACGGCGAGCCGGGCGGCGTCCGCGACCAGCCGCAGCGCACCCGCCCGGGTCTCCGGGTAGACGCCCATGTACGCGTAGACGACCACGTGCCAGGAGGTGTCCGGAAGGTGGTCGGCGGCCAGGGCGCGCAGTGCGTGGACGGCCTCCTCGTCCTGTTCGGGACTGATCTGCTGGGCGTAGCTGAGGGAGACGCTGCGCAGGCCGTGCCGGCGGAAGAACTTGGCTTCCAGGACGGAGAGGGCGACGAGCAGGGAGGGCGGGCAGAGCTGGCCCAGCATGCAGCCGCCGAAGGTCTCCAGGTGCGGTTCGGTGCCGGTCTCGCGCAGGGCGGCGAGGCTGCGGCACGCTTCGGCCCAGGCACGGACCGAGGTGGCCAGCGGGGTGCGTCCGTAGGGCAGGCAGTAGGAGACGGGGCCGCCCTCGGTGGCGTCGAGTCCGGCGGCGATGAGGGCCTCGACGATCCGGCCGGGCCGGGCGGAGCCGTGCCGCACCTGTACGGGGAAGCCGGGCCCGTGGACGCCGTCGAGGAGACCGGTGGTGGTTTCCAGGTCCATGCTGACCAGCGGATAGCCGTTGAGGTGGTGGCCCTGGGCGGCGGCGCGGGCGGCGGCGGCGTAGTCGCCGACGCGGGTGAAGCTGTCCAGGGTGAGGGTGCCGACGGTGGTGGCGTCGGCGGCCCGGGTGGCGATCAGGCCCGCACGCATCCGGGCGGGATCGGCGAAGCCCATGCGGGGCTGCACGACGAGGGTGCCGGCGCGGGCGGCGTCCGCCATGAAGCGGTGGAAGGCGCCGGCGGCGGGGGCGGGTTCAGCGGACGGCATCAGCGTGGGACCTTCCGTGCCGGTGCTCGGGCAGGCCGTCCAGCAGGGCGAGCAGCCCGGGGACGGCGCTGGCGCCGGTCAGGACGGCGTCGAAGCCGGCGTCGGTGAGCGCGGCGTGGACGTCCGGGCCGGTGCTGCCCGAGGTGTCCAGCTTGCCTCCGACGACGAGCGGCACCTCGGCCAGCGCGGGCACGGCGCGCACCGCCCGGGCCAGGCCCGGGGCCTCTTCGGCGCCGTGTCCGTTGACCGTGCTGACGACGATGAGGTCGGGCGTGCGGGCCGCGGCCTCCTCGACCAGGACGCCGACCGGGACGCACGCGCCGAGATTGGTGACCTCCCAGCCCTGTTCCTCAAGCAACAGTTGCAGGAAGAGCAGGTTCCAGGTGTGTGAGTCCGAGGCGATGGTGGTCAGGACCGCGTGGCGCGGGCTGTCCGGGGGCTGGTGATGCGGGTACACGACCGGCTTTTCCTCTCGACACCGTGATGGGGCCGCGACCGCTGCGATCGGGCCGGGTGCCCGTGAACGCGCCCTGGAACGGGGGGCGTACGGGCTGTCCACTAGTGACGTCGTCCATGGTGGCCAGCGGTGATCGCAGGCGGCACTGGGCAGTTGTGACCACCCCGCGGGGCGTCACTTGTGCCCACTGGGAGCCCGCCGCCCGCGCGCCCTAGCGTGCTTGTCGCGGACGTTCCGCCGGGGCCGTGGTCGTGCCGGTGGCGCGGCTCCCGGCCCGCCCGGGGCGCCCCGCCCACCCCTCACCGCCCGCCGTACGACGTGCCGCCCGTGAACCGCTTGTACCGCTGACGAAGTCCTGACGATGGGGAGTGAACGGTGGCTGATCACCAGCTGGGGGAGTGGAGGCAGGAGTCGGCGGGCCCGGAACCGCTGGAACTGCCGACGGACCGACGGCCGTCGGACGACGGCCCGGGCCCTGCGGACCGGGTCCCGTTCGACGTGCCCGCCCGGACCGCCGACGCGCTGGCCGCGCTGGCCCGCGACGCCGGTGTGGAACTCCCCGCGGTCCTGCTGACGGTGTTCCACACGCTGCTGGGGCGGTACGCCGGACGGGGCGACGTCCCGGTGGCGGTACCGGCGGACGTCCCGGACACGGCGATCGTGGTACGGGGCGCGGACGGCGACCCGGCGTTCACCGAGGCCGTGGCGCAGGTCGCGCGGGGCATGGCGGACGCCACCGGCCGGGCGCCGGTGCCGCTCGCGGTGCCGGCGGGCGCGGTGGCGTGGTTCGCGTCGCGCACGGCCGCCCGGGAGGCCGCCGTGTTCCCGCCGGATGCGCACGTCACCCTGGAGGTCGTCGCGGACGGCGGCGGGCTGAGCGGTGTCCTCGGCTACCGGACCGACCTGTTCGAGCGGGCCACGGCGGAGCGGATGGCGGGGCACCTAGTGACACTCGCCTGTTCCGCCGCCGACGCGCCCGGGGAGCCGCTCAGCGCGCTGGAGATGCTGACGGAGCCCGAGCGGCACCGGATCCTCAGCCAGTGGAACGGGGCGCGGTCCGCGTTCCCGGACACGACCGTGCACCGGCTGGTGGAGGAGCGTGCGGCCCTCCAACCCGACGCGGTGGCCCTGGAACACGGCGGGCGGCGGCTGACCTACCGGGAGCTGGACGAGCGGGCCGAGGGCCTGGCGCGGTACCTGGCGGAGCGGGGCGTCGGCCCCGGCACGCTGGTCGCGGTGTGCCTGGACCACGGCCCGGACCTGGTGTGCGCGCTGCTCGGCGTGCTCAAGTCGGGGGCCGCCTACGTGCCGTTGGACCCGGCCTACCCGGCCGAGCGGCTGCGGTACATGGTCGAGGACAGCGCCGCCCCGGTGGTGGTGACGCAGTCCGCGCACGCGGGCCTGTTCGCGCCGGGCACCGCGCTGCTGCTGGCCGACCGGGAGTGGCCGGCCGGCACCGGCGCCGCCCCGGCCGTCGCCGCGGGCCCGGACGACGTGGCCTACGTCATCTACACCTCGGGTTCCACGGGCCGCCCCAAGGGTGTGCGGGTCGGGCACCGCGGCGTCGTCAACTACCTGCACTGGTGCGACCGGAACTACCCCCCGGCGCCCGGCGCGCGGATAGGTTCGCTGCTGTGCTCCTCGGCGGCGTTCGACCTGACGGTGACCGCGCTGTTCCTGCCGCTGGTGCAGGGGCTGTGCCTGGTGGTGCCGCGGCCGGAGCCGGGCCGCACGGTGTTCGACGCGGCCGTGGACGTCGTCGCGTCCGGGGTGCCGATCAGCTTCCTGAAGGCGACGCCCTCGCACCTGGAGCTGCTGACCGCCCGGCTGGAGCAGGACGGCGTCCGGCACCGCATCGCCACGGTGGTCGCCGGCGGCGAGGACCTGACGCCGGCGCTGGCGCACCGGGTGCTGGACCTGGGCGCCGGGGACACGGCGATCGTCAACGAGTACGGGCCGACCGAGGCGACCGTCGGCAACGTGGTCAGCCGGACGGTGTCGGTGGACCCGGCGGCGGACCACGTGCCGATGGGCCGGGCGATCGACAACACCGAGGTCTACGTGGTCGGGGCGCACGGTGAGGTCCAGCCGGTCGGAGTCCCCGGTGAGCTGCTCATCGGCGGTGTCAACGTGGCCCTCGGCTATCTGGGGCGACCCGAGCTGACGGCGCGGCGGTTCGTGCCACACCCCTTCTCGGCCGACCCCGAGGCCCGCGTGTACCGCACCGGCGACCTGGTGAAGTGGCTGCCGGACGGGCGCCTGGTCTACCTGGGCCGGATGGACGACCAGGTGAAGCTGCGCGGGCACCGGGTGGAACTCGGAGAGATCGAGAACGCCCTGCTGTCCCGGCCGGACGTCGCGGCGGCCACGGTCGTGGTCCGCGAGGACGTCCCCGGTGACAAGCGGCTGGTGGCGTACCTGGTACCGGCCGGCGGCGCGACCCTGGCCGTGGCCGGGCTGCGCGCGGCGCTGGCGCGGGAGTTGCCCGCGCACATGGTGCCCGCCCGGTACGTCGTACTTGAGCGGCTGCCGCTCACCCCGAACGGCAAGGTGGACCGGCGGGCCCTGCCCGCGCCCGAGGGCCACCGCCCCGACGTCTCCGCCGCGTTCACCGCGCCGCGCACGCCCACGGAGCGGGTGGTCGCCGGCATCTGGGCCGAGCTGCTGGGCGTCGACGCGGTCGGCGCGGACGACGACTTCCTCGAACTGGGCGGGCATTCCCTGCTGGCCGCCCGGGTCGCCTCCCGGCTGCGCCGGGACCTCGGGGTGGACGTGCCCCACCGGACGCTGTTCGACGCGCCGACCCCGGCGCTGCTGGCGGCTGCCGTGGACACGCTGGGGCCGGGCACCTCCGCCGCGATCCCGCGGGCGGACCGCTCGGCCGGCGCCCTGCCGCTGTCCTTCGCACAGCAACGCCTGTGGTTCCTGGACCAGTTGGCGCCGGGCCGGGCCGAGTACGCGATCCCGGTGGGGCTGCGCGTGCAGGGCGACTTCGCACCGGACGCGTTCGGCACCGCGCTGACGGCGCTGACCGCCCGGCACGAGATCCTGCGGACCCGGTTCCCCGCGGACGGCACCGGACGCCCGTACCAGGTCGTCGACGCCGTGCGGGAGGTGCCGGTGGACGTCCACGACGCCCGGCACCTCGGCGACGGCGCCGCGCGGGAGATCCTGCACGAGGCGGCGGGACGGCCGTTCGACCTGGCCGCGGGGCCGCTGCTGCGCGCGGTGGCGGTACGGGTGGCCGACGCGGAGTGGCTCCTGCTGCTCGCCGTGCACCACATCGTCTCCGACGGCTGGTCGGAGGGCATCCTGGCGCGGGAGCTGGGCGAGCTGTACGGCGCGGCGGTGGCCGGCCGGCCCGACGCCCTGGCTCCCCTCGGCCTTCAGTACGCGGACTTCGCGAGCTGGCAGCGCGCGGCACTGGACGGCCCGGTGCTGGCGGGGCAGTCCGCGTACTGGCGGGAGCGGCTCGCCGGGGTGCAGCCGCTGGAGCTGCCGGCCGACCACCGGCGGCCGGCCGAGCGGTCGGGCCGGGGCGGCACGGTGTCCTTCGCGGTGCCCGCCGACGTGGCCGGCGCGGCCCGGCGGCTGGCGGCGGGACAGGGGGCGAGCCTGTTCATGTCCCTGCTGGCGGTGTTCCAGCTGCTGATGGCGAAGTACAGCGGCCAGGAGGACATCGCGGTGGGCACCCCGGTCGCGGGCCGCAACCGTGCCGAGACCGAGGACCTGATCGGCTTCTTCGTCAACACCCTCGTCCTGCGCACCGACCTGTCCGGCGACCCGACGTTCACCGAGCTGCTGGCCAGGGTCAAGGACACCGCGCTCGGCGCCTACGACCACCAGGACCTGCCCTTCGAACGCCTCGTGGAGGAACTGGCCCCCGACCGGGACCTGTCCCGCCATCCGCTGTTCCAGACGATGTTCGTGCTCCAGAACACCCCGGACGGCCACGCCTGGCGGCTGCCCGGAACGGTGGTGGAGCCGTTCGCGGTCCGTGCGGAGGAGGCCAAGTTCGACCTGACCGTGTTCCTCACCGAGCGGCCCGACGGTTCGCTCGACGGCGATGTGGTGTTCGCCCTCGACCTGTTCGCACCGGACACGGCCGAACGGCTGGCCGGGCACTTCACCACCCTGCTGCGCGCGGCCGTCACCGGCCCGGAGCGCCGGCTGTCGGAGCTGGAGGTGCTGACCGGTGCCGAGCGGCGCCGGGTGCTGGCCGACTGGAGCGGGACGGAGGCCGCCGCGGACACCGGGGCCGAAGCCGGTGCCGGGGCCACCGTGCACCGGCTCGTCGAGGAGTGCGCCGCCCTGCGGCCGGACACCCCGGCGGTACTCTCGGCCGCCGGGGACCTGACCTACCGGGAGCTGAACGCGCGGGCCAACCGGCTCGCCCGGCACCTGCGTTCCCGCGGAGCCGGCCCCGGGGCCGCGGTGGCCGTGTGCCTGGAGCGCGGCCCCGAGCAGATCACCGCACTGCTCGCGGTCCTCAAGTCCGGCGCCGCCTACGTGCCGCTGGATCCCGAGCACCCGTCCGACCGGCTCGCCTACATGATCACGGACGCGCGGGCCGCGCTCGTCGTCACCGACGGCGCCGGGGCCGCACGGCTGTCCGAGGAGCCGGGCCGGTTCCTGACCGACCGGGACTGGCCGTCCCTCGCGGACCTGCCGGCGCACGACCCGGAGCCGGCGGCGGCCCCCGGCGACCTCGCCTACGTGATCTACACCAGCGGCTCCACCGGCCGGCCCAAGGGCGTGGAGATCGAACACCGCAGCCTGGTCGGCCTGGTCCGCTGGACGGCCGACACCTTCGGCGCGGCCCCGGGACGGCGGGTGGCGTTGCTGGCGGGGGTCGGGTTCGACGCGTCGGCCTGGGAGCTGTGGCCCGCGCTGGCGACCGGCGCCACCGTGTGCGTACCCGACGACACGGTGCGGCTGACGCCGGCGCTGCTCCAGCGCTGGCTGACCGAGCAGCGCGTCACGGGCACCTTCGTCTCGACACCTGTGCTGGAGGCACTGGCGGCCCTCGACTGGTCGGAGCCGACCTCCCTTGAGTACGTGCTCACCGGTGGGGACGCACTGCGCCTGCCGGCCGGGCTGCGCCTGCCCTTCCGCGTCGTCAACAACTACGGGCCGACCGAGTCGACGGTGGTGACGACCTCGGCCGAGGTCGTCCCCGGCACGGCCGTGCCACCGATCGGCCGGCCGGTGCGCGGCACTTTCGTGTACGTCGTGGACCGGCACGGCCGGCCGGTGCCGACCGGAGTGCCGGGCGAACTCCTCGTCGGCGGGACCGGGCTGGCCCGCGGTTACCGGGGGCAGCGGGAGCAGACGGCGGAACGGTTCGTGACCGTCGACGTGGACGGCACACCGCGCCGGGTCTATCGCACCGGGGACCGGGTGCGCTGGCTGGCCGACGGACAACTGGAGTTCCTGGGACGGCTGGACGAGCAGGTCAAGCTGCGCGGACACCGTATCGAGCCCGGTGAGATCGAGGCGGTGCTGCTGGCCGGCCCCGATGTCGCCGCGGCCACCGTCGTCGTCCGCGAGGACACCCCCGGAGACAGGCGGCTGGTCGCCTACGTCGTCCCGGCGGCGGGCGGTACGGTGACCAGCGAGGCCCTGCGCGGGCGGCTGCGCCGGGAACTGCCCGACTCCATGGTGCCGTCCGCGTTCGTGGCGCTGGAGCGGCTGCCGCTCACCCCGAACGGCAAGGTGGACCGGCGGGCGCTGCCCGCACCGCGGCCCCGCGCGTCCGCGGCCGGCGGTCCGGCCCCCCGCACCCCGGTCGAGCGCGCGATCGCGGCGGCCTGGTCCGAAGTGCTGGGCACCGAGGTCACCGGCGTGGACGACAACTTCTTCGAACTCGGCGGCCACTCCCTGCTCGCCACCCAGGTGACGTCACGGCTGCGGGACGCGCTTGGGGTGGAGGTGCCCGTGCGGGCCCTGTTCGCGGCACCCACCGTCGCCGGGCTGGCCGCGGCCGTCGCGGAACCGGCACCGGACGCGGCGGCCGGCGCCGGGCGGATCGTCCCGGCCGACCGGACCGGCGGCCCGCTGCCGCTGAGCTTCGCCCAGCAGCGGCTGTGGTTCCTCGACCAACTGGAGCCCGGACGCGCGGAGTACGCCGTACCGTTCGCGCTGCGCGTCGACGGCCCGCTGGACACCGCCGCCCTCGACGCGGCGTTGACCCGCATGCTGGCGCGGCACGAGATCCTGCGGACGCGGTTCGTCGCCGACGAGGACGGAGAGCCGGCGCAGGTCGTCGATCCGCCGGCCCCGGTGCGCACGGCCGTCCACGACCTGCGGCACATCGCCGATCCCGCAGAACGGCAGGAGGCGGCACGGCGCTTCGCCCGGGCGGAGGCCGCCCGGCCGTTCGACCTGGCGGCGGGACCGCTGCTGCGCGCGCACCTGGTGCGGCTGGCCGACGAGGAGGCGCACCTGCTGCTGACGGTGCACCACATCGCCTGCGACGGCTGGTCGGAGCCGCTCATGGCGCGCGAACTGCGGGAGGGCTACCGGGCGGCGACGACCGGCACCCCGCCCCAGGACACGGAACTGCCAATACAGTACGCGGACTTCGCCGTGTGGCAGCGACAGAGGCTCACCGGTGAGGTCCTGGAAGGACAGCTGGCGTACTGGCGGGAGCGGCTCGCCGGCGTGGAACCGCTGGAACTGCCGACCGATCACCGCCGTCCGGCGGGACCGCCCGGAGGCGGCGACACCGTGACCTTCGAGGTGGGCGCGGCGGTGGCCGCCGGACTGCGCAAGGCGGCAAGGAGCGGCTCCGCGAGCCTGTACATGGTGCTGCTGGCGGCCTTCCAGGTGTTGCTGGCCAAGTACGGCCGCCACGACGACGTGACCGTCGGCAGCCCGGTCGCCGGCCGCAACCGCGCCGAGACCGAGGATCTGATCGGCTTCTTCGTCAACACCCTCGTCCTGCGCACCGACCTCTCCGGCGACCCCGCCTTCACCGAACTCCTCGACCGGGTCAAGGACACCGCCCTCGGCGCCTACGACCACCAGGACCTGCCCTTCGAACGCCTCGTGGAAGAACTCGCCCCCGACCGCGACCCGTCCCGCAACCCCCTGTTCCAGACGATGTTCGTCCTCCAGAACACGCCGGACCAGCACGGCTGGAGCCTTCCGGGGCTCGACGTGCGGCCGTTCACGGTCACGCTGCCGGACGCCAAGTTCGACCTCACCTTGATGATGTCCGAGGAGGCGGACGGCGGTCTGCGCGGCGTCCTGGAGTACCGCACGGACCTCTTCGAACGGGACACGGTCGCCCGGCTGGCCGGCCACCTCGGCACAGTGCTGGAGACGGTGGCGAGCGACCCCGCGGTACGGCTGTCCCGGCTCTGCCTGCTCACCCCCGAGGAGCGGCGGCGGACGGTGGTCGAGTGGAACGACACCGCCACCGCCTTCCCGGACACCGCCACGCTGCACGGCCTGTTCGAGGAACGGGCGGCACGGCAACCGGACACGGTGGCCGTCGAGGGGCCGCAGGGCACGCTGACCTACGGCGAGCTGAACGCGCGCGCCAACCGGATCGCCCACCACCTGCGCACCCGGTACGGAGTGCGGCCGGACATGCCGGTCGCGGTGTGCCTGGAGCGCGGCCCGGACCTGGTGACCGCCCTGCTCGGGGTCCTGAAGGCGGGGGCACCGTACGTGCCGCTGGACCCGGACTATCCGCCCGAGCGCCTGGCGTACATGGTCCGGGACACCGCGACCCCGGTCGTCCTCACCCGCTCCGCGCACACCGGCCGGCTGCCCTCGGACGTACCACTGCTGCTGCTCGACGAGGACGCCGTGACGCTGGCCGGCGAACCGGACACCGACCCCGAGCCGGTCGCCGCGGCGCACCACCTGGCCTACCTGATCTACACCAGCGGATCCACCGGCCGCCCCAAGGGTGTACAGGTCGAACACCGCAGCGTGGTCAACCTGGTGCACTGGACGGCGCGGGAGCACGGGCTGGAGCCCGGGCAGCGGATCGCGCTGCTGGCCGGGATCGGCTTCGACGCGGCGGCGTGGGAGCTGTGGCTCGGCCTGACCCGGGGCGCGACCTGCTGCGTCACCACCGAGACCGTCAGGCTCACTCCGCACCTGCTGCGGGACTGGCTGTGCGAGCAGCGTGTCCACGCCACGTTCCTGTCCACGCCCATGCTGGAGGCGCTGGTGGCGGTGGAGTGGCCGGCCCAGAGCACCCTCAGGTACGTGCTGACCGGCGGTGACCGGCTGCGGATGCCGGCACGGGCCCGGCTGCCGTTCCGCGTGATCAACAACTACGGACCCACCGAGACCACCATCATCGTCACCTCGACGGTGGTCGAACCCGGCGACGCGGTCCCGCCGATCGGCCGGCCCATCCCCAACGTCCTGGCGTTCGTGGTGGACCAGCACGGCCGGCCGGTGCCGGTCGGGGTGCCCGGCGAACTCCTCGTCGGGGGCGTGCAGGTGGCCCGCGGCTACCTGGGCAGGCCGGAGCTGACCGCGGAGAGGTTCACCGCGTACGAGGCCGAAGGGCTGAACACCAGGGTCTACCGCACCGGTGACCTGGTGCGGTGGCGGGCGGACGGACAGCTGGAGTTCCTGCGGCGGATCGACAACCAGGTCAAGATCCGCGGCAACCGCATCGAGCTCGGCGAGATCGAGGCCACGGTGCTGACCCACCCCGGCATCGGCGAGGTCAGCGTGGTCGTCCGCGAGGACACGCCCGGCGACAAGCGGCTCGTGGCGTATCTCGTGGCCACCGGCGCGGACACGCCGAGCACCGCGGAACTCCACGCCCACCTGGGCCGGTTCCTGCCCGACTACATGATCCCGGCGGCGTTCGTCACGCTGGACCGGCTGCCGCTGACCGCCAACGGCAAGGTGGACCGGGCGGCCCTGCCGGTGCCGGACCACCAGCGGCCGGACCTGGGGACGGAGTACACGGCGCCACGCAACGCCGTCGAGCGGACCGTCACCGTCGTGTGGCAGGAACTGCTGGGCATCGAGCGCGTCGGCGTGCACGACAACTTCTTCCAACTGGGCGGGCATTCGCTGCTCGCCACGCAGGTGGCCTCCCGACTGCGGAAGGCGCTGCGGGTCGACGTGCCGGTGCGGGCCGTGTTCGACTCTCCCACCCCGGCCGGACTCGCCCAGGGCATCGCCGACCTGATGATGGCGGCGATCACGGCGCAGTTCGCGCCGGCCGGATGACGGCGCGCGGTGCCACACCGTGAAGGGGCCGGACCTCGTCGTGGAGGTCCGGCCCCTTCACCGTCCGCGGGTCACACCGGGTGCGGGGGACTTCAGGCCACGTCCTCGGCGCGGATGCCGCCGCTGGCGAGCGCCAGGGCGCCGAGCTGGAACCGGCTCTGGGCACCGAACCGGTCGGTCAGCTTCTCCGACAGCCGGCGCACCGTGCGCAGGGAGACGTCCATCCTGCGGGCCGCCGCCGCGTCCGTGAGCCCCTGCGCCCACAGCCGGAGCACGTGCTGCTCCTGGAGGGAGAGGTTGCCACGGGTACGAGGGCGTGCCTCCGCGAGCGGCAGGGCCTCCTTCCACAGCCGGGCGAACAGGGTCGCGAACGCTTCCGTGACCGACTCGACGCCGCACGCCATCGCGCCGACCACACTGTGGCCGCCGACGACCGGCACCACGACGTGCCTCCGGTCGGAGAGGATCATCCACACCGGCAGCGACGGCAGGGTGCGGACGGCACCGCCGCACTCCTCCGCGCGGCGCAGCCGCTCCGTCGCCCCGGGGTCGTTGCGGACGCTCTCCAGCACGATGGAGCGTGCGGGAGTACCGCGCCGCCGCAGTACCTCGTCCACCGGTCGGCCCGCGTCGAGGACCGCCGCGTCCAGCCGCTCGGCCGGTCCGACGGTCAGCCATTCGTTCGCGCACTCCTCGGCGAGAGAGGTGATGCGCTGCCACACGGCGTCCGCACCGGCCAGCCACTCGACGTCCGGAACGCTCGCACGGCCGCGCCGCCCGCGCTCCGACAGCAGCCGCGTCACCTCCAGCCGACTGCCCTCCACCTGGAGTCGGTGGCGGGCGAGTTCGTCCTGCTGCCGGGCGAGCATCGCCGCCAGCCCGACCTCCGGATCGACCGGACGCCAGCCGCTCGCGGAGTCCCCCGGGACGACGAGCAGCAGGGCGGACAGCCGCTCCAGCCCCTCTCGGACCGTTTCCTCGGTCTCCTCCAGATACTCGGCCAGCTCGGACACCTTCGCGCCGGGCCGGTCGACCATCGCGATGTACACGCTCCGCGCAACGGAGTCGATACCCAGAGAGGTCCGCATGTCGTCCACTCCTGTAAGTCTTGTCGTACGGCACCTGTTGGCTGTGGGACACGGGTTGAGATCGGGCCGGCGGCGATCCCCGGGACACGACCGCGGGCCGCCGACCGGACACCAGTAGAACGGGAACCGCCGCGACGGCGGATGCGGGCCGAACCCCCAAGTTCCTCGTGGACAACCGCGCCCGGGTCGGGCGAGTGCACCACCACGGGCGGCGCTCCCGTCCGGATGCCCGGCTGTCCGGCGCCCGGGCCCACCGCGCTCGGAGGGCGGACCGGACCCCACCGCGCACACCGGCCCCCTCCCCGGCCGCCGACGCGTCACCCCGTACGCACGAAGGGCGTGCTCGTCGGGTCGTGCACGCCCCCATATATCCCCACGGCCGTCCCCCCGCCCCGTACACCGCCCGGCCACGCGGCGCCTGGCCGCGTCGTCAGCCGCCCCTACGCCGCCGGCCTGCGCTTCTCACCCGGCCGGGCGGCACGGGACCCGACGCCCCGCGCCCCGCGGCCCCCCATCGGCCGGCGGCACCGGGCAAGGGCGTCGGGAAATATGGGGGACAGTTCCCCATGCGGGCCCCCACCGCATCTGTGACCTTGTTCTCGTGACCGAATCCCCCGCACCCGCGACTCCCCGCGGCGCGAACCCCCCGGCCCCCGTCCGGCGGGCCGCCACGATCCTCACGGCCGGCACCGGCCGCGAACCGCTCCGCACCGGCGCTCCCGCCCCGACCACGGCGATCGCCGAGCGTCGCTGTACCGGCCGGCCCTCCGCACGCTGAGAGTCACCGGGCGTCTCTGCCGACGCCGCTCGCTCACCTTCCCGTACCCGCCCTCACAGACACGAGGTTCCCACCATGGCCGAGCTCCGTCGCGATGCCTCCTCCGCTCCCGCCGACCTCCCCGCCCGTCCGGCCGCCGACTCGGACGCCGCCGGCGGCATCACCCTGTCGGGCCGCAACCGCGCCTGCGCCCGAGCCCGCGTCCTGGCCGGCATGGTCCTCACCAGCGGTCTGGTCATCACCCTGACCTCGATCGACACCTCGGTGTCGGCCCCGCACTGAAACGCCCGCCCCGCACTGAAACGCCCGCCCGCTCCGGGGCGCCCGCGGCAGCCGGCCCGGCCGGACCTCGTCCCACCGATACCGGCCGGCGCACTCCACCGCACCGGCGGGAACGAGCCGCGGCTGCACCGACCGGGCAGGGCCCCTCACGGACGCGGTGCGACCAGCACGCAGGGCTTCCACCCAGCGCCGCGCCGGGCACCGGTGCCACGCGGCCGGCCGGACCCCGCTCGCCGGGGCCGGCCGCCGAGCCCCCAAGGCCCGCCCGGCGTTTCCCGTTTGGCGCGGAAACGGTCAGACAGGCCTCAGACGTCCCGCAGGGCGGCTGATTGCGCGCACAGGTCCGCGCGGTTCGCCGCCCCCGTCTTCGTGACCAGACTGGCGATGTGCTTCTCCGCCGTGCGCGGTGAGATGAACAGCCGGTCGGCGATGTCCTTGTTGCTCAGCCGCTCCGCCAGAAGCCGGAACACCTCGAACTCCCGCACCGTGACGCCTTGGGCGCGCAGCCGGTCGGGGATGCCGCTGGTGCCGGTGCGGTGCTGGTGCACGGAGGCGCCGAGCCGGCGCAGCCCCGCCCGGCAGGCGCCCGCGACAGCCTGGACGTCCCGCTCGTGGAAGTAGTGCTCCGCCCGCCGCAGCCAGCCCACCGGATCGCCCCAGCCGTCCTGGTGCGCCGCGTCCGCGATGAGCCGCAGCCCGAGATGCCGGGCCAGCGGGTACGGCTCGGCCACCGCCAGCGCGGCCTCCACCGTGGCCGCCGCCCGCTCACCCGCGCCCTCGCGGCCCAGCAGCACGGCGTCGCTCAGCAGCACGAACTGACGGTTCCAGCGCATCCGGGCGACGGCGGTGGCGGTGATCTCCTCGTGCCGGGCCCGGTCCGCGTCCCCGGCGAGCACGTCCAGCAGCAGGACCAGGCCGTGGGTGCCGCCGAGATGGTAGGTCGAGGGGTTGCCCGCCTCCAGCGCCAGCACCTGCCGCAGTTCCTCCCGGGCGAGGCCGCGGTTCTCCTCCAGCAGAGCGCAGAACGCCCGGGCCAGACCGCGGCCCAGCGCCTCCTCCTGCGAACCGGCGCCGTCCCACTCGTCGAAAGCCGCCAGCGACCGCTCCATCGCCCCCCGGTCGGCGTGGTGGGCCGCCAGGACGGCCTGGGCCATCAGGACGTACCGCACGACGGGCGCGAGACGCAGCCTGCGCACGACGGCCATGCACTCGACGGCCGCCGACCGGGCGGTGTCGTAGTGGCCGCGCAGCACGGCGTCCAGCACGAGGATGCCGTCCACGGTGTGGACGATGTTCACGGAGCCGAGCCGCAGTGCCTCCTCGCGGACCGCCAGCAGGCCCGTGGTGCCGCCGTCGGCCAGCCAGGCGTTGCCGCCGAGCCGGGTGGCCGCGTACATGCGCTGGAGAGGGAGACGGTGGTGCTCCGCCGTGGCCAGTGCCTGCCCGAGCATCGCCGCCGACTCCTCGGGGTCCCGCTCGCGGGCCACCGTCGCGAGCAGTTCCAGGGCCTGGCAGGCGACGACGGGCAGACCCTGCCGTTCGGCGGTGTCGGCGGCGGACCGGGCCAGTTTCTCCGCGTGCTGGGTGCGGTCGGGCCCCGGCGTGTCGAGGGCCAGGTAGGCGGCCGTGACGTCGACGGCCGCGGCGACCGACTCGTCCGGTGCCGCGGCCAGCACCTCACGGGCCCGGGCTATCTGCCGGTTGCCGTCGCTCCACCGGCCCGCCGTGTGGGCGACCTTGGCCAGCCGGGTGTGCAGCGTGGCCAGACGGGCGGGGCTCAGCCCCGAGCCGCCCAGCGCGTGCAGGTCCTCGGCGAGGTCGAGGGCGCGGGTGAAGTCGCCGGCCTCCGCGAGGGCCGGCAGCAGGTTCTCCAGCACCATGGCCCGCGACTGTGGATCGCCCGCGTCGGCCAGCAGGGCCTCGGACCGGCTCAGCAGGGTGACGGCGGAGCCGAGCGCCCCGGCCGCCAGCGCCCGCCCGCCCGCGTTCGCGAACAGCAGGCCGGCCTCCACCTTGTCGCCCGCCGTGCTGCGCAGCCCGGCCGCGAGCGCGCACCAGTCACCGGCCAGGTCCGGATGCAGTTCCTCGACCGCCTCCGCGCCCCGCCGGGCCAACTCCGCGCGCAGGCCCGGGGTCATCTGCGTGAACAGGGCCTCCACGGTGAGCGAGTGGCGGAAGGAGTACCAGTCCGGCGCGGGTTCGTCGGGAACCACCAGCCGCGCGGCCACCCCGGCGTGCAGATGGCTGAGCAAGGCCCGGTCGTCGACGCCGGTCATGCGCTGCAGAACCGTGAGCGGGAAGCGCCGGCCGAGCACGGCGGCGGCCGACAGCAGGGTCAGGCCCTGTGCGCCGAGTCGGTCGATGCGCCGCACGATGCCGCGCGCCAGCGACGAGGAGACGTCGCTGCGGAGGTTGTCGACGGCCCGCCAGCCCTCCGGACCCCGGACCAGGGCGCCGGCTCCGATCATCGACTGGAGCAGTTCCTCGACCAGGTACGGGCTCCCCGAACTGTCCTCCCACAGTCGCTCCAGCACCGCCGCCGGCACCTGCTCCGGACCGTCGGCTCCCAGTTGCGCCGCGATCATCTCGTGCGTTTGGGGCCGGGTCAGCGGCGGCAGTTCCACCAGGGTGGCCGCGCCGCGCCGGCGGGCGGACTGCGCGAGGTCGAGGGCGTCGCTGAAGTCCGTCCGGACCGTGGCGAGCAGCAGGACGGGCGAGTACTCCAGGTTGTCCACCAGGTATTCGAGGACGCCGAGCGTTTCCGGGTCCGCGTCGTGCAGGTCCTCCAGTAGCAGCAACAGGCCCTGCCCGCGCCCGGCGGCGATGAGCAGGCGCAGGACCGCCTCGCCCAGGATCACCATGGAACTGCTGTCCCGTTCGCCGGTGTCCCAGTCCGGGATCAGCCGCCCGAGAACCGGCCGGTAAGGACCGAGGGCCAGGTCGTCGACGGGTTCGCCCCCGCGGAAGAGCGGCATCAGGGCTTCGGTGAGCGGTCGGAACGGCACGGCCGGTCCCGTGGTGCTGCTGCGGCCCCGCAGCACCCGCATCCCGGCGCCCAGACCTCCGCCGACGGCCTCCGCGGCGATCCGCGACTTGCCGACACCGGCCTCTCCGACGAGGAACACGACACCGCCGCGACTCTGGCACGTGTCGGCCAGGGCACGTTGTAACAGGACCAGTTGGGAGTCCCGTCCGACCAGAGAAGGCGCATGGGAACGCATGAGCGCAGATAGTAATCGGACATCGGCTACCGCGGCAGGTCGCGCAGCCGGGGACTGGTCCCACCACCCCCGCGGCGCGCCGGGCGCCCGCCCTCGCCACCACGTCCACGGAACGGTCCCGGTGCCACCGCGGCGCGGGGGCGAGGTGGCGAGTGCGCTGACGACGCCGCAGGTGAGAACCACGGCGGCGGGACGCGGCCGAGAGCGCGAGCCCGGTCGCGGCCCGCGGGCGCGGTGCCCCGGAGCGGGGAGGTGAGCGGTCAGAAACCGGGCCCTTCCAGGAGCAGCAGCGACGGCACGGTCTCGGGACGGGCGAGACGGAGGAGCCCGTAGCCGATGCCGGACAGGCCCGTCAACAGCCCGGGGGAGGGGACCTGGTCGGGAGTGGCGCAACGATGGCTCTGCGCCTCGACCAGCGCGAGCACCTGTCCGGAACACCGGGGCAGCGCCCCGGCGGCCACCGTGTCACCCCGCCCGGCGAGCGTGGTCAGCGCCTCCAGCGTGCCCAGCGCGCCCTGCCCGAGACTCAGACCGGGACCCACCTCGGCGTCCGCCAGGAACGGTGTCAGCGCGCCGACGGCGCTCAGCGGCGCGGCGGCGGCCACACCGGCGAGCCCGGAGACCCAGGAGAGGTCCGCGGGCGCGGTCCGTACCGTGCGGCCCGCGGCACGCAGCAGCGCGTCGGCGGCGCCGGCGTGCGCGGCGGCCCGCTCCGGGCGACAGCCGGCGTAGCGCCGCAGGGCCCAGCCGATCCCGGCCGCGCCGTCCGCGAACCCGGGCTCGCCACCGACGCCCGAGGCGTCCGCGGACGGGCCCGGCCGGTCCGGTCCGCGCACCGCGGCCAGCAGCAGGTCCGCCACCGCGTCGGCCAGCCGCAGGGCCTCGGGCATCCCGGTCGCCTCGTGCGCGGCGACGGCGGCGGTCAGCGCCCCGGCCGCGCCACCGGCCAGCCCCGGATCGGAACAGGCGGCCACGGCGTGCCCGAGCGCGGTGAGCGCCTCAGGCAGACAGCCCGTCAGGTCCTCGTCCAGCAGCACGGACAGCCTCACCAGCGCGTGGACGACACCGGCGAGCCCGGTGTAGGCGCCGGGTCCGGCCGCCGCGCTCAGTTCCGGATCGTCGGCCAGCGCCTTCATCAGGGCGGGCAGTGGCCGGACCGCCTCCCGGGCCAGCGCGGCATACCGGCCGGCCCCGGTCAGCGCGTCCGCCTGCGCCAGGAACAGCGCCACCCCGCAGTACCCCTGCCCCAGACCGGCACCCATCGGCAGCACGGCCCAGTGCGGTCCCGACACCTGCTCCAGACCCAGCCAGTTGGTCCGGCCGCCGCCGCGCACCGCGCGGGCGGCGATCTCGTCGGCGATGCCGCACGCGGCGGCCAGCAGCCGCGAGGCGTCCGGCACGACCGCCGGGAGCGGGGCGAGGGCGAGTTCGGAGCGCCGCGCCAGGGGTGAACCGCTGCCGCGCGCCGCGAGCGTCGCCGAGATGATCCACTCCTGGTCGTGGCAGTCGACCTCGTCCATCCGGGCCAGCTTCGCGCCGACCGCGGTCAGGGCGGCCACCGGCAGCACGTCCGGCAACCAGGTGCCATCGGCCGTCCGGACCCCTGTACCGGACGGCCGATGGACGAACAGGGGGACGTCACCGCGCCACAGCTCCGCGGTCTCGTGCTCGATCAGGCGCCGACGGGCCTCGTCGTGCTCGGACTCGGTCCACAGCACCGCGAACACGCCCTCCCGAGCCAGGGCGTCGGCGAGCAGCGAAGGGTGGGCGGACTCCTCCAGCAGCGTGGCGTACAGACGGGTGGAGCGCACGATGAGGCGCGCGGGGCTGTCCGCGTACCGCGCCAGCGGCCCATCCGGGGCGAGCAGTTCACGACCGTGCGCGGCCAGCGCCGCGTAGCCGGTGCGGAACCCCTCCAGCAGGGCCGCCCGGTGGTCCGCCCCGTCCAGGGGCACCCCCGTGGGCAGCGGCTGGTTCTGCGCGGCCGGGCTGAGCACCGCCCCCCGTACCGCCCGCATCGTGTCCTCGCCGCTGTCCTCCCAGTGCAGCCCCTCGCTCGGGAAGGTGCCCTCGGCGTTCCGGCCCAGCGCGGAGATGTCCAGCGCGCCGTGCTCGCCGATCAGCAGGTGGGGCAGCAGACAGGTGCGGTGCACGGAGGAATGCAGGGCGTCCGCGGCAGGGTCGGCGCCGGCCGTCATGGCCTGCGGAAGGCCGGTGTGCAGCAGGGTCTCCGCGTCGACCAGGACCGGCTGGTCGCCACAGGCGATGACGTTCTCGTAGTGCATGTCGGCGCCGTCCACCGCGTACAACAGGGCCAGCAGCGCGCCTTGGCGACGGTAGAAGGCATCGGTCTCGGTGCCCGACCGGCACCAGCGGTGCTCCACGAACTCCAGCCAGCCGTAGCCGGGCCGGCGCACACTGCGCGGCGTGCGCAGAGCGAGCCCGGGCACCTTGGCGCCGAGCCAGGCCGCCAGGTCGTCCAGCAGGCCGTGCTGATCGAGCGGCCGGGGCTTGTACACGAGCCGGGCGCCGCCGGCGAAGCGCAGGACGGCGACCGCCCGGTTGCCCTGGTGGGCGTCGCCCAGCCCCAGGTCCACCCCGGTCAGCGCACCGGGCCCGCGCCCGTCGAGGAGTTCGCCGACCAGGTCCTCCCGGTCGGCCTGGAACCGCGTCACCAGCTCCACCGCGGCGTCCGCCGCGTCGAGCGCGGTCTGCGCGAGCATCCGGGCCAGCACCGGGTAGGACGCGAACAGTTCGGACAGGCCCCGCCGACTGCCGGTGGCGGTGACGAACGAGGCGAACCGTGCCCGCGGGTCCGCGCCGGCGAGCCGCCGGGCTCGTCGGGCCTGGGACAGCTCGTGGACCAGGGTCCTGGCCGCCTGCCGGGTCAGCTGCTCGGTCAACCGCCGCTCGAACGCCTCCCGCCACACGACCTGTTCGGCCGCGGACACGTCCGCCGTGCGGCGGGCCAGCAGGTCCGCGGCCGGGGTGACGAGCGGCCGCACGACGGCGGCGAAGACCCCGGGACCCGTGCCGTCCGCGGTCGGCACGTCGACGCTCTCGGGGGCGGCGGCCAGTGCCGCCTCGGCGTAACCGGCCCAGTGGGGCTTGGCCGCGCGGAGGGCGAGGCACTCGGCGGTCTCCGCGGCGAGGGCCGCCGCGGTGGCCCCGTCCACCCCGAGGTGGGCCAGTCGCAGGGCGAAGCCCTCGCCGTCCCCGAGGTTCCACGGGGCCCGCCCGGCGGCGGCGCCGGCGGGCACGGCCGGGAGGCCGGGTGCGGCGAGCCGTTCCGCGAGGGTCAGCGCCGGGGCCCACCAGGCGTGGGGCGGGCCGGCGCTGAGCGGGGTCGGAAGGCTGGCGGTCCGGGGAGCCGGGAGGTCGGCGGTGTCAGTCACGAGGAAGAAGCTGCCAGACCTCCGCGACCCCCACATGGGGAAGTGACCCCCATATTCCTGGGCGCCCCGTGTTCCCGCGCGTGCCGCACCGGCCGGGAGCGGTCACCGCGTGGACGTCCCGGGACGACGGAACGGCTGCTCAGAACCGGGGCGCGGGCAGCAGCCGCGGTTCGATCCGCTCCTCCACCGTCTCGGTGCCCGCGCGGCCGACCACGTAGGCACCCCTGCCCGGCAGTTCCGTCACGGCCTCGACCAGCTCGGTGCCCCGGTAGACCAGACCCACCCCGTCGTCGGTGCAGTGGGCCGTCCGGAAGGCGCCCTCGGCGACCAGCCGGTGGATCAGCGGACGCCGGCCCGCGTCGGAGTCGTAGTGCACGCCGTTGCCGTACGGCAGCAGGCCCAGCCCGTCGGTGACCGGGCGCAACCCGGGGCCGAAGGAGTCCGTCGCGCCGCCCTCGAACCAGCAGATGGAACCCGCGCTGACACCGGCGAGCACCACACCCGCCCGCCACGCCCGCCGCATGATCACGTCCAGGCCGTGCACCCGCCACACGGCGAGCAGGTTGGCCACCGAACCGCCCATCACCCAGACCACGTCGTGCGCGAGGACGGTGCCCTCGACGTCCTCGACGTTCGGCATGGGGAACAGTTGCAGGGGAGTGAGGTCGTACCCCGCCACCCGGGCCGCCTCCGCCACCCGCGCCGTCACGTGCTCGGCGTCACCGGTCGCCGTGCCGACGTACAGGATGCGGGGACGCCTGCCGTGCACGCCGGAGAGGTCGACCGCATGATGGACCAGGGCGTCGAAGAGCAGCCGGGTGCGCGTACCGGCACGGTGCCCTCCGGACGTGGCGAGGATGGTCGGTTCCGCAGCGGTCACACGGGTGATCGTAGCGCCGGGAGCGGCGCCGGTGTCCCGCCCCCGCAAGACGAACGTCCTGCCACGGCGAGCAGGAGCGGCAGGACTTCGGTCACCGTGCCGCCCCCGTCCCGCCCCCCGTCGGCCGGCCGGGTACGGCACGGCTGGCGCTGGGAGCTTCACCCGTTGCGGGCCTGCTGTTCCTTCGGCTGTGGCGAGAACTGGTGGTCCTTGCCGGCCGGCGGGTAGGGCACCCGTCGTAAAGGGTCAGCAAAGTACCCTCGTCAGCAGGCTGCACCTGTCATCCGGGGATTGCTTTTCAGCCGTTTGCTCCAGGCGCGCCGTTGCGCGACCTTGGAGGGCCGTCCGGCCCCTATGCTTCTACAGGGGTGTAGAAAAAGCGAGAGGCGGAGCCGGACATCCCCGGCCGCCTCCCAGGACATCCCGCCGGGAAGGGAGGGCGCCTCGATGAGGTGCGCGAGGCCGCACGCGGCCGGTGACGGGTCGACGCGCCTGCGGCCGGCACCGTTCCATCAGGTGTGTGCCGCCGCGCCTGCCCGGCCCCGCAAGTGACACGCACGTAAAGGAGTGAACGCCCCGATGGTGTTCAAACGGCTGCTCGGCTCGCTCGGCGTGGGCGGGCCCACGGTTGACACGGTCCTCGACCCCGGCGCCGCCCTTCCCGGTGGCGCCCTGTCGGGGCAGGTCCACCTCAAGGGCGGCAACGCCGACTTCGACATCGACCACATCACCCTCGAACTCGTTGCCCGCGTCGAAGCGGAGCACGAGCACGGGGAGAGCGAAGGCGCCGTCGTCTTCGATAGGTTCACCGTCGGTGGCGGCTTCCGCCTGGGCGAGGGCGAGCACCGCAGCGTCCCGTTCCGCGTCAGCCTGCCGTGGGAGACCCCGGTCACCGAACTGCACGGGCAGCCGCTGGGCATCGTCCTCGGCGTGCGCACCGAGCTGGCGGTCTCCGGGGCGAAGGACAAGGGTGACCTGGACCAGCTCGCGGTTCGCCCGCTGCCCGCCCAGGAGGCGGTCCTGGAGGCTCTGGGGCAGCTGGGATTCGGGTTCAAGTCCGCCGACCTGGAACTCGGCCGCATCGGCGGCACCGGCCAGCAACTGCCCTTCTACCAGGAGATCGAACTCACCCCCGCCCCTCAGTACGCGCACCAGCTCAACGAGCTGGAGGTCACCTTCCTCGCCGGCCCCGGCGGCCTGGAGGTGGTGCTGGAGGCCGACAAGCGCGGCGGCCTGTTCACCGCCGGCCACGACGCGCTCACCCGCTTCACCGTCTCCCACGATGCGGCCCAGGACTGGAACACGCTGGTCGACGGCTGGATCCGGCAGCTTGTGGAACACCGCGCCCCCTACGGCGCCCCCACCTCCTACGGGTACGGGGATCCGTACGCGGGCCACGGACACGGCGGACACTACGGCCACGACGACCATCACGGCACACACCACCGCTCCGGGCCGGGCATGGGCACCGCCATCGCCGCAGGCGCCGCGGGCCTGGCGGTCGGTGTCGTCGGCGGTCTGGTCGCGGCCGAAGTCGTCGACGAGGTAGGCGACTTCTTCGAAGACGAAGGCGAGGAGGAAGACTGAAGGGGCATGGCCAACCCCTGGTGACTTCTGCACGATCGTAGATAAGGGGGAGGTCGGGCGACGCACGCGGTCCGGGACGGACGGCACCATCGACCCGTCCGAGCGGCAGCGCGTCGCCCAGCTCATCGCCGCCAACGAGGTGCTCCGGAACTTCCCCGCCGACGACCTGCGTTCGAGGGCAACCCTTGCCAAGCTCACCGCCGACGAGCACTGGCGCCGCAGGGCACCGCTGCGGGCGGCCCGCCAGGCTGTCGACGCCGAGCTCGCCGCCCGGATACGGGTGATTCTCCGGGCCTCGGACGGCACCTGTGGGGTCCCCAGGATCACCGCCGAACTCCGCGAGGACGGCGAGGTGGTGAACGACAAGCAGATCGCCCGGGTCATGCAGGCATCGGGCCGGCCAGTCCCCGCCTGCGCGGGTGGCATCGCACGACCATTCCGGACCCCGCCGCGGTGAAGGTGCCGGACCTGAACAGCCGCACCTCCACCGCGGACGAGGCGAACCGGACGTACGTCGGCGACGTCACTGATCTGCCGCTGGTCGACGGGACGTTCCGCTGCTTTGCGACCGTGATCGATCTCTGCTCACGGCGCCTGGCCGGGTGGGCGATCGCCGAACACCAGCGCGCCGATCTCGTCGTCGACGCCCTGAAGGCAGCTGAACGGACCCGCGGCAGCCTCGCCGGCACCGTGATGCACACCGATCCGGGGGCGCAGTACCGCAGCGACAGCAGCAAGCGGCTGCCCGGGCCTCAGTCGGTCCATAGCCCTCAGTGCTGCCATGGGGTGCGCACCACGGCGCTCAGATTCGCGTTCCGGCGCAGCGATAACGGGGTTCAGCAAAGCGAACCCCCTCGCTGTCGCGGACTCATCGCGTCTTTCACGACGCGCGAGGAATCCAGTGTGCGATCCTCCCCGGCCGCCACTGGGCATGCCAGGGCCTGTAAGTTTCGGTCCCTATTTCATGAATTGGCCCTTGCGGCATTTCGACAGGATTTCGCTATCGAGAACCTGATCTGCGGGTGCGTCCTTTGGACGGGGCGCGGTCAGCGCTGAGCTGGGAGGAGCGGCGCGACTCTTCCCTGCGTCGTGACCTGTGCACATGCGGCTCACCCGACCGAGAAGGGCCTGTTCCACTTTCAACAGGTGCCCAATCGTGTTGATCATCACGGTGTGCGGAGTGATCAATTCCACTATCTTTCCCAGCGTGACTACCACCCAAATAGTTCATGAACAGTACATATCCGCAGAACTCGCTCGTATTCTGTTAGGGCCCCGCGCAGAGCAGATCCACGAGCCCTGGAGACGCCTGTTCAGCGGACATCGTTTCGCCTTCCAGGAAGGCCTCAGTCCACAGGACCGCACGGCGCTGTCGTACGAGCGGCTCAGGATCATCGCCGAAGCCGTGCCGGACCCCGTCGGTCTTGCTTCGGATATCGAGCTGCTCGCGGCGATGCACGAGTGGGCCGGGGTGGTGGACGCAGGCATGGCGACGATCGCGAGCATCCACTGGAATCTGCACATCGGCAGCCTGCTGGACCATGACCACGGCGGACGGGACCTGTCCGTCTACAGCAGCACCGAGCGCATCGGTACGTTCCTGTGCACCGAGTTGGACCATGGCAACGACGCCGCAGCCTTGGAGACGACAGCACGGTTCGACTTCGCGACGGGCGGCTTCATCCTTGACACGCCAACTCCCGGCTCCTGCAAGTGGATGCCCAACACCAGCGGCACCGGCGGAGCCAAGAACGCCCTGGTCGCGGCCCGCTTGGTGGTCGGGGACGTCGATCACGGAGTGTTCCTGTTCCTCACACCGCTCACCGACAGCGAGGGGCGGCACTACCCAGGCGTGGAGGTACGCCCCCTTCCCCAGACGGCCAGCGCACCGGTCGACCACTGCGCCACCTACTTCCACGGCGTGCGGCTTCCCTACGAGGCCATGCTCCAGGGCGAGCAGGGGCGGCTGTCGCCTGACGGCACCTTCACCAGCGCCCTGGGGAATCCCCGGAAACGTTTCCTCAGATCGGTCCGCCGTGTACACGCAGGCAAGTTGTGCATGAGCGCCTACAGCCTCGGAGTGACGCGACACGCCTTGGCAGTCGCCATGCGGCACTCTCACCGCCGCCTCACGTCCGGGATGACGACGGGCCGCAAGGTCTCCCTCATCGAGCACCGCAGCCATCACGCGCCTCTGCTGTCCGCGGTGGCCACGACCTACGCCGCGACGTTACTGCACCGCCACGTGGTGCAGAGGTGGACGAGCGGCACGGACGCAGATCAGGACGAAGTCGAGCGTTTGGCGGCCGTGGCCAAGGCCTGGATCACCTGGCAGGCCCGGGCGGTCATGACCGAGTGCCGGGAGCGTTGCGGAGCACAAGGCCTGCTGCTGTCGAACGGGATCGCCTACCAGTTGGCTGCGAATGAAGGGACCGTCACCGCCGAGGGCGACAACCAGGTCATCTGGGTCAAAGCCGCAGGCGAGATGCTCATGGGCGGCTTCACCCCGATGCCGCCGTCAGAGGTGTCTCCGGTCGACCGCTCACTCCACGACGCGGAGTATCTGATGGAACTGCTGGCCGATGTCGAGCGCATCTGGCACGGCCGAGCACGGAGCCGACTGCGTACGGGACGCCGCGGTGATCCCCTGGCGCGGTGGAACGGAACCGTGCGACCGGCTTTGCAGCTCGTCGAAGCCCACGTACACCGGCTCGCGGCCGAGGCACTGCTGCGCGAAGGTGGCGAGACGGCGGATCCGCAAGCTCGGGCACTCCTCGGACAGCTGCACCGCCTGTTCGCGCTACGGCAGGTGAGGGCACACGCCGGGGACTTGCTGGCCGACGGGCGTCTCACCCCCGAGCACGTGCGGCAGTTGCCCGACGTAGAAGAGGCGCTGATCGAGATGCTCGTGCCTTACTCCCTGCAACTGACCGAAGGATTCGCCGCCTTGGACAGCGTGGTGGAAGGACATCCGATGTTGCAGGGCCGCACCGCAGAGGCCGAAATGACGCCCGCGTAGCTGGCCCGGGCTCGCACTCGTCGCGACCAATTCGCCGTGAAGCCTTCGAGCGTGCCGGGCCGGTACTGAAGGCGCTTGAGCCGGTTGCGTACGAGTGCTTCGAGCCTGTCCAGGGCGACGACGACGAGGTTGGCCGGCCTGCGCCGTCGATCAGTGAGGCTCCAGCCCTCGGCGGCGGCGCGCACGCCCTCCGCCTCCTCGTAGGAGGAGGCGGCGCCGGCCTGAACAGCGCCGACGCCGAGGGATACGGGAAGACCTCGGGCACCCTGCACGGCGCTGCCACCGGCCCGGCCGGCGCCGACTGGGTGCGCCGCACGTTCCCGTAGGGGCCGAACAGTACGCTGACGGACTTCCCTCCGTGCAGCGAAGGACAACTGCCTCGGGTAGCCGTCGTTACCCTGGCGATTGCGGCAGGAAACGACGTTGCGGATCGAGCGGAGGTCTTCGTGAAGTCCCGGAGGAAAAACCCCTTTGGGACATGTGGACGTGGCGGGCCGACGCCGCGTGTCTGCACGCCGACGGCGGGAAAAGGCAGCACGTGCGATCCGCGAGCCCTGTCCGGTCAGTTCTGCTTGTGATCTCTTAGCCAAGGCTTCTTGCCAGGCCTACGGCGTCTGACGTGGTCGCACCGAGGCGGAGCGGCGGGAGAGGGCTTCAGGGAAGCGGTACGGGGTGTCCCGCGCTTGGTCCAGGTGAGGGCAGCAAGGAAGGCGCTCGACCGCCGTCACGCGTCATCGGCGAGCCAGGCCCCCGGCTCGTCCGCCATGAAGAAGGTTCCATGTCCCAGTCGCTCGATCTCCCCACATCCGATCCCCGCGGGTCAGACCGTGCTGCACCCGCGCACGGCGTGCCGGGCCGGCTGGTCGCTTTGTGGGCCGTCGCCTCAGGCATGACGGTCGGCGACCTGTACTACGCGCAGCCCCTGTTGTCGTCCCCGCGGGACGTCTTCCATATCAGCACGGTCGCCGCGGGCACACTGATCACGCTGACCCAGGCCGGTTGTGCGATCGGCGTGCTCTTCCTGATGCCGCTCGGCGACCGGCTGGAGAAGCGCGGCCTGATCACCCTCCTGCTGACGGTCACCACCCTCGCCCAGGTGGCGGCCGGCCTCGAGACCGGGTTCCCGATGCTGCCGGCCGCCTCCCTGATCAGCGGTGCCACGTTCGTGGTCGCCCAGATCCTGGTCCCGTTCGCCGCGAGTCTCGCCCCGGACCGCGCCCGCGGACGGATCGTGGGCCGGGTGATGAGCGGCCTGCTCACCGGCATCCTGCTGTCCCGCATGCTCAGCAGCCTGGTCTCCAACGTCGCCGGATGGCGCGTCGTCTCCCTTGGCTCCGCGGCCCTGACGGCCCTGCCGGCCGTGGCCCTGCGGGCCGCGCTGCCCAGGCACGCCCCGATCACGGCCGTCCCCTACGTCCTGACCGGCCCAGGCTTCCGCCACACCCCCGTCGGCGTCGGCCTCTTCGCCGTCGTCGGAGCCGCCGGTGCCGCCAACGTTCCGCTCGCCGGGGACTGGGCCGACCGCGAGCTCGCCGGTCCCATGACCGGCCTCGCGTTCGCCGTCGCCGCCGCGGCCATCGCCGTCACCGCCTTCGCGGGCTTCGGACAGCGCGGCATCGTGTGGCACAGCATCGTGTTACTCGCCCCGGCCGCGATCGTCATCGGCATGGTCGTGCAGACCACCCTGATGCTCGGCCGGCACACCATCTACCGGCTCGATGCCACTGCCCGGGCTGGCCTCAACTCTGCCTTCATCGCCACCGTCTTCCTCGGCGCCACCGTCTTCCTCGGCGCCACCCTCTTCCTCGCCGCCACCCTCGTCCTCGGCGGCGCCCTCGGCCCCCAACTCGGCTCGATCGCTCACCGCGCCGGCGGCTGGAGCGCGGTGAGCATCCCCGGCGCGGCTCTGCCGCTGCTGCACTGGCGCACCGAACACCGGGCCGCGCGGCGGAAGACCGCCCCTGTGTTCGGCTGAACCACAGAACCGTGAGGAAGCGGAGGAAGCGGATCACTCCGGACCCGCTGCGCACTCCGCAGGGACGGACCGCACCCCGTCGTCCGGCTCTCTGCTCGCCGACGGATCCGTGCGCCCACGGACACAGACCACGCTGTGCAAGGCGAACGGGCTTGTTGACTCGACTCCGCCATGCCTCCGGACTCATCCCCAGCACCACCACACAGTGAACTGAAAGGCGTACACCATGAGCAGTGCGACCCAGCAAGGGCGCATAGGCACCGCTGTCGAATCGAACGGCGTCAATCCCGTGCCCGATGCCGAACGGCGCGGGAGACCGAGCGGCTTGTTCGCCGTCTGGTTCGCCTGGAACATCTCGATCCTCGGCATCAGCTACGGCATCTTCGTCTTCAGCCTCGGCCTGAACGTCTGGCAGACGATCATCGCTGGGACCATCGGCTACCTGGCCTCGTCCGCACTCGTCGGCATCCTCGCCGTGGGCGGGCCCCGCACAGGACTGCCGACCCTCACCCAGACGCGCTTCGCGTTCGGCATCAAGGGCAACAGGATCCCCGCGTTCTTCGCGTACCTCTCCAACATGGGCTGGAAGGTGACGATCATCACCCTGGCCTCCACCACCGGCGCGAAGCTGTTCGCCGAGCTGTGGCCGTCGGCGTTCGCCGACACGGACGGGTCCAGCGCGACGTTCACCATCGTGCTGTGGTTCGTCCTCGTGCTCGCCGTGACGATGACGGTGTCCGTCCTCGGCCACGAGCTCATCATGAAGCTCGAAGTCTGGATCTCATGGGTGACCGGCATCATGACGGTCGCGTTCCTGGGCTTCGTGGTGCCTCAGATCCGGTGGACTCACCTCGGAGACACCCCCGCGGGCGGACCGCTCGTGTTCGTCGGCGGCATCGTGATGGCGATGACCCTGGTCGGCCTCGGCTTCCTCAACTACGGCGGTGACTTCGCCCGTTACCTTCCGCGGAACACCCCGGCGCGCGGTGTGATCGGCTGGACGACCGCCGGACTCAGCCTGCCCGTCGTCACCCTCCTCGTCATCGGGGCGCTCCTCGTCGGCGGGGACCCGAAGCTCGGCGCCGCCACCGCGTCCGACCCGATCGGCGCGCTCACCGCGCTTCTGCCGATGTGGTTCTTCGTCCCGTTCTCCATCGTGATCGTCATCTCGCTCGTCTCGGCTGCGATCACCGGCATGTACAGCTCCGGACTGGCGCTCATGGCGGTCGGTGTGCCGCTGCGCCGCTCCGTGACGACGATGATCAACGCGATCATCATCGCGGCAGGCGCCTTCTACCTGCTGTTCATCTCCACGTCGTTCCTTGCGACGTTCCAGTCGTTCCTGTCGCTCATCGCCGTGATGATGGGCACGATGGGCGGCATCCAGCTCGTCGACTTCATCCGGCAGCGCCGCGCGGGCTGGAACACCGACATGGCGAACCCGCGCGGCCATGGCGGACGTGACGGGCGCTGGACCGCGATAGTGAGCCTGATCATCGGAACCGTCGTCGGCCTCGGCCTGGTGACGAGCGCCGACCCGAACCTGGGTGACATCACCGGGTTCCTCCTCACCGAGAGCGGCCGAACCGGTGTGTTCGCGTCGAGCGGGCTCGGCATTGTCATCGCCATGGTGCTCGGTGCCGCGCTCTACGGGATCCTCACCTTCGGACTCCGGCTGGACCCGCGACCCGACTACTCGCTCGTGGCCGCAGGAGACGCCGCTCGCGGGGAGGGCCGGCCCCAGTCGCCGGCTCCCGACGCGGCGGACAGCCCTGCGGCCGACTCCACCGAACACTGACCGCTGACCGTACTGACGGCGGCGCGGCCCGTGCGGGCCTCGCCGCCCTGTCGAGGAGCTGACACCCTTGTCCGCACGAGAGACCGCGCTCCAGCGATTCCGGAACCCGGACCCGTGGCACGCGCCCGCCGCCTACTGGTTCTGGCATCGGCTGCCCGACCCGGACACCATCCGCGCCCAGGTGCGGCAGATGCACGACGCCGGGATCCGGAGCTTCCAGGTGCAGGCACGCCTGTCCTACCCGATCGAGGGTTACCTGGACGACGACTACCTCGCCGCGTGCCGCGTCGCCATCGAGACAGCCGCCGGGCTCGGAATGATCGTCGGCATCTATGACGACTACAACTGGCAGACCGGTCACGCCGCGGGCCGAGCCGTGGCCGGACACGACGAGCTGCGCGAACGGCATCTCTTCTGGGTGCGGATTCCCACAGGTGAGAGCGGGGGCACGCTCAGCGGGATCCGGTCGGCGACAGAGAACCTCGGCCCGACCGCGATGAACTGGCACTACGAGGGCGGCCTCGTTGCCTGGGCCGACTGGCGGGTGGAGTACGCGCTCGTCATCCGAAAGGCGCGGGGCACGGTCGTCGAGCGACCCGATCTCGTCGACCGAGTGGACGGCGGGGCCGACGGATGCCGGGTCCGCCTTGTCGAGCCCGTACCCGACGACGCGGAGACGATCGTGTTCGTCTCCGCCCGTTGCGCGACCTCCCGGCTCGTGAACCCCGTCGATCCGGTCGCGGTGGATCGTTTCGTCGAGGCCGGCTACCAGCCCTTCGCCGAAGCGGTCGGCGACTTCTTCGGCGGCACGGTCGCGTACATGTTCTTCGACCAGCCCCACGCCGTGTACTACGACTGGGCGGAGCGCACAGGAGACCTGCGTTCGGCGATGCCCTTCCACGAGGGCTTGGCTGTCTCGATCCGGGAACGCTGGGGCGAGCGGACCCCCCAGGTGCTCGCCTCCGTGCTTGACGGGGACGACCCGGAGAGGCTGAGCCTCCGGGCCCAGTTCTACGAGCACTTCAGCGGCTACGCGATGCGGACGTTCCTCGGTCGGCTGCGGGCCTGGAGCCACGCCCACGGCCTGCGCCAGTCCGGCCATGAAGTCCTCGGGCACGTCGGTGGCTGGACGCTCGACACCGCGTTCGCCGACTGGGATCTGCGGGTCAACTTCGGCCTCGACCACTTCGGCGTGGACGGCTACCGCGACCTCACCGCGGTGGATGCCCAGGACGCCCTGGTACAGCTCAGTCCTGTCTTCGGCGATTCGGTCGCCCGCCACCACGGCCGCAGCGGGACGATGGTCGAGCAGTACTTCCTCACCCCGCCCGAGGGCGGGACTCCGTGGTCCGGCCACTGGGGACTCAGCCTGCAAGAGCTGCGCACAACGGCGATCAACCACCATCTCCAGGGCATGCGGCAGATGATCTTCCACGGCTTCTACCAGACCCATGGCCACGGCGACGATCACGAGTCGCTGCGCAACCCGCGCTTCGACTTTCCCCCGGGCATCAATTTCGAGCCCTGGTTCGCCGATCACCACCCGCGCTTCGCGCTTGAGAGCGCGCGGCTGAGCGAGTTCCTCGAACCCGTGTCACCGCAGAGCGATGTGGCGGTCCTCTACCCGTTGCGCACCATCTGGACGGCGGGACAACTCGGCGAGCAGGCGTCGGCGCTGGGCATGTGGGCGCGCGCGCTCACCGAGTCCCGGGTGAGCTTCCACCTTGTGGACGAGCGTGATCTTGAGGCTGCCGTCGTCGAGGACGACGCGGTGTGCTTCGAGGACCGCCGGTACCGGGCGCTCGTACTTCCCGCCGTGACGACGCTGCGCTCCGCCGCGTCACTGCGCCGGCTTCGCCGCCTGGCCGAGGCGGGGGTACGGGTGCTCGCGAGCGGCGCGACACCCGCTGTCTACCAGGAGGGCCCGCAGACCGCCGCAGAGGACTGGGCAGCGCTCGCCCGGGCCGTGGAGGTGTTCGACGCGGTCCCCGAGGAGGCGGTCCTGCGCGGGCTCGTCGCGCCGCGCGGGCAGAACGAACCGACGCTGCACGTGCCGGCGGGCTCGGCGGTGCGCTGGCGCGGCGGCCCGGACGGGACCGACGGCTTCCGCTTCGCGTGCTTCGCCGAGACCGAGGGGACAGCGGAGCTCCTGCTGCCGGACGGACCCTGGCAACTCGAAGAGTGGGTGGCCGCCGACGGCACCGTGCGTGCCCTCGACGCGGCCGAGGGCACGGTCGTGCTGAGACTGGAGCGCAACGAGCTGCGCCTGCTGCGCGTACGCAGGGGCGCAGAGCCCGCCTCCGGGCGGGCGGCTGCCACGGAAGGTCGCGAGGCCGCGACCGGTCACCGCACGCCGGAATGGTCGGAACCCGAGGAGCTGGAGTCCGGCTGGGTGCTCGAAATCCCCGAGGACGCGCACGAGGAGGCGGGTACCCGCCGGGACATCGCGGTGACGTGCGGCTGGGAGCAGCAAGGCCTTCCGACGTTCGCGGGCACCGCTGACTACGTACGGCGGATCCAGCTCGACGCACCAGTCCTGCTGGAACTGACGCTCCCGGCCGTCGCCGGAGCTGTGCTCGTGTTCGCGAACGGCCTGCGCGTGGGGGAACGCGCCTGGTCGCCGTACCGCGTCACGATCCCTGCCGACGCCCTACAGCCCGGAGGCAACGAGCTCCGCGTTCAGGTCGCGCCGCCGGCGGCCAACCGCTACTACGCGGGGACCGGGCTTCGCGCCGAACCCGAACCATGCGGGCTGCTCGCGCCGCCGCTGCTGCGCCACGCGTCCGTCCCGGACATCCTGCGCGGTGGCAGTGGGTGTTGAGGTCGACATGCACCGCGTGTGAGGCGTGGTGCTCAGCCGGTCCGGGTGTAGCGGTGCTTCACACCGACCGGGAAGTACTCGGGGTCGCCGTGCGGGCGCAACCGGACCAGGGGCGGCTGGAGTTCGGCGGGGACGTAGTGCGCGTACTCGCTGTTCTGCTCGCGCAGCGCGGCGAGGAGCGAGTCCGAGGTCTTCTCCGTCCGGACCTCCGAGGCGGAGTGGCCCGGAGCGACTTCCGCGGTGACGCGCAGCCGGGGCCGTTCGCCGTCCTGGACCTCCATGACGAATTTCCCGGTGAGGTACGCGTAGCAGTCGTCCCTCTCCAGGCCCGCCGCGATCGTCTCGGGGAAGATGTTGGCGCCGTACATGGACAGGGCGAACAACGGGCGGCCGAAGAGCCAGACGTACGGGGCCGCCGGCCGAGGTGCGGCCGAGGGCGCCGGGACGGCTGCCTGCGCGCACCGCTCGATCAGCGCCTCCTCGCTCGCCGTCCCTCCCGTGTCGCCCAGCGTGTAGCGCACCAGGGGCACCACGCCGTCCGTGGTGAGGAAGAGCTCGCCGTCCACGGCGTCGAAGTGACGCAGGGCCGGGTCGTACTCCATCAGGGACGGCAGCCGCTCGGAGCCGAACACGACCGGGGCCGCCCCCGCCGTGGCGGCGATGGCGCGGCGCAGCCGGATGCTCGCCGGGGTCTCGTAGGCGAGTACGCCGGCGTCCGCGGTGCCGTAGAGCCCGGCGGTGGCCGTCTCGGGGCTGACGATGCCCGCGCGCTCGCACACCGTGTCGCGCCAGGTCTCGCTGAACACCTCACCGGCGAACACGAGGTGCATGCCGTAGCGCTCCCACGGCACGCCGTCGGCCCGTCCGGCGTCGACCACGTCCTTCAGGAACGGCGGATACCCCAGCAGGACGGTCTGCTCGGCGAGCGGAGCCAGCGACCGGACGACCCGCAGCACGGCCGTGACGTCGTTTCCGGGTGCCGCGATGGTCAGGATCAGCCCGGTCCGCGCCAGGTGCTGGAGACACTGAAGCGTGTAAAGGCCGCCGACCCAGGATCCGAGGGGGAAGCAGACGACGGCGAGGGTGTGGCGGCTGTCCGCGCCGAAGGTTCCGGCGAGGACGCGGCGGAAGGGCGTGGCCGCGTGTTCCTCGTCGTCGAGACGACGCGGCCAGACCGTGGGCGTGCCGGACGAGCCGGAGGACATCGACACCATCTGAATCGTGCGCGGGTCGGCGTCGCGGCACCGTTCGGCGAGCGGGAAGGCGTTGACGTAGCCGGGCTTGTCCATGGCGGGCAGGCCGGGCAGGTCCGAGGGGTCCAACGCCGAGACGTCGATGTTCCGCTCCGTCAGGAAGCACCGGTAGGCGGGAACCGTTCGCGCCGCCTCCACGGCGAACTGTCCCCAGCGTCCGATGTCCGCGCTGTCGCTCATGCTCTCGTCGCCCTCGTCGTTCCGGCGGTGGCTGTTCTCACCGGCTGGGTGCCCACTCTAGCCTCGCCGTTCCGGTTGGGGGTGATGAGATGTCGTTGAGGGGTAACTGACGGGCGGCCGAGGTCCGTTCCCGGTTCCAGGCACCGTGCCGCTGCCGGGCACGGTCGTCTACGGCGCGGACGGCCACGGGTGCCTCACCCTGCGGGGCCGGGCGGCAGGCTCCAGCTGTCCGGCGAGGTATGTCCGCTGTTGGTGAGTAACTTCCCGGTCCGCCGCGAGCTCTGCTCCACCATCCGCCGCCTGGAGCCAACGGGCGCCCGCCACCATGGTCGCGGCCGGCACGAAGACCGGACGTCGACGCGAGCGGGGCGGATGCCGAACGGGGCTGGTCCGGCGCACCGAGGACTGCTGGAGCGAGGTCCGCCGACCCGCGATGACCGGGTGTGGCGCAACTTCACCGCCGACGAACCCGACAACCTGCATGGAGGGCTTCTTCGCGCTCCTGCGGACGAACGTCCTCGACCGCCGCACCTGGGCCACCCGCCACGTCCGTCACCCCGGCCGGCTCGTCGACCGGGGTGAGGACGACGTCGGTTACGGCACCGCCGGAGACGTCGGGGGACTCACACCATGCGCAGGGTCCAGCTCCAGCGGTGCACCCCCGGTGTGACGAGGTAGGCGGGAAAGGTGTCGGGGCCGCAGGAGGCCGTGCCGAGGCCCCGGTGCGCGGCGTCGATGTGGACCACGCAGCCGGTCCGCGGCGTGAGTTCGTCGTGGTGCGCGGCGGCGGTGAGGTCCTCGGCGCGGTAGCGGGTGACGGAGACCTGGCGGGGCTCGTCCAGCTCGACCGCGAGTCCGGTGGCGTCGGGCGACGACAGAGTGAACCGCCGTACGCCGTGCCGGCCGCCGCTCTCCTGGGGGCGCAGGTACGGGGTGAACAGGTCGTCGACGGGCAGTGCGTGGTGGCCGACCGGCGCCCCGGCGGCCCGGTCCGGATACGACTCCCAGGGACCCTGACCGAACCACTCCAGCAGGTCGAGCCCGGCCACCGTCTCGAAGACCGAGCCGATCCGGGCGACGTCGTGGAACTCCTCGGGCAGCTCGGCCGACTCCTCGACGCGGACCCCGCCCTCGACAGGCGTGAATTGCTGCCGGTGCCGTACCACGCCGAGAGCGCAGCCGTGTTCGGACTCCACGGTCACCCGTTCGCCGTCCCGGCGCACGGAGACCACCTCGCGCACCATCTGGTCCAGGCCCCAGGCACGCCAGCGCGCCGCCATCCCGCCCAGCTCGTCGTTGTCGGTGGGCGCCCGCCACAGCGTCAGCGTCGGGGCGGCGGTCAGCAGCGGGTGGCGCAGCAGCCCCTCGGCGTCCACTTCGACGGCCGGCCCGGACACGACCGGCTCCCTCGGGGCGTCCGCAGCCCGCAACCGGATCCGGGGCGCGCACACCTCCGTACCGGCCGGTGCCCACGCCTGGTCCTCGGCCGTCGTCACCCGCAGCGTCAGCCACGCCTCACCGCCGTCGGCCGGCACCGCGAACGGCAGCGGTACGGCCGCGGTCTCACCCGGCCGCAGGTCGGGCAGTGCGGCCGGCCCGGTCAGGGTACGGCCGTCTGCCAGCGCCAGCTCCCAGGTGCCGGTCAGCCAGTCCAGGCCGCGGAAGTGCTGATGGTTGGCGAGGACGACGCCCTCGTGCCGGAAGGACCGGATGCGGACCGGTGCCGCGATCTCCCGGTGCTCGTACATCGCGGGCTTGGGGGTGCGGTCGGGGAAGACGATCCCGTCCGCGACGAACGCCCCGTCGTGCACGGTCTCGCCGAAGTCACCGCCGTACGCCCAGCGGTGGCCGGGCGCGGCGACACCGTTGCCGTACAGTCCGGCGCCCGCGCGCCCGACCGGTCTGCCGTCGCTCACGCGCTGGAGGATTCCGTGGTCCCGGAACTCCCAGATGAACCCGCCCTGAAGGCCCGGAGTGGACTCGATGGCGGCCCAGTGGTCGGCCAGCGTGCCGTTGCTGTTGCCCATCGCGTGCGAGTACTCGCACTGGATCAGCGGCTTGGTCTGCTGCCCGGACAGCGCGTGGGCCAGGCAGTCCTCCAGCGGCGCGTACATGGGGCAGGCGATGTCGGAGGCCACGTCCGGGTCCGCCCAGCCGCGCTTGGCCGCGCCCTCGTACTGGATGGGCCGGGTGGGATCGTGCCGGCGCACCCAGCCCGCCGCCGCGTCGTGGTTGGCGCCGTAGTCGGACTCGTTGCCCAGCGACCAGACGATGACCGAGGGGTGGTTCCTGTCGCGCAGCACCATGCGCGAGACGCGGTCCACGAAGGCGTTCAGGTAGCGCGGGTCGTCGGCGATCTCATGGGCGTGGTCGTGGGACTCGATGTCCGCCTCGTCGACGACGTAGAAGCCCAGTTCGTCGGCGAGGTCGTACAGCGACGGGTCGTTCGGGTAGTGCGAGGTGCGGATCGCGTTGAAGCCGAACCGCTTCAGCAGCACCAGGTCCGCGCGCATGTCGTCGTACGACACCGTCCGCCCGGTCAGCGGATGGAAGTCGTGCCGGTTGACGCCGCGGATGAAGACCCGCTCGCCGTTGACCAGCAGGTCCCGGCCGACGATGTCGACGTCCCGGAAGCCGATGCGGTGGTACGAGGAGTCGGCGACCGTGCCGTCCGCGCGGTGCAGCCGCACGGTCAGCCCGTACAGCTCGGGCTGCTCCGCGTTCCAGGTGCGCACCCCGGGCACCACGGCGCGGATACGGACCTCGCCCAGGAAGTCGGAGACCCGCTCGTCCTCGGCGTTGAGCCGGTCGAACTCGGTGTCCTGGGCCAGGAGGTCACCGTCCAGGTCACCGGTGACGTACCAGCCCTCGGGCAGCGCCCCGTCGCCCGCCGCGTCGCGCACCAGGCAGTCCACTCGCAGGTCGCCGTCCCGGCGTGCCCGCACGGTCACGTCCGCGAGGTGCAGGGGGTCGGTCGTGTACAGCAGCACCGAGCGGGTGATCCCGCCGTGCCACCACTGGTCCTGGTCCTCGATGTGCGTGGCGTCGGACCACTTGACCACCGTCAGCCGTACGACCGACGGCTCACCGGGGCGCACCACGTCGGTCAGGTCGAACTCGGCGGCCAGGTGGGAGTCCTTGGAGATCCCGACGGGCCGTCCGTCGACGTGCACCAGCAGCACGCTCTCGGCGGCCCCGACGTGCAGGACGATCCGGCGGCCGGCCCAGTCGGCGGGGACGTCCACGTGGCGTTCGTACACACCGGTGGGGTTGGCGGCGGGCGACCGCGGGGGGAATTCCGCGTACGGCATACGGACATTGGTGTACTGGGGCAGGTCGTCGGTGTCCTGCATGGTCCACGCGCCCGGGACGTGTGCCGTCGACCAGGTGCCGTGGACCGTCGCCTCCGGCGTCGGCAGCAGCCGGAAGCGCCAGTCGCCGTCCAGGGACAGGGCGCCGGAGCGCCGGTCGACGGCGTTCATGGGCAGCCGCCCCCAGGAGGTCACCTCGGGTGCCTGCCAGGGGCGCAGTGCGAGAAGCGGGTCCGTCAACGGATGGCTCCCTTGCCGAGGTCACCGATGATCTGCTTGGCGCCGATCGCGAAGACGATCAGCAGGGGGATGAGGGCGAGGAGCGCCCCGGTCACGACGATTCCGTAGTCGGTGGTGCCGTGCGTGCCGTTGAGCTGGGACAGGGCCACCTGGAGGGTGACGTTGCGGGGGTCGGTGAGGGCGATCAGGGGCCAGGCGTAGTCGTTCCACTGGCCCATGAAGGTGAAGATGCCGAGGAAGGCCAGGCCGGGCCGGACCACCGGCAGGGCCACGTGCCAGTACTGGCGCAGGAAGCTGGCGCCGTCGATGCGGGAGGCGTCGAGGAGTTCGTCGTGGATGGCGCCCTTCATGTACTGGCGCATCCAGAAGATGCCGAACGCGTTGGCCGCGGCGGGCACGATCAGCGAGGTCATCGTGCCGATCCAGCCCAGCTTCGCCATGATCACGAACTGCGGGATGGCGGACAGCTGCGCCGGCACCGTGAAGATGAGCATCAGCAGCGCGAACAGCACGTTCTTGCCGGGGAAGTCGAACTTGGCGAAGACGAAGGCCGCCAGCGAGTCGAAGAACAGGACCAGGAAGGTCACCGAGCCCGCCACCAGCAGCGAGTTCCCCATCGAGCCGAAGAAGGCGACGCTGTGGAAGAGGTTGCGGACGTTCTCCAGGAAGTGCGAGCCCGGCAGCAGCTTCGGCGGATAGGCGAAGATCTCCGACGACGTGTGCGTCGACATGATGACGGCCCAGTAGAACGGGAAGGCCGACAGCAGCAGACCGACGATGAGTACGGCGTGCAGCGCGATGCCCCGGGCGCGGGTTCCCTGGATGCGCCCCGGCCCGCGGGTTCCTTGGATGGATGCCATGGTGATCGGCCTTCCTAGTCTTCGCCCCGACGCTGCACCAGGCGCCAGTTGATGATCGAGAAGAGGATGACGACGAGGAAGACGCCCCACGCCACGGCGGCTCCGTAGCCGAAGTCGTTGTTGTCGAAGGTCTGCTGGAAGAAGTAGAGGACCATCGTGCGGCCCGCGTGGCCGGGACCACCGGAGAACGTCGACTCGTTGGCGGTGTTCTGTAGCAGCACCTGCGGTTCGGAGAAGCTCTGCAGGCCGGTGACCGTGGACACGACGAGCACGAACAGCAGCACCGGCCGCAGCATCGGCAGCGTGATCCGGAAGAAGGTCTGCACGGGGCCGGCGCCGTCCATGCGGGCCGCCTCGTACAGTTCGCCCGGGATGGTCTGGAGGCCGGCCAGGAAGATGATCGCGTTGTAGCCGGTCCACTGCCAGGTCATCAGCGTGGCGATGGCGATCTTGATGCCCCACGGCGTGTTCAGCCACGCCACCTGATCGAGGCCGACCGCCTGCAAGAGGGCGTTCACCAGGCCGAAGTTGGTGGAGAAGACCGAGCCGAAGACGATCGCGACGGCCACCACCGAGGTGACGTTCGGCAGGAAGTAGGCGAAGCGGTAGACGTTCTTGAAGCGGACCGCCGAGTTGAGCATCACGGCCGTCACCATCGCCAGGAAGATCATCGGGAAGGTGGCCAGCGCCCAGATGACGATGGTGTTCCCGACCGACTGCCAGAAGTCGCCGTCGCCCAGCAGGTACTGGTACTGCGACAGGCCCGCCCACTCCATCGGGCCGAGGCCGTCCCAGCGGTGCAGGGAGACGTAGAGCGAGAAGCCGACCGGGATCAGGCCGAAGCAGAGGAAGAGGAGGTAGAAGGGGGAGATCGCGGCGTAGAGGTGCCAGTACCTGCGCAGACCCGTGCGGGGGCGGCCGGCCGGGAGGCTTTCCACGGCCGGCGCGGGCTTTTCGAGTGCGGTGGCCATCAGTAGCTCACCCCCAGGTGCTTGGCGATCCGGCGGCACTTGCCCATGGCGTCACTCCAGGCCTTCTCCGGGTCCTTGCCGAGGACGCCGACGTTCTTGATCTCGTCGAGGATGGGCTGCGAGAGCGCCACGTCGTATGGGCTGTTGTAGGCGACCGCGATCTTCCGCGCGGCGGGGCCGAAGACGTCGGTGGTGACCTGACCGCCGAAGAAGGGGTCCGGCTCCCGCAGCTGCTTCATGGCGTACGTGGCGGGGGTGGAGGGGAACAGGCCCGCATCGACGTACCCCTGGGCCTGGTTGGCGGCGTTCAGGATCCAGGTGATGATCCGGAACGCCTGCTCGGGCTCCCGGCACGCCTTGGTGATCGACAGGAACGATCCGCCGTTGTTGGAGGGCCGGACCGGCATCTGGGCCACGCGCCACTTGCCCTTGGTCTTCGGCACCCCGCTCTTGAGGTCGTACGTCGCCCACGAGGCGCCGAGCTGGCTGGGCAGCTTGCCGTCCTGCACGGCCGAGAGCTGGTCCGGTGTGCCGGTGACCAGGTCGGACACGATCTTCCGCTGCTTGGCCTCCACGGCCAGCGCCCAGGCGTCGCGCACATGTGCCTGGTCGCCGATGAAGTGCCGGTCCTTGTCGACGTACCGCTGGCTGCCTTGCTGCACGACGTTGGTGAACACGGACGTGATGTCGGTCAGCAGGCACGTCCCCGGGATCCGCTTCCTCAGCTGCTCGCCGGCCGCGAAGAACTTCTCCCAGGTGTTCAACTGCCGGGAGACGTCGTCGGGTTCGTAGGGCAGCCCCGCCTTCCGGAAGACGGTGTACTGGTAGAAGTGCGCGACCGGCCCGCAGTCGATCGGGAACCCGACCATCGTGCCGTCGTCGGCGCAACCCTGCTCCCACTTCCACGGCAGGTACTGGCTCTTGTAACTGTCGGCGCCCAAGGTCCTGAGGTCGACGAACTGGTCGGCGTCGGGCAGGTAGGACGCCATGTCCTCGCCCTTGAGGCCCGCGATGTCGGGAACGCGGGCGCGGCCGGTCATGGTGGTGAGCAGTTTCGACCGGTAGTAGCCGCCGATCTTGATGGCCTGCACGTCGACGTCCGCTTCGTAGCGGGCCTTCGCCTTCCGCACGACCGTGTCGCCGAGCCCGCCGTCCCAGTACCACAGGACCATGTCCCGGCCGGTGGAACCGGTCGGGACGGCACAGCCGGGCGCCAGGCCGCCGAGCGCCGTGGCGGCCGTGCCGGCCAGGCCCGCGCGCAGCAGGCCCCTACGTGAGAGCCGCACAGCTCCCACCGCCTTTCGGATCTTTTCGTGACTTCGCATGAGCGTGGGGTGGGGGTGGGGTCAGCGCCGCGGTGCGGGGGGAGTGACGGGCGCGTACCGCACCGGTGGTCCGGGGTCGGCCGGCAGCCGGTCCGCGAGGAAGCCGTAGGCGCGCCTGACGTCGGGGTCGGCCGGCGCGCGGCGCCACCAGCGGTCGACGCCGTACCAGCCGGGGGCGGCGAGTGCGCCGCCGTGGTGCTGGACGGACAGTCCGGCGGCGAGGACGGCGAACCGCAGCCGTTCCGTCAGCGGCCAGCCGCCCAGCGAGGCGGCGACGAAGCTCGCCCCGAAGACGTCCCCGGCTCCCGTCGCGTCGAGGACGTCCACGTCGAGCGCCGGTACCTCCGCGTACTCGCCGGTCGTCTGGTCGACGGCCACCGCGCCGCGACCGCCGCGCGTCACCACCGCCACCGGGACCAGCTCCGCGAGGGCGCGCAGCGCGGCGGTCGCGGTGTCGGTGCGGGTGTAGGCCATGGCCTCGTGCTCGTTGGGGAGGAAGGCGTGGCAGAGCGCGAGCTGGTCGAGGAGGTCGCGGGACCACTGCTGGGTGGGGTCCCAGCCGACGTCCGCGTAGACGCGGGTGCCGTTCGCAGCAGCCTTGGCGATCCACTCGCGGGGCTCGGCCTCAAGGTGCACCAGGGCGGTGCGCGCCTCGGGCGGGTCGCCCATCAGCGCGTCCTGCGAGTACGGCGGCTCCTGGCCGTGGGTGACGAGGGCGCGGTCACCGCCATGTGCGAGGGAGACCGTGACCGGGGTGGGCCAGCCGTCCGCGGTGCGGGACAGCGAGAGGTCGACGTCCTCCTGGTCGCGCAGGACCTCCCGGCAGTGCGCGCCGTAGAAGTCGTCGCCGAAGACCGTGGCCAGCGAGGTGCGCAGACCGAACCGGGACGCGGCCACCGCGAGGTTCGCGATCCCGCCGGGGCCGCAGCCCATGCCGGCCGTCCAGATCTCCTCACCCGGTGTCGGCGGCTTCGCGAGCCCCGTGAGGACGAGGTCGTAGAAGAGCAGCCCGGTCAGCAGCACATCGGGCCTGTCGTCGTCCACACGCCACCCTCTCGTCGGAACCCGTCCATTTCGATGACGGGAATCGTGCGCCGCTCGCCGAGATTGGTCAATAGTCGAGCAGAAGTGAGCATGGATTTGATTGAAGATGAAGAGTACTGTTCACGTCGTGCTGGCAGAACGACGACATCAACTCATCCTGCGGGCCCTGCGCTCGGGCGGTCCCGCCGCCGTGACCGACCTCTCCGAGCAACTGGGCGTGAGCCCCGCCACGATCCGGCGCGACCTGGTCAAACTGGAGGAGGACGGGCTGCTCACGCGGGTGCACGGCGGCGCGGTCGTGGAGGAGGGCGACCAGCCCTTCGCCGAGGTCGCCGAGGTGCGCGTGGCCGAGAAGGACGCCATAGCGGAGCGCGCCGCGGCCATGGTCGCCGACGGCCAGTCGGTACTGCTCGACATCGGCACCACCGCCTACCGGCTGGCCCGCCACTTGCACGGCCGCCGCCTCACGGTCATCACCAGCAACCTGGTCGTCTACGAGGAGCTCGCCGACGACGAGGGCATCGAACTGGTGCTGCTCGGCGGCATGGTCCGGCGCGAGTACCGGTCCCTGGTCGGCTTCCTCACCGAGGACAACCTGCGCCAACTGCACGCCGACTGGCTCTTCCTGGGCACCAGCGGGGTCCGTCCGGGCGGACAGGTGATGGACACGACGGTCGTGGAGGTGCCGGTCAAGCGGGCCATGATCAACGCGAGCGACAAGGTCGTACTGCTCGCCGACGCGGCCAAGTTCCCGGGTACGGGCATGGCGAAGGTATGCGGTCCCGAGCACCTGGACATGGTGGTGACCAACGCTCCCATCGACCCGGCGACCCGGTCCTCCCTGGAGGAGGCCGGTGTCGAGGTGGTCATGGCAGGAGCAGGAAAGGTACGGACGTGAAACTGACGATCCTGGGCGGCGGCGGATTCCGGGTGCCGCTGGTGTACGGGGCACTGCTGACGGACCGCGGCGAAGGGCGGGTGACCGAGGTCGTCCTGCACGACCTCGACGACGACCGACTGCGGGCGGTCGCCCGTGTGCTGGCCGAACAGGCGTCGACCGTGGACGACGCCCCGACCGTGACCACCAGCACCTCCCTGGACGAGGCCCTGCGCGGTGCCGACTTCGTCTTCTCCGCGATCCGCGTCGGCGGCCTGGAGGGCCGCGCGCACGACGAGCGGGTCGCGCTGGACGAGGGCGTCCTCGGCCAGGAGACGGTCGGCGCGGGCGGTATCGCCTACGGTCTGCGGACGGTCCCCGTCGCCGTCGACATCGCCCAGCGGGTGGCCCGCCTCGCCCCCGACGCCTGGGTCATCAACTTCACCAACCCCGCCGGCCTGGTCACCGAGGCCATGTCCCGCCACCTCGGAGACCGCGTCATCGGCATCTGCGACTCCCCGGTCGGCCTCGGCCGCCGCATCGCCCGGGTCCTCGGTGCCGATCCGCGGGAGGCCTGGATCGACTACGTCGGCCTCAACCACCTCGGCTGGGTACGCGGCCTGCGCATCGCGGGCCGGGACGAACTCCCGCGCCTGCTCGCCGACCCCGGCCTGCTCGGCTCCTTCGAGGAGGGCAAGCTCTTCGGCGCCGACTGGCTGCGGTCCCTCGGCGCGATCCCCAACGAATACCTGCACTACTACTACTTCAACCGCGAGGCCGTCCGCGCCTACCAGCAGGCCGAGCGGACCCGAGGCGCCTTCCTGCGCGACCAGCAGGCGCACTTCTACCAGCAGGTCAGGGACCCGGGCAAGAAGGCCCTGGACGTCTGGAACCGTACCCGCGCCGAGCGCGAGGCGACCTACATGGCCGAGAACCGCGAGACCGCGGGCGCCGGCGAACGCGACGCCGACGACCTCTCCGGCGGCTACGAGAAGGTCGCCCTCGCCCTGATGCGGGCCATCGCCCGCGACGAGCGCACCACCCTGATCCTCAACGTCCGCAACCGCAGCACCCTGTCGGTGCTCGACGGCGAGGCCGTCATCGAGGTGCCCTGCCTCGTCGACGCCAACGGCGCCCACCCGGTCGCCGTCGAGCCGCTGCCCGACCACGCCACCGGGCTGGTCTGCGCGGTGAAGGCCGTCGAGCGCGAGGTGCTCGCGGCCGCCGAGTCCGGCTCCCGCGCGACGGCCGTGAAGGCGTTCGCGCTGCACCCACTGGTCGACTCGGTCAACGTCGCCCGCCGACTGGTCGAAGGCTACACCGCGGTCCATCCCGGCCTGGCCTACCTCGCCTAACCGGCCGCTCAACAACCGCTTCCAGCCCTCTTCTGGAGACCTCCATGCACGACGAACGCCGCCGGATCGAGGAGCGCGTAGAGCGCCTCCACAACCAGCGCGTCAAGCCCGCGATCCACGCGGCCACCGTCCCCTTCGAGGTGGCGGCCTGGCAGGCCCCCGGAGAGCCGGTGCCCTTCGAGGAAGCCGCCGCCGCCTCGTACGAACCGTTCGCCATGAACACCCCGTGGGGCCCGCCCTGGGGCACCACCTGGTTCCGGCTGCACGGCCAGGTGCCCGCCGAGTTCGCGGGTCGCCGCGTCGAGGCCGTCATCGACCTCGGCTTCGTGGGCGACTGGCCCGGCAACCAGGCCGAGGCCCTGGTCCACCTCACCGACGGAACCCCGCTGAAGGCGGTCAACCCGCTCAACCAGTACGTGCCGATCGCCAACCCGGCGACCGGCGGCGAGGTCGTCGACTACCTGCTCGAAGCCGCGTCCAACCCCGACATCCTCGCAGGCGACTTCGCGGCCCCGACCCCGCTCGGCGACGTCCTGACGGCCGGCGACGAGCCGCTCTACACCTTCAGGCGCGCCGACATCGCCGTCCTCGACGAAGAGGTCTGGCACCTCGACCTGGACCTGCGGGTCCTCCGAGAGCTGATGGTGGAGCTGGGCGAGCACGACCCGCGCCGGCACGAGATCACACACGCCCTCGACCACGCGATGGACCTGCTCGACCTGGACGACATCTCCGGCTCGGCGCCCGCCGTCCGCGAGGCCCTGAAGCCGGTGCTGTCGAAACCGGCGCACGCGAGCGCCCACCGCATCTCCGGCGTGGGCCACGCGCACATCGACTCGGCCTGGCTGTGGCCGATCCGCGAGACCAAGCGCAAGACCTCCCGGACCTTCTCCAACGTGACCTCGCTGGCGGACGAGTACGAGGAGTTCGTCTTCGCCTGCTCACAGGCCCAGCAGTACGAGTGGGTGCGCGACAACTACCCGCGTGTGTGGGCCCGCATCCAGGAGTCGGTCAAGAAGGGCCAGTGGGCGCCGGTCGGCGGCATGTGGGTGGAGGCCGACGGCAACCTGCCCGGCGGCGAGGCCGTCGCCCGCCAGTTCGTGCACGGCAAGCGGTTCTTCATCGAGCACTTCGGCGTGGAGACCAAGGGCGTCTGGCTGCCCGACTCCTTCGGCTACAACGCGGCCTACCCGCAGCTCGCCAAGCTGGCCGGCAACGAGTGGTTCCTCACCCAGAAGATCTCCTGGAACCAGACCAACAAGTTCCCCCACCACACCTTCTGGTGGGAGGGCATCGACGGCACCCGCATCTTCACCCACTTCCCGCCCGTCGACACCTACAACGCCTGCTTCAGCGGCGAGGAGATGTCCCGCGCGGTCCGCAACTACGCCGAGAAGGGCGCCGCGACCCGGTCGCTGGCCCCGTTCGGCTGGGGCGACGGCGGTGGCGGCCCCACCCGCGAGATCATGGAACGCGCCCGGCGCCTGAAGGACCTGGAGGGCTCCCCGCGGGTCGAGATCGAGCACCCGGACGCCTTCTTCGCCAAGGCCCGTGCCGAGTACGCGGACGCGCCGGTCTGGGTCGGCGAACTCTACCTGGAGCTGCACCGCGCCACCTACACCTCCCAGGCCCGCACCAAGCAGGGCAACCGGCGCAGCGAACACAAGCTGCGCGAGGCCGAGTTGTGGGCCACGACGGCCGCCCTGCACGCGCCCGGCTACCGGTACCCGCACGAGAAGCTCGACCGGCTCTGGAAGACCGTCCTGCTCCACCAGTTCCACGACATCCTGCCGGGCTCCTCGATCGCCTGGGTGCACCGCGAGGCCGAGGCCGAATACGCGCGTGTCGCCGAGGAACTGGAGGCCCTGACCACCGAGGCGATCACCGCGCTGGGCACCGGCACCGCCCGGGTCTTCAACACCAGCCCCTACGCCCGCGCCGAGGTCGTCCGCGACGGCGCGGGCGCGCCGGTGTACGTCGAGGTCCCCGCGAGCGGCAGCGCGCCACTGACGGGCGGCGCCAGGACTCCGCAGCCGGTGACGGTCGACGGGCGGGTCATCGACAACGGCCTGGTGCGCGTACGGATCGCGGACGACGGCACCCTGTCCTCCGTGTACGACCTGCGGGTGAACCGCGAGGTCCTCGCCGACAAGGGCAACCTCCTGCGCCTGCACACCGACCTCCCGAACTACTGGGACGCCTGGGACGTCGACAAGCACTACAAGAACCGCTACACGGACCTGCTGGACACCTCGGAGATCACGGTCGTCGAGCAGGACCCGCTCCTCGGCGCGATCCGGGTCAGCCGCTCGTTCGGCAACGGCTCGAAGATCACCCAGACGATCACGCTCCGGGCCGGCAGCCCCCGGATCGACTTCGAGACCGACATCGACTGGCACGAAGCCGAGAAGTTCCTCAAGGCCGGCTTCCCGGTGGACATCCGCGCCCCGCACTCCTCCGCCGAGATCCAGTTCGGCCACGTCCAACGGCCCACCCACACCAACACCAGCTGGGAGGCGGCCCGTTTCGAGGTCTCCGGCCACCGCTGGGTGCACATCGCGGAGCCCGGCTACGGCGTCGCCGTGATCAACGACTCGACGTACGGCCACGACGTCTCCCGCACGGTCCGCGAGGACGGCGGTACGACCACCACGGTTCGCCTCTCCCTGGTCCGCGCCCCGCGCATCCCGGACCCCGGGGCCGACCAGGGCCGGCACCGCTTGACCTACTCCCTCCTGCCCGGCGCGAGCATCGCGGACGCGGTCGCCGAGGGCTACGCCCTCAACCTGCCGCTGCGGGTCGCCGAGGCGGCGGGCGAGCCGCAGCCCGTGGTCTCGGTGGACGGCGAGGGAGTGACCGTCGAGGCGGTCAAGCTCGCCGACGACTCCTCCGGCGACGTCGTGGTCCGCCTCTACGAGTCCCGCGGTGGCCGCGCCCAGGGCCTCCTGCGCACCGGCTTCCCCCTCGCCGCCGCCCAGGTCACCGACCTGCTTGAGCGCCCCCTGGAGGCCGCGACCACCGACGGCGACACCGTGCCCGTCGAACTGCGACCCTTCCAGATCCTCACCCTCCGCCTGCGCAGGAGCTGACGGATGGCGATACAACCCTGGTTCACCGACGCCAAGTTGGGGATCTTCGTGCACTGGGGCATCTACGCCGTCGACGGGGTCCAGGAGTCCTGGTCCTTCTACGACGACATCGTGCCGCACGACCAGTACATGTCCCAGCTGGAGCGCTTCACCGGCGCCCGCTACGACCCCCGGGCGTGGGCGGACCTGTTCGCCCGCGCCGGTGCCAGGTACGCCGTCCTGACCAGCCGCCACCACGACGGCGTCGCCCTGTGGGACACGGCGTACGGCGACCTCGACCTCGGCAGGGACTACCTCGGCCCCTACGCCGACGCCCTGCGCGACAGGGGCCTGCAGGTCGGCCTGTACTACTCGCACTCCGACTGGAACCACCCCGACTACGCGAGCACCCGCAAGCCGGGCCGTCCGCCGGAGCTGGAGGACAACCGCTACTCGGAAGTGGCCGCCGAGGACGAGGACCTGGACGCCTGGGAGCGTTACCTCGCCTACCGGGACGGCCAGATACGAGAGCTGGCCTCCCGCTACCGGCCGGACCTGATGTGGTTCGACGGGGAGTGGGACCGCAGCGAGGAGCAGTGGCGCATCCCCGAACTGGCCGCGCTCATCCGCTCGTACGTCCCGCACGTCGTCTTCAACGCGCGCATGCTCAGCGAGGGCGACTACGCCACCCCCGAACAGGGCGTCCCCGTCGTGCCCCCGGACGGCCCCTGGGAACTGTGCCTGACGATCAACGACTCGTGGGGCTACCAGCACCACGACCACCACCACAAGTCCCTCGCCCAGCTGATCCGCTACTTCACCGAGACCATCGGCGGCGGCGGCAACCTGCTGCTCGACGTCGGGCCCATGGAGGACGGCACCATCCCGCAGCCGCAGGTCGAGCGCCTGGAAGGGCTGGGGGAGTGGATCCGCACACACGCGGAGGCGGTGTACGGCACCGTGCGCGGCCTTCCGGCCGGGCACCACTACGGTCCCAGCACCCTCTCTCCCGACCGGCGCACCCTCTACCTCACCGTGTTCGACGCCCCGCGCGCCGAGATCGGCGTCCGGGGCCTGGCCACCAAGGTCAACAGGGTCACCGTCCTCGGCACCGGCACCGAACTCCGCCACCGGGTGATCGGCGGACTCCACGAGGCGGTCGGGGTGCTGTGGATCGACCCGCCGGCCGAGTCCGACCTCGACCCGCACGCCACCGTCCTCGCCGTCGAGCTGGACGGCGAACTGAAGCTGTACCGGGGGGCCGGCCGGTTCTGACCCCGGCGATGCCTGCTTCCCGGACGACGACATAAGGGACCCTCGCAGCTCCGGCGGCTGCCCGCGTAGCGGCCCGGCGAACAGCCCCTCTTGCGGCCCGCCGGGGTATACCTCGTGATCGGGTGAGAGGAAACCGCCAACCACGACGACCGCAGTGAGGCTCGCCCTGGTCGTCCCACCGGATGGGAGAGAGATGCGACCCGGACAGTACGGAGAGATGACCGACGCCGCAGAACTTCCGGCACGGCTGCGGCACGTCTTCTGGATCGGTGGCGGCAGTGGTGCGGGCAAGTCGACCATCGCCCGCCGACTCGCCGATCGCTACGGGTGGCGTCTCTACGCAACCGACGACGTGATGCACGATCACGCCAGGCGGACCACCCCCGAAGAGGCCCCCCGCCTGCACGAGTTCATCGCCATGGACATGGACGAGCGATGGGTGAGCCGGACTCCGCAGGTCATGCTTGAGACCTTCCACTGGTTTCAAGGCGAGGGCTTCGACCTGATCATTGAAGATCTCCTTCGCCTGCCGCAGGAGCCATGCGTCATCGTCGAGGGATTCCGGCTGCTGCCTCACCTCGTGAAACCTCTGCTCGCTGTTCCCGAGCACGCAGTCTGGCTTCTTCCCACACCCGATTTCCGCCAGGCCGCTATCCGGACTCGGTCCGTGTCAGGGCAGGAATTCGTATGGAAGACCAGCGACCCCGCAAAGGCCGGCCGCAACATCGCGGAACGCGACCACATGTTCACAACACGCCTCGCGGAGGAAACCGAGAGCCTCCAACTGCACACCATCCACGTCGACACGACGATGACGGAAGACGATCTCACCGAGCAGGTGACCACCGCGTTCGGACTCTGATGTCGGCTGGCCCAACCCCCTGCGAGCTTCGATTCGAAAAAGGCCGGCTGTGCGCCTCCCGCAGCCGGCCGGAGCGGAGAATGGCGTTGACAATCTCGGCGCGCGCCGGCCGACGTGAACGTCGGTCGCCGGTTCCGCCGCTCCCTCGAAGGGTTGACGTGATCAAACAAATGCACCAGGCCGCGGTGGCCGTGGCGGCAGTCCTCGCCCTGAGCGGATGCAGCGGCGCGGAATCGGGGAAGGCGAAGCCGTCCGCAGCACCGGTGTCCACGCCGACCGGCGGCGCTGTGAACGGCACGCCCTCGACTCAGGACGCCGACGACAGGGTCGATACCACCCTCACCGGCTCCTGGGCGTCCTTCTCGGCCGGCCCCCCGGTCGTCCTGCGCATCGAAGGCTCCCGGGTGGAACTGCTGGGCGAAAGCCACTGCCGAGGAACTCTGAGCAAGGAGGACGGGGGACACGTGATCAGACTGAAGTGCGATGACGGGAACACCGACCGGACCCTGGGCAAGATCTACAGGTCGGGGACATCCACCATGACGGTGGACTGGGAAGGCTTCGGGGCCGACAGCATGCAGCGGACCGACAGTGAGTCATTTATCGGTTGAAGCGGCCCCGGTACGCGGAAGGCGAGTCGGTCTGGCGCTCAACCTGAACCTGCTCTGCCCTGACCTGCGGCGACGGTCCGCGAGCGTCCGTGCTTGTCCGCGGTTGCGCGTCGGCGTCGTCACGCAGTCCTGGGAGGGCTGCTCCGGGAGACGCCGCTGCCTGGGACGACGTCTGTGACCTGCCTCGACTGACGGCCGCGGGCCGCCCAGGCCGTGTATCGAAGGTGGATCTTGGGCCGTGAATGATCACGGCTCATGGGACGGGCGACCTCCGCCCAAGAGGTGACGTCCGGGCAGTACCCGGTGGACTGGTTGCTGACCTCGCTCACGGTCCACCGGTCTGCCTCGCGCATGAAGTGTCCCGGTAGCCGCAGCACCGCTTGCATGCGCGCCACCGGCCCTTGGCCACAGCGGTCCCGGCGACCAGGTTCGTGTCAGAACATGGTCGCCTCCGCGTGCGCCGAGTACTGTGACTCCGCATGATCGAATCTGAGATCGAGATCAGCGAGGACCTGGTCCGCGACCTGCTGCGGGACCAGCATCCGGACTTGGCCGCGCTGCCCATCCGCGAGGTGGCGGGCGGCTGGGGCAACCAGATGTGGCGCCTCGGGGACGAGCTGGTGGTCCGGATGCAGCGGATGGACACCAACCCGGATCTCCAGCTCAAGGAGCGCCGGTGGCTGCCGACCCTGGCCTCGTGCCTGCCGCTGCCGATCCCGGTCCCCGTACGGGACGGTGCGCCGTCCGAGCGCTTCCCCAAGATCTGGACCGTCATGACATGGGTCGAGGGCACGCCGCTGGACCACGGCTCGATCACCCGCAGCGACCATGCGGCCGACAGCCTGGCGGCCTTCCTCAAGGCACTGCATGTGGAGGCGCCCGCCGAAGCACCGGACGCCTCGGACCGCGGCGGCCACCCCAAGGAGTGCACGGAGGGCTTCGAGCGCTTCCTGCGGGCCGTGGACCTCGGCCACTTCGCCGAGGACGACATCCGGGCCGTGTGGGACGACGCTGCCGCGGCTCCCGGATGGGAGGGCCCGCGCGTGTGGGTTCACGGCGACCTGCATCCCGCGAACGTCGTCGTCGCGGAGGGGACATTGGCAGGCGTAGTCGACTTCGGCGACGTCTTCGCCGGCGACCCGGCCTGGGACCTTGCCGCCGCCTGGGTGCTGCTCCCCGAGGGCGGCGCCTCGCGGTTCTTCGACAGCTACGCACAGGCGGACGAGGCGGCGGTCCGACGGGCGCGTGGGCTGGCCGCGATGAAGAGCCTGTTCCTGATGCTGATGGGCCAGAACGGCGACCACGGCCTGCCGGGCGGCAAGCCGAACTGGGGGCCCGCAGGCCGCTCGGCGCTTGAGCGCGTCCTGACGGACCTTTGACGTCGGCAACGATCCACCGACGCAGGATGCCCCCGGCCACTGGTGGGGCCGTGGCGGCTGCGTGAGGTTGTGAGTCAGCGGGCCTCGGGACGGAACGGGACGGTGCGGCGCGGGAAGATCCGGATCAGGGAACTCGGCGCACCGGGGAAATACGGCGGTGCCCCCGGAGACCTGTACATGACCGTGCGCATCTTCGACCGGTAGCAGATCGCGCGGTATTCGGCCAGGTCCGATGCCTTTGTGCCATTCACGAGCGACCCGCCTCCAACATCACCGACACCCGGCTACACAAGAAGGCTGGGGTGGCGTTCTGCCGTCCCGGTGCAGTGGTGGACAGTCGGTGGGGGAGGTCTGGACGGTTGCTGACCATCAACGTGGCGGTGCTGCTCGCAGTCATCGTGTTCTTCCGGCTGCGGCGGCGTACGCATTCCCGCAGCCGGAACGACGAGAAGCTGACCGTCGTCATCGTCCTGGCGCTGGGCGTGCTGATCGCACCCACGCCGGCGGGTCAGGGAATCGTGAACCTTCTGGGGCAGCTCGCGAGCGGCGTCACCCAGGCCGGCCGATGAGCCCCCGCACATGCCAACGACGAGCGGCGCCCGGCGGCACCCCCTGCGGGCCACGGGTCCGGGGAGAGGGGGAGTGATGGCAGCACGTCGACGGCGCCGGCGCTTGAAGAAGCGGACGCGCAGGCAGTTGCAGGGCTGGGGTGCGGTGGGGGCGGTGGTCGTTGCGGTGTGGGTGGCCGGGCACTGGTCGGTGGTGTGGCCAGTCCTGGTGGCCCTGCTTGCCGCGGCCGTGGTGGGCGGGGCCGGATGGGCGCTGTTGCGGGCGCACCGCCGCGCGGTCGGTCAGGACCGCGCGTGGCGGGCACAGGAGGAGGCCAAGGCGCGGGAGCTGTCGATGGCCGAGGTCGACGCGTTGTCGTGGCAGGAGTTCGAGGCGTACGTAGCCGATCTGTGCCGGCGCGACGGCTGCACGCGAGTCGTCGTCAGCGGCAAGAGCGGCGATCTGGGCGCGGATGTCGTCGGCTACCTGGCCGACGGCCGCAAGCTGGTCGTCCAGTGCAAGAAGTACGCGCCGCACCGCAGTGTGTCCTCGCAGGACATGCAGAAATTCGTCGGCACAGCCCGCCCCGAACACGGCGCCGACGTCGCCCTGTTCGTCACCACCTGCCGCACGTTCACGAAGGCCGCGCTGGGCCTGGCGCTGCGCCAGGACATCGTGGCCCTGCACCGTGACCTGCTGGGCTCCTGGGTCCGGGGCGCTCATCTGGAGACCCTGCTCCCGTTGAACGGAAGCGGCGACGGCACCAGAGGGCGCCCCTCTGCCCGAATGCCACCCCGGTGACCATGACCACCTGGCGAGAGACCGGCTGAGGCCGCTCACGAGGATGAGCGCGGTCAGTGCCGGCCGTCGGGTGCGGCCTGGTCCGGCACCGACCGCGATCAGGGAGATGGTGAACACCGCGATCAGGAATGGTGGCGCGGCCCAGTCGGGCCGCCCGGGGTGGGCAAGACCATGCTGTCCGTCGCGCTCGGCCGAGCCGCGGTCGACGCCGGCCGCCGGGTCTACTTCACCACCGCGGCCGGGGATGTCCCGTTGCGTGACAGGGCGGCGGCGATCTGCTCCATGTGCCCCACCAACAGGGCCGGCGCCGGGCCCCCAGCCGCGCTGCTCCCCGGCCTTCTCCATCTCCTTGACCTTCGCCTTGAGTAGGGCGCGGGCCTCCTCGGCGACTTCCTGGGACATTCCTCAACGACCGTCAGAACATGCGACATCGAACGCCCTGTCGCCGAACCGACCCCCCGCCGCGCCCTCGGCCACAACACCCAGGCTGAAACCGTCCGCGCAGCCCTCCCGGACGTTGAACATGTCCGGTACCGATGGCATCGTGCACGCATGTTTCCTAGCTTGCGTCAGCGCCTATTAGCCGGGGGCGTCCTCGGCCTCGCCCTGCTGGTAACGGCTTGTTCCTCCGGTGACGGCGACGACGACCGGTCGCCCGGCCGACACACCTCCCCGCAAGAGACCAAGAGCAGCGGCCCCGAACCCAGGTTCAAGGACGCCAAGTTCACCGTGGAAGGGGCACCGGAAAGAGACTGCTATCACTCCGTGGTCGGCTTCGACGACAAGGGCCCTGTCGTCCGCAACCATGACGACAACTGGAGCCCGATGAGCCACCACGACCTCGACATCCACTCCTGCCCGGACGGTGTGACCCTGACCATCGCCTGGGGCGGGAGGAAGGTCACGGGCAAGATGGGCATGCGGGCCTGTGAACGAGCGGTGACAGGAGAGAACGGCAACGGCCCAGGCGTCGACGGTGTCGCCGGCGTCGTCAACGAGATGCCGCTCTCCAGCCTCCGGCCAGGCGATCAGTTCTGCGAGTTCAACGAGATGTCCTCCGACGTCCATCTCTTCCGCCTCCAGTCGGTGAACCGCTCCACCAGCGAGACCACATGGACGGCGACAGAGTGGTTCGACCTCGACTACACGGCCCCGGAGTCCTAACAACGTTCTGAGGCGTGGGGATCTGACGGACGACCGAGTCCGGGCGGACGAGGATGCGATTTCTGCGAGAATCGCACTCCGAGCGCAAACGCGGCTCTGGGTGGCGGCGGCGAGCGCCGCCAGGCGGCGGCTCTCGGACATGGAGCAATCACATGGGGTACTGGGGTTCTCTCATCGTCGCCCGCCATCCGCACCCGCTGAACGGGGCGGCAGCCTTCACCGACGGGGCGCACATGGAGCTGCTTCAGGAGCGCGCCGATGACTGGCGGCTCTGGTCGTTGGAAGGACAGACCTCACTCGACGAGGAGGCTCTCATCGAGCTTGTGGAAGTCACTGGCCGCCCGGTCCTCGCCGGGTTCGTAATGGACAGTGACTGCCTTGTGCTGGAAGGCCGAACCAGGGACCAGGCAACCTGGCGAGCATGTCTCGACCGGGCAGCCATGTCCGCCTACATGGCGGAGGACGGCCAATCCGTCGACGATTGGTTCCTGGGGCCAAAGGAAGCTGCGGAGCGCGCTGTGGCCTGGGCACGGGCGGCTGGCCTGACCCCCCTGCCCAAGACGATCGCCGATGTCCTGTCGAAGCGGTCCGACCCGTTCGTGGAGGATCTGTTCCAGGAGTTCCTGGACGGCCTGGGCATCGAGCGCTGAACCGCCGCAGGACCCAGGACGGTCTTGCGGCGGCACCTTCAGCTCAGCAGCGGACGCTCTTGACCTCGCCCCGCTGCCATACCGCTCCGCCGTCACCTCGTCTGCGGCCTGCCTCGGCCGTCGCAGGTGAGGTGGATCTTGGTGGTCAGACCTCCGCGTGCACGACCGAGGGCGTGATCGTCCGGTTCGTCCGGCCGGCACGTCCCCCTTTGGGCCGGTGGCCGCGGCGAGCTGATGAGCTCGCACGACGGTGGAACCGATCCGGACGAGCCCTCGTGCGGGCTCTCGGCCGTTTCCGCGGTGATCACGAGCAGAGGATGGCAGGCGGCGTAACCCGGTCACCCGGCGGCACCGGCTCAGTAGCCGTCCACCCCCAGCTCCGTGATGCCGGCGTAGAGCCAGCTCCACACCCTGCCCGTCGTAGTGTCCTGGTCGGACAGGTCCGGGGCCAGTTCCGCCAGCTCCGTCAGGAACAGCTCCGTCACGTCTTCCTGGCCGCCCTCCACCGGGTACGGGTGCCAGCAGGCGTTGCGGTAGCGGTCGACGGCCTCCAGGGCGCGGGTGAAGACGTCGAGGTCCGGGGCGAGCGGCACCAGCACCTCGTCGGTACGGCGGGTCAGGCGGCTTCGGATGTGTACCGTGCCGTCGTGACGGTGGAGGTACAGCTCGCCGTACTCGGTGGTGCCGAAGGCGATCAGGTCGGCGGCGGCCACCCCGTCGGGCAGGCTCCCGTCCGGCAGGGCACCCTCCGCCGGTGGGCGCATGGCGTCAAGCGGGTGGGTTTCGTACTGGGCGCTGTGGCACACCCACCAGGCGGGCAGACCGACGTCCCGCAGGTACCGCCTGCTGCCCGCGTGGACGAGCCCCTCGGGCAGGTCGCTCTCGGCGATGCGCACCACGTGCCGCGCGCCGCCGAAGGCGTCGTCGACCCGGGCCGCGGTGAGCGGACCCGTCGACCGCCGCACGGCGGGCGCCGGTCCCGGCGGTGGTTCCTCCGCCGACGTGGGGTCGAGGCCCACGCCGCGCGGCCAGTCCCGCAGCGCGTCGGGGTCCGTTTCCACGACCGCTATGCCGTGCACGCTCTCGACGAGATGCCGGGTCCGGCCGCCGTCCGTCGCGAAGGCCACGGCGCCCACCCACTCCTCCGGGAGGAACAGGTCCAGGTCGTACAGCGCGGGTGCCTCGGCGGCCCCGGTCGCGCTCGGCGCGTCGGTCAGCGCCGCCTCGTCCACGCCCGTCACCCGGTGGCCGGTCGCAGCGTCGAGCCAGAGGGCGCCGCGCTGGTCGGTCACCTCGACGAGTTCCCGGTCCCCGTCCACGCACCGGCGCACCCGGAAGTAGTCGCCGTTCAGGCTCGGGTGGACCGGGAACCAGTGAGCCGGCCGCCACCACGCCCACACCGTCCGCCACGGCATGCCGGGACCGGCCGCCGCGATCCGGTCGGCGTACGCGTCATGACCGGTGGCCTTCGCCGCGAAGTGCAGCCAGGACGCGAACTCCGCGGGCGTCACCTCCGCGCCCCCGAAGATCGCCTCGGCCTGTAGGAAGACCTCACCCCCGACGCCACGGGCCCGGTCGTCGTCGGAGAGGTGGTCGCGCAGCGCCGCACGGTCGGCGGTCAGCAGCCGGGCGGGATCTGCCAGTACGCCGTCAAGATCGTCAGTCATGAGGCCATGCTGCCAGCCGGCGCTGACAGCCGGGCGCGCCCCCGTCCTCGAACCCGCCCCCGCGCGCTTCCGGCGAGGTTCCACGATGGCGCGGCAGCGGGCCAGGCGGCGGGTGCGGAGGATCGGGCCCAGGTCGCCGCCGTGATCGACGTCGTCCTGGCGGCCGTCGACGTCGCCGCGACGATCTTCGTGATGAACGAGGGCGACCGCTTCCTCCGCAGACACGTGCTCGCCGAAGCCCGAGCCCCCCGCCACCTCGCCTTGGTCCTGCGTGGCCGGGCCGCCGCGACCCCTGCCTGCACGACCGGATCGTGGCCACCGCCATCGCCACGCACTGCCTGGACATCGGCGAACCGAAGACCTCACGCGGTCTGGAGCCCGGCTACGGCCTCTACACCGCCCGGCGGGCCCTGTCCGACCTCCCCGCCCGCCGCCCACCCACCCCCGGCCGATCCCTGCGCGCCGGCTGCGCCCCGGAACGGTGGATCTTGGTAGTAAACCCGCCGCACGAGCAGCCGAGCGCCTCACCTCCCGAACTACCTCCGCCAGCCGCTCGATCAGTCCCGCCCGGACCCGAGCGGTTTTGACCGTCCGGGCGGAGCCCCCTTTGAGAGCGGGCGGCGGAGCGTGTCGGGCGCCGGCCGTGTGGTGGTGCGCGCGCACGGACGTCGAGCCGACCGAGATGTCCCAGTCGATCTCGCCGGCCGCGTCCGCCTCGGCCTGGACCCGCCGGAGCAGCATCTCCCACGTTCCGTCCGCCGACCAGCGGCGATGCCGCTCGTGCACCGTCTTCCACGGCCCGTACCGCCCCGGCAGATCGCGCCACTGCACGCCCGTGCGCATCGGAACAGCAACGCGTTCACGACCTGACGATGGTCCCGCCACCTGCCACAACGTCCGATGCTCACCGGCAGAAGTGGCGCCAGGCGCTCCCACTGGGCATTCGTCAGGTCACTCCCGCTTCCCATAGTCGTATCAACGACTCAACTGGGCAGCAGCCACGGCCAGGAGTGCGAGGGGAACGATCCGCGAGGGGAACGATCCGCCCCTTCCTTTCAACTCTCTGCGAACCGCCCAGTGAAGGCAAGACTGCAATTTTTGCTGTCAAACCAGGAAACTCGTTCCCGAGCGGAGGTCTGCACCGCTCTCCAACGGGAGGACACTCATGTCAGACGTCTGGGATCCACATGGCAGCCTGCAGCGCGCGCTGTGGATCGGCGGTGCACAGTGGTCCGGCAAGACCACCGTTGCCGAACACATTGCGAGAAAGTACGGATTGACGGTGTACCACTACGACTACCACGATGCCCGCGGCCACCAGGATCGCCGGATCGCGCGTCGTGTCGCCCTGGGTGAGCCCGTGGAAGATCCCACCCCCGACCATGTCTGGGTGGACCAGGACCCGGAGGAGATGGCTGCCGAGACGCTAGCCGGCTTCCCGGTCCGCTTCGAGTGGGCGTTGGACGACCTGCGCGCACTGTTCACCGGCCGGCCGGCGATCGCTGAGGGATGGGGGCTGCGACCGGAGCTGGTCGCGCCGCTGCTCGACTCACTCCGGCGAATGGTCGTCCTCGTCCCTACCGAGGATTTCCGTCAGTACCAACTCCGGACTCTCCCGCGCGCGGGAACTCTCAACGTCCCTGTCACTGATCCGGCCCGCTCCCAGGCCAACCGTCTCGCCCGTGATCGGCTGGTCGCCGAGGACGCAGCACAGAACGCCCGCCGCCTCGGCATCCGCGTCATCGAAGTGGACGGGACGCTCGACGCGGTGGCTGTGGCCGCAGAGGTCGCCGAGCATTTCGCCCCTTACCTTGGCGCGGCGACGGCTGCGTGATCGCTCGGCACAAGAGGTTCCGTTATTGATCGCCAGGACACTGCCCAACTGGACCGTGCGCCGAGCGCCGGTTGAACGACACAGCGGCGTTCGTGCGCGCGCCGCACTACATGCCGGTGGTGAAGTTCACGGGGACCGGCGGCGGCGTCGGGACGTAGTGGCGAGCGAGCTCGGCATCGCGGTTGTGGAGCCCGCGCCGATGGGCCTCCGGGTCGCCGTACTCCTTGGCATCCCGGCGCCCGGATATGACGTCCCGAACGTGCATCACGATACGGCCGAACAAGGTCTCCATCGGTCTTCCCCCCTGGTGTGCGTGCCTTGTCGAGGAGGATGCACCGGTGGCCGCGACGGATTCCAGCGAGTTGAGCCGATCTTGAGCCTCGGTCGATCCTCCAACGGATGGTCAGCGGTGCTCTTTTCAGGATGAACAGCCCGGCCGAGCACCCGTAGGGGAGCGCGGTGCGCGGCTCGCGTTTCTCCGTTCACCCCAGGACGTCAGGCGGGCCGGGGACTACAGGCCGTGCGGCTCCTACCCTGTGCCAATGCCCGTCGTGCCCCCGCTCTTCAGCGTTGCCCGTTGCCCGTTGCCCGATGCCGAGCGTCCCGCCGAGGCGGAGTAGTTGCGCCGGGCGTTGATCGAAGCCGGCGAGGTGGACCTCGCCCAGACGGCGGCGGCCTGCCGACCGGCCGGGCCCGGTGCGCCACCGGGCCGGGGTCGGGGGTGATCGGGGTATGACCGACGACCTGCACGCCGGCCCGGCTCCCGAACCGGCGCCGCGTCCGCACGGCCCGGACGAGTTGAGTGCGCTGGCTGCGCCGCGCCGGCTCAGCGTGGACGACCACATGTTCACCGTCCCGGGGTTGCCGGGAACCTTCCGGCTGCAGTTGTTCACCGCGGACGGGACGCGCCCGGTCGCGGTGGCGACCCAGGTCGCCGGCGCGGAGGGTACGAGCCTGATGAACGGGGCGGAGACGTTCGCGGGCGCGGTGTGGGAGCGGCACTGCCCAGAGCAGGACCAGCCGCCGGTATGGGTGGAGCGGCAGCTCTGGCCGCAGGGGCCCCTTGAGGAGACCTGCTTCCGGCGTGTGGTGTTCGACGGCGGAGACCGCTACCGGCCACGGGGCCCGAAGTGGTCGGTGATCACCCACGAGCAGTTGCAGGACCTGGTCGGCGCGCAAGTCGCCGAGGAGCGCGACGCCGGCTACGTGCCGCGCGCCGCCGAGCCGCCGAAACCGCGGTTGGTGTTCGCCGAGTTCGCGGTGGCCCGCCTCGCTCGGCCCCGCCCGTTCCGTGAGCCGGCGTGCATGCCGGCCGGGGTGCCCTGGTGGCGCCGCCTGTTGCGTCAGGTACTGCCGCGCCGCGGCGCCCGGTCGTGTTGCTGGTATCACGGCGGCGACTGGCACCGGGTCAACGCGATGGCCATCGAGGTCCTCGGGCGAGCCCGCGCGCAAGGCGTAGACCCTGACGGCATGGAGGAGTTCGCCACCGCCTACGCGACTACGGCCGGCGCCACCGGTTGGGAGACCCAGGCCCTGGCCACCCTGTTCAACGTCGCGAACGCGATCCAGCCCTCCCGCGGCACCGGCTACATCAACGGCCAGCACCGAGCGCAGGCCATGCTGGAGGCCGACGTACGCCTCACCGTCGTCCTGCACCACGTCGACGAGACGTAGCCCACGCGCCGCCCGCCTGCAAAAGCCCCGGCCCACGACCGGCCGGCACCCCCGCGCCGGCACCGGCCTGGCCGACGACACCCCCAGGCTCCCGCGTCGGCCGGGCGGCGTCGCGGACTACTCGGCCGGGGGAGTGGGGTCGATTCGGAGCTCCTTGAGGATCCCGTCGACGAGGTCGGGGTCCGCGGGCGCTCTGGCGGTCGAGCACCGGCGCGGACAGGCGCGATGTACGACGCGCTAAAACGCGGGCACGTGGACGTGCCGCGGTTGCGGCAGATCCTGGCGGTGCTGCCACAGCCCGCAACCGCCGGCAGGCGTCTGATCCTGACGATGGACGTCACCCACTGGCTCCGGCCGGACGCACCGACCAGTGCGGACCGCTTGTTCTGCCACGGTTACGGCCGCGGCGGACGCTCGTCGGACCAGTTCGTGCCCGGCTGGCCCTACTCGTTCGTCGCCGCGCTGGAGTCGGGCCGGACCTCGTGGCCCCAGATCCTCGCCGCGCTGTGCCTCGGGTCGGCCGACGACGTCGCCGAGGTCACCGCGGCCCAGGTCCGCCGCGTGGCCGAGGACGTCATCGACATGGGCCGTTGTCAGGCGGGCGACCGTGAGGTTCTGATCGTCCTCGACGCCGGCTACGACGCTCCGCGCCTGGCCTACCTGCTGGAAGGACTGCCGGTGGAGATCCTCGGGCGGATGCGCACGGGCCGCGTGGCGCGCAAGCCGGGTTCCCGTTGCCGTGGGTCTCACCGCCACAGGGGGACGCCCGCCCAAGCACGCTAAGGAGTTCCGCTTCGCCAAGCCCGACACCTGCGGCGAGCCCGACGCCGCGACGGTCCAGGTCACCGACCGCTACAGCACCATTCGCACGATGGCCTGGGACCGTATCCATCCCCGTCTGACTACCCGTTCCGCCCGCACGGGCCCCGCCACGGTCGCGCCGTCAATCCGGGATCCGGTCCGCGTCTCCGGCAGTACGCGCGGAGTCCAGGTAGATCATGAACCAATCCTTCGGCGGCTACGTGTATCTGTTGACAGACTCCCGCCACCCCACCCCCCTGTGGCGGGACGGGGCGGTCGCCCGTGGTGCGCACCACGGGCGACCGCCCTTCAGTGCGTCAGGATGCCGTGCAGGAGGAGATCGATCAGGGCCGGGGCCAGGCCGGGCTGTTGCTCGGTGTCGGCCATGACGCTGATGCCGCCGAGAGCCATGAGGACGTCCTGCGCTTCGACCTGTGACCGGGTGACGTTCTGACTCGCACCGGCGGCGAGAAGATGACGGACCGCCTCGGTGAGGTGGGCGCGGGTGGTCAGCCGCTCACCCTCGTCCGTCAGCACCACTCGGAGTACGTCGGCCATGCCGTGCTTGGCCGCCATGAAGTCGATGAAGCGTTCCATCCAGGCCCGGAGCGCTTCCGCCGGGGGCAGTGAAGCGGTGAGCTCAGGTGCCGCTTCGCACAGCACCTGCACTTCGTGCCGGTACGTCGCTTCGATCAGCAGTTCCTTGGACGGGAATCGGCGATAGAGCGTGCCGACACCGACCCCGGCCGCGCGGGCGATGTCCTTGACCGAGGCGCCCGTGCCTTCTCTGGCGAACGCCTCTGCCGCGGCGCTGAGCAGCCGGTCCTCGTTCCGTTGCGCATCGGCGCGCAGCGGCCTGTCCTGCCGTCCGGTGCCGTCTGTGCTCTTGCCGGTCAACCTGTTTCCTTCCCCTCGCCCCTTGCAAGCGGAACCGGTTCCGGTTAGCGTGCAAGCGGAACTGGTTCCGGTTACGAGGTTACCGTGGCTCCTCCTGAGGGGCGAGGGGCGACGCCGGCCTACGGCGGACTCCCGGCTCGCTGCCCGTTACCCGCGTTGCTGGCATCCGAGGGCAACCCGCCCGACCACCCCCACGAGAGGAAGACACATGACCGCGCGACTGCAGAACACGGTGGCTCTGGTGACCGGTGCGAGCAGCGGCATCGGCGAGGCGACCGCGCGCGGGCTCGCCGCGGAAGGCGCGACCGTCGCCGTGCTGGGACGACGGCGGGCACGGCTTGAGGCGCTGGCGGACACACTGCGGGCCGACGGGGGCACGGCCTTGGTGGTCGAGGCCGACATCACCGACAAGCAGCAGGCCGCGAGCGCGCTGGAGAGCGTGGTGGCAGAGCTCGGCCGCCTGGACACGGTCGTCAACAACGCCGGCTTCATGGGCGTCGGGCAGGCCGTGGACTCTCCGCTGGAGGAGTGGGAGCACATGCTGGAGGTGAATGTGCAGGGTCTGCTGTACGTCACCCATGCCGCGCTGCCGCATCTCCTGCGCGCGGCGGAGGACTCGCCGCGGGGCGTGGCGGACCTGGTCAACATCAGCTCCACCGCGGGGCGTGTCGCCCGCCCCGGAACGGCCGTCTACAACCTGACCAAGTTCGGGGTCAACGGCTTCACCGAGGCGCTGCGGCAGGAGCTCAGCCAGAAGCGCGTGCGGGTGAGCGTGGTCGAGCCCGGCACCGTGGAGACCGAACTGAGCACGCACCTGCGCGACGGCGTACGACAGGCCGTCGAGCGCCAGATCGCGGGCATGGAGCCGCTCCGGCCCGAGGACATCGCCGACGCCGTGTCCTACATCGTCACCAGGGACCGCCGGGTCGCCGTCAACGAGATCCTCGTCCGCGCCGGCGAACAGACCTGGTAGCAGACAGCCCGCGGGCGCGCCGCGCGCCGCTCACCTGGGCTGGCGCCCCCCGTCCGACGGGCCCGTGCGCCAGCTCACGCATTTTGGCGGGCATGCGGTCTCGATGTCAGTCACATACTCGCTCCGGGAGTCCTTCGGTGGCGGCTGACGCTGTCCGGCTGGGGCTCGGGTCGGCCGGGCCCGGCGCACCGAGACGCTTCCCCGGCGTCGTCGGGAGCGGGCAGTGAACCTGCTCCCGACCGCCTGCCGGCGTCCACCGCAGGGCCCCGCTGCCGGGGCTGGGTCACGCCGACACTGCTGATGGTCATCGTCGACGACCTGCCGTGGCTCGGCCGGGTGACCCCGCCAGCGGAACAGGCCACTGATCACGCTCTGATCAGCGGCCTGCCGATGTGCCTGAGGGGGGCGAGCGGCGGTGGGTGACCGCCGGACCGGCGTCAGTGACCGGCGCTCTGGCCTCCGTCGACGTGCAGGACCTCGCCTGTAACGAACGGCGCGTCCTCCAGGTAGAGGACCGCGTCGACGATGTCGCCGATCTCGCCCATCCGCCCGACCGGGTGCAGGGCGGCGAACACGCGCCCCCTCCCGCGTCGCGATCGCTCTCCGCCGCCTCGCAGGTGGCCGCCACCGGTATCGTCGGAATGTTGTCCGCTCCGGGCGGGTTCCGGTTTACAGTTACATGATCAGCAGGCGCACCTTCAACAAGGCCTTAGGCCTGGAGTGGGGCTGGTACGCCGTCTCGCTGGCGGTCCCCTGGGCCGGGAAATCCCGCCGCGAGGCGACCGCCGGGGAGCGAGGGTGGGGACAGTCTCGGACCCGTGCATCACCCTCAAGCCGGCCACCACGCCGCACCTGTGCCCCGAGGGCTGCGTCAGGTGACCCCGCCATGCGTCACCGTCTTGACAGGTGACGAAATGTATGGCATAACACTGGTGTTGCTCCTCCGGTTGCCGGAGGAGGGGAAGGGTGAGAACTGATGACCGACGTCGAGGAAAGGGCGCTGCTGGCCGGCGGCTGCTTCTGGGGCATGCAGGAACTGATCCGCAAACTCCCCGGTGTGACCCGAACCCGGGTCGGTTACAGCGGCGACAACGACCTGGCCCGCCCCACCTATCGCAACCACGGGAACCACGCCGAGTCGATCGAGATCACCTTCGACCCGGCTGCCACCGACTACCGCACGATCCTGGAGTACTTCTTCCAGATCCACGACCCGACCACGAAGAACCGGCAGGGCAACGACATCGGGGCCAGTTACCGTTCCGCCATCTTCTACCTCGACGAGGAACAACGGCGCGTCGCGCTCGACACCATCGCCGACGTCGAGGCGTCGGGGCTGTGGCCCGGGCCGGTGGTGACAGACGTCGTACCGGCCGGTCCGTTCTGGGAGGCCGAGCCAGAGCACCAGGACTACCTCCAGCGCTACCCGGATGGCTACACCTGTCACTTCCCGCGCCCGAACTGGCGGCTGCCGAAGCGCGCGGAAGCCTGATCACCACAGGGCGGTGAAGCCGCCCTCCCCGCGGTACTGGTCGCCGAGCTCCCAGCGCCACGCGGCGACCATCGCGATGACGAGCTGCGGGCACCCGTCCAGCAGCCGTTGGCCGATACCTGGGTAGTGCGCGCGGACCGCCTCGGCAGCATGGGCGAGATCGAACTCGACGGGTCCGCGGCAGTACGTCTCAAGGTCGATGAACAGCGGGCCGTTCTTCATGCTGAGCGCGTTGCCTGGATGCGGCTCGCCGTGGAGCATCTGATCCACGGCGCCGCGGTCGTCGATCGCTCGTCGCGGGCTTGCGAGCCTGCCGCTGAGGTACACGCGGTCCGCGTCGGCGAGCTCCGGCCAGCGATCCGGGTCGGCCCCCGGCATACCCGCGCTGGCCCGACCTGCCCGGCGACCGCGTCGCCACGGCTGAGGGCGTACGGCTGCCGCTGACGTACGTCACACGCGGCAGCGGCTACGTCCTGACCGTCGAGGATCCGCCGCTGCTTCTACGACCCCGCCGAGCAGCTGGTCCGCCGTACCAACGCGGCCGGCCAGGAGGTCGGGTACGAGTTCGACGCAAACGACCGTCTCACCACGAAGACCATGGGCGGCACCCGCTCCACGTTCTCCTACGACACCGCGTCCCGGCTGACAGCGGCCACAAGCCCGCACTGCACGCTGGAGTTCTCCTACGACGTGGCGGGACGGCTGCCGACCCAGACCGTGGACGGCGCCACCCTGCGCCTCGGCTATGAAGCGGCCGGTCGGCGAGTCTCGCGCACCACACCCACCGGGGCGCGCACCGAATCGGGCTGGACGAGGTCGGCAACCGAATATCCCTCACCGTCGACGGCCGGCACATCCTGACCTTCGGCCACAACCTCCTCGGCCGCGAGACCGAGCGCACTCTCGGCACGGGCCTGCACGTCGTCTCCGGCTGGGACGCGGTGGGCCGGCTCACCCACCAGCGCCTCACCGCTCGGCCGGCCCGCCGCGTCCGAGTCCGCACCCACACCTACCGCGCGGACAGCCACCTGAGCGCCGTACACGACGAGGTCACCGGGGAAGGGCACCGCGTACGCCCTCGGCCCGGCCGGTCGGCCACTGCGCGCCGAAGGGCCCGCCGGCGCGGAGACGTACACCTACGACGCGCCGGGCAACGTGCGCACCGCCCAATGGCCGCAGCGTGCCGCGGACCCAGTCGCACGCGGCGAACGGGACTACACCGGCACCCGCGTGCTGCGAGCCGGACACACCCACTACCGCGACGACGCCGCCGGACGCCTCGTCGAACGCGTCAAAATGCGGCTGTCCCGCAAGCCCGATGCATGGCGTTTCACCTGGGACGCCGAGGATCGCCTCACCTCACGCGTCATCCCAGACGCCACCGCCTACACCCCGCTGCGCCACCCCGCCCAGTACTCCGATCACGAGACCGGCCTCTTCTACAACCTCTTCCGCCATCACGACCCGGATTGCGCCCGGTACGTCAGCCCCTATCCACTGGGCCTCTGCCCGCGCCGACCCCGGTCGCCTACGTCGACAACCCGCTGGACCTGTACGACCCGATCGGCCCGGCCCCGTGCCGCAAGGAGCACTACACCTGGAGCGACGGCGCTGGCGGACGCGGCGGCAGCATCCGTTACAAGCCGCACGACCCCTCGGCCGCCCGACCGGCGTCTCCGCCTGCATCCGCCCCCGAGATACCGGACACAGGCACCGAGGCGGGCGGCACCCGGCCCCCCCGTTACCTTCTTCGTGGCTCCGCAATGGGGCCTCCGGCCTTCGGGTCCGGCATGACTTCCCCCCCTTGTTGTTGATGATTCGGGGGGTGGTGTCACCGGGCCCGGAGGCATCGACGGACCGCTGATGAGGGGCTTGAGCACCGGCTGCACCCAGGCTGGAAGAGCTCTCCGTGACGTGGATGTGGCAGCTCGGTGCCCTGGCAAGGCCGGACGAAAGCGTGATGGAGGGGCCTGCACGTGATCGATACCGGCGACATCGACGTCTTCCTCGGCCTGGACGTCGGCAAGGGCGAACACCACGCCACCGCCGTCACACCGACCGGGAAGAAGGCGTTCGACAAGCGCCTGCCCAACACCGAACCCAAGCTCCGCGAGCTGTTCGCGAAACTCCAGGCCAAGCACGGAACAGTGCTCGTCGTGGTCGACCAGCCGGCCTCGATCGGCGCCCACTGGTGGTCGCCCGCGACATGGGCTGTCCCGTCGCCTACCTGCCCGGCCTGACGATGCGGCGGATCGCCGACCTCTACCCCGGCGAGGCGAAGACGGACGCGAAGGACGCGTTCATCATCGCCGACGCCGCCCGCGCGATGCCCCACACTCTGCGGGCGATCGACGGCGAGGACGAGACGATCGCCGAGCTGGAGATGATCGTGGGCTTCGACGACGACCTGGCCGGCGAGGCCACCCGGGTTGCGAACCGGCTGCACGGCCTGCTGACCCAGGTCCATCCGTCGCTGGAAAGGGTGCTGGGACCGCGGTTGCAGCACCCAGCCGTCCTCACCCTGCTGGAACGGTTCGGGTCACCGGCCCAGATCCGCAAGGCCGGACGCCGGCGGCTGGTCACCCTTCTGCGGCCGAAGGCTCCCAGGATGGCTGAGCGGCTGGTCGAGGACATCTTCACCGCCCTGGACGAGCAGACCGTCACCGTTCCCGGCACCGAGGCGGCCGCGTTGATCGTCCCAAGCCTGGCCGGCTCGCTGACGGCCGTGCTTGACCAGCGGAAACTCTTGGCCGGACGGATCGAGGAACTGCTGGAGGCCCACCCTCTTTCGAAGGTCCTGACGTCGATGCCGGGAGTCGGCGTCAGGACGGGAGCCCGCATCCTGATCGAGGTCGGCGACGGCAGCACCTTCCCGACCGCAGGCCACCTCGCCGCCTACGCCGGACTCGCCCCGGCGACCCGGAGCTCAGGTTCCTCGATCCGCGGTGAACAGCCCTCCAGAAGAGGCAACAAGCAACTCAAACGGGCTTTCTTCCTCTCCGCGTTCGCCGCCCTGGGCGACCCGGCATCCCGGGCCTACTACGACAAGAAAATCGCCCAGGGCAAGCACCACACCCAAGCCCTGCTCTGCCTCGCCAGGCGCCGGGCCGACGTCCTGTTCGCGATGCTCCGGGACGGGGCCTTCTACGAACCGCAGCCGTCGGCCGCGGTCACCTGACCTGCGGGTCTGCGAGGAGAACGACTCGATCTGCCTCGACATCGAAGCCGAGGACCGGATGGCCATAGTCGCCTTCCGGGTCCATCAGCACCGACTTGCCCAGCCGCCGCCCGATCTCCCGAAGGAAACCGCAGAACACATCAAGTCGCTCCTGGCCCTGCAACTCGCGCAGGTCGACGTCGAAGTCGACTTCATCGTCGGCATGTAAACGGAAGATCGCCAACACATCAGGCGTCGGCCAGACCCGCAGGTCCGGGCACTCGGCATCCGCCGGCCGGGACAGCACGGCCTCCGCCCGGGGCACCGGAAGCACCGTCTCTCCCTCGTAGTACTGGCACTTCCAGTCCTTCTCCGCGACAAGATCGAGGACCGCCTGCCAGTCCTCCACCGAGGCATCCGGGACACGCACGTCCGGCAGCGACCCCATCAAGTCCGGGTCGAAGAAACACTTCACGTCATCCCACAGCAGATCAGCCACCCCGACATGCTGCCCGGCCCACCGACCCGACGCACCCCCGTTTCCCTTGACCAAAGACATAGGGGCACCCCCCGGCTGGTGCGGCAACGGCAACGCGTTCAACGAGGCCCGCGGCCACCCCCTCGCCAACCGCCTCGGCGGCGCGGGCACCCGCCACAACACCCGGCACAACCTGGTGGCGCTGACCAACAATCCCACCAACTCGCCGTACCAGCGCGACCTGGTCGAGTACACCGCCTATGGCAACCGCGGATTCGAACTGGCCGGCCGGCTCGGCAACCCCGCCGCCGGAGTACACACCGCCATACCCGGATGGAGATCCTGACCCGGACCCCGGAAGACACCCCGGCTCGCTAGAGTCCCCTGCGGCCCCCAGCCCTGACGTCACGACCCACCCGACCTTCTTCAGGAAGCCCCGGCTGATGCCCCGTACCACCCCGCCCCGGCCCGTCGACGTGGAAGCGATCGTCCCCGAACTGGTCGCGCTGCGCCGGACCGCGACCCGACTGCACCCACGCCGCGGTACCCCCACAGCCCGAGACAGCTCCGTCGGAGGTCCGATGCTGTGGCCTGCCGACGAGCCCTGGCCTGTGTGCACCCTCCCCCACAAGCGCGGTAGTGGCCACCGCTACGCCGACGTGGTGCGCGAGCGGGAGTTCCTGGAACGGGCCTGGCAGCGCGATCCGCGCTCCGGCCCCAACGCCGAGGAGACCGGTGAGCTCTCCCGCTTCAAGCGAGGCCGACTCGCGCCCCACCTGGCCGACACCGACCCCATCCCGCTGATCGGCGTGGCCCAGCTCTACCGGCGGGACGTGCCCGGCCTTCCCGACGCCGGGGCAGGCGACCTGCTCCAGGTGTTCTGGTGCCCCTTCGAACGACACGGCGAGAGCCGCCACGAGATGCACGTCGAACTGAGGTGGCGGCGCTCGGAGGACACCGGCACACTGCTGACCGAGCAGCCGGTTCCCGAGGTCGTCGGCCGCCCCGAACTCGTCCCGTCGCCCTGCGTCCTGCACCCCGAAGAAGTCATCGAGCACCCATGGTTCGAAGAGCTCCCCCAGGACGTGCAGGAAGGCATCGAAGCATGGGAGGGACCGGAGGAGGACGAGAGCGAGGACCAGAACGAACAGTACATCTACGACCTGTCCACGGCCCCCGGCTGGAAGGTCGACGGCTACATCGCCTGGAACCTCACCGGACCCACGCGCCTGGCCTGCCCGGTCTGCGACGCAGAGCTCACCCCGCTGCTCACCATCGACCAGCGTGAATGGGACCCCGCCACCACCGGCTGGGTCCCCTACGAGGACCGTCAGGACATCCGGGTCATGGGCGCCAACGTGCCGACAGGCGTCTCACCGGGCCGGGGCCGCCTGAACATCACCGTCTGCCCCCGCGACCCGCACCACCCGTTCCGCCTCGTCACTCAGTGAGCGAAAGCCTTCTCCGGTCGGGTCCGGTCGGGTCTTCGGTCGGGGCGACGGCGATGGCGTGGTGTTCGCCTTCGCTGACGCCCGGGCCGAGGAAGGACCTCGATGGCGTCGGCGCCGATCACGTGCAGCCCCCTCCGTCACACACACCGCCGGCGAAGTGGCGGACACACCGATACGGCCATCCGGTCGTGCCCGTCCCGGACAACCCGAGCAGATCGAACGCCCCGAAGTGCGTCGGCCACTCGGGCACCACCGTCACTCAGCCGGAGCGGGCCGGTTTCGAGGTCCGGGACGCGGCAGCCCGGGCCGCCCTCACGCCGCGCTGGGCCAGCCCGTTCTGCAGCCGCTCGAACGCGAGCCCGCACGCGGCCTCCCCTACGACGAGCTCGCCGTCCAGCGCGGACGCATCCGGCAGCGACCAGGCAACCGCACGGCCCCGGCCACGACCTCTGGAAACACCACGCTCCTCTCGGTGCCAGCTCTGGAGCGCAGTACGACCCGGCCGGCGTCTACGGAGACGGCTGGCAACCCTCAGCATCGGCTCTGGCAGCGTCCATGCCACGTCGGATGCCTTCCACCGGGCACTCTGCCCTGACTGCTGCGACCGACCGGTCCTCAGTCAGCTGGTCGGCGATGTTCTCGATCCACGGCAGCGTCCATGCGACGCCGGCCTCCCACCCGGGCTCGGCTCTGCCCTTGCCGAGCATGTACAGGGTCGCCCAGGTGTTTCCCTCCTGGCCTGGGCACTCCTCGGGCGGTTCCGCGCTGACCTGCGTACTGTCTGCCGGAAGGCGGGAACCGACATAGTCATGCCACGGAAGGCCGATGAATCGCCGGCGCAGTGCACTCACTGCCTCACCCGCGGCCATGCTCCACGACATGGGTGTCGGCCTCATGTCGCGGACACAGCCTGAGGTCAAGGCAGGCGGATGTTGTCGTACCTGGTGTTCGGCTCCCCGCTGGCGTACACGCGCGGTGAGGTGAACACTCCGACCAGTTCCTCACCGACAATCGTGCTCCGGGGAAGGCTCAGCCCGTAGTGCTCGCCCATCAGCCGGTACACGTCCTGGATGTCGGGGACATGCAGCCTCCACTTGTCCGGCTCGTCGGGCGAGTCAGGGTTCGGGGCGACGCTGCCGAGCCCGATCTCGGCGATCATCCGCTGGGTGAGGGGATGATCCGCCCTGACCGCCTGGTGAACCTCGCCGTCGAAGTAACTCCAATCCAGCTTTCCGTCCACGATCACATCGATGACGGGTGGGTCCATGGTGGTGTCCATGACGGTCAGCCATGTGCGGCCCTCCCACAAGTGCTTCACGTGGTCAGGGTGCTGCATGTAGAAGCCGTCGTCACCCCCGCACAGGGCGAAAGCCCACCCCGCGTGCTCGCCCAACCTGGCCCAGTCCGGGACATTGCTGGAGCGCTCCAACGCCGTATTGAACACGTCGCAAGACATGATGCCGAGGCAGGGATCCGCCCCCCGCATCGCCGCCAGCTCCTCAACGCTCACGCCTTTGACCATCTCCAGGTAGAAGCCCCAGGAGGTGAGGTCTTGCTGTATCCACTCGAATCCCTCATCGCTCATGGCCAGAAGTGTGGCAGCGGCGTCTGACAGCCGGGCCCGGGACCGTGATCTGTGTCGCACGACGCCATGCCGACTGCCGTGTCGTGAGAGCCGGTGTCCTGCGTCGGCCACCCCTTGGCGGTTCCGTGGCACTGACCATGCCGGATCCCGACAGCCGGTCAAGTTCGTGTCGGCCGCCCGCGGCGCCGCCCGAACAACTCGCCCACGCGGGCTCCTTCGCGGCCGACACGGGTGCTGAGCCACTGCCCCTCGTCGCCCAGCGGAACGGCGCGGGGCAGAAGGTGCAGCAGGCGGGCATGGTGGATCCGCAGCAGCACCGGCGGATACCGCTCACCCCCCATCAGGTCGTCGACTGCGCCGTCGAGTTCGCTCAGATCCCAGCACCGACGCCACCGCGCACCCTCTCGACCGCGAAGCGGACACAAGACGTCGCGATGCCTCCCTCAACCCGAGCGAAACCACGCCTGATCAGCAGGAATCAAGGGATCACGCTCGGTTGGGATAGGGCTTGTCACGTTCATACACTGTCACCCTGCGGCCGCGAATCTGTTCGTCAGCCACCGGGGTGAAGTACTGGCGCAGGATTGTGGTCTTCATTTTGTCGCGGTCGGCTGTCACCGGGCGGGCCACCCCAGATGCGTCTGTCACCACGAGGACTCGGTGCTCGGCGAGGATCGCGGCGCGTATGCGATTCGGAGCCGACTCAGTGCCTTTCAACGTGCCGGATGCTTCCGGTGTTTCCGCGAGGGCTATGTCCCTCAGTCCCGCATAGGCCTCGGGGCAGACGGACTTGCTGTCGCGGCGGGCTGAGGGGACGAAGAGCACCGCATCCCCGGTCTGCTTCAAGTGCCGTACGTCCGACGCAACAGCCAGTACGTCGTCCACCCGGCTGGCCGGGGACCGCTTGGCCAGTGACTGCGGCAGCAGGGCCGGCACTGCCAGCGCGAGCACCGTGGGAAGGACCCAGTTCGATGCTGCCGGGAAGCGGGGTTTGACCGCCCGCACCGCGGAGCCGACGGCCGTACCGATCAGCAGTGCCAGCCCCAGCATGCTGTAGAGGATGTAGCGGTCCAGGAAGATCGGTTGAATCAGGGACAGTGCGATGAGGCCCAGTTGCGGCACTGCCAGCAGCGGCAACCCCACGGTCGACGACGACAAGCGACCCGCCCGCGGCCGATCCAGCAGTGCGCCGGCACCGCCGATCGCCAGCAGCACGCCCGGGCCGATCAGCATGTGCCACGACAGCGGTGGGATCCAGGACAGCTGCGCGGATTGGTTCCGGCTGAACACGATCAACGGCAGCACACCGACGGTGGCGCACCCGGCCGCCACCGCCCAGCGGGCGAGGACTCCACGCTCGGCCGGGGTCCAAAGCAAAGTAGCCAGGTGTGCCGCGAGGATCATGAGGGAGAGCCAGTTCAGCAGGCCCATGAGGAGCACGGCCGCGCTGTAGGCAGCCCAGTGGCGCGTCCTGACCGGCCGTTGGAGGGCAGTCACGAGGAGCAGCGTCGTAACCCCGGCTCCGGCTGCCACCAGCGCGTATGACCGGCCTTCCTGGAGATGGAACTGCACGGCCGGTAGCAGGGGCAGAGCCATTCCGCCGGCCAGTCCCGCCCAGGCGCTGGCCAGTCGGCGGCCGATGACGGCCACACAGGCCGCCGCGACCGCCGTGGCCAGCACCGACGGCAGACGGAGGGTCGTGGTGCCGGGGCCGAAGCACTCGAACAGGAGGTGCATCAGCAGGTAGTAGAACCCATGGACCACGTCGACGTTCGCCAGCATGTGCCAGATCTCCACTGTCGAGCGTTGGGCCACCTGCCAAGTCGCGGCCTCGTCCCGCCACACACTGTCCTGCCGGGACAACCCCCACAGGCCGAAGGCGAACGTCCACAGCATCGGCAGCAACCACACGAGACCGGCGCGGTGCAATCGGGTCGGCGGTGCAGGCGGACTTTCGAACAGAGAAAAGCGGAACGGCGTCTCTAAGTTTCGGCCGGTTGACATGAAAAAGGGCTCCCGAGGCGGTGGTCGATGAGGGTCGGCCGTCAGGAGTTATCCACCGGCCGTGGACCGTAGCACCCTAGCGAGAGTCTTGATTCGCGCCGAAACTCACCTGCTCCCACCGCTCTCGCAACTCTGCAAATCGCGCCACTGTCCGAATTCACCTCCTCCCCTGTCATTCGCGCCAACCTCACCTCATGATCCAGTAGGTTTCAGCCAATCACCTGCCCATTAATGATCAGACGGTTGCGCAGCGATCGGCGTTCACCTTTCGATATGGGTTTTGAACTGTTCGCGGGCAAGCCCGCACAGCACTCACAATGAGATGTGGATCACCATGCACAGGAGAAACCTGGTCCAGGGCCGCTTTTGCATCCGCGGCCCTCATTCTCGACGAGGGCGCCAACACGGCGTGGTCGAACGTCAAGCACCCGACGAACCAGCACGCGTCGTCGGTGAAGATCGGCAGCCAGGCCTTCAAGAGCGGCTGCACTACGAGGGGCGAATGGCCCCTCGCCTCTGGTACGAAGACGGCGGCGGCATCTCGTGCTGCTGCGACCCGAGCTGCTGACCCACCCAATTGAGGGGGCAGGCGACACCCGCTCCCACAACTGACCTCTCATTGACTGACTGGATCGACATCAGATGCTGCATCGAGGGACAAGATTTCGTCCACGCCGCGGTCCTGGTCTTCGCCGCAGTGTCGGCCTTTCTGTTCGTGCGCGGTCTGGACAAGACCGGAGTACTGTGAAAGGTTCCTGATCTGAAGAATCCCGAAGGACTACGGCATCTGTATCTGGCAGCCGCTATTTCAAGCTTGCCATGCCGACGATGTCTCCCGCAGGAAAGCCGTCGTCGAAGCCGCGCGTCTCCAGGTCGTCACGTCACTGGGACAGGAGCACGATCACGACCGGGAGCCGGGTAGGCCCTGCCGTGCTCTGTTCCGCCGACGCGGCTGATCACATACGGCGATGCCGCCCCTCCTGCCGGACACGGGGGAGGGGCGGCATCGACAGGCGATGGCCCGGCCTCAGGCCGGGGTGGTCTGCTTCGCCGGCGCGGGGTGCGGGGAGCGCCGGCCTTTCTCCGGCACGCGCGGCTGCGCCCAGGGCCTGTATTTGGTCGTGATCATGTGACGGGGCGGAGGCGGTCCCGCTGGAGGCGTTCCCTCGGTGCGTCGCGGCGCCGAGTCGATTGCACCGTCACACGCGCCGGAAAATAGTAGCCATGGCTATAGTAGCCATGTACTCTATTCGCCATGAACAAGGGTTCACCGGGCCCCACGCCCGGCTTCCTGGTATGGCGGCTCGCCAACAAGTGGCGCGTCGCGGTCGACCGCGCGGTGGCTCCGCTGGGTCTCACCCACGCGCAGTACGTAGTGGTCGCGTCACTGCACGGCATGCAGCGCGCTGGCGAGCGGCCCAGCCAGCGCCGGCTCGCCGACCACACCGGTCTGGAGGCGCTGTATGTCTCGAAGCTGGCGCGCGTCCTGGAGTCGGCCGGTCTGATCGAGCGCACCCGCGACCCCCGCGACCCGCGCGCCGTACAGCTCGCCCTCACCGAGCAAGGACAGGCTGTCACGCGACAGGCCATCGCGGTGGTCCAGGGACTGCTCCAGCAGCTGCTGGAGCCGCTCGGCGGCCTCGACGCCCCGCGGACGCGCGCGTTCACCGACGAGCTGATGGCCCTGCTCGACGTACCTCTCGCTCCATCCGTACCGAACGACCAGAGCACTCGGAGGAGAACACCATGACCACCACCGCATCCACCGCTACTGCGCCCGTCGCCGATGCCCGCGCCCTCGCCCTGGCCCACTACGCCGCCCGCAGCGTCCTGGAGTACGTCCTGGCCCGGTACGGCGCCACGTTCCAGCAGCAGGTCGCCTTGCGCGCCGCCATCACCACCGAGACCCCGCAGACGTCGGACGATCTCATCACCCAGGTCCAGGGCTCCCTCAAGGCCGATCCGGCCGACATCCGCGCCACCCTCGACGAACTGCTGGCCAAGCAGCTGCTCGTCGCGGACGGTGCGCACCTTCGCCCGACGGACGCGGGGCGCGAGCTGTTCGCCGCAACCGGCGCGGAGACCGCCCCCATCTCCGCCCGCATCTGGGGCGGGATACCCGCCGAGGACCTGACCGCCGCCGGCCGCGTCCTCGCCCTGGTCACCGAGCGCGCCAACGCGGAGCTTGCGGCACTGACCGCCTGACCTCGCGACCGGCCCTGTAACCAGCTGTGATCACAGGCTTGTTCGGATGAGGTCGCTGACCCAGATCATGGAGGCGCGGAGATGCAGGCCGGCGAGGTAGCTCTGCGGGGTCTTGTCGTAGCGGGTGGCGATGCCGCGCCAGCCTTTCAGCTTGTTGATCAGTCGCTCGACAGTGTTCCTCGCCTTGTAGAGGTCGGTGTCCTGGCCGACGGGCCGACCGCCTCTGCTGCCCTTCTTCCGGCTGGCGGCCTGGTCCTCTTTCTCCGGGATGACCGCCTTGATCTGGCGTTTTCGCAGGTAGGCGCGGTTGCCGCGGGACGAGTACGCCTTGTCCACGGCGACCGCGTCGGGCCGGGTGCGGGACGGCCGACCGGCTGGCGGACCCGCACCTTCTTCAGCACGGGGATGAACTGCGGGCTGTCGGCCGCCTGCCCGGCGGTCAGGACGAGCGCCAGCGGGCGGCACTTGCGGTCGGCGGCGACGTGGATCTTGCTGGTCTGCCCGCCGCGCGAGCGCCCGAGCAGGGCGGCCTTCAGCCGGAGTCGGTGTCGACGCCGTCGGTGGCGGCGCTCTTCCCGGGCGGTGTCACTGTCGGCGGATCGCCCGTCTTGTCCTTGCTCATCGCCCCCTTTGACCGGGCCTTCTCCTCCTCGGCGGCAGCCTCCTCCAGGGCGGTGAGCACGTCCTCGCCGAGTTGCATCCCGGCGGCATCGTGGTGGGTACGGGCGGTGGTGGAGTCCACGCTGGCCAGCGACAAGTCCACCTCGCCCCGCTTCGCAGCCTCGGCTATCAGGCCCTCCAGTAGGGCCTCGAAGGCACCGACGTCCCGCCACCGACGAAAACGGTTGTGGACGGTCCGCCAGGCGCAGAACTCGGTCGGCATCTCCCGCCACTGCCCGCTTGTCTTGAACCGCATCACGTCCTCGAACTGCTGCCGCAGCCGCTCGGGATACGGGCCGAACCTACCGATCGGCAAGCACGGCTCGATGAACTCCCATGCCTCATCGGTCAGTTGCGCCTGCGTCATGCACGACGATCTACCAGATCGCGGCACAAGACGCCGGCACCCCCGCAGATTGATCACAACCAGAGACAGGCCGCAGTCGACCTCGGGGTGTGCGGCGGGGACCGCGTCGATGGACGCCGCGGTGTAGAGCGCGACGTCGACGGCCCCGGCCCGGCTCGTGCCGAAGCGGACCTCGATCGACTGCGGTGAGCGGACCCAGCCGGGCCGCACCATCCAGTCGAAGTCAACCCTGCGCACCCCGAAGTTCCCTGTCGTCGGGCGGACTTGCGGCCACGGATCGGCCGGCCCGGCGGAATCGGAGTCGTGGGGGCGCCGCAGAGCACCGGCCGAACCGGGTCTTGTTATGACGACGCGGTGGCCGTGTGCCCGCCTCATCCGCCGGGTCTGGATCAGCGGCGGTTGCTCCGGCGTGTGCCGCGGACGAGCCGTTGTGCCACCAGGTGTCCCGAGCCGCCGCCGAGCCCGGGGCCGGGGTGGGTGGAGGCACCGATGTGCCACAGGCCGGGCACGGGCGTGGCGTGCCGGGAGGCGCCGGGCACCGGGCGCCACAGCAGGTTCTGGTCGAGTTCGGCCGAGCCGCCGTAGGGGTCGCCGGCCACCGCGTTGGGGTTGTACGCGGCCAGGTCCGGCGGTGTGACGGCGTCCCAGGCGAGCACCTTGTCCTGCAGGTCCGGGGCATGGCGGGCGATGCGTTGGAGGACCCGGCGGACGTATCCCTCGGTCAGTTCCCCGGTCCAGCGGCCTGTCGCGTCCAGCTCGCCCGCCGCGTCGCCGATCGGCTCGTACGGCAGTTCCTGGAGCTGGATCCACAGGGCGGCCGCGCCTTCCGGCACGCGCGGCGGGTCGAGGACGTACTGCTGGCCGACGACCACCGTGGGCCTGCGCGGCAGCAGGCCCGCCTCGGCCTCCGCGCACGCGATCGCGGTGCTTGCCGACCCGTCGCTCAGGTGGAGCAGGGGTACGCCGGCCAGGCGCTCGTCGTGCCAGCGGAGCGGGGCGGTGAGGGCGATGTGGAGCTGCATCGCGGAGCGTCCGTAGCGGTAGTTTCGGGCCCGGTCGCGGACAGCGGGCGGGACCGGGGCGTCCGGCGGCAGCAGCCGGCCGTACAGCGCGGTCGGGGTCACGGAGGCCAGGACGGCGTGGCGGGCCCGGATGCTGCCGCCGCCGGCGACCACGCCCGTGACCCTGCCGTCCGTGAGGAGCAGCCGTTCCACCGGCTGCCCGGTGCGGATGTCCACCCCGAGTTCGCCGAGCAGCCTCTCGAAGGCGCGGACGAAGAGGTGGGCGCCGCCCGCCACGACAGGGACGCCGAAACCGTGCAGCGCGGCGGCGATGGCGGGCAGCATCAGGCCGCCCGAGGCGTGGTCCGGGGACAGGCCGGCGTGCAGCAGCCACGGCGCCCACAGCGCATCCGGCTCGTCGCCGCGGAACGCGCTGCGGCAATACGAGCGGCCGCTGGTGACGGTCGCCCGCAGCCATGCCTCGGTACCGCTGAAGCGCTCGCGGCGCAGCAGCCTCACGATGTGGCGGAGCACGCGCGGCGAGCGCAGCTCGTCGCCCAGCATGCCGCCCACGGCGTCGATGTTGTCGAGGAACCGCTGGAGCATGGCGAGGTAGGCGGCCCGGTCCTCTGCGTGGCCGAACGCCTCCGCCGTGATCGCGGGGTCACGGTGGGCGAGGACCACGCGGCCGTCGTCGGTGACGGTGCCCGTCACGAGGCCGTCGGTGTTGCGGTACTCCAGACCGTGGCGGTGCAGGTCCTTGCCGAGCGCGGCATAGGCCCGGCCGGACACGAACAGCGGGTGCCACGAGGAGTAGGTGTCGTGCAGGTAGCCGGGCAAGGTCCGCTCCTCGGTGGCGATGAAGCCGCCCAGCCGGCGGCTCCCTTCGACGAGCACCACAGACCAGCCGCCCTTGGCCAGCTCGGCGGCAGCGACCAGGCCGTTCACACCGGAACCGACGACGATAGCGTCGACCGTACCTGTCATCTCATCAGCCTCCTCGATCCGCGGGCCGTGGCCGCGGGAGGTCCCGCGGGAGTCGGTCCCTCGGCCGGCGGTAGGCGGGGACGCGACCCTGCCTCCCACCCACCTTCCTCCCGGGAACCGGGCACCTCCAACGGGAGCAGCCCACCCGCAGGCGCGTGTCCGGGCCCGGATACGGCGTCGCCGGGGCCGACGCCGCTCAGTCGACGGCCCCGGCCCCGCGAGGTGCCGAAGCGGACTTCAATCGAGTGGTCGAAGTCGGCACGGCGCACACCGAGGCGGGTGGCGGCTTGCTCTGGTCCGAGCGGGGTGCCCGCGGCGACCAGGTCCGCCCCGTCCTTTCGCGCGCAGATCTCCGCGACCTGTCCGGGGTGGTGCAGCCTCCCGTCCGGGTTCGCGCTCACGTCGGCCAGCGGGCCGCGGTCGACGCACCACCGGATCACGAAGGCCGTCACCTTCGCCCTCTCGCCGATCACGTTCGGCATGCTGGGCGCGTCGGCGATCCGGTCAGCCGCCGCGCCACCAGGAGGCGGACCACGCCTGCACTCGCAGGGCGCGCGGCCTCGACCCCGGCGGCTGGTCGGAGGGCAGCGACGGTCCGAGATGACAGAGAATTCACCGAACAGGCGATCTAATGCCGGTGTGGGCGTGGCCGACTTCCCCGACGACCTGGTGCGGACGCAAGCCGCCTGGAACGCCACCTACCAAGCGCTCGCCGCACCCCGCCCCCTGCGACACCGCCGCCCTGCGCCGCCGCCTGCTGCTCCTGTCCGTACGGCTGTGGCGGCACCCCTACTGGCAGACGATCCCCTCGGTGCCGGCGGCACGCTCCGAGCTGCGCCAGCCGGCCCGCGCCCGGGGAGCCGTCCATGCCGCCTTACCGGGTGCCTCGGGCGGCCGGGAGCACGAGGTCGCGACAAGGGCTGCGCCTGCCTGTTGCGCTGGAGGTTGCGCCAAAGGGGTTGCGCCTACTGTTGCGCGACCCGGAGGGACACCCCTCGTGTTCGCGCGGGTGAACACGCGGACTGGTCGTGGTCGGATGGCTGACATCCCCGTTGCGACCGCTATCGCCCATGCCCTGGCTGGAGTGGGGAGGGACGGCTGAGGTGAAGAGGGAAGCCTGGGATCGTCGGCCAGCACTGGCGGCTTCGACGCGCTTGCCCACCGGCTCGCGGCGGATCCCGAAGCTGCGGCACACGGCCATCACGATCTCCAAGTTGTGCTTGCCGACCCGGTGCGCATCGGCTCCCCGGGGCACCGGCAGAGCCGGATCGCTGTCCCGGACGCTGATCTCCACGGCGCCGTTGCTGACCTCCAGATCCAGCAGGCAGGGGCCGGGCGCGTACGTGTGCGCGTTGGGTCACCAGCTCGCTGACCACCGGCCCGTCGCGGACCCCGCGGCTGCTCCCGCACCGGACGCCTGACGGACGGACCGGAGGCGGCCCGCATCGGCCCGGCGAGCACGAGCGCCCGGCGGACCGACTGGAGTCGGCCACACGGGAGTCGCTGGACGCGGGCACGGCACGAAAACACGTCCACTACGGTCCGGCGTCGGCCGAGGCCGTCGGTGCCGACCGCGGACCGTCCCTCGCACGCGTCCCCCGGACACGCCGTCGGGCAGCTCCGGGCGGGACAGGCCTGCTCGGAGTGCTACAGGCCTCCTCGGCGTCATGCGTGCAGCGGCGGGCGAAGTCCACGGTGCGGACGTAGCAGTCTTCGACGTCCTGCTCGCACAGGCTCACCCAGAGATGGTCGCCGCCGGCCAGGAGGCGCAGGTCGGGGTGGTGCCCGGCAGCGCGCAGGGCCTGGGCGAGGCGCACGGACTGACGGGCCGGGATCAGGGTGTCGGCGACGCCGTGCAGGAGGAGGACGGGCGGCGCCTTCGGGCCCACATGGGTGACCGGGCTGGCGTCCCGCGCCGCCTCGGCCCGGTCCGCCGGGGCACCGCCGAGCAGCAGGGCCTCGAAGGAGTCCCGGTCTTTCGGGTCGTACGCGCCCTTGGGGCGATCCTTGGCGAGTTTGGGCAGGTCGGTGGCGGCGTACCAGGTGACGCAACCGGTGACGGTCGCCGTACTGGTCCGGACGGGTGCGTCAGCACGGTCAGGGCGGCGAGGTGGCCGCCGGCCGATTCGCCCCACAGCACGGTCCGTGGGGTGTCCGGGCCGAGGTCGTCGGCGCGGGTGTGGAGCCAGGCCAGTGTGGCGGTGAGGTCGTCGGTCTGGGCCGGGTACTGCACCTCGCCGCTGAGGCGGTAGTCGGGGCAGGCGACGGCGAAGCCCGCCCGGGCGAGGCGGGCGAAGGAGCCCGGCTGCCAGGAGCGGAAACGAGGGCCGAGGTCGTCGCGCAGGCCGGTGCGCCAGGCACCGCCGTGAACGAAGACGACGACAGGCACGGGTGGGGCGGCCTCCTCGGGCAGCCACAGGTCGACGGTCAGCGGACGGCTGCCGTCGGGGACGGCGTAGACGGCGCCGCGCAGCAGCCTCACACCGTCGGCGGGGTGCGCCGGGTGCAGGGGCAGCGTGGCCGGATCGGGCGGGTCAGCAGGCGGAGGGGGAAGGACACGGGTGCGGCGTCGGTCACAATGGCGGCTCCCTCGCCTCAGTGGGCCGTGCGGGACAGGCAGCGGCGGGCGTTGGCGGTGGTGAGGGCGCGCCAGCTCGCGGAGCCCTCGGGTGCCGGGGCGGCGTCGAGGGCCGCGACGTGGGCCTCCACCCCGGCGGCCGGAGTCCAGCAGTGGTCGCTGCCGTACAGGAGCCGGTCGGTGCCGACGAGGCCGAGTAGGGCAGGGATCTGACGGGGCAGGGCGGGGCCGGCGAGGTCGTAGTAGAGGCGGCCGAGCTGCTCGATGGCGTCGGGCGCCCCGGTGCCCGCCGGTATGAAGTCTTCATGAAGCCGTTGATGCGGTCCGCCAGGACCGGCAGGGCCCCGCCGCAGTGCGGCACGATGACCTCGACGTTTTGGTGGCGGTCCAGGGTGCCGGCCATGAGCAGATCGGTGACGGTCCGCACGGTGTTGAAGATGCACGCCTGCCTTGCCGACCTGGCGCTGGTGGCGTACGTCGAGACGCTGCGCGGCCTGCTGTCCGTGATCCTCATCCGGCTGGTGCACCTGGCCGACCCACGGCAGCGGACGCGCTCGGGCGACCGCGAGCCGTTCCACCGGTTCCGTCAGGCCGTCGAGGAAGGTTTCGCCCGCACCCACCGGGTGGAGGACTACGCCGCGCGACTCGGCTACAGCTCACGGACCCTGACCCGTGTGACCCTGGCGGCGCTGGGCTGCGGCGCCAAGCGGTACATCGACGACCGGGTGCTGCTGGAGGCGAAACGGCTTCTCATCCACACCTCGCTGTCACCGGCCGCCATCAGCGGACGCATCGGGTTTGTGTACCCGACCGTCTTCAGCGCCTTCTTCCGGTGGCACACCGGGATGACACCGACCGCGTTCCGGACGGTGACGAAACACTGAGGTACACCGCGGGCACACCGCGCGGGCCCGTTCCGGCGCGGCAACCGGCGGTGGGTGCGGCGCTCGGCCGACTGAGCCTGGTCCCGGTCCATCGACGGCGAGCCTCTCGTTGTTGCCGCGGGACGGAGGAAACCCCCGGGCGCGCTCGGCGCGTAGTCGCGGCTCAGGGCAGTACCTGGGGAAGTACGCCACGAGGGCGGCTCTCGATGGCCTGGTGGAAGAAGAACAACAAGACGGCGCAGACCCGGCCGGAACTGTGCGACCTGTGCGCGGCCACCTTCACCGAGGGTGAGGCGGTGCGCGGCTACGTGCCCGACTGGCGCGCGCACCTCCCCGAACGCCACCGCATCCGGGCCCGCTCGCCGACCGCGGCCACATCCTGGCCAACCTCCCGCCCCCAGGGGCCCGCCCGCTCGGGAAACAGCCGCCCACCAGTTCCCCCCCGGCGCCGCCACGCGTGGGCCACCACAGCCGCTCTGGTGGAACTGTGGCGCACCGGCCACGCCATCACCGCAGCGCCCCCACTGGGCCCGCGCCCGGACGATCCGGGCGATGCGGCAGCCTGACGACCTGGATGCCCGGGTGCGCACCCTGACCGGAGGCCGCCACCCGACGCACCCGCCTCCGCCATGATCGAGGCGGCCCTGGGTCACCTCGACCGCGCCGCCGCCCGGCGGACCCCTGCCCGACCACCCGGCCCTGCGCGCCCCCTTCGGCGTCGCCCCGCTCACCTACGGCGCCCTGGCCGCCATCCTCACCGGCGAACCCTGCCGGAAGCGTGGATGGAGGAGATCACCGCCCCCGGCGACGACACCGAGAACGAACAGCACCCCTACACCAAGCTGCTCATCGCCACCGGCGGCTACCGGCGCCGCCACCACCGCGTCGGCCCCGACGTCCCCGGCCCGCGCCCGGCAGGCCTCAACAGCGAAACTGGGACCTCCTCACCGACGTGATCGACCAGTACACCCACGCCCGCGTCCAACGCCGCCTGGAACAGATACGGGCCCGCACCGCCGCCGAACGCGCCGCCCTCCTGCCCCCACCCCACCCCTGTACGCATCCGCGCCCCACCCCCACCGGCACGGCCGGCAACGCCCGACACCTTGAAAGAAACTGGACTTCCTGCTTCAGGTGGCGTGGACTGACACGGACGGCACGCGGTGGACACCGCTGTGAGCGTGGCCTGCTGGTACGAGACCGATGACACCGCGCACGATGTCGACGCCCGCAGGATCATGGCCGGCGAACAGACCTCACTGCCCGGCGCCTTCGGTGCCGGCGCTGCACGTCTGACCGGCTGGCCGGCAGATCCTCACGATCCGGACTGCTGGCGTGCCACAGCAGGGCTACCTGTCCGGTAACCCGCTGAGGGAGTCGGCATCCGCCACGTTCACCCGTACCCGGCTCGGCAAGTCCGCGCGTCGGCTGGCACAGGACGGCCAAAGCACGCACGTTCCCCGCCCACAACGCCCGGCACGCGTGCCCGGGCCCCGTGGCAGGGCAGTCTGGTGCGCGTGGCGGGCACCGCGTTCGGGGCTGTTCGCGTCGGGGACGAGTCCGCCGCAGGACTGGGCAGTCTGGCAGGAGCAGGACGCCGATGGTGAGGGCGCCGCCCACCCGGCCATGCTTTCCGGAGCTCTGAGTCAGGCCCGCGTCGCGCGCAGCGCCGCGTACTGCAGGGCCGCGAAGCCGCCGACCGTGACGGCCTGCAGAGGGATCCAAACCGCGCCCGCCGCAGTCGGCGACAGCCACGCTGCGAGCGCGATCAGGCTGACCGCGGCCCAGGCCACGTTCGCCTCGATGACGGCACGAACCGGCAGCACCGGCGGGTTCTTGCGCGCGGCGAGGATTCCGACGCCCGCGCCGTAAAGCGCGAGGAAGGCGCCCAGTCCCAGCAGCAGCCCCTGGTCCACGCCGAGGAATCGGCCAAGCGGCCCGGAGGCGGCGAGGTAGGCGAGTCCGTTGCCGGTGGTGATGACGGCGTCAAGGGCGAGAAAGCGGCGCAGCATGGTCTGCGGCTCGGAGGTGCGGGCCAGGGCGGCGAGCTGAGGAGCGGACATGGCGAATCGGCCTCCATCGGCGTCGGGGTCCCGTGGGAATGGTCTGCTAGGGACCACCCTGCCCGGCGAGCTGTGGACGGTCGATTACGCCACAGGTAATGCGCGTACGCCGCGGGTCGCACTCGCACGTCACAGGCCACCCGCACCCGTTAATACCTCCCCTCGCAACAGGCCGCGTTGAAGGAGCTCAACCTCGCCGCACGCGAACTGCCAGGATCGAAGCCACCACCGGTGACCGATCAGGGTTTGATGTGCGCCCGACCATGCCGCCAACAGCACAGCCAGCCGTCGGCGGCTGCTGTCCCGACTCCCGCAGTGCCTCTGTCGTCCGTGCGCCGGCCACAGGACTGGCGTGGAGGAGGAAAGCAGGCGCAGGCCGCGGCAAAGGAGGGTTCGGATGCGCGGCCCGCGGCGAATGTGTGAACGAGGCCGTGAGCCTGGCGGACGAAAGCGTGCTCGCTCGTAGCCCAGACCGCGATCCGGCGGACACAGGCTGCGAGGCCAGAGTGGTCGGGTTCGGTGACGAGGATGCGGCGGAAACCGGCGTGTGTGCCGGGCTCGGTACCGTCGCGGTACGACAGCCCGTTGAGCCGTTCCAGACCGAAGGCGAGGCAGCCGCGCTCGCCGTTGAGTTCGACGCACAGGGCTTCGTGCGGCCAGTGGCATAGCGGACGACCTCGAAGGAGGGGAGGACGCCGGAAGCAAGGCGTGCTGTGAACAGCGTGGCGTCGTCGATGGTGGCTGTCCCGGCGTCGGAAGCCTGGACCGGCGGCCAGCCCACTGGTGGATCCGCCGGGCAGCGACCCTTCGCGGGACGATAGTCCCGGTACCCCGCCGCGTCTTTCCCCATGAAGTACTGCGCGAGGTTAGAGAGCTGCTCGGCGGCCGAGGACTGGGTGCGCGTGAGGCTGGAGTCGTTCGCCCGGCCTGCAGGAACTGGTCGGCCGCAGCGCTGAGGCGCCACTGGTCCGGCGCCGAGGGAGAAGGCGAGCAGACGAGTGTGGGGCGACGCAGCATGCTCGCGGCGGGAGTCGCCCTCGCGGGCCGGGACGCTCATGATTGAACGGCGATGCCGGCGGCCCCGGAACCACGATTGCCCGCCGATGGTGTCACCACGGCGCGCCGGCAGTTCACGGCCGACGACCATGCCCGGTTCAGCAGGATGTTGCCGTTGCTCCTGACCGCCGCCGTGTTCAGTACCGAGCCCGGCCCGCCCGGTGCCGTCCGGACCGTGGGGATGTGGGTGCCGACTTCCCAGCTGGCGGTTGGGCAGAGCCGCACCGAAGCCGCGGCGCCTATATGGAATGGGGAAGTTCGGATGCCGTGTCGGTTCGGGAGACGGATGGCGTCCACAGCAGCCGCGCGCCCCTCGATAGGGGGCGGAACCGGGCGGGGGCGCGATCCCGTATCGACCGCCGCTCGTGCTCGGGTTACCGGCGCGTCGGGGGGCAGGCGGGGCCTTCCCGGTGCCGCCACATACGGGGCGTGCGCTGGTCGCCGTGGTCTGGGCAGTCCGGGCCGCGGATGAGCCCGCCGCAGGGTTGGGCGCTCTGGCAGAAGCAGGACGCCGATGGGGCGGTGTCCGGGACGGCGTGCCGTACGAGCCGGGCATTCGCACATCCCCTCAGCACCGCCCGGTCGACGGTCGCTGCGATGGTGTCTACGTCGGGGCAGTTCGCCAGCGGCCTCGGGGTCGGGGACTGCGGCTCCGCCGTGGGTGCTGACGCGCAAGTCGGCGCCATAGCGCTCGCTCCAGCCGATGGCCAGGAGGCTCGATCTTGACGGCCGACTCGTGAGCGTCCGCCACCGTCCATCCCCGGCGCCCGATCGCGGCGACCAGGGCGCGCACCCACGCGTCGGGCATCTCGTCGGCAAGGGTCAGGGCCTCGGTCATGTGGTCCCCGGGTGGTCAGTGGTTGTGATCACGGCTGCGTAGGGTGCGAGGGTGGTGGGGCGTTGGCTGCCCGCCGCCTCGGTGTCCGGTCGGGTTACCAGCGCATGCCGAGCTGGTCCAGGTCGGCGCGTCGTTCGGGGGTGAGTTTGTCGGCGCGGCGGCGGGTGTTGTCCAGGAAGGTGCCCAGCTTGATGTCGACCGCCTCGCCGTCGACGTCCAGGCGTTCGATGTGTTTGCGGGCGGGGCGTAGGTGTCCTTCGCGGGCGTGGAGCTGCCGGGCCGCGCGGAGGTTGAGTGCCCACTTGCCGTTGGCGGTGAGCTTGGCCGGGCGTTCCGCGGGCTGGCGGGCTCCAGACCGAGCGCGCTGCCGAGGAGCCACTGTTGCGCGGGGGAGAGCTTGTCCCACCCCTGCCGCTGCGCGGCGACCCATGCCCCGAGATGCTCGCCCTGGACGACGAGTTCACCGGCCGCCTCGGGGAGGGTGCCCCCGGCGCGGGCGAGGGTGAAGCGGCGCTGCCAGGCCACGTCCCACCTCAGGATGCACCCATCCCGGGTCGATGGCCTCCAATGCCGCCAGCCGGCTCAGCTCGTCGGCACCTCCGGGCACGGGTTCGCCGGCGGCGCGTCGCTCGGCGTTCTCCAGTGGCCTGCGGGTCTCCGTACGCCTGTTCTTGGCCCACACTCGATCGGGTAGCTGCCTTCCCCCACCGCGTTCACGTGGGGAAGGCAGGAAGTGCGCGTGTGCGGCGGCCCACGACCGGGCGACCGTGAGGCTATGTGACTTCGTGCATTGCCTGGCAGGTGTCCCGGTGACGGGACGGCCTGTCAGGTGGTTTCAGCGGTAAGGAGTAAGTAGTGAGAGTCGAGATGGACCTGCGGGCATCGGACGCGGGTGTCTCCGGACTTGCGGTCGAGTGGTTCGAAACGGCCGCTGAGGGGCTTTTCTCTCCCCTCCTTCGTAGCCTGCGGAACGGTCCCGAATTGTGCATTCCGAAGAAGGGTGAGGGTGTTCTGGGGTCCCCTGGGGGTACCTGGGCCTCACTGACCGAGCAGGACCCGCTGCAGGGTAGGGTGCGGGTCCGGAAGGCATGGTCCGAAGAGAATTGGAGCAACTTTCTTACGAAAAGGGCCAAGCAGCCTGCGGACAGTGAATTCTGGATTCTGGAACTGAGTGACAGGGGCGCCGATACGGGGCCAGTCAGGCCAAGGTTTCTGTTCAGTCTGTCAGCGCGGACGGTGAATGGCACCGGCTGCGGGTGGAATATGGGGCTGGAGAGTCTGGCGCGCACTCTGGTCATAGGATCATTTCGTCACTGGATGTGAATTCCGCAGTCGAGCATCTCAGGCGTTTTGCGCTGAGGGTTCCGATCACTTTCGGCTGTGTCACTGATGACGGCGGTCACGGTGGGGAAACGATGCTGGAGGATCGGCTGGGGCTGAGCCCGCTGAAGGGGATCCAGGAGAGCCAGGATGTGCTTCGCGGATATCCCTGGGTGACCGTGTGCTCCGCCCGCATCGCCGATCGCCTCGGCGGCGTCGCTCGACTGCGCGAGTCCGGTGCCTTCAAGGAGGTAGAGGAACTACCCACGGGAAGCGTGTGGTTGAGAGCTACGGATCGCCTTGACGACTACACGGGGGAGGCGCTGCGCAGCGTCTTCAGGGGCGTCGCGCCAGCGCTTCCTCCTCCAGCGCGGCGGGGGTGGGGGAGTGGTGGGACCGGGCGGTCGCGGCCACGGTGTGGCTGCTGGCCGGCCGACCGACCCCAGAGCGTGCCCGCCTGGTCGACCTCATGCTCACGAACTGCCCGCCCGAGCGCGCCGCCGACCTTCACCGGCGGGCCCGGGCGGCGCTCGGCCCCGCACCCGCGGCCGCGAAGTGGAGCACGTGCTGCCCGCCGGCGCCGAGCGGGTCGACGGCACGGTGGAGCCGCTCGCGTCCTGGCTGCGCAGCTTCTGCGAACTCCTCAATCTGACCGTCGAGTTGGCCCGCCATCTGTTCCAGCACCCGACCCGCTTCTACAAGACGGGCGTGGTCCTGCTCGCCTGGCTCGCGGGCCACCAGTCGCACTTCACGATGGTCGGCGGCCTCCAGTCCGCCCGTTCCCTCCCGCACCTCGCCCGCGCCTACGAACTGGCCGACTCCCTGGGCCTGTTCTCGGACCTGGCGCTCGCCGAGGACCGCATGAAGACCCTTCTCACCCTGTACGGGGTGACCTCGTGACCGGTCTCGACCGCTTCTCCATCAACCAGATGACGGTGCGGCAACTGTCCCTGCCCGAATTGGTCTCGGCCTGCGCCGAGTCCGGCATCGGCAAGGTGGGACTGTGGCGCGAGCCGGTCCAGGCGTACGGCCTGCGGGAGACCGCCGCGCTGGTCCGCTCGGCGGGGCTGGAGGTGACCACCCTGTGCCGGGGCGGCTTCCTCACCGCGGCCGCCCCCGCCGAACGCGCGGCCGCCCTCGCCGACAACCGCCTGGCGGTGCGGGAGGCGGCGGCGCTCGGCACCGACACCCTGGTGCTGGTCTCCGGCGGCCTCCCGCCCACCGGCAAGGACCTGGGGGCGGCCCGCGAACGCGTCGCCGACGCGCTGGCCGAGCTGGCCCCCTACGCCGAGGAGTACGGCGTCCGCCTCGCCGTGGAGCCCCTGCACCCGATGTTCGCCGCCGACCGCTGTGCGGTCTCCACCCTCGCGCAGGCCCTGGACCTGGCCGAACGCTTCCCCGCGCACCAGGTCGGGGTGGCCGTCGACACGTACCACGTCTGATGGGACGACCAGACGCCCGCGCAGATCGCCCGCGCGGGCGCCGGGGGCCGCATCCACACCTTCCAGCTCGCCGACCGGACCACCCCGTTGCCCGCCGGCGTCCTCAACGGCCGGGGCCGGCTCGGCGACGGGTCGATCGACCTGCGCGCGTGGTGCGGCCGGGTGGCGGCGGCGGGCTGCACCGGCCCCGTCGAGGTGGAGATCTTCAACGAGGACCTGTGGGCCCGGGACGGACGGGAGGTGCTGAAGGAGACGGCGGAGCTGTTCCTGGAGCACGCCGGCGGATGACCGCCGGCCCGGTTCAGGCGGAGGTGCGCAGCGGCGGCACCGCCGGGACCTCCGGGGCGTTGGCGATGGCCTCGGGAGTCAGCCGGAACTGCTCGGGGTAGGCGTCGCGCTGCGTACGGCGGGCGGGCTCGCTGGTCCGCCAGGTGTAGAGGCAGCGCCCGCACTGGAGCACGTCCCAGACGCCGGGCACGGGCGAGGAGTACAGCTTCTCGATGGTCTCGAAGGCGCAGCGGGGGCAGATGGTCATGGCGGGTTCTCCTTCTTCGCGGTGACGGCGGGATCGGCTGCGGCCGGTCAGTCGCGGGCCTCGGCCATGAGCCGCTGGAGCTTGGCGGCCCACTCGCGGGTCTCCGGCAGGTCCTTGGCGGGGGTGGCGAAGCTGCCGCGGTTGTCCGGGCTGACGGGGGTGGTGGCGTCGATGATCATCTTGCTGGTGATGCCGGCGGGCTGGGCGGCCGGCGCGAGCTCCAGCACCGACAGGTTGGGCACGATCACGACGTCGCCGGACGGGTTGACCTTCGCCGACATCGCCCACATGACCTGCGGCAGGTTGAACGGGTCCACGTCCTCGTCGACGACGATGACGGTGGAGACATAGCCGAGGCCGTGCGGGGTGGTCATGGCGCGCATGGCCACGGCCTTGGCGAAGCCGCCGTACCGCTTCTTCGTGGAGATGATGACCAGCAGGCCGTGCGTGTACATCGCGTTGACGGCCTGGACCTCGGGGAACTCGGCGCGCAGCTGCTTGAGCAGCGGGACGCAGGTGTTGGGCCCGACGAGGTAGTCGACCTCGGTCCAGGGCATACCCAGGTACAGCGACTCGAAGACCGGGTTCGTGCGGTACGAGACGCGGTCGATGCGGATGAGGGGCATCCGGCGACCGCCCGAGTAGTGGCCGGTGAACTCGCCGAAGGGACCCTCGATCTGGCGCTCGCGGCTCTCGATGACGCCCTCGATGACGACCTCGGAGCCCCAGGGCACGTCGAAGCCGGTGAGCGGGGCGGTGGCGATGGGGGCGGGGGCGCCGCGCAGGGCGCCGGCCATCTCGTACTCGCTCTGGTCGTACGCCATCGGCATCCCGGCGACGATCGTCATCACCGGGTCGTTGCCGAGGGTGATGGCGATCGGCAGGTCCTCGCCCTTCTCCTCCGCCTTGCGCAGGTGGATGGCGACGTCGTGCACCGGAACCGGCTGGATGGCCAGCCGGTTCCGGCCGATGACCTCCAGGCGGTAGGTGCCGACGTTCTGCTTGCCGAAGTTCTCGGGGTCCTCCGGGTCGCGGGAGACCACGGCGGCCTTGTCCAGGTAGAAGCCGCCGTCGCCGTCGTTGAGGCGGAACAGCGGGAGGATCGAGAAGAGGTCGACGCCCTCGCCCTCCTGGGTGTTCTCCCGCCAAGGGGCGTCCTCGCGGCGCTCGGGGGCGACGGGGAAGGCGTCCCAGCGGCGGGCGAACTCTTCCACCTGCTCCTTGACCGGGGTGTGCTTCGGCAGGCCGAGGGCGAGCGCGTGGTTGGCCCAGGAGCCGTGCACGTTCAGGGCGATACGGGCGTCGGTGAAGCCCTTGACGTTGTCGAACCAGAGGGCGGGCGCGCCCTCGCCGATGCGGCCGGTGGCGTTGGCGGCCGCGGCGAGGTCCGGTTCCGGGAGGACTTCCTCGCTGATGCGCAGCAGCTGGCCTTCCTTCTCCAGCGTGCCGAGGAAACCGCGCAGGTCGTCGTAGGGCATGGGACTCCTTCGGGGACGTCCGGACGACGGGTCCGGACACGGGGTTGCGGGGGAGGGGGCGCCGCGGGGCGGGCGTCAGGAGGCGGACCTGAGGTCCCGCGCGGCGCGCATGCCCTCCCACCGCTTGGCGGCGGGGGCGGGCAGCTCGAACTGGTCGAGGACGCGGGCGACGATGTGGTCCACGACGTCGTCGACGGACGCCGGGTGGTTGTAGAAGGCGGGCATCGGCGGCACCATCTGCACGCCCATGCGGGCCAGCGCGAGCATGTTCTCCAGGTGGATCTCGCTCAGCGGCGTCTCGCGGGGGACGAGGACGAGCCTGCGGCGCTCCTTGAGGACGACGTCCGCCGCGCGGCCGACCAGGCCGTCCGCGTAACCGGCGCGGATCCCGGCGAGCGTCTTCATGGAGCAGGGGACGATCACCATGCCGTCGGTCCTGAAGGACCCCGAGGAGATCGTCGCGCCCTGGTCGTCGGGGTTGTGCACGACGTCCGCCAGCTCGGCGACCTCGCGGGCCGTCCGGCCGGTCTCCAGCTCGATCGTGGTGCGGGCCCACCGGCTGAGCACGAGATGGGTCTCCACCTCGGGAAGCTCCGCGAGGTTCTCCAGGAGCCGCACGCCGAGGACGGCCCCGGTGGCCCCGGTCATCCCTACGACCAGTCTCATACGCGGGCTCCCTCACCTTTTCCGTACGGCTCGTACACATCGCCGTGCACACCTGTGACCTGCACCGACGTCTCCACGCTAGGAGCGGTCGGGAGGCCGTCGGAGGTAGGCTCGGGACTAGCCATGGGAAGAAACGGACAGCCTTCCGGACAGCCGGAACCTCGGCCGGTGATCCGGGACCTGGAGTTCCGCCGCACCGCCGGCTCCCCGCCGGGCCTCGAACTGGTCAACCTCGCCGAGCTGGACCGGCGCGCCCGCAACCACGGCAACGACCCGTACGCGCCGCTGCGCCCCGCCTTCCACCAGCTGGTCGCGGTGCGCTCCGGGAGCCTCACGGTGTCCGTGGACTTCACCACGCACACCCTCGACGCGGGTTCCTGGCTGTGGATCCGGCCCGGGCAGGTGCAGCGCTGGGGGCGGGACCTGCCGGCCTCCGACGGAGTGGTGGTCGCCTTCCCGGCGGGCTTCCCGGACGCGGCCACGGTCGCGGCGGCCTTCGCGCGCCCGCCGTACGCGCCGGGGCCTGTGCGCCCGGCGGGCACGGACGCGGAAGGTCTGCGCCGGGCGCTCGACCACCTGCGGTACGAGTACGACGCGATGGCTCAGCTGCCGCTGGAGTCCCATGTGCAGGCGCTACGGCATCTGCTGGCGGTACTGCTGCTGCGGCTGGCCAAGGCGCGGGGCGCGGCCCCGGACGCGCCGGCCTCCAACCAGGCGTTCCGGCGTTTCCACGCGGCCGTCGAGCGGGACTTCGCGGTCACGCGCCGGGTGGAGGACTACGCGGCGGCCCTCGGCTACAGCCCCCGCACGCTCACCCGGGCCACGACGGCGGCCACCGGGATGTCGGCGAAGCGGTACATCGACGAGCGGGTGGTGCTGGAGGCCAAACGGGAACTGGCCCACAGCGGGCTGCCCGCCACCGCCATCGCCGCCCGGCTGGGCTTCACCGACCCCAGCGACTTCACCAAGTTCTTCCGCCAACGCACGGGAACCACCCCGGCGGCGTTCCGCCAGCAGGCCGCCGGGGCGTGAGGCGGCCCGTCACACAGGTCAGGCGAGGCGCCCGCCCTTCACGGCACCGATGAAGGAGGCCCAGCCGCCGGGGGAGAAGAGCAGCGCCGGCCCGGAGGCGTTCTTGCTGTCGCGGACGGGGACGGTGGTGTGGCCGGAGGCGATCTCCACGCAGTCGTCGTTGGTGCCACCGCTGTAGCTGGACTTGAACCAGCCGGTGAGGGTGGATGCGTCGGAGAGGGTGCGGTCATTGCTCGGCATGCGCGTGAGCCTCCGCTGCCGCTCTGACGAGGGCACGTGACTCCTGCTGCGACAACGCGTCGCTTAGAGCCAGAGCGTAGGCCGTCTGACTGGCCCTCACCAGCGAAGGATCATCCATCAAGTTGCCGGTGCTGAAGCCTTCGACGTAGGCCACCGGGGCGGAGTCCTCGCAGCTCATGAGCGTGAGGTCGCCCTGTAGGAGGGCGTGCGCTCCGACGCGGTGCGGAAGTACAGGGAGTCGCAGGCGTCCTGCCTCGGCCATACCGGCGATCTTGTGCAACTGCGTGGCCATGACCTCGGAGCTGCCGATGCGGCGCCGCAGCGCCGACTCGTCGAGCAGTGTCCAGACGACCGGCTGCCGGAGGCCCTCGAACATGCGGCGGCGTTTTGTTCGGTTGACGATGAACTCTTCAAGTGCCGGGTATGGGACTGGTCCCCACTCTCCGGCCCGCGCCGCTGCCGGCCGCCTTCGGCCCGCTGCTTGCCGCGGTGCGCCACGTGCAGCCGGCCGGGCCACCCGACCCGCGCGCTGCCGAGCACCCGGTGCCGATCAAGCGCACCGTCACTCTCCCCGAGGACCTGCTGGATGAGGGCTTCGGAGGACGGCGGGGCGGTGAGCGGGTGAGGTCACGGCTCACTCGAAGGCGGACGGACTCTTCTTCCGGCTGGTTGTTGCCCAGGGGCCCAGCGCGAACCTGTCACTGTCCCGTCGTACTTCCAGGGCCCCCGCGCCACCGAAGTGCGCGGGAACGAGCAACTCCCGTTCATCAGCCGCCCTCCCCAGAATCCGACGGCGACTGGTCACCGCTTGTTCCGGGGCCAGGCAGGCGTTGCTGTTGCAGCAGGGCTCAAGGATCTGCACCGGGCTGTGCAGCAGATCTCCAACGAAGACGGCCCGGTCGCTGCCGGATGCGAGTCGCAGTACGGATGAGCCGGGAGTGTGACCGGGTGCGGACTCCAGGGTGAGGTGTTCGTCGATGCGGTGGAGGCCGTCCCACAGCACGGCCTGTCCGGCCTGGTGGATGGGCGCGATGCTGTCTTCGTAGATCAGGCGGTCCACCTCCTGCGTGCCGTTCCCGTACGCGTTGTCCGGACCGTAGTGGAAGTCGTCGGCGGCCGGAATGAGGTATTGGGCGTTGGGGAACGCCGGTACCCACTGCCCGTCCGAGTCGACGGTGTTCCAGCCGACGTGGTCGACGTGGAGGTGGGTGTTGATGACCACGTCGACATCCTGCGGGCGGACACCGGCCCTCGCCAGGAGGCCGAGGAAATCACTGTGGGAGTGGTGGAACGGTCCCATGCCCGGTCGCTCGCGCCCGTTCCCCGCTCCGGTGTCGACCAGGACGGTCCGGCCCGCGCTGCGCAGCACCCAGCTCTGCAGAGCAAGCACTGCCAAGTCGCTGTCCGGCTCCCAGTGGTCCGGTGCCAGCCAGTCCTCGTTGTCCTTCCACACATCGGCGGCAGCTCCCGGGAACATGCCGGAGGTCGGCAGGAACGGTTCGTGCCACTCGACAACCCGGATGACCTCGACGTCCCCCAGCACCATGCTCTGCACACTCTCGTTCTCGTTCATCACGTGATCGACGTTAAGGAAGGTCGAACGATCGCCTCAATATGCATCCGGCTCAAGAAAATACGAATCCGTCTCATCCTTCATACAGCAGATACCCTGCACGGATGGATGTGGTGAGCGATGCGATCTCTGCCGTGCACCTCGGGCACCCCTGGTTCCACCGGCTGCGGACGAGCGGGAGCTGGTGCGCGCGACTGGACCCGTACGACGGCGCGGGCTTCTACATCGTCCTCAAGGGCCACTGCTGGCTACTGACCGACGGCAGCGCCCCCATACCTCTCGGCGTGGGTGACGCGGTGCTGCTGCCCCATGGCACAGGCCATGTGATCGCCGATTCCCCGGTCGATGCGGCGGTCGCGAAGAAGAAGGCGGTGCCGTTCGAGCAATGGCTTGTGGAGACAGAGCCGCGAACCCAGCCCGATCGCTACGAGACAGAGATGCTCTGCGGCAAGTACTGGCTCGACTGCAGCCGTATGCACCCGCTCATGGCAGAGCTGCCTGAGGTCGTCCATCTTCCGAGCCGAGTAAGCAGCCATCTCGAACTCCGTGCCGCCATCGATCTGCTCGCCGGTGAGCTGGATGAGATGCGACCCGGCTCCTGCGTGGCGCTCCCGAGCCTGCTCGACCTCCTCCTCGTCTACATGATCCGCGCCTGGATGACCGAGGCCCCCAGCGGAGCCTGGCCCCGCGTACTGGGCGACCCGGTGGCGGCCGCCGCCCTGCGGGCGCTGCATTCGAACCCGGCCGCGCCGTGGAGCAACGATCGTCTGGCGGCGGAGGCGGGCGTCTCCCGTCCCACCCTGGCGCGCCGGTTCACCACCCTGGTCGGCCGCCCTCCGATGGCGTACCTCACCTGGTGGCGCGTGATCCGCGCCGCCACCCTGCTCCGCGACACCCCGGACACCCTGGCCACCATCGCCGACCGAGTCGGCTACGGCAGCCCGTACGCGCTCTCACACGCCTTCCAACGGGAGTTCGGCACCACACCGGGGCGGTATCGAGCGCAGGCCGCGGGACGATCCGCTCTCACCGCAAGCCCTTGACTGACGTCGAAACAAACTGACAGCAGGAACCCGGTCAGGCAGTGACGCTCACAGCCATAGCGAAATGGCATCCGCAGTCGTGTGCACAGTGACCCACTTGGTGAGCTTCCTCTGACTATGGCCTTGACGATCAATGGAACGGAGAGACTTTGCGCCCGCTGCCAGCCGAGCGCTCTTTCCCACTTCCAGAACACCTCGCAGCGTCTGGGAGTGGACAGCCGATCGGTTCATCAACTCCGGTCATGGTGCTTACGTACAGCCATGAGAAGCTCATCGGTGCCTGATGTCTCGTCGCCCGGATCTCCCTTGAGGTCGAGCCCGATCGGGTCCTGGGCCAGACTTCCCCTGCACGCCCTCGCCCAGCCAGCGCCGCAGCCTGAGCTGGCGAGACCCCCGCCGACGGGCCGCGTCGGCGGCCCGCCCGGTCTGGGTGCGGCGATATCGGCGGCGCACACCACCGTCGAAGCCGTGCGCACCGGCGACTGTTTGGCCGAGGCCCGGAGAAAAGTCCGGCGGCTACCTGGTCTTTGAGGGTGTTGATGACGGACTCGAACCGTTGCCGGTACTCGGCTGATTGGCGGTGGGACAGGTGCCGTCCGTGACTGTGGCGTAAAAGGTGACTCCATCAAGGATGCCGTGGGCCGCCCCCTTCTCAACGAATGTGGTCACGTGCATGCAGAAGGCGTTGTCGTCGCTGGTGACTTCGTAGTCACCAGCGCTTCCGTCGTCGATGTCCGGATGTGATACGTGTTCCACCGAGGGAGTGAACCCGTGACTCTTTGTTCAGATCCGCGGCTACCTGATGCACCGCGTCTCTGAGGTCACCCTTGCTCCAGTGTGTCTGCGTGTGCAGCCAGTACCACCCGCCCAGTCCGGCCGCCGCGGCGATAAACAGCGGCCACACCCGGATCGGAATGTGGATCTTCACCTTCGGGCGGCGGGGTTTCGGCGAGGCAGAGGTGCCTGGACCCGTCCACGCGGTGGGAGGCGGGTCGCTGGCAAAGGCAAGGCGGGGCGCATCCGGATCGGGAGGGCGCGCCAGGATGAGCTTGCCGGCGTTGTTGACCACCCGGCGCTGGGGTCGCGGCATATCGCGTAGTGCGAGATCGCGTCGTACCTCGTCGAAGAGGTCGTCCAGGCTCAGTGCCACCGGCCCTGGCAGAGCCCTGAGCAAGGCGCCGGTGAATGCCGTGTACGTCGTGCCCTGAGGCACGTAGGCGACGGCGTTCGCGGAGGTGGAGGCGAGTGTGTAAGTGCCGGCGATGTCGATCTGCCCGGCGACCGTGCTGTGCCCGCTGGTCATCGCCTCGATCGCGCGCCCGGGGAAACAGCAGTGTTCTCCTCCGGGCGGACGACCGTGACGGCGTCGGCCTGGGTGGAGCCACCACGTGGCGGAACTGTGATGAGTCACGCCGGAAGGCGGGCAAGCTGCTGATCAAGCCAACGGGTGGGTCGGGCCGACGCCCATGTCCGGCAGACATCTCGGGGGAACGGCAGTCCCTGACGGAACGCCAGTTATGTTTCGAGTCATGCCGGATCACGAGCGCCGAGCCTGGCAGCAACCCATCCCGGGCCGCAGAAGAACTCTCACAGTTATGTTTTCTGCGGTCCTGCAAGAAGGCCGCTGGCCTCCGGGCCGGCATGACTGTTGCCCTGTTCACCGCCCTGATCGCACGGCCGACCCGTGACCTCGCCCATCGACTGCGCTGATCCACCTGGCGCCGACGCCACCAAGCCCGTGCTCAACGTAGCCACTACCAACGCCAGGCCGCACCTCATCAAGACCGACCAGACGGCCGGGGAAGGGGAGTAGCCGCCGATGGTGGAATCGATTAGGGACAGCCTGGACCGCGCGCTGGAAGGAGCGTTCGCCCGTCCCATCCCACAGAGCGCCCAGGCGCAGATGAAGTACCTGGTCAAGCAGCTCAAGGGCACCAAGGCCGCTGCTCAGGCGCTCGGGATCTCCCAGCGCACCGTGGAACGGTACGTCGCGGGCAAGCTCAAGCGGCCCGCCGCGAGCTGCGTGACCGCATAGAGCGTGAGGTCAAGAAGCGGTGGCAGCCGCAGGTGAGGGCCAAGGCCAAGAAGCAGTCGGCTTCCACCGGCGGCCTGGTCGTCTCCACCCGGGTCCGGTTCGGGTTCACCGCGGCGCCGGGCACCACCGACGACGCCCGGATCCGCGACATCACCCAGGCCCTGCCGCCCGAGTTCGCTGACCGCCTGTTCACCGCCCAAGAGCAGGGCGCCACCGAACGGCAGCTCCAGCAGATCGCCGCCGAGGGCCTCGCCCGGATGTACTTCCGCGCCAACAACACCCGCGCCCACGGCCTGGGCGTGGAGTTCACCGACATCGAGCAGATCGAGATCGAGCTGTAGCGAAGCCTCCGTACAAGCGCCTCGTCCCCGGTGTGACTGAGCGCTTCATTTGGCGAGTGAGCGTGTGAGTTGGCGACCAGAGCATCCGGTGTCGATGGCTTGGGAGGCACGGGTGCATTGGGTCTCGCTGTGGGTGACCTGCGTCTGGGGCTCGGCCTCGAAAAGGCCCACGGCTGACCAGGCGCGTGAGCCTCGTCCGAGCTGCACCAAACACGAGTAATCGCCTGATAGCGCCTTCTGAATCTCAGATGTTGCGGGTGGCGCTCTGCGCCGAGTGCCATGATCGAGGGACTCGGGGCGACGGCGCACAGGTGAGTCCACGACGGGGAGGGCGCGGTGGAGGGCCAGCTTCTGGGAGGCCGGTACCGGTTGGTCCGGCAGCTCGGCGAGGGCGGAATGGGCGAGGTCTGGGAGGCGCGGGACGAGACGCTGGACCGGCAGGTCGCTGTCAAAGTGATCTCCCTTCTCGCCGGGGGGGAAAGCCGTGGAGATGACGCCCGCGCCCGTTTCCTGCGCGAAGCACGGATCACCGCCCGGCTCCAGCATCCGTACATCGTGTCCGTCCACGATCTCGGCGAGAGCGATACGCAGAGAGGCACCGTGCCCTTTCTGGTCATGGAGTTGGTGCGGGGCGAAGGGCTCGACGTCAAGCTCCGCGAAGGCTCCGTCGACCTGGCCGAGGCGGCCCGCTGGGGCGCTCAGATATGTGACGCATTGGGTGACGCGCACGCTCACGGCATCATGCACCGGGACATCAAGCCGTCCAACATCCTCGTCACACCTTCCGGAACGGTGAAGGTCCTCGACTTCGGTGTCGCACGCGCCGCCGATCCCTACGCGACTGCCGACCGGCTGACCCAGACCGGATTCATCGTGGGCACGCCCCCGTACATGGCGCCGGAGCAGGCGCGCGGCCACCCGGAACCGAGGAGCGATCTGTACGCTCTGGGCTGCCTGCTCTTCGAGCTGGTCACCGGCAGGTTGCCGTTCCAGGCCCCGGACAGCGTCGGCTATCTGACGGCGCATCTGAGCCAACAGCCACCCGCGCCCAGTTCCGTGGCCGCGGGTGTGCCAGAGGCCTGGGACGCTGTCCTGCTCAGGCTTTTACGCAAGGATCCCACCAAGCGGTACGCGAGTGCCGCCGACGCCGCCCAGGCCCTGCGGAGGCTCGCGGACGCGCCCAAGCCTGTGCCGGCGGCCACCGCACCGCTGGCAGAGGCTTGGCCGTCGTCGTCCCCCGGTGGCCCCTCTCCCCGGAAGCCCGTTGCGCCGCGGTCCTGGATCGCGATCGCGATCTGGTTCCTCATCACGCTGGTGGCCGCCACGGTGACCGCGGCCAATATCGACGGAGCCTATGACGGTCGCGACGTAGCCAGCGGCGCCGGCGCGGTCGCCATCGTCACTGTGGGGCTGATCGTATGGTTCGCCGTGGAGGCAAGACCCGGTTGGCAGGCACGAGTGGCCCTGCCGCTCCGGTTTCTCCCGCCGGCGCTCCTTTTCTGTGCCTACGCCATGGTGGTCGCGTCCGCCGCGGCGGACGACAGCATCGACTGGGGCTACTGGCTGCTCCCTGGCGGGATCTCCACGCTGACGCTGGCGGGCCTCCTGGCAATGGCCGCGGCGCTCACTTCCCGGACGGAACGCCGGAGGCGCGGAATCGGCTACGCCCTCGTCGGCGTTAACGCCGTCGCGGTATTGGGATCGTCCACGCAGCTGGTCTCAGGTAGTCGGGTTGGGTTTCAGTACGTCGGTTTCGTCCAGCCGCAATGGGTCCCCCTCGCCGTAGGCGTGTCGGCCATCGCGCTTTACTGCACGCGCGAGATCACAACGCGCCGGGCGGGTTCAGCATCGGGGTCTAGACGAACACCGCCGAGCACGACGACGAGAGCTGGCTCTCCACGCTCGTCTCGCTGATCGCCACGTGCCGCCGCAATTTGCCGGACTGCCCAGTCGAGCACCTCTGCCAGAGGCCCTGAGCGACAGTGATCGAAGGGGAATGCGAGCCGGACCGAACCTGGTCAAGGGGCGGCGCGCACAGGTGCGGTCCGGAACATCGAGTGAGGCGCACCGGGTACGCGCGAGAGTGCCGGACATCGTCGCATGGTGCGCACCGGGTCGAGAGATGAGCTGAAGCACGATAGCTGGCCGGGGTGCTTCTCCTTGATTCGACACCACGTGATCTCCATCAGGCGGCGCACTCGCGGCGGCGGTCGCCGAGCGCGCGGTAGATGGCGGCGGCCTCGCCCTGCCGGGGGTGCGGCGCGTCGGTGGGCAGCAGTGGGGCGGCCTTTTCGGGCCGCCTCGCCTTGTGAGGGCAGCGGCCCGGATTCTCCTCGACCTGTCCACGCAACTGCTCAGGCGAGCCGCGGGCAGCGTGGAGCACCTGGAGTTCGCCGTAGCAGCTCGCCCCCAGGCTGCGAGCCCGGACCAGCTCGCTGGCGTATCCGCGGGTTGGACCGTCATGCACGTGATGCCAAGCTGTGACGGCGGCGGAACCGGGCGTCAGTACCGCGAAGAGCGGGCCGGCGGTGGCGGTGGTTCAGACGGTCGTAGTGATCGCTCGGGTGACGGCCGTGATCGCCGGGGCGGGGTGGCCGCCGAGGCGTGCCACGAGCACACGGCGGATCTCGGGGGGTGCGCCGTCGACGCGCAGCAGGCTTACCCCCGGCGGCAGCACTGGTGAGAGTCGGGACGGCACTGTGGTCACGCCGAAGCCGCCGGCGACCAGGTGGAGCTTCGTCAGCCAGTCGCGTGCGGAGTGGATGATGCGCGGCCGTCCGGGCAGGCCGGGCCAGACGCCGAGCAGCGGCTCGCCGCCTGATGACGGGGTGGCGATCCATGCGGCGTCGACCAGTTCGTCGACGTGCACCGTGGTGCGCCCGGCGAACTCTCCGGTCGAAGGCACCGCCACGACCAGTTCGGTGTTTTGACGTAGGGCTGGCCGTTGAAGTTGATGTCGGGGTAGATGCAGACGAACCCGCGCGGGCACGCGATCTGGTCGCGGGCCACGGCGCCGGCGGTGGTGGTGGCGTGGACGGGCGTGAGGCCGGTCAGTGATGCGGCCGGGACGGCGGCGGCGAGCAGCGCCCTCCTGCCGGTGGGGGGCTGTCGTGCAGGCAGAAGTCTCATGGCATCGACCTGTCCTGGCGGAACGGTTCGCCATGCCGTTTCCCGCCGATGTTCATTCAGATGAGCGAGTCCGCGCCGGCCGGCTCTCGACGGCGCCGTCTCCGGCTGCCGCCGCCCGGCCGAGCCCGCGGTGCCCGACGGGGCGTAGAGCAGGCCGCACGTGGTGGGCGACTTGTCGGCTGACTCGATGCTGGAGCACATCGTCGCGGCCGGCACCCTCTACTTCATGGGGGAGGTGTCGCCTGGCTCGGGCGGGTGTGTGAGCGGCGCGAGGTGAGGCCTGGCCGCCGGTCGGTCACGGAGGTCGTCGGGATCGACCGGTGGCTGATCGGCTGGCAGTTCACCCATCGTGAGTAGGTGAGGACGCTGTCCGCCCTCCCTGCTGACAGCGAGTTGCGCCGCGCCGGCCTGCTGGACCTGGACGACTGTGCCGTGGACGGCTCGCACGTTCGGGCACTGAAAGGGGGGATCACGTAGGTCCCTCGCCCGTCGACCGGGCCCGCCCCGGCTCCAAGCACCACCTGATCGTCGACCGTCACGAGACCCCGCTGGCCGTCACGCTCACCGGGGGCAACCGTCACGATGTCACCCAACCTCTGCCGCTGCTGGACGCGGTCCCGCCGCCGATCCGGGGCCTGCGGGGCCACCCCCGTCACAGGCCCCGGCGGTGGTCGAGCGTGCCTTCGCCTGGCTCCACCAGATCAAGCGACTCCGCATACGCCACGAGCGACGCGCCGACATCCACCAGGACCTGCTCGAACTGGCCGGCAGCCTCATATGCCTCCGCCGCCTGCGAACCTCATTCTGAAACGATCAGTTACAGGGCTGGCGCATGTGGCCGGCGTGGTTCTCGTATGGTGAGTGCCGAAGGAAGTGGGAAAGGTCCGTCGGGCACCGCGCCCATCACGCTGCGGGACAGGGGGTTTGGGGTGAGCCGGGCCATGCAGGCGTTCCTCGCCGTGGCCGTGGTGATCGGCGTGGCCGGGTACGCCGCGACAGAAGTGCTCAACGCCAGCATGCGGCCGGCACCGGAGCCGATGCCGACGGTGAACCAGGATGTCGCGCGGCCCACGCTGCCGTGCGATTGGACACCCACTGCTGCGCCGACCGACACCGCGCCGCACACCGTCGTAGCGGTCGCATGCGACCCGTCCCTGAAAAAATGAGGCAGATGAGCGGTATTGCCTGATGCATTGCCCCAGGGGCCGGACCACCAGGCAGCTCGAAGAGCTGGCTACGCACGCCGACAGCACGGGGGCGTGGTGGGGCATCTTGCTGGTCCGGGGAGACTACTTCGATGACCGAGGGAGGGTGCACATGAATGACCAGGCCCGGGTGGAGGCGGCGTGGCAGCGCATCGAGGAGTGGCTGAGCAAGCACGCGCCGCTGTCACACAGTCTCTTGCGTGAGCCGGCTACGCCCGAGCAGATCGAGCAGGCCGAGCATGCCATAGGGGTGGTCTTTCCGCCGGAATTGAGAGCGCTCTATCTGATCCATGACGGGGTGCAGGGCGCGGACCTGGACGAGTTCGGCGAGCAGCCGTTCGCACCAGGAGGTGAGGACGATCCATGGCACCGAAGGGCGAACGCGGTTGACTTCATGCCCAATGGTCAGGCGTGGCTGCCACTTGAACACGTGATCACTGCGCATGGCGGGATACTCACGGCCTTGTCCGGTCAAGGAACCGTGCCCTACGTGCCCGTCACCGCGAGCGCGAAGTACACGATGATGGAGGGAACCTACCTGGACCCGGCAACAGGAGCGCTGGGCACCTGGGGGGACGCGCAAGAACTGCAATCGCTGCGTGGCGGTCTTGCCGATTGGCTGGAAGACGGGGCCGCTGCGCTGGCCGAAGGACGCCCCACCGGCATGTTCGGGATGTGCCCCTACGTGTCGCCCACCGGCGACGGCCTCACCTGGTTCGACCCCGACCCCACGTATGCACAAGACGGCTGGCGGCCCGTGCCCCACTGACCTGCCGCCCCACACGGCACCTCGGCCCTCGAACCCGAGTGGGTTCGAGGGCCGAGGGTTCTACACAGCGGGGAGGAGCGTCACGGGCGCTGAGCGCACTTGATCACGTCAGCCGTAGCGTCACAGTCCTGGAATCCATCGATGTCTACCCAGTACGTGTCCTTGTCGAGCAGCCGGAAAGTGGACGCGAACGACCCAAAGCGGGACATGGACAGGGAGTTGACGTTGAGCGACATCGAGGACCGGCCACAGGTCTCGTCCCAGGTCGGTGCGGCGTAGCGCTCGTCGTCGTAGAGCCGGTACGTTCCGTCGGGCAACTTCTTCTCGTAGGTCTGGACGCACTCCCGGCCCTGCAACGCATCTGATACGGGCCGGGGGTTCTTTCCGCCCTCGGTCGTGGGCATGCCGGCCGACTGGTACGTCGCGTTGAAGGAGTACTCGTCACAGGAGCGAGAGTCCTTGTTCGAGCCGGACAGTTCGGGATGGAGCGCCGTATCCGTGCGGTAGACCATCTTGTTCGCCGCCGCGCCATAGCAGACCCGGTACCGGTTCGCGGTTTCGCTGCGTCCTGCGCCGCTCGCACCTGCTGCGTTCCGCGTCTTGTTCGGCATGTACTGCAGCGGGGTCACGGGTGTCTGGCCGAAGAACTCGGGAGCCAGACGGTTCTGGATCAGCCAGGCGTGGGCCGCGGCCGCAGGGAACTTCTTGGAGTTCATCGAGTAGCCCGGACTGTACGACGGGATGACGCAGCCGCTGCTGGTGTAGACCTTGTCGCAGCGGATGTTGAACGGGCCGGAGGAGACCTTGTCCTGGGTGACGACCAAGTCGGGTGTGTCGGTGCTGAAGGAAGCTCCGACCAGCAAGCTGAGCACCTTGGACAGGTCCTTGTCCTTCAGGCCGGCAGCGTTGGTGACGCTTCCGTCCCAGGTGAAGTCGGCTGTGCCCTGGGCGAGGTGCTGATCAAGGCCGGAGGACCAGGAGGGGGTTCGGCCGGTCTCCCAGTCGAAACCTGTGCCGCTGGTGCAGCCGCCGTTGCGGCAGCCGGTGACCACATTGAACGCCATGGCCTTGGGAGAGGACGGCCACTGTTCCTGAACGGTGGGCATCAGAGGGTACATCTGCAGGAACGTCTTGATCGTGTTGCCCTTGGGATCCAGCTTCACCTGCCACATGACGTCCCAGTACTGGCGGTAGATCCCCTGGGGCGATGTGGCTTCCGCTCCCCAGGTGAACAGCAGGCACGCCTCGGTACGGCGGATGAACGACTTCTGGTTGATGTTTGTCGGGTCGCACCAGGACGGGTCCAGCACTGGGCCGGTGTATGAGCTGGCAGCGAGGGGTGCGGCGTCGGTCGGGGACTTGTGCTGCTTTCGGTACTGCCTGAGCGCCTCGGCGGCCGCCGGCGTGCGCTGCTTCTGAGGGATCATGGTGAGCGTGACGCCACCAGCCTTGGTGATCCTCTTCTTCGGGGACAGGGCCGGGGGCGCGTCCACCGTCATGTTCCCGGAGCTGGTCGCGGTGTCCCAGCCATCCCACCCGAACGCCGGATAAGGGTTGTTCCAGTCGGCTGGATCCAGCGCGGTCGTCACCGGAGCGTTCAGAGTGATGTCGACCTTGTGGCTTCGGGTGGCCGGCGCGGCTCCGGCGATGAAACCGTATTCGTTGGTGGCGCCGACGTTGTCCGCGCGGTCGACGGCCTGGGTCTCGACCTGGTGTGCGCCGTCGGTGGTGGGCGTCACCGCGAACGATCCAGACGTACCGGCCGAGGATGTGGTGGTGTTGACCGTCTGCCAGGTGCCACGTCCTGTGGCTCCCGCATCCGGGTCGGGGTCCTCACCGTCCACTCGGTACCGAAGCCGGTTGGCGTCGCTGGCCGTGGTCGCCGTCCACGTTCCGGACTGACCGCTTCCGCCGCCGTAGCCGCCCTCAGGGTACTGGGCGGAACTCACCGGAGACGGCTCTCCTGGCGCGGTGGTGTCGACGACGAATTCGGTCCACGGGGACCAGGAGAGGTTGTAGTGGGTTCCGTCGTAGGCGTTGGTGCGGAACTTGTAGGTCTTGCCGTCTTTGAGCTGGCCCGCAGGCACGACCACACTGACCGGCTGCCCTTGGGGGCCGAAGCTGGAGACGAGTAGACCGTCGCCGGCTGGGGTGCTGATAGGGGTGTTGGTGGCGGCGTCGTAGACCTGGAACGTGCCGTTGACGGTGTCGCCGTCAGGGTCGGTGAATGTGTCCCGCAGTGTCGGGGTGGTGGTGTTCACCGCCCATACACCAGCGTAGGACTTGAAGGGCGCGCCGGCCTGCCGGTCAGTGCCGTCGGATGGCCGGTAGTTGTAGGTCACGGTCAGCTTCGGCTGGTTCGTGGTGGCATTGCCGGAATTGACGCGTTTCCAGGCGAGGGGATCGTCAGTGGCCGCGCGCAGGCCCATGTAGCCGCGGGTGGCTTTCGCCGATGCCCAGCTCTGGACGAGGGTGTCGACGTCGGCGTTGATCCACCCATCGGGCTGAGTGCTGGTGCAGTTGGGATTGCCGCGTGTCTGCGTGGAGGAGTGGTACTCCTGGTTCCAAGTGGGCTGGCTCGTCCAGCGCGAAGAGGTGGATGCTGCGGTGGTGTCCCAGACGGTCCAGGACTGTGCGGTGCAGTCGGTGTTACCGGAGTGGAAGTTCCACAGCGCCAGGTTCGTGTCGACGATCAACGCATCCTGGATGGGCGTGGTGTTCCAATGGATGAACGACCGTGCCACGCGGGTGGTGCCGTCGGCGTTCGTTGTGCCCGGGTTGCCGAAGTCAAGCTCGGTGTCGGTGGACAAGTCGACCGTCTCGCCGCGCTGCACGTAGGTGTCGAACGTCGAGGCCAGCGCAGAAGTTGACGGGTCAACCGTGACCGGGTACTTGGTTGTTGGGTCGGCCAGAAAGTCCGCGCTGGGGGCAACGACCAGGTCGATGCGTCCGGTGCCCTTGTTCACGACCTTCATGGCGACGCGGGCTCGGCGGGTGTGCTCACCGGAGCGCTTGTCCACCGAGGCGTCCCACATGACCGGTGCCGGCAGCGTCGCGCGCCGCCTACCGGTCTTGGCGTCGGTGAACGTCACCGCCCCATCCTGGTTCGCCCTGGCCTTCAATCCCTTGGCTTTGACCGGCAGCGTGTAGGAGTACGAGCCGGAGGGCCTACGCTTGATCTCCACGAACTGCTCGAAGCCGGTCCTGGTGGCTTCGACGATGACGTCGGCGCCGGGCACAGCGTCACGGTAACGGGCCGTCGTGCCGTCCAGCTCCGGCGTGGGAAGGCCCCCCTTCCACTGCAGTGTCACCGCCTGGTCGCCACTGCCCAGGGTGACAAGGTCACGCGGAGTTGCCTCCCGTGCCGCGGCCAGCGACCGCGCCGTGGTGCCGCCCTTACCTGCCAGGCGCAGCCCGTTGGGGTGTTCCTTCGCCTTCACGGTTCCGTCCCCGGACCTGGTCAGGGTGACGTCGACCTTGCGCCACTTGCCGCCACGCCAGACCCGCTCGGGTCCAGAGGTGAGGTCGGTGGTGAGGGTGCCATCAGGGTTGGCAACCGTGTAGGAGGTGGCCGTTGTTTCGTCGTAGGCGACGACCTTCTTGCCGGTCTTCTTTGCCTTGAGGATCGCCCATGCCTTCGAGCCCTTGGCATGCCGGGCAGCCCACTCCATGTCGGCCTGGAGGATCTCGGCCTTGGAGGGTTGGGCAACCTCAGCCAGCCCGTTGGTGCGCTTCGGGGCGGGTGCCGCAGCAGCCTGACCCGTAACGGCGATGCCAGCCTCGGCAATCAGCAGCAGTGCTGCTGCCGCCGCAAGGCGGCTGCCCTGTCTGCGTCTTGGCGTGATCGGTCGTGTGGATGGATACACGAAGTGCTGCGCCTTTCTCATAGGCTCAAACGTCTGTACGAGACCGCACG
>NZ_KQ948354.1:528936-654143 GCF_001514055.1 Streptomyces corchorusii | reverse complement strand
AGGCACCGGCCGGCACTCGCTGGTGCTGGAACACGCACTGCGGCCCCTGTTCGCCTACCTGCGCGCCGTCGTCGTCCCCACCGGGGTCTACGCCGCCTCCGAGGACTGGGGCGCCGAAGGACTCGCCGAGCGGATCGACCGGGCGGCGGCGGAGCTGGCCGCGCTGATGCCGTTGGCTCCGCGGCGGGGGGAGGAGGCCGTTGTGCCCTTCGCCGAACAGCTCGCGGCGCTCCAGCGCTGACTTCGCCCACCCACCCGGCTCGGCCGACCGAGAGGTCGCCGTCCCGGGTGGGTGGCGACTTGGTCGGCCGGGGGGTTCGCCGGTTGCCCCCGTGACGGTGAGAGGCCGGTAAAAAGGGTGATCGTAGGGTCGGCGGGCCCGGTCGAACCGCCGGCGGCCTTGGCAGACTGGGCATGTGCCCCAGACTGTGCTGCTCGCCGAAGACGACCGTGCCATCCGTCATGCCCTGGAGCGTGCCCTGACGCTGGAGGGGTACCAGGTGACGGCGGTCGCCGACGGCGTGGAAGCGCTGGCGCAGGCGCACCGCAACCCGCCGGACGTGCTGGTCCTGGACGTGATGATGCCGGGCATCGACGGGCTCCAGGTGTGCCGGGTGCTGCGCGCCGAGGGGGACCGCACGCCCATCCTCATGCTCACCGCCCTCGTGGAGACCGCCGACCGCATCGCGGGTCTGGACGCCGGCGCCGACGACTACGTGGTCAAGCCGTTCGACGTCGAGGAGGTCTTCGCCCGGCTGCGCGCGCTGCTGCGCCGTACCAGCCCGGTGCCCGTGACCGGCGGGGGCGCGGAGGGCCCGGTCCGTGAGGCACCGGTGTCCTCCGACCGGCAGGTGGAGGCGGCCGGTCTGCGCATGGACCTCCAGGCCCGCCGGGCCTGGCGCGGCGAGCGCGAGCTGGAGCTGACCCGTACCGAATTCGAGCTGCTGGAACTGCTGGTGCGCAACGCGGGCATCGTGCTGGACCACTCCACGATCTACGACCGCATCTGGGGCTACGACTTCGGCCCCGGCTCCAAGAACCTCGCCGTCTACGTCGGCTATCTGCGCCGCAAGCTGGACGAGCCCGCCGCCCCCCAGCTGATCCACACCGTGCGGGGCGTGGGTTACGTGCTGCGGGAGGACTAGGTGGGCCGCCGGTGGCTGCCGGACCGGCCCCGGCCGAAGCTGGTCTCCCTGCGCACCACCTTCGCGGTCTCCTTCGCGGCCGTCACCGCCGCGGTCACGATCCTCGTCGGCATCATGTCGTACAACTCCGCCGCGCGGCTCGTCCGGGTGGACCAGCAGTCGGTGTTCACGCAGGTCGTGCAGGACGTCCGGGGCGAGGTACGGCAGCACACGATGGGGCCGGAGGACTTCTCCTCCTCCCGGCCGGGGCACGACCTGGTCCGTCCCGCCCGCACCGACGTGCAGGTGCTAGGCGCGCAGGGGCAGATCATCGACCACGGCAGCCCGGTGCTGCCGGTCACCTCCCGGGACCGGGCCATGGCCCTCGCGCGGCCGGCCGGGGAGGTGGTCGAGCACAAGGACGTGCGGGTGGACGCCGACCTGTTCCGCATCGCCACCGTCTCGCTCGGCGACGGGCGGGGGGCCGTCCAGGTCGCGCAGGAGTTCAGCGACACCGAGGATCTGCTGCGGGCGCTCCAGCAGCGGACGCTGATCCTGATGGCGGCGGTCGTGGTGGCGGCCGGGCTGTTCGGCTGGTGGCTGGCCCGGCGGATCACCCGGCGCCTGGTGGTCCTGACGTCGGCCGCCGAGGACGTCGCCCGCACCCGGCAGCTGGGCATCCAGGTGCCGGTGGCCGGGCTGGACGAGGTGGGGCGTCTGGGCCGTGCCTTCGACCGGATGCTGGGGCGGCTCGCGCAGTCGGAGGAGGACCAGCGCAGGCTGGTGCAGGACGCGGGCCATGAACTGCGCACACCGCTGACCTCCCTCCGTACGAACATCTCGCTGCTGCGGCGGATCGACGAGCTCCCGCCCGCCACCCGGGAGGACCTGGTCGCCGACCTCTCCCAGGAGGCCCGGGAACTTACCGACCTGGTCAACGAGCTGGTCGACCTCGCCGCCGGGCAGTCCGACAGCGAGCCGCCCCAGCGGGTGGACCTCGCCGACCTCGCCGAGGACGTCGTGGGGCTGGCCCGGCGCCGTACCGGGCGGGAGATCGTGCTGCACGCGAGCGGTGACACGACGACCGACGGGCGGCCCGGGATGCTCCAGCGGGCCATCTCCAACCTGGTCGAGAACGCGGCCAAGTTCGACCGGGACGGCAAGGCGCCGATCGAGATCGGCGTCATGGGGCCGGCGCGGCCGGGGACGGTCCGGGTGGAGGTGCGGGACCGGGGGCCGGGGATCGCCGAGGGCGACCTCGTCCGCATCTTCGACCGCTTCTACCGTGCCGCCGACGCCCGCTCCCTGCCCGGCTCCGGTCTCGGCCTGTCCATCGTCCGCGAGGTCGCCATGGCCCACGGCGGGGCACCGTTCGCCTTCCGTCGGGAGGGCGGAGGAGCGGTCATCGGCTTCACGGTGGGCGGCGGGATCGTCCCGGGCGGCGGCAGCGGTACCTGACGGGATGCGCGGGGTGCCGTTCCGGGCCGCTGCCGGCGGTTGAGTACGCGTACCCATCCCGGGGCGGGTAGGTACGCCCATCCGCCCGCCGGGCTCGCCGCCGTAGCGTCGCCGTATGCCTGAGGAGACCGCACCGACCGCCACCACCGCCACCATCGGCACCGCCGGGTCCGGGGCCCGTGCGCTCGGCCTCGGCTGTCTGGGCTGCGCCGGGCTGCTGTTCGTCGCCGTGGTCGCCCTGTTCTTCCAGCTCACCTGGAACGCACAGGACGCGACGGACCTCCCCCGGGTCGCGCCCGAGGAGATGGCCGACCGTGTCTTCGGGCACTCGCAGGAGGCGTACGACGTCCTGGGGTTCACGCGGACGGTGCCGCCGGGGGTCGAGCGCGTCGGCGTCGGCACGGAGAACACGGTGGACGCCGGCTACTGCTACGACGGAGGGCTGCTGGGGCTGGAGGACAAGACCGTCGACGGCGCCTACCGGATGTCCCACTCGTGGGCGGTGGACCACGTGCCCGCGAGCCAGGCCGTGCCCGGCCTGCGCCGGCTGCACCAGCGGCTGAAGGACGACGGCTGGGAGGTCTCGTCGTACCGCGAGGGCGGGAAGGGCAAGGACTGGGCGCTGTTTGTGCGGCGGGACGGCGAGGACGAGCGGATGTCCTTCACCTGGGACCCGGACCGGCAGTACTTCATCGGCGGCACCACCGCGCCCTGCGCCTACGACCCCGGATGGACGGGCGGCGGCACGGACTCCTACTCCCCCGGTGACGCCGCCCACTCCGTGCGCCCGCCCGCCCTGTGGCACGGGAGGCTATGAGCGGCCCGGCAGGGTCAGGAAGCCCTCGGCGCGGGCGCTCGCCAGGCCGATCCTCGGGATGCCGCTGCTCTTGGCGAAGAGCAGGAAGCGGGGTTCCCACACCGGCCGGTACTTGGCGTTGGCCCGGTAGAGGGACTCGATCTGCCACCAGCGGGAGAAGAAGGCGAGGGTCGAGCGCCACAGGCGCAGCACCGGGCCCGCGCCGAGGCGGGCGCCGCGTTCGAAGACCGAGCGGAACATCGCGAAGTTCAGCGAGACCCGGTCGATCCCCAGCTCCTTCGCCTGGAGGAGCAGTTCGACGACCATGTACTCCATCAGGCCGTTCTCGCAGGCGCGGTCGCGGCGCATCAGGTCCAGGGAGAGGCCGCGCTCGCCCCAGGGCACGAAGCTGAGCAGGGCGCGGGGTTCGCCGTCGGCGTCCCGGCACTCCAGCATCACGCAGCGGCCGTCGGCCGGGTCGCCGAGGCGGCCGAGGGCCATGGAGAAGCCGCGTTCGGTGGCGCCGTCCCGCCAGTGGTCGGCGCGGTCCACGAGGACGGCCATCTCCTCGGGCGGGATGTCCTCGTGGCGGCGGACGCGGACCGTGCAGCCGGCCCGGCGGACCCGGTTGTGGGCCTGGCGGACCACGCGCATGGCCCGGCCTTCGAGGGTGAAGTCGGCGAGGTCCACGATCGCCTCGTCGCCGATTTCCAGCGCGTCCAGGCCGTGCCGGGCGTAGACGGTGCCCGCCTCCTCGCTCGCGCCCATCACGGCCGGGGTCCAGGCGTGCCGGCGGGCCTCGGCGAGCCAGGCGTCGATCGCGCCGGGCCAGGCCTCGGGGTCGCCGAGCGGGTCGCCGGAGGCGAGGCTGACCCCGCCGACGACACGATAGGCGATGGCCGCCTTGCCGCTGGGGGAGAAGATGACGGCCTTGTCGCGGCGCAGGGCGAAGTAGCCGAGGGAGTCGCGCTCGCCGTGCCGCTCCAGCAGGCCGCGCAGCCTGTGCTCGTCCTCCTCCGCGAGCAGGCAGGCGCCGCGCGGGGCGCGGAAGCAGGCGTAGAGGACCGCGAGGAACACCACGGCCATCAGGATGTTCACGATGACGTCCGCCCAGCGGGGGGCCTGGACGGCGGTGACGTGGTCGGCGAGCGGGCCGACGCTGATGCCGCGCAGCAGGGTGTAGGCGATCTCGTCCTTGAGGCCGGCGCCGGTGGCCTTGTTCGTCGTGTGGACCAGGAGCGTGCCGAGGCCGCCGCCGGCGAGGGTGCCGCCGATGCCGGTGGCGAGGGCCAGACGCGGGTTGGAGCGGTCGCCGATGGCGTCGAACTCGCGGCGCCCGAGCAGCAGGGCGGCGACGAACAGGCCGGTGAGGGCGGTGGAGGCCCAGTTGAAGGCGTGCTCGCGGTAGGGGGCGCGGGTGAGGGCGACGGCGTAGAGGCCGAAGAGGGGGCCGGCGAGGAGGAGGTTGAAGAGCCAGGCGGCTCGTTTGCGACGGCGCATCACCACCGCGAGGAACAGGGCGAGGGCCGCCGAGACCAGGCCGGCGGTGGCCAGGTACGGGGTGAAGTACTCGCCGGCGTTGTGTTCGTGCACCTCTTCGCGGAAGGGGAGGGACACGACCGCCGCCAGGTTCAGCACGGCCAGCAGGCGCAGGTACCAGACGGTGGCCGTCGCGGCGCGGGTGCGCAGCCGGTGGCCGCCGCCGATGCGCAGGAGGCGGGGGGAGAGGACGTGGACGGCGCGGCGGGGAGCGGGGATCCGCGGCGGGACCGGGGACGGCTGTCGTGCGGTGGTCGTCCGTTGTTCGGACGCCGTCTGTGGTGCGGACATGGCGACTGGTCACCCTTGGGGACGGGGACGGGGCACCGCAGACCCTACAGCCTGTAGGGTAACGGCCGGACGGGAATCCGCACAGCCTCCCCCCGGCGGCCCTCAGTCGCCGCCTCCGCGCCGGGCCGCCGTCAGCAGCCAGGCCAGGTTGCCCACCGCCGCCCCGGCGGCCACCGCGGCGACGATCACCCCGCCGGTCGCGAGGCCGTCGCTGAACAGGTGCGGGCGCCGGTCCAGGCTGTGCAGCCCGAAGCCGCACAGCTCGTACACGCCGACGGCGGCGATCACCAGGCTGACGACCAGCACGGTCAGCGTCGGCGCGAGACTGCGCACGCAGACCTCCGTGCCGGGCTCCGCTTCCGTGATGTCCTGCATGGGTCCCCCGTTGAACAGACGTGTGCACAGCCCGGTGGCCGTCGGCGCTTGGGAACCTACAATACGTAGGGTCGGTTAGGGTCGACGCCGTGCGGATCTACATCAGCGTGGACATGGAAGGCATCACCGGGCTCGTCGACCGGCATCCTGGTCAACGACGCCCACGGACCGATGCGCAACCTGCTCCCCGAGGCGCTGCACCCCGCGGCCCGCCTGGTGCGCGGCAGGCCCAAGCAGCTCGGCATGCTGGAAGGGCTGACCGGGGAGTACGACGCCGCGCTGTGCGTCGGCTACCACTCCCGGGCCGGTGCGCCGGGCGTGCTCAGCCACAGCTTCATGGGCCACGAGATCGAGGACATGTGGCTGGACGGCCGCCCGGTCGGCGAGATCGGCCTGGCCCACGCCACGGCCGCGGCCCTCGGGGTGCCCGTGGTGGCCCTCACGGGTGACGACGCGGCGTGCGCGGAGATGACGGAGTGGGACGCGTCGGTCGTCACCGTCCCGGTGAAGTACGCACGCGACCGGTTCGCGGCCGAGCTGCGGCCTCAGGCGGAGGCACGGGAGGCCATCGAGGAGGCGGTCGCCCGGGCGCTGTCCCAGGACCCGCCCCGCCCCGCACCCTCCGCCGCCGAGGCCACCCTGACCGTCCGCTGGCAGTCGGCCTCGGTCGCCGCCACCCTGCTCGGCATCCCCGGGGTGACGGCCGAGGACCCCAGGACCGTCCGGGCGAGCGGTGAACTGCCCGCGCTCTACCGGCAGTTCGGGGTGTGGATGCGGGTGGCGGCGTCGCTCACCAACCAGCCGCCGTACTGCTGACGCCCGCCGGCCGGCCGTGCGGCGGGCGCGGGTGCGGGCCGCTTGGCCGTCCTCGACGACGCCCGCCCGGCCGGCCGCACCTGGACCGGGCGGCCCGCACCGTTCGGCTGGGCCGGTCGACCGGGTGTCAGCGCGCGCTGTCCCGCAGGAACAGCGCGCTCGTGACGGTGCCCAGGAGCACGAGGGCCGCGTTCAGCGCGATCGCCGTCTTCAGGCCGCCGAGGACGGCGAGGGCGCCCGTACCGCTCATGGCGGCGGTGGCGACGGCGCTCATCACCGGCGTACCCATGGTGATCCCGACCTGCTGGGTCATCGTCGCGAGCCCGGTGGCCAGCCCCTGCTCCCGGTCGGCGAGACCCGAGGTGGCGGTCACCATGAAACCGACGATGACCAGCATGTTGCCCACACCGCCCGCGAAGGTCGCGGCCGACAGCAGCCACAGCGAGGAACGGCCGGTGCCGAGCCCGAGCAGGGCCGCCGTGCACAGGGCCTGGCCGAGGCCGCCGGCCAGCAGCACCCGGGTGGCGCCGAGCCCGCCGATCAGCCGCGGGGCGAGGGCACCGCCGACGACGGTCCCCGCGCCCAGCACGCCGAACGACAGCCCGGCGGCCAACGGCGAGAAACCGAGCACCTCCTGGAGGTACAGGGTCAGCAGGAACACCAGGGACGTCTCGGTCAGGAACGCGATCAGACCGGCGACGTTCCCCCACGCCACCGACCGCCTGCCCAGCACGTGCGGCGGCACCAGCGGCGCGGACACCCGGCGTTCCACCGCCCCGAACACGCCCAGCAGCACCACCCCGGCCGCGAGCGGCAGCAGCGCGGCCGGCGCGCCCCAGCCGTGCTCACCCGCCTGCGTCAGACCGAGGACGACGGCCAGCAGTCCGAGCGTCACCGTGACGGCACCCGGCACATCCAGCCTCGGACGCTCCTCGGGCCGGGACTCGGCGATGACGGCGGGCGCGACCAGGAGCACGGCGAGGGCCACCGGCACGTTGACGAAGAACGCCCAGCGCCAGGACAGCAGGTCGGTCAGCAGACCGCCGAGGACCGCCCCGGTGGTGAAACCGGCCGACATCAGCGCCCCGTTGAGCCCGAGCGCCTTCTCCCGCAGCGGGCCCTCAGGGAAGGACGTCGTCAGCAGTGACAGACCGGCCGGGGTCACCGCGGCGGTGGCCAGCCCCTGGAACACCCGGGCCACGATGAGCACCTCGGGGCTCCGCGCCAGCCCGCCCGCCAGCGAGGCCGCGCCGAGGACGGCGAGACCGGCCAGGAACAGCCGACGGCGGCCGAAGAGATCGGCGACCCGCCCGAACAGCAGGGTGAACCCGGCCGCGCAGAGGGCGAACGCCGTGCCGATCCACTGGAGATGGGCGAGCCGGAAGCCGAGACCGGCGCCGATCACCGGCAGGGCCACGTTCAGGATGGAGAAGTCCACGGCCAGCATGAACTGGGCCGCGAGCAGCAGCACCAGCACCAGGCGGAGCCGGGGGGTGAGGACGGCGGGGGCGCCGGGCGGCTGGTGGGTGACGGTGACGGACATGACGAGACGGTCCCCTCTGGTGACGGAGGCGTTCTTACGGGGTGTGGGATTCCGGTACGGCGGCGACATGGCCGGGGCTCGGCGGGGGTGCGGGTGTTCGCCGGGGTTGCTGTGTTCGCCGGGGTTGCTGTGCTGGCGGAGCCGCCGGTGTCCGGTGGAGCCGCCGGGCAGAAGACTCGTCCGTGCCGCCCGCCCCGACCAGCACCCCCCTGCGACCGGCCGCCGCGAGGGTGGTCATCGCGTGACCACCCTCGGGCGTCCCGTTCGTGCCGTCCGCCGGGCAGGATGGACGACGACCGCCGTACACCCGGAGGCGCACGCCCCGCACCCGCGCGGGCACCCGCCCCATCCCCCGGAGGCCTACATGGACGCGTCGTCCGAGCTGGGAGCCTTCCTCAAGTCCCGCCGTGCCGCGCTGCGGCCGGAGGACGTCGGCCTCGCGACCGCGCCGGCCCGCCGCCGGGTCGCCGGGCTGCGCCGCGAGGAACTGGCCCTGCTCGCGGGCGTCAGCATCACCCACTACACCCGCCTCGAACAGGGCCGCGCGGCCGGCGTCTCCGACTCCGTGCTGGACGCCGTCGCCCGCACCCTGCGCCTCACCGAGGACGAGACCGCCCACCTCAGGGACCTGGCCCGCCCCGCCGCCCGGCGCCGCCCGGCCGCACCCCGTGCCGAACACGCGACCCCGTCGGCCCGTCAGCTGATCGCCGCCATGACCGACGTACCGGCGCTCGTCCTGGACCGGCGCAACGACGTCCTGGCCTGGAACCGGCTGGGCCACGCCCTGCTCGCCCCGCACCTGCCGGGGGACGCCCCGGACACCCCCACCGCCCGCCCCAACCTCATCCGCATGCTGTTCCTGGACGAGCGCTACCGGGCCCTGTACGCCGACTGGAAGGAGGAGGCCCACCTCGCGGTCGCCTCCCTGCGCCTGGTCGCCGGCCGGCACCCGGACGACCGCGCACTGGCCGAGCTGATCGGCCACCTGTCCATCCGGAGCGACGAGTTCGCCGCCCTCTGGGCCCGGCACCCGGTCCGCACCTGCGCCTCGGGGAGCAAGTCCCTGCGCCACCCGGCGGTCGGCACGCTGGAGCTGAGCTTCGAGAACCTGTGCCTCCCGGGCACCGCGGGCCAGCGCCTCATCGCCTACACGGCCGCACCCGGCACCCCGTCCGACGCGGCCCTGCGCCTCCTGGCCGGTACGACGGCCCCCGCCGAGCCGGGGCTGCCCGCGCTGGACGCGCACTGACCCACCGGCGGGGACCGAGGGGACCGGGGGATCGGCGCCGGTCGGGCGGCGCCTGGCCATCGCGGTCCCCGGCGCCGCCGGCACGGTCGGCAGCCAGGTGAGCAGCGAGGCCGCTACCCGTGGACACCGGGCCCCGGACGGTCCGGGGGCCGAGCACCGGGTGCCGGCGGAATCGGGCGCGCACGCCGCCGTGCCGACCGTACGCACCCGTCCCGTCGACGAGGGCCGGCACGGTCGGCAGGTGACGGGCCGGTCAGTTCAGCAGGGCGGCCGTGAACGTCTCGCGGTGGTCCACCAGCCAGCTCTGCACGCGGTCCCAGCGTTCCCATCCACCCCGCTCGGCCAACGCCTGGAGGTAGACGGGGTCACCGTCGGCCACGCGGCGGGCGACGAAGGCCCGGCACACCTCCGTGGCCTGCTCGATGACGCCGGGCAACGCGGCGCGCTCCCGCCCCGGGAGGCCGTAGCCGTCGGCAAGGACCCGCAGCCGTGCGGGCGCGTCCAGCCCGGGCGGGTGGAGAGCGGCGGCGGATCCGGGATCCAGCATGGGCACCCAGTAGCGGGCGGCCATGGCGATGTCCCACAGGGGGCGGCCCGGGGCCGCCAGGTCGAAATCGATCAGGGCGGCGGCACGGCCGTCGCGGAAGACGACGTTCTCCGGGCACACATCGTTGTGGCACAGCATCGTTCCCCCCTCCGGGTCGGCCAGGTCCCGGGGCCACTCGGCACGGCTGTCGACCGCGACGGCCGCGCCGGCCTCGTGCAGGCGCCGCAGCAGGCTCCCCACCGATGCGAGGGCGGCCTTCGTCATCGCCCAGTCCGGGAACGGCGGCAGCGCCACGTCGCCGGGGATGAAGGTCAGCTGCTCACGGCCATCCGCGGTGAGACCGACCGGGACCGGCGCGCCGTCGAAGCCGTGCTCCTTCAGCGCGAGCAGACAGGCGTGCAGAGCGCGCGCGTTGCGCGGCGCCGGGCGCTCGACCAACGCACCCCGGCGGAAGACCGCCCCCACGTTCGCCATCCCGCCGACCAGCGCCTCACCCTCAGCCGTCACGACGGTCACGCTACCGCCGGCTCGACCCGCGCGAAGCGGTCCCCGAAACCAAGAAGCCACCCGATCGAGGCGGCCCGCGTTCTCGTTGCCGACCACGCCCCTGCGACGGTGCCCACCGCCTCCGCGAACGCGGTGACGCGCCCCGTCGTCAGCACGGCGCGGTGACGCCGGCCTCGGTGCCCGCCGCCCGGCCGGAGCGGCTGACCGACCCGGGGGGACGGCGCGCTGCCGTGACCGCCCGCCGGACGTATGGTCCGTATATGAGTGCCGTCTGGTCCGGCCGGCGCGGTGTCGCGCCGCCGGAGCCGCCCTCTGGTCGCCGCCGGTGCCCCCGCACAGGAGGGTGAAGCGTGTCCGGCACGGTCACCGACCCTCGCTCCCACGGCTCCGGACCGGACGCCGTGGACTCCGTCCTGGGCCACTGCGCACGGCGGACCGGTGCCTACGCCGGCGGGGTCTACGTCCTGTCCCCCGACGGGCAGATGCTCCAGCTCGCGGTGCTGAGCGGGATCTCCCGGCGGATCGCCACGCCCTGGGTACGCGTTCCGCTGCCGGCCGCGAGCCCGGTGAGCGACGCCGTGCGGCAGGGCGGCCTGGTGTGGATCGGCAGCCAGGACGAGCTGGCGCGCCGCTACCCGCAGCTCGCGCTGGTCCTGCCGCATCCGTTCGCCCTGGTCGCCGCGCCGATCAGCACCGGCGGCCGGACATGGGGCGGGCTGGTGCTGCACTGGTCCAGCGCGCACCCCGCCACGCTGAGCGCACAGGAGCGCGCGGTGATCGACGACGCCTGCCGCCGCCTGGGCCCGATCCTGCGGCAGGCCGCCGACAGCGGTCGCGTCCTGGCCGGGCCCGAGCCGCGGATCCTCTCCCCGTCGCGCAACCGTGCCGCCGGACCGGCCGAAGCCCAGGCCGCGGCCGACTTCGCCGAGCGCCTTCCGAGCGGCTGCTGCGCCCTCGACCCGGACGGCCGGATCACCTTCCTCACCACCGCCGCGGCAGAGCTGCTCGGTGCCGGCATTCCCGACCTGCTGGGCGCCCGGCCCTGGGAGGCGCTCGCGTGGCTGGACAACCCGGTCGCCGAAGACCGTTACCGGGCCGCCGTGCTGAGCCGCCGGCCGACGTCCTTCACCGCCCGGCGGCCTCCCGACCAGTGGCTGTCGTTCCACCTGTACCCGGACGCGTCCGGCATCAGCGTGCGCATCGTGCCCACGTCCTCGGCCGACGCCGTACCCCCTCCGCATCTGCTGCACCCCGCGCCCGCGGCGGAACCCGGCCGGGCCACGGCCCTCTACCACCTGATGCACCTGGCCGCCACGCTCACCGAGGCGGTCGGTGTCCAGGACGTCGTCGAGAGGGTCGGCGACCAGATCCTGCCCGCCTTCGGCGCCCAGGCCCTCGCTCTGATGGCCGCGGAGGAGGGCAGACTGCGGATCATCGGCCACCACGGCTGCTCCGCCCCGCTGATGCGCCGCTTCGACGCGGCTCCCCTCACGTCCGACACCCCGGCGGTGCACGTCCTGACGACAGGGATCCCGAGCTTCTTCGGCTCCTTCGACGACCTCAAGGCGGCCTACCCTCCCGCCGTCCTCCAGGACGACATGGCGGCCTGGGCGTTCCTGCCGCTGATCACCTCCGGACGCCCCGTCGGCTCACTGGTCCTCGCCTACGACCGGCCGCGCGCCTTCCCCGCCGAGGAGCGCTCCGTCCTCACCTCGTCCGCCGGGCTGATCGCCCAGGCGCTGGACCGCGCCCGTCTCCACGACGCCACGCAGCAGCTTGCCCACGACCTCCAGGCCGGTCTGCTGCCCCGCACCCTGCCCCGCGTGCCCGGCCTGGACGTGGCCGCCCGCTACCTTCCCAGCAGCTACGGCATGGACGTCGGCGGGGACTTCTACGACCTCATCCGCCTCGACGAGGCAGCCGCCGCCGCGACCATCGGAGACGTCCAGGGGCACAACGTCCAGGCCGCCACCCTGATGGGGCAGGTCCGCACCGCCGTCCACGCCTCCGCCGGCGCACCCCCCGGCGAGGTCCTCGCGCGCACCAACCGCCTGCTCACCGATCTCGACGCCGGCCTGTTCACCAGCTGCCTCTACGCCGACCTCGACCTCGCCCGGCACAGCGCCTGCCTGGCCACCGCCGGACACCCCCCGCCGATCCTGCGCCATCCGGACGGCCGCACCGAGATCGTCGAGCTGCCTCCCGGGCTCCTGCTCGGCATCGACCCCGCCGCCGACTACCCGACGGCGAGGATCCCGCTGCTCCCCGGTGCCGTGCTCGTCCTGTACACCGACGGGCTCGTCGAGGCCCCCGGCACCGACATCGAGGACGCGATCAGGGCCCTCGCCGGCCGGCTCGCCCACGCGCGCAACCAGCCCGTGGACGCCCTGGCCGACACCCTCGTCACCGGTGCCCAGCACACCGCGGCGCGCAGCGACGACGTCGCCCTGCTCCTGATCAGCCCGCACCGGACGCGCGTACCGGGTGCGCGGTGACTCCACGACGACGTGACCCCTCCGAGCGCCTCCGCCTTACCGCACGAGCGGCCTCCATGTCCCCCTTCTTGTTAAAGTGACAGGAACCCAAGTACCGTAAGCGGCATGCAAGATGACGCGTGGTCACCCCCACCTGTGCTCCTGACGGTCGATCTCGTGATCCTGACGCTGCGCGAGGGGCGGCTGTGTGTCCTGCTCGTGGAGCGGGGCGAAGACCCTTTCCAGGGCATGCCGGCCCTGCCCGGCGGATTCCTCAACCACGCCGGGGAGGAGATCCTGGACGCCGCCCACCGTGAGCTGAGCGAGGAGACCGCTCTGACCGCCGGGTGGGTGCACCTCGAACAGCTGGCCATCTACGGGGAGGTGGGCCGTGATCCGAGGGGACGAGTCGTTTCCGTGGCCCACCTGGCGATCGCGCCGGGACTGCCCGAACCGGTCGCGGGAACCGATGCCATGGATGCCGCGTGGGTCCCCGCGGAAGCCGTCCTGTCCGGTGAAGTGGAACTGGCCTTCGACCACCGCCGGATCGTGACGGACGGGATCGAACGCGCGCGGACCAAGCTCGAATCCTCGGCGCTCGCCACGGCGTTCTGCGGAGAACTCTTCACCATAGCCGAGTTGCAGCAGGTGTACGAGGCGGTGTGGGGCACCGAACTCGACACCCGTAATTTCTACCGGAAAGTCCAGGCCGTGGAGGGATTCATCGTTCCCGCCGACTCCGGACGCAGGAGCACGGGAGGACGGCCCGCGCGGCTGTACCGGGCCGGGCCGAAGAAGGTGTTGTTCCCGCCGCTGATCCGACCTGTGCCGTCCACAACGGAAAAGGGCACGAGAGAGGAAGGGGAATAGATGTCGAAAGACCTGGTGGTGATCCTCACCGCCCTCAATCTTGAGTACCAGGCCGTGCGCCGGAAACTGGACGGTGCACAGGTGCACCGTCATGAGCGCGGGACGCTGTTCGAGGTGGGAACCGTGCGGGGCACTTCGTGTCGTGTCGCGCTCGGCCTGACGAACAAGGGGAATCATTCCGCCGCGGTGATCGCCGAGCGCGCGATACAGGAGTTCTCGCCGGTGGCCGTGCTGTTCGTCGGCGTCGCCGGTGCGCTGTGGGACACCGCCAGGCTGGGCGACGTGGTGATGGCGACACACGTGTACGCCTACCACGGCGGGACCAGCGAGGACGACGGGCTCAAGGCCCGTCCCCGGGTGTGGGAGACGGCGCACGGCATCAGTCAGCTCGGCTCGCATCTGGCTCGTGTGAACGACTGGGCCGACGACACGACCGGTCAGGGGCGCGCCCCGCAGGTGCGCTTCGGCGCGATCGCCGCCGGCGAGGTCGTACAGAACTCGAAGATCTCCGCCGAGGCGCGGTGGATCCGGCAGCACTACAACGACGCGCTCGCGATCGAGATGGAGGCGGCCGGTGTGGCGCAGGCCGGTCACCTCAACGGGGCGCCGGTGGCCATCATCCGGGGAATCAGCGACCGGGCGGACGGTACGAAGAACAGCGCGAAGGACCGTGACCGGCAACCACGGGCCGCGGCGAACGCGGCGGCGTTCGCCACACGGCTGGCCGTGGAACTGGTGAGGGAACAGGAGCAGATCGCGATGTCCCAGGCAGACAGGGCCCGTACGGCCGACGGACTCGAAGGGCGCGTCAGCAACACCGCCCACCACAGCACCGTCGGCATCATGGCCGGCTCCGTCAAGGGCAGCAGCGTCCACGTGAACGCGGCCCCGAAGGTGGCCGGTCCGGCGGACCTGGTCGCGGAACTGGACGCTTTGCGTGAGCACCTGAAGCGCCACCACGCCGAGGGCGCCCTCGACGACGACACCTACCGAGAGGCACTGGCCGAGCTGGGCTTCGCCCGCCGGGCAGCGACGGACAACACTCCCGAGCCGTCCAAGAGGGCGACCATGGCACTCAAGAGGTTACGCGGTCTGATCGCGGAGTTTCCCGAACTGGTGGCCAGGCTGGCACCACTGGTCGTCGCGGCGGGTGACTTGTCATGATCGACGGCAGCCACGTCACGCACAATTCGGCGGCGTACGACTCCACCGTCGGAATCCAGGCCGAGACCGTACACAACTCCAACGTCTACTTCGTCCATCCTGACGCATCGCCTCAGGAGAAGTACAAGGTCGGTGTGCGGTTCCTTCAGGACGGCATTCCCAGCCGTGCTCGCGACATGATCAGTGACGCGATCGCCCACGGACACGACAGCGCGGAGGTCCGTTTCCACGGGGTGCTCGCCATGCTCAGCGGACGCGCCTACCACGACCTCAGCGCCGAAGAACTCCGGTGGCTGCGCGAAGCCTCCTGGCGCGTAGAGGAATACGCCGAGGGAGAGTGGAAAGACGCCCTGCGCGTCGCTTTCGAACTGCTGGCGGCGCTCAGCACGGCGGACGGCGAAGCCGGACGTGTGGTGGAGCGGTTGCGAGCCCTGTCACCTCACCGGCGGGACGAGATCCTCCACCACTTCGACCTCGTGCTCACCGGAGGGCTGAAGGACAGCCTGTGGGCCGAGAACCGCGAGCGGGCCGAGGCGGCTCGCTTCGGCAACGGCCGGGTCCAACGGGTCTGGGCCTATTTCGAACCCGAGCCCATCGGGCCACGGGCCCTGCCGCCCCGCCCGAGCACCGCTGCCGCCGCCCAGGCGGCCATCCCGGTCCGAGTCGGCCTGTTCGTCGTCGTCACCGCGTTCCTCTGCGTCCTGTCCCTGGTCGCGGATCCGGCCGCGGCAGCCGTCGAGTTGCTGGTGGCGCTCGCTGCGGGCGCGACCGCGACCCACTTCGGCAGCCGATGGTGGTACCAGGAACACCAGCTGAGGGCCAGGAACCGCATGTTCCAGGTACCGCACACGCGCGATCCCGCCTCGCCCGGGGACGGGTTCACCAACCGTGTCCGTCATGCGTTCGACCACTACTTCAGTGTGCGTGTGCCCCATGGACTGGCCCCGCACGAATGGTTCGGGCTCACCGCCCAGATCCGCGACAGCCTCGTCGCCGAGATCGCGGTGCTCTACCGCGAGAGCCGCATCAGCGTGGACCGGGTCAACTGGCTGATCCGCCATCTCGCCGAGGACACCCGGGACCGGTACAGCAGGGGCACCCTGTTCGATCGTCGCCACCAGAACCAGACGCCGGCGTCGGCGAAGGCGCTGTGTGTGGTCGCCCTCGTCATCCTCGGCTTCACGACTCTGGCCCTGCTCGGCACGGTGGCCTCAGCTGCCGGTGCGTCGCACATGCTGCTGGCCGTCCTGGCCGTGGCCGGCGTGGTCTGGTCCGGACGCGCGGCCGCGTCCTCGTGGCTGGAGGCCCGGGGCGAGGAGCGCCGAGTGGCCGAGGAAACCCAGGAGTACCAGGAGCGGCTGGCCGCGCGGCAAGCCGCGTACCAGAACTGGAAGTCGTTCCTGGACGCCACGCGGCCCAGCGAGCTGGACATGGAGACCTGGCTCACCTGCGACAAGACGCTGTTCGTCGACGAAGCACTCCGGCACTACCAGCTCACCTGGCGCGACCTGATCACCCACACCATCCTGGTGACACCCGCGCGCCCCTACAAGCGGGGGCGGGTGAAGGGCGGCCCTTGGCGGTACTCGCGCTACACCTTCCGTCTCTTCCTGGTCACGCAGGACGGCGTTCGTGAGGTCAGCGCGGAATTCGATTTCACCGACGCGAAACGCGGGACCGGGCAGCGAAGCAACTACCGGTTCGACGCGTTGTCCTCCGTACAGGTCACGGAGCGCAGCGAGGTCGGCTACGACCTGGAGCTCATCCTCACCAACGGGCCGGCCAGGAACATCCGTGTCGCGGACGCCGACACCCATCAACTCGCGCCGGACGAGAACGCCCAGGAAATCTCCGAAATCAACCTCAGCGCGGCCGGTTTCGTCCACACCTTCCGCCTCCTGGAAGGAATCGCGGCGGACGGAAAGGGCTGGATCGAACGGAACAACCCCAAAAACCTGCCGACCTTCCGCGCCGTCGGCTGAGTCTTCGGGGCTTTCGCGGCCTTCGGGGCGGGCAGGGGCCAAAGCCCCTGCCCGCCCACCCGTACAACCATGGCGACAGCCGACGTACCCTGCCGGAACCGCACCACTTCAGCCGCCGACTGGGAGCCCCAGCGTGACCGAACCGACCGCCCCGGACAAGAAGCCCTTCCTGTACGTCGTCGTGTGCGCGAGCGGTGTCGCCGGTGACGTCGGCAAGCTGATCACGGCCGCCCAGGAGGCGAACTGGGACGTCGGCGTCATCGCCACACCGCAGGGGCTCGGCTTCATCGACACCAGGGCGATCGAGGCACAGACCGGCTATCCGATCCGCTCCGCGTGGCGCTCGCCGGGAGACCCGCGCCCCCTGCCTCCGGCGGACGCGATCGCCGTGGCTCCCGCCACCTTCAACACGATCAACAAGTGGGCCGCCGGGATCTCCGACACCCTCGCCCTGGGCATCCTGTGCGAGGCGTACGGCATGGGCGTCCCGACCGTGGCACTGCCCTACCTGAACTCCGCCCAGGCCGCCCACCCCGCCTACCGGCAGAGCCTGGACCGGCTGCGGGGGATGGGTGTCCTGTTCGGCTCGTGCGAACCGCACCGGCCGAAGGCCGGCGGCGCGGCGGAACGCTTCCGCTGGGAGGAGGCACTGGAGTTGCTGGAGCCTGTGGTCGGCACGGCGCGGTGAGGACCCGCTGTACGAAGCCCGGGTCCTCGTAAGCGGCTGCCGGGGTCAGGCGGCCGTGGCAGGGCGGGGTTCGCCGTGGAAGACCTGCCGGGCGTGCCAGTCGCGGTGGGCCGCGGCAACAGGGCGCGAGCCGGGCTGGGGGCCGATGAGCGGGTGGCCCGCGAGGGCTATGACGTGCTCGCGGGCGGCGGGGCTGTGACCGACGAAGCGTTGCGAGACCAGGATGCGGTGATCGTCGCCCACCCCGAGGACGCCCTTGTCGAAGAGCTTGTGGTGCAGTGCGCACAGGCACAGCCCGTTCTCGGTCTCGTCGGGTCCGCCGAACGCCCACCAGCGCACGTGGGCGGCCTCCAGCCCGACCGGTACCGCGCCGATCCTGCCGTCGTATCCGCAGAAGGCGCACCGGTACTCGTAGGCGGTCAGCACCAGTTCCCGCATCCTCCGGTCCCGCTGCCTGCGTACGGCCGAGAGCTGCTCGGCCTCCGTCGGCTCCAGGTCCAGGCCGACGGCTTCGCACAGTTCCCCGTGCAGGGAGGGTGGGAAGTGCAGGTCCAGCAGCAGTCGCGCGATCCTGCCGAGCAAGTCCGGTTCGCGGCGCAGGGCCGCTCTCAGCTCCGGTGCGAGCCGGCCGGTGGCGCCCGTCTCGCGGAGGTCCCGCACCCCGCTGCCAGGGCTGCCCGGCCCGCGGTCGGTGCGCACTTCCCACACGCCGTCGCTGACGAGGTGGTGGAAGGGATAGGCGGGTGTGGTCTTGTTGGGTGGGCCGTACTCGGTCAGCAGGCGCTGCAAGTCCTGTTCCACCGCGGTGTATCGCAGGCCGCCGTCGGCATCCTCCTGGTACCGGCCGAGGGCGTACAGGAGCAACAGCGGCTTGTGCGGAGCGCGCGTTCCCCCCTTGGTCCACTGCCTCAGCTTCGCGATCCGCTCCAGCCAGTCCATGGCGGTTGATCGTAGACGGGCCGGACCCGACCAGTGGTACTTCTCAGGACGGTTGCGGAGTCCGGGCGGTGAAGTTCCCGAGTGAACGAGATCGAGCAGACGACCGGTGGCCGCCTGCTCGATATGACGAGGGCGGGGCCCGAAAACCCCGCCCGTTGTCCAAGAAGCCTCGGCTCAGGGCCACACCAGGCAATACGGCTGATGCCCCGCCTCATGCAGCCGGTGGCTGAAGTCCTGCCACTCGTGCAGCGATTGGTGGCGGGAGGGCGCTGACCTGGCGTTTCGCAAGGAAATGTGGGTTGACCTGGGAAAACTCCTCTCGGTAGTTCTCACGGGTCAACGCCGTTTCCCAGGCTCATGTGCCCTGGATGTGCCCTCGCCTCAATGGGCCCTGTGCATCATGAAAAATGCACGTTAGATGGCCTGGTGTGCGTAGGCGTCGGGAGGATCGGGTAGGTCCGGGGCGGTAGTCCACCGACAAGGTCATTCGTCCGCGATGCCCCCTGTGAGCTGACCGCGCGCGGTGAAAGGATCGCTGAGAGGTGAGGACGGCTACCCCGGCCCGTTGTCAGTGCCCGCCCGTAGCCTCGTAGAGGCAATCGTGCTGAAGGGGGCCCCATGGCAGTCCGACCCTGTTCCAGGTGTGGCAAGAATGAGAGCGCCAATCGCAAAGGCAAGCCAGGATGCTGTGTTGAGTGTATCGATGCGATCTACCGTGCACTCAAGGTAGATCCAGAGGGGACGTTTGTATCTCCTGGGGCCCCGAGGAAATACCGGTGCCAGACCTGTGGCAGGCCGGGGGCGATTATGTACAAGGAGATCCAGTCGCGAAGTATTGAACTCTGCAACTGGTGCGTTTGTCGCCGTATGTATGAGGACGGTCTGGCGCGGGACCCAGAGCACTGGCTGATGGACCAGAGCGACGTGGCCCGAATGGTCCGCGAAGCAGGTTTTGAGGTGGTGGATGGGGCTGGGAGGACGCTTCCCGAGAGAGTCAAATGGTCAGCCGTATCGGGGAAGTTTGGCGGATGGATCCACGTCAACCGCCAGGTGCGGTTGGTCGGTACGAAGCCTGTCTTCGCCCTGCCCAAGCGCAACAAGATCCGGTCAGTGCCCCTGCCGGCTCAGCTTGCTGCCACCCTCAAGGCCCACATGAAGGAGTTCCCGCCCGTTGCCGTCACCCTGCCCTGGGCCAAGCCAGACGGTGATCCGAAGACCTTCCGTCTCCTCTTCGTCGACGCGAAGGGACGGGCCTACAACCGCAGCGTCTTCAACGTGGGTGACTGGAAGCGCGCCCTGGCTGCCGCCGGAGTGATCCCACCCCGCGAGCGCGGCGCGCGCTACCTCCAGGCGGCCCCCGAGGACGGCATGCACGCCCTCCGGCACGCCTACGCCTCCGTCCTCCTGGACGCGGGGGAGAGCATCAAGGCGCTCTCCGAGTACCTCGGCCACTCGGACCCGGGCTCCACGCTGCGGACATACACGCACCTGCTGCCGTCCAGCGAGACCCGCACCCGCAAGGCGATCGATGACGCCTTCACCGAGGCCAACGCTGAAGACCGAGGTAGCACTTCCGATGGCGAGGGAGCATCCGTGCCTACACCGCAACCAACGTGCCAGCGTTGCGCACTGGCCGCCTGACAGCCTCTTCCGGCACATGACGAGAGCGGGGCGGTGGGTGAAACGGCCTGCGTCGATTGGCTTGTTCGCCGCTCAGACTGCTGCCAGCACGCTCCCCCCAAGGGCAACCATTCCGAGGAGGAAGCAGACCAGTCCTGTCCTGATCCACCGGTGTTTGGCCGCGACGATGTCGCTCGTGTTGCGGAGCGCGATCACCAGGCCCGACATCTGCTCCTCGTCGGTGGTGCGCAGAGCATCAGCGAGTACTCCGGAATCCGCGGCCCGACGGATGTCGAGGAAATACGTCAGGGGACTGCCGGCCCGCCACTGGCTCGCCCGGTAGCGAGGGGCTGTCGCGAACAGTAGAAAGCCCAGTGCAAGAACCCAGCTCAGAGCACTGGCCGTGCCCAGGGTTCGACTGAAGCCTGTGGCCGGCATCCTGCTCCAGTACGTGCTCAGGAAGACTCCGGCACACACACCCAGCGCGCCAATGAGAACCGATGCCTTGGTGTCGGCACGACCGATTTCGGTTCGCACCTCGGCCAGCAAGCGTTCCGCGGCATGCACACCTGCGGGATCGGAATTGAGCCTTGGGGCAGGCCCGTGAGAGGAGGACGTTGTGCTCGTGACACCCATCATCTTCGATTCTCCTGACATCGATTCAGGTTGGAGACATCCCCTGCGGCCTTCACATCACGGCAAGCCGGACCACAGGAGGGCACCGGCCACCAGCAGGCCGCCCCACAGGGCGCCGCGGTGACCGAGCTGGCCTACTGCCTCGCGCAGCGCCGACAGCACGGTGCCCACACAGCGGTGTCCGGCGCTTGCGACAGCGCACACCGCGTCTCCGTAGGTGTAGGCGAAGGGGGCGGCCTGGCCGGAGACACGGCGCTGCGCCCGGGTCCAGCAGTATTCGGGCAACAGCAGTCCGACGACGATGACATTCATCGCGTACTCCATGCCGGTCTCCAGGTGCGTCAACAGTGGTACCGCAGCCCAGCGGAGCAGCACGTAGCAGGCGATGCCGACGACGAGAGCGGGCACGAGGGCCCGTTCAACGTCCGCGGGCGTGGTCACCGGTCTTCTCCCGATGCGTCCGGTCGCTCATCCTGATCACTGGTTCCCCGCTCCAGCTGTTCCCGGTAGAGGGGGTGTTTGCGTGTCCGGCCCCGGCCGGCGTCGTTGAGCCGCTCCTTCACAGCCGACAGAGCCGCCCGCGACGCATCTTCCAGCATGTGATCCTCAACTGCTCCGGAGTCGAGGACCCGCTCGATGACGCGGATCTGGTTGGCGCTGGCCTCGCGCTCGTCGTCACGAATGGATTCGATTGCGAGCGGGATGTCGGCCGGATTCTGCGCGAGGTGCGCGCCCCAGCGCTCGAACTCGCCCTGAGACAGCAGCCGGGCGTAGAAGGAGCTGCGCTCCTCCATGACTTCGTGTTCGTTGTGGGTGCGCAGCCTGGTCAGTTCGTGCTCGCTCCGCGTCCGCTGCTTGGTGTAGTCGAGGGAGCGCAGTGAGGACAGTTGGACGACCGCCTCCTCGTCGAGGCTGAGCCTGACTTCGCATTGGATGTCCAGCCCTTCGTCGGCCGCCAGAGGCGTGGTGGCCAGCGCCTCCATCACTGCGACCTCGGCAGCGGCGCTCTCCTCGATGGCGTACCGGCGGCTTTCCCGGCGCATCCGGGTCAGTAAACGGGGCTCCAGCAGCGCACGGACGTCGCGGATCTGCCGTTCCACCACCTTGGCGGGGTCGATGACCCGCCAGGTTAGATCGGTCTCCGCGGAGAAGAACGCGGCATCGCCGTCGCTAGGCAGCCGGTGCTCCAGCGACATGTGTTGGATGCCCATGTCCACTTCGTACAGTGTGCGGAAGTTGCTGGTCACCAGCTCTCCGCGGGTGGGCTGCTGATGCGGGAGATACGTCTGCGGTCGTCCTCCGGACGTCAGGAACACGAGTGCGCGTTCCGCGTAGGTCGGTGGCCGGTGGCGTACGTATTCGAAGCGGCCCAGGCTCCGTATCTGGCGCACAGGGTCGTTGACCAGTTCCATGAGTTCTCCTATTTTCGGGGCATTGCATACGAGGCGGTGAGTCGCGTGAGGCTGGCTGAGTGTCGGCGGCGGCCAGAATCGGGGATGACGGGTCTGCCGTCACAGGGGACGGGGCAGTGCCGCGGGGCCTTTGGCGAGGGCGGTCCTGAGCCGGGCGGCCGTGGGGCTCTGGCCTCCGTCCGGGGTTTTGACCCGGCGGAGAAGTAAGTCCAACCGGTCCCAGTCGTTCTGGTTTTCGACCAGCAGAGGGAGCAGTCTGCCCAGCGCCTCCTCTACGTCCGACACCGTGTCGTACCGGTCCGTCTGCTCGAATGGCGCCTCGGTCGTAAAAGCTCGGTACCGTGCCGCTTTCGCGGACGCACGCTCTGCGACCCGGACCCAGCGAACCAGTTCGTCACGTGCCGCGTCGCGGCTGGAGCGACTGCCCAGCAACGCCCGCCACATCACGACGGCGTACCGTCGGGCGTGGGCGTCGTGTTCCGCCAGCCACAGAAGGCTCGGCCAGGTCGTCGCCTCGTTGCTCACGGCCCGGTAGCGCCTGCGCGCACCCCGCAGAAATCCTGCTACTGCCAGTTCGCGCAGGGGACCACGGCTTGCGTGCCACTGCACGAGTCGCTCCAGAACGGTGACGGCTGCGGGCCCCTGAAGCAGCGCCTCCAGTGCCTGCTCAAGCGCTGACTGGAGCGCGCTGTCCGGTGGCGGTTCGGTCGCGGCCATCCGCCCGATGTCCCGGAGCGCACTCGGGGCCGTGGCCCCGCCCAGCAGAGCGTATGAGCGAGCGACCGTCCACCTCCGTGCCAGGTGATGTCGGCTGCTCCAGTCGGAGAGTAAGCGTCTGACGGCTGTGTCCATGCCATGTTCGGCGGCGGTGTACAGCGCCCATGCGGCGAGCTGCCGCTGCATCGGCCTCGGCGAAGAACCCCACTGATTGAGGAAGCTGTCGAAGGCGTAACCGAAGTCCGCGGCCGCCAGTACTCCCGAGGCCACCGCGGCTCGGAGCCGTACGAAGGTCCGGCGGTCCGTCACGAGGGTGTCGAGCCAGGCCAACAGGGGCTTTCTGACAGCTGGATGGCTGGTCCAGACATGGCGCAGGGCGATGCTCCAAAGGGAGTCGTTCTGGAAAGCGACGACCCGTTCGGGCAAGCGTCCCCATGCGGTGTCGGTCTCTTCGTCGTGTTCCTGGGCCCTGGCCAACCTCAATCGGTCTTCCGGGGATGAACCGAAGACGGGATATCCGGCGGTGCGATCGGGTTCCTCGACGGTGCGAAGCCGCATGTAGAGGAGGTCTCCGAATTCGGCCACCAACGGATATGGCAATCCGTCGAATACGGCGAGCGAGATCAGAAACGCCTTGTCGCGCAGCGGGGCTCCGCCCGACTGCTGGTCTTCACTGAACCACCTGCTGGCGATCTCCTCGGCCGATCTACGGCCGTACCCGGAAAGCTCCTCATCGTCGCAGCGTCCCGCTGCGTACTCCACGAGAAGCCGAGCGAAGTCGGCGGCCTCCGCGGGTGACGGGCCGGAGCTCAAATACCGTACGGTCGTCTCCAGTTCAAGCAAACGCCGCACCCTGTCGGCCGCCGCGGCATCACCGGCCGGTCCGTCTGCCGCTGAGCCCTGGATCGCGTGCACCAAGTGAGCCCGTGTGATGTCGGCGGCGGGAAGCGGTTGCCAATCGTGCGTTGTCACTTCCTCCATGACGGTGCCGTGCGCTGCGACGACGACAAAGAGACCGTCGTCCCCGAGACGTCGGCGGATGGCGTTGAGATGGATGTCCCGCAACGGACTGTCCTGGCTGGTGATCGGGTCCACCACCACATGGGCCCCGCCGGGCTGGACGTGGTTGGCGAAATCGGCCGACTCCGTGCCTGGGTCCAGCGCAATCACTTCGCCGGCTTTCGGACCGACCTGCATGAGCATGCGCAGGGCCGCGGTCCTGCGACCGGTGCCGGGCCGTCCGCGTAGAACGAGGACGCGTCGGGCGCTGAGTTGCGCGCACAACTCGTCGTACCGCCGATTCGGTGCGAACGTTTCGGCCAAGTGGTCGAGTTCCGCTGTCGGCAGAGGGCCGACAGTGTGCAACCGGGGCAGGCGTCTTTCGTGCAGGTGTACATCGACGCGCTTGTCGCCTGCGACGACATCGCCGGATACCTGGGTGTCCCCCATGACATTGGCCCGCCCTGACCGCAGGTGCGGGGCGAGAGCAAAGAGCTGCTCGATGGCCTCCCATGCCTCCGGGGCGGGGTCTTCATCCGGTGTCGGTGGCACCACGTCCCCGGTGTCGGCGGCCCGCCCGGGATCCTTCTCTGCCTCGGGTCCGGCGCCGGCGTCCTCTAGGTCTAAGGAGGCGTCCACGTGCTGGTTCACTCTCCGGTTCCTTCCACGTCCCGCTGCCGAGTCGACTCGGTGGAGCTGGTACCAACGTGCTTGTCACCCGCAATGGCGTCCCCGGCGATGCTCGCGGTCCCGAAGAAGAAATTGCCCGTGCGCGTGTGCAGCGCCGGAGCCAGAGCCGCGCCGGCTGAGTGCTCGGACCTGGGTACCGGTACGGCCGCCTGGGCGGGGATGGACGATGCGGTCGACTCCGCGGTGGGCCGCTCCGATCCGGCGGTGTCGGTGTGCTGTCGCGAGCTGTCGTGGTACCAGCCCGTCAGCGTGGCACCTTCTTTGCTGTCGACGGTCAGTGGATGGAAGTGCTCGGGCCGTACACCCGGATGCGCGTGACGCACCACGCCCTGATACACGGCGTTGGACACGCAAAGGACACTCGGCTCCGACGTCGCGGCAAGCTCCTCTCGTAGTGCCGGTGCGTCCAGGAGCCGGAAAGCATGGACGAGATCCGCGCCGACTGCACCGAACTCGTCCAGTGCCACTTCGCCGGTATGGACGACGATCCGCAGCCTGATCCGAGCACCCTCGGCGGCCAGCCGATTGGTGCTGACGAGTTGCTCAGGTGTCGCCGTCAGCAAGGCCCTGAGCAGCGCGGGCTTCGGCACGGCCGGATCGATAAGGACGAATACGCCGTCGCCGCGGTCCTCGCTGCGATACTCGGTCGGCTCGATGGCGGCAGTCGACAGCGTCTCATGGAGGACTCTGTACAACATGCGGTGAATGACGGCTTGTTCGCTGTCGCGACGCCGCCCCGATCCCTCCATGTCCATGAGCAGGATCGTCTTGTTGCTGGGTTCCGCCATGTGTCTCTCCTCAGAAGCGCGCGACCGGCGCGTCAGGCCGAAGCGAAGTGCGGGAGGGGCAATCGACTGCCGGGCCGACCAACCTGGTCGGTCAGGACCACTCCATGCCCAGGGTCAACCAGCACGTCGTGCGCCGCGAGGATCGTTGCCGCACGGTTGATGTGACGGATTACGCAGAGCCGCCGATCCGCCGCAACATCTCCGGCCTGACCACCACCAGGGCTTGACGGTGTGTGGTGACATAGCCGCGCTCCCGTAGTTCGCCAAGAAGCCGGGTAACCGACTCACGGGACGCCCCCACGGCCCCGGCGAGTTCCTGCTGGGTGAGTGGCACCCTGACGAGAACGCCCTCCGGTACTGGCGCACCGTGGTACTGAGCCAGCTCCAGCAGCAGGCGCGCCAGTCTCTCCTTGACACTGCAGGCCGCGAGCTCCAGCCGCTTGCGATCCCCGGCACGCATCCGGTCTGTGAGCACGGCCATGAGCTGACGCGCCGCGATCGGGTGCGCGTCAAGGAACGCCTTGAAGCGGTCCGACGAGATGACCACCGCCCTTACCGGCTCCAGCGTGGTCACCGAAGCGGACCGTGTCGTGTCCTCGAGTGCGGCGCTTTCACCAATGATGTCCCCTGGCCCGCGCAGAGCCAGCAGCGCTTCGTGCCCGCCGGGGGCACCGTCGGTCACCTTCAGCCAACCTTCCAGGACGAGCAGGACGTGGGAGGACGGCTCGCCCTTCATGAGCAGGACGGTACGAGCCGGATAACGCAGCTCGGATCCGGCGCTGATCAACGCCGCCGAGGCCGCCACCGGGAGCCGGGCGAGGTAAGGGACGCGGTCATCGGTCAGAAGAGGTACGGCGGCCTCAGCATGAGCGCGTAAGGCTCCTGGCTTCGCGCTTCCAGCGGCGCTCTCCACAGCAGTGTCCTTCCCGCAACGGAACTCACTCGCCCCCAACGCCGCCTGTCAAGCGGGCACCCAAGCAGTTCGCGGAAGCCTGCGGGATCGTCTGTGGCACGAGGTTTTGTCAAATGCCCGACGATTCTGGCGCATGCGTCTGACGATGGGCAATGTTGAATGCACAACGCGTCACCGGCATCCCATCGACCCACGCGCAGTACCGGGACGGGCAGAGCACCGGCTACCGAGAGGGCGCGGGCGTACGCCAGTGCCCTGATCGCAACCCATGTGCCCTCAATGTGCCCTGGCCGCCTGACGGCCCCCTCCGCCACCAAAAAGGGCGAGGCCCGAAGACCCCGCCCACCCCGCAAGAAACCCCAGCTCAGAGCCGATCAGGGCCACACGAGGCAGTACGGCTGATGCCCCGCCTCATGCAGCCGGTGGCTGAAGTCCTGCCACTCGTGCAGCAACTGGTACACGTTGAACGCGTCCCGCGGTCCGCCCCGGTCGGGGACCGTCGACCAGATGAAGGCCGCCGCGCCGACCGCTTCCTCGCCGATGCCGCGGAGGGGGTCGACGACCGTCATGGGGAGTTTGACGACCGCGTAGTCGGGGTGCAGGACGACCAGTTCCAGGGGTGGCACCTTGTGCAGGGGGACGCCCTCGATGCCGGTCAGCACCATCGCGGCCATGGTCTCCGGCTTGATCTTGGTGAACATGCCGTTCATGCCCAGCTCGTCGCCGCCGAGTTCCTCGGGACGCATCGAGATGGGGACGCGAGCCGCGGTCGCGCCGTCCGGCGCGCCGAAGTATTTGTACGTCACCCCCACCCGACCACCATTCCTGCTCCCCGCCCGGAGGCGGTCGGCCCGCTGGTCGAGCCGGCGGTCGAGATCCCGGTCGATCTGCTGGTCGTACCGCTCGGGCTCACTCGGTACACCCTGTGCCTGTCGTGCGTCGGTCTGACGTGTCTCGGTCGTTTCCTCCGCGTCGCGCCGGTGCCTTCCCCGCCGGGCGCGTCGAGGACCCAGGTCATCAGTCCCCTCGCCCAGTCCGCCACCGCGATGCATATCTCCACCCGACTGCTTTTCTAGGACGCGTGGCCCCCGCCGCGCAACCCGATCATCGTGTCAGTGACCTCCCCCACGGCCGCCCGCCGAAACGTGCGGTGGAACAACAGTCCACGCGGGGGGATTCCCGGTCCTGATCTCCGGCCCCTGATGAGTACGTGCGTATGGGCTTTGTGTATCAGGTCTCAGTCTCGCAGATGAGGGATGGCCCCGCTGTGATCTTGGGACTCGCCGCGCCTGAACCAACCACCCGCCGGGCCTGAACCAACCACCCGCCGCACCTGATCAACCGGCCGCCGGGCGTGATCGGCCACCCGCCTTGCGTGATCAACCACCCCCCCTCGCGTGATCAACCGTCTGTCGCGTCTGATCGACCAACCCCCCGCGTTCGGCCGCCACCTCGACCGCCCCCCACCCCGCCCTCGACCGCGCCGGACCGCCACCTCGACCGCCCCCCCGCCGCCCCACCGACCGGGTCCGACCCCGCCCCCGACCGCCCCCACCGACCGCATCCGACCCACCCCCGACCGCCCCCGCCCGCCCCCCGCCACGACACCGACCCCGGTCCGGCCGGGGCTCCGCGGCGGCTTCGGCCTACCCTGAGGAGGTCACCCCGCAACCGGAGTCCGAGAAGCCGGAGTAGTCGCACGTCATGAGTGCCATGAGCGAAACGCCCTATCCCTACGACGCGCCCGTCTCACAGGCGCTCTTCGACCGTGCCTCCGTCGTCACCCCGGGCGGCGTCAACTCCCCGGTGCGCGCCTTCCGCGCCGTCGGCGGCACGCCGCGGTTCATGGTGTCGGGCAAGGGGGCCTACCTGACCGACGCCGACGGGCGCGAGTACGTCGACCTCGTGTGCTCCTGGGGGCCCATGATCCTCGGGCACGCGCACCCCGAGGTCATCGCCGCCGTCCAGGAGGCCGTGGCCCGCGGCACGTCCTTCGGCACGCCCGGCGAGGGCGAGGTCGCGCTCGCCGAGGAGATCGTCGCCCGGGTGGCTCCCGTCGAGCAGGTGCGGCTGGTCAGCAGCGGCACCGAGGCGACCATGTCCGCCATCCGGCTGGCCCGCGGGTTCACCCGGCGGTCCAAGGTGATCAAGTTCGCCGGGTGCTACCACGGGCACGTCGACTCGCTGCTCGCCGCGGCCGGCAGCGGGGTCGCCACCTTCGCGCTGCCCGACACGCCCGGTGTCACCGGTGCCCAGGCCGGCGACACGATCGTGCTGCCGTACAACGACCTGGAGGCCGTGCAGGAGGCCTTCCACCGGCACCCCGGGGAGATCGCCTGTGTGATCACCGAGGCCTCGCCGGGCAACATGGGCGTCGTGCCGCCGGACCCCGGCTTCAACCAGGCCCTCAAGGACTCCTGCCGGAGGAACGGCGCCCTCTTCATCTCGGACGAGGTGATGACCGGCTTCCGTACCAGCCGCGCCGGCTGGTACGGCGTCGAGGGTGTCGCGCCCGACCTGATGACCTTCGGCAAGGTCATGGGCGGTGGCTTCCCGGCCGCCGCGTTCGGCGGGCGTGCCGATGTGATGGCGCACCTCGCGCCCGCCGGGCCCGTGTACCAGGCCGGCACCCTCTCCGGCAACCCCGTCGCCACCGCCGCCGGTCTCGCCCAGCTGCGGCTGCTCGACGACGCCGCCTACGCCAAGGTCGACGCCGTCTCCGAGCAGATCCGGACGCTCGTCAGCGAGGCGCTGTCGAAGGAGGGCGTCGCGCACCGGGTGCAGACCGCCTCCAACATGTTCTCCGTGTTCTTCACGGACCGGCAGGTGCGCGACTACGAGGACGCCAAGCGGCAGCAGTCGTACCGTTTCACCGCGTTCTTCCACTCGATGCTGGCGAACGGCGTCTACCTGCCGCCGTCGTCCTTCGAGTCCTGGTTCGTGTCCACGGCCCACGACGAGCGGGCCCTTCAGAAGATCGCCGACGCCCTTCCGGCGGCGGCCCGGGCGGCTGCGGAGGCCACGGCAGAATGAGCGACAGCACCAAGGACGTCACCGTCGTCCACGTCATGCGGCACGGCGAGGTCGCGAACCCGGACGGGGTCCTGTACGGGCGGCTGCCCGGCTACCACCTGTCCGAGCTGGGCCGGCAGATGGCCGAGCGGGTCGCCGAGCACCTCGCCCCGCGGGACGTCACCTATGTCTGCGCCTCCCCGCTGGAGCGTGCGCAGGAGACCGCCGCGCCGATCGCCAAGGCGCACGGGCTGGATCTCGACACCGACGAGCGGCTGATCGAGGCCGAGAACGTCTTCCAGGGCAAGACGTTCGGCGTCGGTGACGGCGCGCTGCGCAATCCGGACAACTGGAAGCACCTCGTCAACCCGTTCCGGCCGTCCTGGGGCGAGCCGTACGTGGACCAGGTCGTGCGGATGATGGGCGCGTTGAACGCGGCCAAGGACCGGGCGCGCGGGCACGAGGCGGTGCTGGTCAGCCATCAGCTGCCGATCTGGATCGTGCGTTCGTACGTCGAGCGGCGGCGACTGTGGCACGACCCGCGCAAGCGGCAGTGCACGCTCGCCTCCCTGACGACTTTCACATACCTGGGTGACAAGATCGTGTCCGTGGGCTACAGCGAGCCCGCCATCGATCTGGTCCCGGTCCATCTGCGCGCCGGCGCCAAGCCCCAGAAGGGGAAGGGCACCGCGCAGGGGAAGGCCTTCGGCGCCTGACCGGTGTCACTCGTCACTGACGGTCCGTTTGATATCGCTTAGCGCACTTTTACGGCCCCTGTTACGAAAAACACAAGAATCTGCGGAACCTCCCCGATCGTCCCGCCCTCTGACTGGGTGACCAGCAGGCAGCGACGAATCGGGGATTTCCATGCCCACCTTCTCCCGGACCTTCTCCCGGCGGGGAATGCTCGGCCTCGGCGCGGGGGCGGCGGCCGCCGCCTCGCTCGCCGGCTGCGGGAGCCTCACGTCGTCGGACGGCGGCGGCCACCCGAACGGTTCCGGCCAGGCCAAGCCCGGGCAGGGAGACGGCAAGGGGAGCACCGCGCACCCGGCGCGGCCCATCGGCGACGGCTCCACCTCCTTCACCGGCAAGCAGCCGCACCAGCCGGCCAAGCCCGAGCCGCTGGAGCCGGGACAGACCCCGCCGCAGTTCGTGATCTTCTCCTGGGACGGCGCCGGCGAGGTCGGCAACGGGCTCTTCCCGCGCTTCCTGGACCTGGCCAAGGAGCACGGCGCGTCCATGACCTTCTTCCTCTCGGGGCTGTACCTGCTGCCCGAGTCGAAGAAGCGGCTGTACGAGCCGCCGAACAACCCGCGCGGCGCCTCCGACATCGGCTACCTCACCGACGAGCACATCAAGGCCACGCTGACGAACGTGCGCCGGGCCTGGCTGGAGGGGCACGAGATCGGCACCCACTTCAACGGGCACTTCTGCGCCGGTACGGGCACGGTCGGCAACTGGACCCCGCAGCAGTGGGAGAGCGAGATCCGGCAGGCCAAGGCGTTCGTGAAGGAGTGGCGGACCAACACCGGCTGGACCGACCTGCCCGCGCTGCCGTTCGACTACGACAAGGAGCTGGTCGGCGGCCGTACGCCCTGCCTGCTCGGCCAGAACAACCTGCTGCCCACCGCCCGGAAGCTGGGCTGGCGCTACGACGCCTCCTCGCCGGGCGGCCGTCAGGTGTGGCCGGAGAAGAAGCTGGGGATCTGGGACCTGCCGTTGCAGCAGATACCTTTCCCCGGACGTTCCTTCGAGGTCCTGTCCATGGACTACAACATGCTCGCCAACCAGTCCCTGAACTCCACCAAGGCGCCCGCCTACAACTACCCCGGCTGGCGCAAGCAGTCCGCGCAGGCGTACATCCAGGGATTCCAGCGGGCATACGAGACAAACCGGGCACCGTTCTTCGTCGGCAACCACTTCGAGCAGTGGAACGGCGGCATCTACATGGACTCCGTCGAGGAGGCCTTCAAGCACATCGCGCGCGAGAAGGAGAAGGGCGCCGACGTGCGGCTGGTCTCCTTCCGGCAGTTCGTGGACTGGATGGACGTGCAGAAGCCCGAGGTGCTCGCCAAGCTGCGCACGCTCGGGGTCGGGCAGCAGCCGGCGGGCGGCTGGAAGGAGTTCCTGCGGGGCGGCGGGTCCGCCTCCTCCGACGCCGCCTGAGTCGGCGCCGACTCGGACCCTGTGTCTGAAATGTCCCGTGTAAATACGCCCTGAAATGCGGTTTTCCGCCCGGCAGGGGGGTGCGCGAGATCCCCGGAACAGGCATGCGAAACTTTTCACATGAGTACCCGTAGCCGCGCCGTCCTGCTCAGCGCCGTGGCCGCCGTCGCGGCCCTGTCCCTGTCCGCGTGCGGTAAGGGCGGCACCTCCGGAGGCGGTGGCGACACCCACTTCGTCACCGGCAACAACGGCATCGACACCGTGCCCGCCGGCAAGCGCGCCACGGCCCCGGACCTGTCGGGCAGGACCATCGACGGCAAGACCCTGGACGTCGCCGACTACAAGGGCAAGGTCGTCGTCGTCAACGTCTGGGGCTCGTGGTGCGGACCGTGCCGCGAGGAGGCGCAGTACTTCGCCAAGGTCTCCAAGGAGTACCAGGACAAGGGCGTCCAGTTCGTCGGCATCAACACCCGGGACACCAGCACCACCCCGGCCGTGAACTTCGAGAAGGAGCACGGCGTCGCGTACCCGAGCCTGTACGACCCCACGGGCAAGCTGATGCTCCGCTTCAAGAAGGGCACCCTCAACCCGCAGATCATCCCCTCCACGCTCGTCATCGACCGGCACGGCAAGGTCGCCGCGCGGGCCCTGGAGGCGCTCGACGACACGGGCCTGCTGAAGATGCTCAAGCCGGTCCTCGCGGAGAAGTGACGTGAGCGCACTGCTGACGCTGGCCGGGGAGACGGGCCAGAACGAGACCGTCCTGCACGGCGCCCTGCTGGTCGCGCTGCCGATCGCCCTGCTCGCCGGGCTCGTCTCCTTCTTCTCGCCCTGTGTGCTGCCGCTGGTCCCCGGTTACCTCTCCTATGTGACCGGCGTCGCGGGCACCGACCTGGCCGGGGCCAGACGGGGGCGGATGGTGGCCGGCGCCTCCCTGTTCGTGCTCGGCTTCAGCGCCGTGTTCGTCTCGGGCGGTGCGCTCTTCGGCTACTTCGGCTCCAACCTGATCGACTACCAGGGCACCCTGTCCAAGGTGCTCGGCGTGCTCATGATCGCCATGGGCGTCTTCTTCATGGGGCTCCTGCCCTGGTTCACCATGCGCGAGTTCCGCTTCCACAAGCGGCCGACGGGCGGCCTGCTGGGGGCGCCCCTGCTCGGCGCCCTCTTCGGCGTCGGCTGGACGCCCTGCATGGGCCCGACGCTCTCCTCGGTGAGCTCCCTCTCCTTCCAGGAGTCGAGCGCGGCGCGCGGCTCGCTGCTGATGGTCGTCTACTGCCTCGGCCTCGGCGTGCCGTTCGTGCTCACCGCGATCGGCTTCCGCAAGGCCCTCGGCGCCTTCGCCTGGGTCAAGCGCCACTATGTGTGGGTGACGCGCATCGGCGGCTCGATGATGATCCTGACCGGTGTGCTGCTGCTGACCGGTGCCTGGAACAGTCTGGTGCAGCAGATGCAGACCTGGTCCGGCGGCTTCAATGTGGGGATCTGACCGATGAGCAAGACCGACACCGACACGAGCCGGGACCGGGAGGAGCTGGGCGCGGCCGGCTCCCAGCTGTCCACCGCGCCGCAGGAGGAGCAGACGAGCCTGCCCGGCCTCGGTGTCATCGGCTGGGCGCGCTGGTTCTGGCGGCAGCTGACCTCCATGCGGGTCGCGCTGCTGCTGCTCCTGCTGCTCTCGCTCGGCGCGATCCCCGGCTCGCTGATCCCGCAGACCGGCGCCGACGCGAGCAAGGTCGAGGACTTCCGCGCCGCCCACAAGACGCTGGCGCCGGTCTACGACAAGCTCGGCCTGTTCCACGTCTACAGCTCGGTGTGGTTCTCCGCGATCTACATCCTGCTGTTCGTCTCCCTCATCGGCTGCATCGTCCCCCGTACCTGGCAGTTCGTCGGCCAGTTGCGCGGCCGTCCGCCGGGCGCGCCCAAGCGGCTGGACCGGCTGCCCGCCCACACCGCCTGGCGCACCACCGCGGACCCGGAGCGGGTCCGCGAGGCCGCGCTCGCGCTGCTGAGGAAGCGCCGCTTCCGCGCCCACGTCGTCGGTGACGCCGTGGCCGCCGAGAAGGGCTACCTGCGCGAGCTGGGCAACCTGGTCTTCCACATCGCCCTGATCGTGCTGCTGGTCGCCTTCGCCTCGGGCCAGTTGTACAAGTCCGACGGCACCAAGCTGATGGTGGAGGGCGACGGCTTCTCCAACGCGCTGCCGATGTACGACGACTTCAAGTCCGGCAGTCTGTTCGAGCCCGACGACCTGGTCCCGTTCAGCTTCACCCTGAAGGACTTCAAGGGGACCTACGAGCTGACCGGCCCGAACAGGGGCACCGCGCGCACCTTCCAGGCGAAGATCCGCTACAGCAAGGGCGCCTACGGCAAGGAGACCACGACCACCATCAAGGTCAACGAGCCGCTGAAGATCGACGACTCCAAGGTCTACCTGGTCAGCCATGGCTACGCGCCCGTGATCACCGTGCGGGACGGCAAGGGCAACGTGGTCTACCGCGACGCCGTGCCGCTGCTGCCGCTCGACGGCAACGTCACCTCCCAGGGTGTCGTCAAGGTCATGGACGGCTATCGCGACGCCAAGGGCAAGAAGGAGCAGCTCGGCATCAAGGCCTTCTTCCTGCCGACCTACGGCGGGGCCGGCATGGAGATCGCCTCGGCCTTCCCCGCGTTGCTGAACCCGGTGCTGAACCTGGAGCCGTACCACGGCGACCTGGGCGTCGACTCGGGCCTGCCGCAGAGCGTGTACCAGCTCGACAAGACCCACATGAAGGACTACAAGGACGCCAAGGGCGCGCAGCTGAGGGACAACCTCAAGCCCGGCGAAACCATGACGCTGCCCAACGGCGCCGGCTCCATCACCTTCGAGAAGGACGTCAAGGAGTGGGCCGGCTTCGAGATCGTCCAGGAGCCGGGCGGCGGCTGGGCGCTCACCGGTGCCCTCGCCGCGATCTTCGGCCTGGCCGCGTCCCTGTTCATCCAGCGCCGCCGGGTCTGGGTGCGCGCGGTGCGCGGTGCCGACGGCGTCACGCTGGTCGAGATGGCCGGGCTCGGCCGCAGCGAGTCCGCGAAGGTGCCCGAGGAGCTGGGCGACCTCGCCGGAATCCTCTACGACCAGGCGCCGGGGGCACCCGACCCCGACGACGACTCCGCAGCAACCCCCGACCCCCAAGCCGTACCTGCCGAAGGGGCTGAGAAGTGACTCTCGCCGCCGCAACCGATCTCGCCGCCGCGACCAACGAACACCTCGCGAGCATCAGCAACACGCTGATCTACTCGTCGATGGCGGTCTACACCCTGGCCTTCTTCGCCTACATCGCCGAGTGGCTGTTCGGCAGCCGCAGCAAGGTCGGCCGTACGGCCGCCGCGCTCACCGCCGACAGCGAACGGAAGGCGGGCGCGCCGGCCGTCACCGTCAAGCGGGCCGGCGGCACCGCCGTGCTGGAGCGGCCGAAGGTCGTCGTCCGCTCGGCGTCCGGCGCGCGGGACGTGCCGGACGGGCCCGGTGCGCACGGCGGCGACGAGCAGGGCGACCTCTACGGCCGGATCGCCATCTCCCTCACCGTGCTCGCGTTCCTGGTGGAGCTGGGCGGCGTCGTCGCCCGCGCGGCCTCCGTGGAGCGGGCCCCGTGGGGCAACATGTACGAGTTCAACATCACCTTCTCCACGGTCGCCGTCGGGGTGTACCTCACGCTGCTGGCCCTGAAGAAGAACGTGCGCTGGCTCGGCCTGTTCCTCGTCACGACGGTCCTGCTGGACCTGGGCCTCGCGGTCACCGTGCTGTACACGGCCAGCGACCAGCTCGTGCCGGCCCTGCACTCGTACTGGCTGTACATCCACGTCTCCACCGCCATCTTCTGCGGTGCCGTGTTCTACGTCGGCGCGGTCGCCACGATCCTGTACCTGTTCAAGGACTCGTACGAGAACAAGCTCCAGCTCGGCGGCACGCCCGGCAAGTTCGCCTCCTCGGTGCTGGAGCGGCTGCCCGCCTCCGCGTCCCTGGACAAGTTCGCCTACCGGGTCAACGCGGCCGTCTTCCCGCTGTGGACGTTCACGATCATCGCGGGCGCGATCTGGGCGGGCGACGCCTGGGGCCGGTACTGGAACTGGGACCCGAAGGAGACCTGGTCCTTCATCACCTGGGTCGCCTACGCCGGTTACCTGCACGCCCGGGCCACGGCCGGCTGGAAGGGCCGCAAGGCCGCCTACCTGGCGCTGATCGCCTTCGGCTGCTGGCTGTTCAACTACTACGGCGTCAACATCTTCGTCAGCGGCAAGCACTCCTACGCGGGCGTCTGACCCCCGCACCACCGCAAGGCCGGTTCCCGTGGCCCAGCTCACGGGGACCGGCCTTCGCCGTGCGGGGGCGGCCGTAACCGCGTGCGCATCCCCGGGCCCGGGGGCAGGCTGGTGTCATGAGCGGTTCCATCGCACAGGGCACCAGCCAGACGCACGGGAACACGCACATCCTGCACTTCGTGGTGCGGCTCCCCCGGCGCATGGAGGAGGTATGGGCCGCGCTGGCCACGCCCGAGGGGCTGGCCTCCTGGTTCACCGCCGCCGACGTGTTGGAACCCCGGCTCGGCGGCGCGGTCACCCTGCGCGACCTGGGCGACGGGCAGGTCACCGCGTGGGACGTGGACCGGGTCGCGGAGTACACGGTCGGGGGCGGCGGCCGGCTCCGGTTCCACCTGGAGCGGGACGGGGAGGACGGCAGCGTGCTCCGCTTCACCCATGAGTTCCAGGGCGAGGAGGACTCGGAACAGCGCTGGCGGAGCCGTTTCGAGCGCCTGATCGAGGCGCTGGGGCCGGGGCGGAGCTGAGCGACTAGGAGACCGCGGGCAGGCTGTCGTGGGCCACGGAGGCGATCCGGTCCCGCAGCCGCTCGACGTACAGCCGCATGTTCTTCGCCGCGACGTCCGTGTCCGGGTACCGGCTCGCCAGCCACAGCCCGTCGGGCAGCCGGTTCACCCACACGCACACCTGGTCGCCGTACGACACCCGCATCAGCCCGTACGCCTTCAGCTCCGCCCACCGCTCGGCGCCCGGGATGGCGCGGGTGTCGACGTACGACACGATCGAGTACAGGTCGGGGGAGGTGGGCCGGAAGTCCGCGCCGAGCAGGCTCAGCACCCGGGCCAGCGGCATCCGGGCCAGCGACCGGTTCGCCTGGAGTTCGGCGCGGACCGCCCGCAGGGCCTCCGGGAAGCCACGGGTGCGGCCCACGGGCACCTCGATCGGGGCGCCGCCCACGTACCAGCCCACCGAGTCCGTCCACCGCGACTTCACCCGGGTGTGGAAGGGCACCACCGTCCGGTACACCGGCTGCCCGCCCAGTTCGTGCACGATCAGCCCGGTCGCGGCCAGCAGCCCGACCAGGCTGCCGCCGTACGGCCGGCAGTACGCCTCGAACGCCGCCGCCGCGTCCGCGTCCGCCAGCGGCTCGCACAGCATCCGCTGCGTGGGCAGCGGGCCGCCCGGGGTCAGCCCCAGGTCCACCGGGAAGCCCGGCAGCGTGCCGTCGCAGCGGTGGATGAACTCCCGCCAGCGGTCCACGAACGCGTGCCGGCCGTCGATGCCGTCCGCGTCCGCGCGCTCGATCTCGCAGAAGTCGACGTAACTCGCGGCGGGCGTGGCGGAGTCCGGCTCCCGGCCGGCCAGACCCGCCGCGTACAGCTCGTGGATCTCGGCGACCAGCCGGTGCAGGGAGTAGGCGTCGACGTTGCTGTGGTCGAAGGCCAGGTAGACGCTCGCGCCGTCGTCCCGGACGACCGCCGTGTAGATCAGGTTGGGCCAGCGCAGCGCGTCCGCGACCGTGTCGAAGCGCTCCTGGAGGTGCCGGACGAGGTCGCCGGCGTCGGGGAAGTCGCCCACCTCCGCCCGGCGCAGGGACACGTCGGCCGCGTCGAGCGTGAACCGGCGCAGTTCGTCACCGGCCCAGCGGAAGCCGCTGCGCAGCGTCTCGTGCCGCACGGTCCAGGCGCGCAGCGCCCGCTCCAGCACGTCGAGGTCGACCGGGCCGGGCAGGTCGAAGGCGGTGCCGAGCCAGGTCGGCACGAACAGCCCGTCCTCCCGGACGCACCTGGCCGTCCTGATGTGCGACTCCTGGATGTAGGCGGGCGGCCGGGAGTCGTCCGGGAGCGCCGTCGCCGCCGCGACGGTCGCCGGGCTCAACGTCCACTCGACGAGCCGTCCCGGCCGGACCTCGCAGCGCTGGATGTCAGTGATTCGCACGCGTCTCCCATCGCAGAAGGGGGCCCCTGGATACGGGCCCCCCTGGAAGCCAATGCCGTGGGACGCGGGCGGGACATGCCCCGCCGGTTCATTTCAACGGAACGGGTGGCGGGCCGAACGCGGAAGTGAATAACGGTCGGTGACCGGTCAGGGGTTCACTCGACGGTGATGGAGTCCAGCTTCTCGCGGAGGTACACGTGCGAGTCGACGGGCGGGTACACCACCCGGCCCACCGGCGCCGGAAGGGACTCCACCAGCGTGCCCGGGGTGCACTCGCCGAAGTAGACGAGCGAGATCAGCTCCTCGGCGGGCGCGTCGGCGGGCGGTGGCAGCACCCGGTGCCGCCCGGACCGCCACCGGTCCCCGGTCCAACGGGCCAGCAGGTCGCCGATGTTGACCGTGAACGCGGCCGGGTCGTACGGCGCGTCCTGCCAGCCGTCCGCGTCGGTGTACACCTGGAGCCCGCCCTTGCCGGCCTGCCGGTCGAGGATGGTGACGGTCCCGAAGTCGGTGTGCGGCCCGATCCGGAACTGTCCGGGCCGGGGCGCGCCGACGATCTCCGTCCCCGGGTACCAGTTGATGTTGAAGCCGTACGTCGGATGGTCCATGTGCCGGGTGAAGAAGTCGGCGCCGAGCCCGAGCGCGCAGGCCAGCAGGGCGAGCAGCTCCTTCTCCAGCGCGACCATCCGGCCCAGGTACTCCTCGCACAGCCCGCGCAGCGCGGGCACCTGAGCCGGCCACACGTTGGGCGCGTACCACTCGGCGTTGACGACCGGGTCCTCGAACGGCTCGGCGGTGGCGAAGGTCAGCGACTCCTTCAGGTCCGGCGGGGTCTCGGTGCCCTCCGCGTACCCGTTGGCCTCGGCGCCCGGCCCGAGCCAGCCGCGCCCGCCGACCTTCGCCGCGTAGCGCTGCTTGACCCCGGCGGGCAGCAGGAAGAACTCCCGGGCGGCCGACCGGATACCGGCCCGCAGCGCGGGGTCCACGCCGTGCCCGGTGACCAGCAGGAAGCCGGCGGACTGCAGGGCCTGGTCGACGGTGCGGGCGAGCACGGCCCGCCGCATCGCGTCCCCCTGGGTCCAGATCCGCAGATCGATGGTGGGAATCACACCAGCCATGTTTCCACTCCCCGGCGCTGCGCGGACCGGCTTCCGGGGGTGGCCGCAGGGACAAAGCGGTACGTCGGCGATACTTGGGCGCATGGCTTACGACGATCTTCGCTCCCTGCTCCGGGCGCTGGAGCGCGAGGGTGACCTCAAGCGCATCAAGGCCGAGGTCGACCCGTACCTGGAAGTCGGGGAGATCGTCGACCGGGTGCAGAAGTCCGGCGGCCCGGCGCTGCTCTTCGAGAACGTGCGCGGCTCGGACATGCCCCTCGCCATGAACGTGTACGGCACCGACCGCCGGCTGCTGAAGGCGCTGGGCCTGAAGTCGTACGGCGAGATCTCGGAGAAGATCGGCGGCCTGCTGCGGCCCGAGCTGCCGCACGGCTTCGTCGGCGTCCGCGAGGCCTTCGGCAAGCTCGGCGCGATGGCCCACGTCCCGCCGAAGAAGGTGAAGCCCGACAACGCGCCGGTGCAGGAGGTCGTCCTCCAGGGCGACGACGTCGACCTCGACCGGCTCCCGGCGCTGTTCACCTGGCCGAAGGACGGCGGCTCCTTCTTCAACCTGGGCCTGACCCACACCAAGGACCCCGAGACCGGCATCCGCAACCTGGGCCTGTACCGCCTCCAGCGCCACGACAAGCGCACCATCGGCATGCACTGGCAGATCCACAAGGACAGCCGGAACCACTACCAGGTGGCCGCGCGCAGGGGCGAGCGGCTTCCGGTGGCCATCGCCTTCGGGTGCCCGCCCGCCGTGACGTACGCCTCCACCGCCCCGCTCCCCGGCGACATCGACGAGTACCTCTTCGCCGGCTTCCTCGCGGGCAAGCGGATCGAGATGGTCGACTGCAAGACGGTCCCGCTCCAGGTCCCGGCCAACGCCGAGGTGGTCCTGGAGGGCTGGCTGGAACCGGGCGAGATGCTGCCCGAGGGCCCCTTCGGCGACCACACCGGCTTCTACACCCCGCAGGAGCCCTTCCCGGCCCTGAGGATCGACTGTGTGACGATGCGCAGGCGCCCCCTGCTCCAGTCGATCGTCGTCGGCCGCCCCCCGACGGAGGACGGCCCGCTCGGCCGCGCCACGGAACGCTTCTTCCTGCCCCTGCTCAAGATCATCGTCCCGGACATCGTGGACTACCACCTGCCCGAGGCCGGCGGCTTCCACAACTGCGCGATCGTCTCGATCGACAAGAAGTACCCGAAGCACGCGCAGAAGGTGATGCACGCGATCTGGGGGGCGCACATGATGTCCCTGACCAAGCTGATCGTGGTCGTGGACGCCGACTGCGACGTGCACGACCTGCACGAGGTCGCCTGGCGGGCCCTCGGCAACACCGACTACGCCCGCGACCTCACGGTCGTGGAGGGCCCCGTCGACCACCTGGACCACGCCTCCTACCAGCAGTTCTGGGGCGGCAAAGCGGGCATCGACGCGACGCGGAAGTGGCCCGAGGAGGGCTACACCCGCGACGGCGGCTGGCCCGACATGGTCCTGTCGGACCCGGATACGGCGGCCCTGGTGGACCGCCGCTGGAAGGAGTACGGACTGTGACCTCGGCCTCTGCCGCCATCCCCCAGCCCGGCCGCACCAAGGCGTTCCTGCGCCTGGTGATGATCGAGCACTCGGTCTTCGCGCTCCCCTTCGCCTACATCGCCTCCCTCACGGCGATGTACGAGTGGGACCGGAACATCCACTGGGGCCGTCTGCTCCTGGTCACGATCTGCATGGTCGGCCTGCGCACCTTCGCCATGGCGGTCAACCGGATCATCGACCGCGAGATCGACGCCCGGAACCCGCGCACGGCCCACCGCGAGCTCGTCACCGGCGCGATGTCGGTCCGGCACGCCTGGACGGGCGCGCTGATCGCCCTGGTGGTCTTCCTGGGCGCGGCGGCCCTGCTGAACCCCCTCTGCCTGGCGCTCGCGCCGGTGGCGGTGGTCCCGATGGTGGTCTACCCCTACGGGAAGCGGTTCACGAACTTCCCGCAGGCCATCCTGGGTCTCGCCCAGTCCATGGGCCCCATCGGCGGCTGGCTGGCGATCAGCGGCGAGTGGTCCTGGACGGCGGTGATCCTCGGTCTCGCCGTCGGCGTCTGGATCGGCGGCTTCGACCTGATCTACGCCTGCCAGGACGTCGAGACCGACCGTGAGATCGGCGTCCTGTCGGTCCCGGCCCGCTTCGGCGTCCCGGCCGCGATCTGGGGCGCGCGGGTGTGCCACACGATCACCACGGCCCTGTTCGTCTGGTACGGCCTGGCCACCCACGCCGGAGCGTTCTTCTGGCTGGGCCTGCTGATCGTCGCCGGCGCCTTCCTCTACGAGCACTCCATCGTCCGGCCCCACGACCTGTCCCGCCTGAACAGGGCGTTCTTCTCGGTCAACGGCTTCATCGGCATCGCCCTGTTCGTGTGCGCGCTGCTCGATCTCCTGGTGCGCGGTCTGACCGTGTGAGCGGCCCGGCACCACCCGGCCTGAGGGCGGTCGGGCGCGCCGGTACGCTCAAGGTGTGAACGCAGGAGAAACGCAGCGTGTGCCTTGGATCGTGGGGGTGTCCGGAGCTTCCGGGACGCCGTACGCCGCTGCCGTGCTGCGGGCGCTGCTGGAGGCCGGGGAAGCGGTGGACCTCGTGGTCAGCCGGGCCTCGCGGCTGACGCTGCTGGACGAGACGGGCATCTCGTTCCGGGACGCCCACTGGCAGGACGACCTGCGCGAATGGCTGGCCCGTGGCGCCGACGGCAAGCCCGGCACCTTCGACGTGGACACCAGCGGGGTGCGGTACTGGAGCGCGGGCGACCTCGCCGCCGGGCCGTCCTCGGGGTCGTACCCGGCGAAGGGCATGCTCATCGTGCCCGCCTCCACCGCCTCGGTGGCCGGGGTGGCGCTCGGCCTGTCCAAGGATCTGCTCCAGCGCGCGGCGAGCGTCACACTGAAGGAGCGCCGGACGCTGGTCGTGGCCGTACGGGAGACCCCTTTGAACGGGCAGACGCTGCGCCACCTCGTCGCGCTGGACGACGCCGGCGCCACGGTCGTCCCGGCCTCGCCCGCCTTCTACGCGGGCGCCACCCACATCCAGGACCTGGTGGACTTCGTCGCCGGCCGCGTGCTGGACGCGGCCGGTGTCGCACACGGCCTGTACCGGCGCTGGAAGGGCGCGCTGGGCGGCGGCACGGCCGGCACGTAAGGCAAGCAGCAGTACCCCTCATCACTCCAGGAACTTTCACCGGAAGGCTTCGATCGCATGGACGCGGTGGACAGGCAGCTCATCCAGGCCCTGAGGGAGAACGGCCGGGCCTCGTACGCGGAGCTGGGGCGCCTGGTCGGCCTGTCGGGCCCCAGCGTCACCGACCGCATCAACCGGCTGGAGGCGGCCGGTGTCATCACCGGCTACCGCGCCACGGTGGACGCGGCCTCCCTCGGCCTCGGCGTCACCGCCCTGATCGGCATCTCGCTCTCCGACGCCGCCGACCACGAGGACGTCGCCCAGCGGCTGCGGGACCTGCCGGAGATCGAGGACTGCTGGTTCATCGCCGGTGACGACTCCTTCATGCTCAAGGTCCGCTCGACGGACGTGGACGGCCTGGAGAAGACCATCCGCCGGCTCAGCGGGACGAAGGGCGTCTCCCGCACCCGTACCACGATCGTGCTGTCCACCAAGTGGGAGAACCGGGTCGGGGAACTGCCGGACGAGGTCTAGGGATACCGTGGGTCGCGTTGTCGTAGAAAGGTGTGGGTATGGACGTCGGGCTCAAGCGCGAGCTGGAGGAGAAGGTCCGCTCCGGTGAGCGGCTGACCCGCGAGGACGGCATCGCGCTGTACGAGTCGGACGACCTGGCCTGGCTCGGCGGGCTCGCCCACGAGGTGCGGACCCGCAAGAACGGTGACGTCGTCCACTTCAACGTCAACCGGCACCTGAACATGACCAACGTGTGCACGGCCTCGTGCGCCTACTGCTCGTTCCAGCGCAAGCCGGGCGAGAAGGACGCGTACACGATGCGCATCGAGGAGGCCGTCAAGCTCGCCCGGGCGATGGAGTCGGAGAACCTCACCGAGCTGCACATCGTCAACGGCCTGCACCCGAACCTGCCGTGGCGGTACTACCCGCGGTCCCTGCGCGAGCTGAAGAAGGCCCTGCCGAACGTCTCCCTGAAGGCCTTCACGGCGACGGAGATCCACCACTTCGAGACCATCAGCGGTCTGTCGGCCTCCGAGATCCTCGACGAGCTGATCGACGCCGGCCTGGAGTCGCTGACCGGCGGCGGCGCCGAGATCTTCGACTGGGAGGTCCGGCAGCACATCGTGGACCACCGCACCCACTGGGAGGACTGGTCCCGCATCCACCGCCTGGCGCACGAGAAGGGTCTGAAGACCCCGTGCACCATGCTGTACGGCCACATCGAGGAGCCCCGCCACCGCGTCGACCACGTCCTGCGCCTGCGCGAGCTCCAGGACGAGACCGGCGGCTTCCAGGTCTTCATCCCGCTGCGCTACCAGCACGACTTCGTGGACATGAAGGACGGCAAGGTGCGCAACACCCTCCAGGCGCGCACCCAGATGGCGACCGGCGCGGAGGCGCTGAAGACCTTCGCGGTGTCGCGGCTGCTGTTCGACAACGTCCCGCACGTCAAGGTCTTCTGGGTCATGCACGGCGTGCAGACCGCCCAGCTCGCCCTCCAGCACGGCGCCGACGACATGGACGGGTCGGTGGTGGAGTACAAGATCACCCACGACGCGGACAACTTCGGCACGCCGAACAAGCTGACCCGCGAGGACCTGCTGGAACTGATCCGCGACGCGGGCTTCCGCCCGGTGGAGCGGAACACGCGGTACGAGATCATCCGCGAGTACGAGGGCCCCGACCCGGAGCGCCGGGAGTCGCCGCAGCCGATGCGGGTGTGAGGCGCGGCACGTAAGCGTGCGGGTGCGGGAGCGTGGGGGCTGGTCGCGCAGTTCCCCGTGCTCCCGGGCGGGTACTCGGGGCGCATGCCCACGAAGGCACCCGAAGACCGGTACGACGCGGCTCCCTTCGTTCCCGAGGGAGCCGGCCTGGACGTTCTCCGCCGAGCCGCCGCGGACTGCCGCGGTTGCCCGCTGCACCGCGCCGCCACCCAGACCGTCTTCGGCGCCGGGAACACCGACGCCCGCGTGATGCTCGTGGGGGAGCAGCCCGGCGATCAGGAGGACCGGCAGGGCAGGCCCTTCGTCGGGCCCGCGGGCAAGCTGCTCGACCGGGCCCTGGCCCAGGCCGGCATCGACCCCTCCGAGGCCTACGTCACCAACGCGGTCAAGCACTTCAAGTTCACCCGGGCCGAGCCCGGCAAGCGCCGTATCCACAAGGCGCCGAGCCTGCGCGAGATGACGGCCTGCGGCCCCTGGCTCGCGGCCGAGCTGGCGCTGGTGGAGCCGGAGCTGATCGTGGTCCTGGGCGCGACGGCCGGGAAGGCGCTGCTGGGGTCGTCGTTCCGGGTGAGCCAGGTGCGCGGGACGGTGCTGGAGGAGGAGATCCACGGCCGGCCGGAGCGGCTGGTGCCGACCGTGCATCCGTCGGCCGTGCTGCGGGCGGACGACCGCGAGCAGGCGTACCAGGGCCTGGTGGCCGATCTGGAAGTGGCTGCACGCGCCCTTGGGTAATAAGTAAACTGCCGACGTGCCTCTTACTTTCACCTTGGACCCCGCCGTCACCCCCGCCCTCCGTGACGGCATCCTCGACCTGTGGGCGGACGTCACCGACGCGGGCGGCGCCGTCGGCTTCGTGGCGCCGGCGAACCGTGAGGAGATACGCCCGGAGCTGGTGCGGCACTTCGCGCAGATGGCCGAGGGCCGCACCCGGCTGCTCGTCGGCCACGACGAGGCCGGCGAGGTGGCGGCGGCGGCCTTCCTCACCCGCAACACCCACCGGCTGATGACCCACTGGCTGTGGCTGTACACGGTGATGGTCCACCCCCGCCACCAGGGCCGGGGCCACGGCCGCGACCTGCTGGCCGCCGCCGCGGACGCGGCGCGCGGGATGGAGGGCATCGAGGCGGTCCGGCTGACCTGCCGGGGCGGGCTGGGCCTGGAGCGCTTCTACGGCTCCTGCGGCTACAAGGAGGTCGGCCGCGTCCCGGACGCCATCCGGGTCGCACCCGGCGACGACCGCGACGACATCATCATGCTGCTGCCCCTCCATTGACGCCGACCCCCCTGCGTGATCGCCCACCGGTCGTGCTTCACTGGACGATGACCCCTTTTGGAATCGGACGAGTGGATTGAGATGCTCCGCTACACGCTGATGCGCCTCGGTATCTTCGCGGGCTGCCTCGTGATCGTCTGGGGAGCCGTCTACTCGGGCATCTTCCCGCGCGGCTTCGGCGAGTCCAACGGACTGTGGGTCCTGCTGCTCGCCCTGGTCCTCTCCGCGCCGATCAGCTGGGTGGCGCTGCGCAAGGAGCGGGACCGGGCCTCCGTGCAGATCGTGCACAGGGTCGACCGGATGAAGGCCAACCTGGACGCCAACCGCAGCCAGGAGGACGAGGCGGTCGACGCCTCGCGGGCGCAGGGCGGGGCCACCACGTCCGGCTGACCGGGCCGCCGGCCCAACTAGGCTTGCCCTCATGGGTGCCGTCAAGACCAAACGGATGCCGAGGGCGGTGCGGGAGCAGCAGATGCTCGACGCTGCCGTACGGATCTTCGGGCAGCGCGGGTACATGGCCGCCTCGATGGACGAGATCGCCGAACTCGCGGGCGTGTCCAAGCCGTTGGTCTACCTGTACCTGAACTCGAAGGAAGACCTCTTCACCGCGTGCATCCGCCGCGAGGCCGCCGCGCTCACGGAGGCCGTGCGCGCGGGTGTCCGGCCGGGGCTGCCCGCCGACCGGCAACTCTGGGACGGCCTCAGGGCGTTCTTCGCGCACACCGCCGAGCACCCCGACGGCTGGTCGGTGCTGCACCTCCAGGCCCGCACCCACGGGGAGCCCTTCGCGGCCGAGGTCACCGCGATGCGCGCGGAGATCGTCGCGTTCGTGACCCGGCTGGTGGCGGTCGCGGCCCGTGAGGCCCACCGGGACCCCGACCTGCCGGAACACGAGGTGGCGGGGCTGGCCGAGGCCCTGGTGGGCGCCGCCGAGTCCCTCGCCGCCTGGGCCAACGCCACCCCGGGGACGACGGCCCGCCAGGCCGCGGCCACCCTGATGAACTTCGCGTGGGCGGGCCTGGGCAACCTGATGCGCGGTCAGGTGTGGACACCGCCGGCCGAGCCGGCCTGAGGGGCGCGGGGCCGTATCCGATACGCGGCTCCGCCGCGGGGGCGCGAGCGACCTGCCTGGCCGCCCCCGGCAGCGGCCCTCAGTTCCCCCCTACGTCCCCCTCCACATGCACCCGCCCGCCCTCGGCGCCCCGCAACTCGAACCGCCCGCTCCCGTCCGCCCCGTACACCACCGTCCCCGGCAGCAGCACCGGCGCCCTGAACCGCGCCCGCACCACGGCGGGGCCGTCCGCGCCATGGGCGGCCAGGCAGCGGGCCAGGGTCCACATGCCGTGGGCGATGGCGCGGGGGAAGCCGAAGAGGCGGGCGGTGAGGGGGTGCAGGTGGATGGGGTTGCGGTCGCCGGACGCGGCGCCGTACCGCCGCCCCACGTCCCCGGCGAGGCTCCACTCGGCGACGGCGGGCAGCGCGGCGCCGGCGACCTCGCGTGGCTCGGGCGGCGTGCCGGGGCCGGTACGGTGCCGGGCCAGGTAGGTGCTCCGGGACTCCCACACCGCGCTCCCGCGCGACCGCAGTTCCGTCACCACCGTTGCCTCCGTCCCCCGCCGGTGCGCGGCCAACCCGGCGATCCACACGCCGAGTTCGTACTCCCCGTCGGCCGCCAGCGCGGCGCCCCGCGTGATCTCGATCGACGTGTGCACCAGCCCCAGCAGCGGCAGCGGGAAGTCCCGCCCGCTCATCAGCCGCATGGCCAGCGGGAAGCCGAGGACGTGGGGGTAGGTGACCGGCAGGTCGGGCTCGCCGGTCGGGAAGCCGCAGACCCGCTCGTACGCGGCCAGCTTCGCCAGGTCCACGCGCACGCCGGGCAGCACCAGTCGGGTGCGCGGGAAGGCCGCGTCGGGGGCGGGGCGCTTGAAGGGCGAGCGCAGGGCGCCCCGGGCGAGCAGCGGGGCCAGCGCGGGGGGCGCGGTCAAGCTGAGGTAGCGGTCGGCCATCTGCGACTCCCGCGCGACTCGGTTCCGAAGAGCTGGAATGTGATTACTCTGGAGTAAGGTTACCGAAGGTAAGTCATGGTGGACCACTGCCGGGCGAGCCGCTGCCGCACCGCCGGCACCGGGCCGGCGGGCGCACGGGACCAGGCGGAGCCGGGCGCGTGGCGGGTAAAGGTGAGCACCCGTCACATAACCCCCGAGGTTGCACATCCCCGGCCCCGGATCATCCCCGAACCCGCACAACCCCCTCACAGGGGAGCCGTACGATCACCTGCCTAACCAGCGGTAACCGCCTCCCGTGAGGCTCGCCGCAGGTGCACGCACGCCAGAGGAGCCGCCCGTGTCCACGTCGTACCCGACCCCGTCCGTCTCCTCCGGCACCCCGGTCTCCGCCATCGACTACGACGGCCGCCCGGTCCTCGTCGAACCCGAGATACGCCGGCTCGACGGGGCCGTACGGGAAGTGGCGGTCCCCCCGTTCGTCCCCCCGGTCACCCACGGCTCCCTCGCCGACATCCCGTACGAGAACGCGGAGACCGCCCCCGACCAGGTCGTCCTCAGCCGCAAGCGCTCCGACGGCGGCTGGACGGACGTGACGGCCGCCCGCTTCGCCGCCGAGGTGCAGGCCGTGGCCAAGGGCCTGATCGCCGAAGGGCTGATGCCCGGCGACCGCATCGCCGTCATGTCCCGCACGACGTACGAGTGGACCCTGCTCGACTTCGCCGCCTGGGCGGCCGGCCTGGTCACGGTCCCGATCTACCCGACCTCCTCGACCTTCCAGGCCCGCTGGATCCTGCACGACTCCGGCGCGGTCGCCCTGGTCACCGAGACCGCCGCCCAGGCCGCCGCCATCGGGCCCGAACTCGCCCACCTGCCCGACCTGCGCCACGTGTGGGTGATGGAGAAGGACCACGTGGACCGGCTCGCCGACGCGGGCGCACCGGTGCCGGACGGCGAGACCGGCGTTCGCCGGGGCATGCTCGGCCCCGACACGCTCGCCACCCTGATCTACACCTCGGGCACCACCGGCCGGCCCAAGGGCTGCGCCCTCTCGCACGGCAACTTCTTCGCCGAGGTCGACAACGCGATCGAACTCCTCCACCCCGTCTTCAAGGCGAAGGGCGAAGACCCCTCGGTCCTGCTCTTCCTCCCCATGTCCCACGTCTTCGGCCGCATGGTGGCCATCGCCTGCGTCCGCGCCCGGGTCCGCCTCGGCCACGCCCCCAGCCTGGCCCCGCGGGACCTCCTCCCGGACCTGGACACCTTCAAGCCGACCTGCCTGCTGACCATCCCCTACATGCTGGAGAAGGTGTACAACACGGCGCGCGCCAAGGCGGAGGCCGGCGGCCGGGCGTCGGTCTTCGACCGCGCGGCGGCCGTGGCCCAGCGCTACGGCGAGGCGCTGGAGGCCCGCCAGACCGGCACGGGCAACGGCCCGGGCCGCGCCCTGAAGACACAGCGCGCCTTCTACGACCCCCTCGTCTACCGCCGCATCCGCGCCGCCATGGGGGGCCGCGTCCGGTACGTCATCTGCGGCGGCTCCCCGCTCGGCCGGCGCCTCGCCGCGTTCTACGCCGGCGCCGGCATCGAGATCTTCGAGGGCTACGGCCTCACGGAGACCACCGCCGCCTCCACGGTCACCCCGCCGCTGAAACCCCGTCTCGGCACGGTCGGCTGGCCGCTGCCCGGCACGCGGGTGAGGATCGCGGCGGACGGCGAGATCCTGATCGGCGGCGACCACGTGCTGCGCGGCTACTGGGACCCCCAGGCGGGCGGAGTGGTCCCGGCGACCCGCGACGGCTGGCTGCCGACGGGCGACCTCGGCGAACTGGACGACGAGGGCTATCTGACCATCACCGGCCGCAAGAAGGAACTCCTGATCACGGCGGGCGGCAAGTCGGTGGCCCCGGCCCCGCTGGAGAACTGGCTGCGCCAGCACCCGCTGATCTCCCAGGTGATGCTGGTGGGCGACGGCCGCCCCTACGTCGCGGCGCTGATCACCCTCGACCGGGACGGCATCACGCACTGGCGCCAGATGATCGGCAAGCACCCGGTACCGCCGGAACTCCTGGTCGACGACGAGGAGTTGCACGCGGTCCTGCAACGCGCGCTGGACGAGGCCAACAGGATGGTCTCGCGCCCGGAGTCCATCCGCCGCTTCGCCGTCCTCCCGGTCGACTTCACCGAGGCGGCCGGCCACCTGACCCCGTCCATGAAGCTGCGCCGGGACCAGATCCTGCGGGACTTCGCGGCGGAGGTGGAGGGGCTGTACGAGCGCTGAGGGGACCGGCGCGGCGGCAACGGGCCCCGAGCCGACTGGCTGGGGCCGGCGGCCCGGCGGTCACTTCACGGCACCGGCGACGGTCGACACCCGCTCCTCGCTGGTCCCACCTCCTCCGGACTCGGCGGGGCGGGGAGCGGGTTGCCGCCTGGGTCGGTCGCGGCCCGCGCACGATCCTCGCGCGCCGTGCTGAGCCCAGTCAATCCTTGGGTTTCCTCACCAACCCCCAGTGTTAGCTTGGGTCTTGTGACCCTGGAAGACCTCCGCGTGTTCATCGCCGTGTGCCGTGCGGGCAGCCTCAGCTCGGTCGCCCGTGACCTCGGCCGCACCCAGTCCGCCGTCAGCCAGCACGTCAAGCGGCTGGAGCGGGAGACCGGCGTGGCCCTGCTGGAACGCCGGCCGCGCGGGGTCGTACCGACGCAGGCCGGCCGGATACTGGAGGCCGCCGCGGGCGAGGGCATCAACGCCCTGGACGTCGCCGTACGACAGCTCCGCGACCTGGTCGACGGCCACAGCGGGTACGTCCGCGTGGCCACCGGCGCGACGACCGTCCGGCACTTCATGTCCGACGCGGTCGTCACGTTCCGCCGCCGCCACCCCAAGGTCAACCTGGAGTTCCGCACGGTCAGTTCGGGCCGGGGCAGCTTCGACGCCCTCGCCGACGGCACGCTGGACCTCGCGTGGATCACCATCGGCCCGCCGGTCCGGGGCATCGAGCAGCGGACGGTCGCGGAGCTGCCGTGGCTCCTCGCGGTCCGGGCGGACGACCCGCTGGCCGGCCGCCCGTACCTGGACCCGGCCGAGCTGTCCGGCGCCCGGGTCATCCGGCTCCCGCCGAACTCCACGTCCGCCGCCCACCTGGAAGCGGCGTGCGCCGAGCGGGGAGTCCGGTTCGCCTACGAGCCGAGCGTGGCCGACTGGGACACGGCCCTGCTGCTCGCCGAGCTGGGGATCGGAAGGGCGGTCGTCCCGGCCGTACCGGGACTGCCCGTCCCCGGCGACGGCCCATTTCGCCTGGTCCCGCTGCCGGGCCTGCGTCCCCTCCCCGTCGGCTGGGCCGTCCGCCGCTGGGACGCGCTCAGCCCGCCGGCCCGGGCCTTCGCGGACACGGTCGCCGCCCTGCGCTGAGCGCCAGTTCCACCCACACCGTCTTGCCGACGTCCCGCTCGGACACGCCCCAGAGTGTGGCCAGCACCTGCACGATCACGAGACCCCGGCCGTTCTCGTCCTCCAACCCCCCGTCGAGGAAGCGGAGGGCGCGGTCGTCCCGGGCGTCACTCACCTCGATACGCAAGGTGTCCTTGGCGGGGAGCAGCGCGAGCCGCAGCTCGAAGTCCCGGCCCGGTACGCGACCGTGGGTGACGGCGTTGGCGGCGAGTTCGGCGACGACGAGCTGGGCGGTGTGGCTGAGGTCGCTGTCGTGGGGATACCCCCAGGTGGCGAGCGCGGTGCTGGTGAGCTGACGGGCCAGGCGAGCGCCTCGGGGCGTCGAGCTGAGCCGTTGGGCGAGTTCGGTTGGGGGGGTGGAGATTTCTACGTTCACATCACCGAGCGTGGTCACTTCTCCCTACGCTGACCAGGGGAGACCCGGCGACTGTCCGTAGTCGTACGGGTGCGGTTCGTGGGAGTACGGGTCAGTCGGAGGGTGACGTGACGGAGGAGAGCGAGCGGAGGCCGGAGACGCCGGCGGAGGAGAACGGGTCGGCTGGGGTGTTCGCCGTACTGGGCAAGCAGCTGAAGCTGACGCGGGAGCGGGCGGGGCTGAACCAACGGGAGTTCGGCCAGTTGGTGGGGTACGGCCCCGATCAGATCTCCGCCATGGAGCGAGGGGTACGCACACCGAGGCCGGAGTTCCTGCGGCGGGCCGACGAGATCCTGGGCGCCAACGGCATGTTCATCGCGGTGATTCCCGAGGTGGAGGAGGCGATGACCCGGGCGCGGACGCGGCATCCCGAGTGGTACCGGGGTTATGCGGCGCTGGAGGCGCAGGCAGTGTCCCTGCACGACTACAGCACCATGGGCGTGCTGGGCCTGCTCCAGACCGAGGACTACGCGCGCGCGGTGTTCACCCAGCGGCATCCGCCCCTGGACGAGGAGACCATCGAGAAGCGGGTGGCCGACCGGCTCTCACGCCAGCAGATCTTCGAGCAGTGGCCGCCGCCCGAGTTCAGCTTCGTCATCGAGCAGGCGGTGTTGGAGCGGCCGATCGGCGGGCTGAAGGTGCACAAGGACCAACTGCGTCAGTTGCTGAGGATCGGTCGGCGGCGCAATGTGCAGCTTCAGGTCATGCCAACAGGACGGCATGAGCACCCTTGCTTGGACAACGGTTTCACCTTGCTCATCCCTAAGGGGAAGGAGCAAGTTGCTTACATGGAGTCACAGGAGTACCCCAAGTTGATCAGTGACCGAGAAGAGGTCCGCGTCCTCGCCGCTCGCTATGGGATCATCCGGGCTCAGGCCCTCAACCCGCACGAGTCCCTGGACTTGATCGAGAAGATGCTGGACGGACGATGACCATAGAGCAGTTGACCTGGTTCAAGTCGAGCTACAGCAGCGGCGAAGGCGGCCAGTGCCTAGAAGTGGCCGCCCACCCCACCGCCATCCACATTCGAGACTCGAAGCAACCCCTCGCCGCCCACCTGACCGTCACCCCTTTTGCCTGGTCAGCCTTCCTTCTGGGCGAGAAGGAACGCCTGCGGGACGGGTGATTCGCCGCGCGTCACCTCGGGCCCGCGCACGGTGGTGGAGCGGAGGGCGAAACCGGCGTCGGAGAGCAGCTCCGCCATCTGCTCGGGGTGGCGCCGGTGGTAGTCCAGGGCCACGTCATGGCCGAAGGGGCGTTCGAGGCGGAGCGGTACGTCGCCCACCTGGAAGGCGAGGAGAAGCCGCCCGCCGGGGGCCAGTACCCGGTGGAACTCGGCGAACAGGTCCGGGAGTTCTTCCACGGGTGTGTGGATGCTGGAGTACCAGGAGACCACCCCGGCCAGCGAACCGTCGGCCGAAGAGAGCTCCCGCATCGAGCCCTGCTCGAACCGCAGCGCGGGGTACCGGCGGCGGGCGATGGCGATCATGGCGTCCGAGAGGTCCAGCCCGAAGACGGACAGGCCCAGGCCCGCCAGGTGCGCGGTGACGTCGCCGGGGCCGCAGCCGAGGTCGGCCACCGTGCCGTGGGGGCCGACCTGTTCGGCGTACGCGCTGAGGAGGGCCCGTTCCAGGGGCCGTTCGGCGAGGGGATCGCGGAAGTGGTCGGCGTAGTCCTCGGCGATGGTGTCGTAGAAGGCGCGGGTGTCGGTCATGGGAGGGACCGTAGCGGCCCGCACCGACACTCCGCTTAGGCTGCTGCCGTTGGCCAACGCATCAACTGGGGGGTACGGGCCGGTGAACCAGTCGGCGGAGGTGTTCCAGCCACTTCAGGCGGACGACCCACCCGTGGTGGCGGGCTACCGGCTCGCCGCGCGGCTGGGCGCGGGCGGTATGGGCCGGGTCTACCTGTCCCACACGCAGGGCGGACGGCCCGTCGCGCTGAAGGTCGTACGGCCGGAACTGGCCGATGACCCGGACTTCCGGCGGCGGTTCGGGCGGGAGATCAAGGCGGCTCGGCGGGTCAGGGGGGCGTACACCGCCGAGCTGATCGACGCCGATGCCGACGGCGTTCCGCCGTGGCTGGCCACGGTGTACGTGCCGGGGCCGTCGCTGACGGAGGCCGTGGTCCGGCGCGGGCCGTTGCCGGTGGCGGCCGTGCTGTGGCTGATGGCGGGGGTGGCCGAGGCGCTTGAGGCCGTTCACGCCGAGGGCATCGTGCACCGGGACCTGAAGCCGTCGAACGTGCTGCTGGCCGCCGACGGGCCACGGGTGATCGACTTCGGTATCGCGCTGGCGGCCGACGGGACCGCGTACACGGCGACGGGCGGCACGATCGGCACGCCCTCGTTCATGGCTCCGGAGCAGGCGTCCGGGGGTGAGGTGACGGCGGCGACCGACGTCTTCGCGCTCGGGCAGACGGCCGCGTTCGCGGCGCTGGGCAGACCGCTGTACGGGGACGGCCCGGCCGTGAACGTGCTCTACCGGATCGTGCATGAGGAACCCGACCTCGATCTGCTGCCCGAGCCGTTGCGTCCGCTGTTCGCCCGGTGCCTGGCCGCCGATCCGGCGGAGCGGGCCACTTTGGCGGAGGTCGTGGAGTGGTGCCGGCGGCGGCTGGGCGCGGACGCCGACGCGGGCGGGGGACCGGCCGTGTGGCGGGAGATCACTGGACCGGAGGTCATGGTTCCGGCGCCGGTCCCCGAGCCGACCCCGGCCTGTCCGCAGCCGCCGGTGCCCACCCGCGCGTACGCCCAGCAGCCGCTCATCGCGCCGGTCGGCTGGCCGCAGCCGACGCCGGAGCAGCGGAAGGCCCGCCGTCGGCGCGCCGCGCTGATCTCGGTCGCGGGTGTGGCGGGCGGCGCGCTGCTGGTGGCGCTCCTGGCGTGGTCGGTCATGGACGCGAAGGGCCGGTCCAGTGGGCGGGACGCGGCGGGATCCCGGACGTCGGCCACGGCATCTGCCCCACGGTCGTCCTCGTCCTCGTCGGACTCCTTGTCGGAGCCTTCGTCCCGTCCCTCGGACGCGTCCGCGCCGGGTGCCGGTGACGTCGGGTCCTCGGCCTCTCCCCGGGACCCGCGGCCGGAGGGGTCTGCCCAGTTGTGGCTGGACGCAAAGACCTCGCTGAGCCTCAAGGACCAGGAGCCCCAGCGGAGGGACCGCAAGGGTGACATCCGCTTCGACTGCCAGGCGATCGGCTGCGAACTGAAGAGCGACAGCGTGGTGTTCATGCAGATGTACGGCGGCCACGGCACCACCCTCGACGAGTGCCGTCTCATCCTCAAGCACGCCACCAAGCACAGCTGGACCCTGTCCGGCGCGGCGGCCGGCACCGAGTTCTGTATGAAGGACGACGAGGGCGACATCGGGCTGTACGTGATCCAGACGAAGTCCACCGCGATGCCCGACATCGCCTTCCTCATGGGCGACCTGACCGTCTGGCGGCACGCCGCCTAACCCACCCCCACCCCTCGCAACACCGCCGTCGTCACGGCCGCCCCCAGCACCACCACCGCGAACGGTGCCCGGCGCCAGGCCAGTGCGGCGCCGACGAGGACGCCGGTGGGGCGGGCCCAGCCCGCGAAGCCGCCGGACTCGGTCAGCGCGCCCGTGGCCAGCAGGGCGACCAGGAGGACCACCGCGCCCGCCGAGGCCAGTTCCTGGACGCGGGGCGGGACCGTGACCCGGCCGTGCAGGACCGGGCCGACCAGCCGGAACGCGTACGTGCCGACGGCCAGGGCGAGGATCACGGTGAGTGTGGCGTTCACGCGGCGGCTCCCCGGTCGGTCGGGCGGCGGTGCAGGGCGAGTCCCGCCAGGGCCAGCAGGACCGGGACCCCGGCCGGGACGGCGGGCGTGACCGCCAGGGCCAGGGCGGCGCCGGGCAGGGCACACCGCCGTACCGCCGCGTCCGCGCGGAGGGCGGGGAGGACCAGGGCGACGAGGACGGCGGGGAACGCGGCGTCCAGGCCGTAGCGGGCGGTGTCGCCGAGGGCGCTGCCCGCGAGCCCGCCGGCCAGGACGCCGGTGTTCCACACGGCGAACAGGCCGAGCCCGGATATCCAGAACGCCCGCCGCTGCCGTACCGGGTCGGACTGGGCGAGGGCGAAGGCGACCGTCTCGTCGGTGACCAGGTGGGCGCCGAGGAAGCGGGTCGCGCGGTTGGTGCCGATGATCTCGGCCACGGCGAGGCTGAAGGCCGCCGTCCGGGTGTTGAGCAGCAGCCCGGTGGCAACGGCGGCCACGGGACCGCCCCCGGCGAGCAGCACGCCCACCGCGCTGAACTGGGCAGATCCCGCGTAGACCAGCAGCGACATCAGCACCGGCACCCACAGCGGCAGCCCGCCGGCGACGGAGACGGCGCCGAAGGAGACGCCGACGATGCCGCTGGCCAGCCAGACGAGCGAACTGTCGCGGAGGAGGGAGCGGTCCGTGCCGGGCGCGGGCGTTGTTCGATGTGGCGAACGCATGTTCTCTACGATGGACAGTGAGCGCCCTGTCCGTCAAGGCGAACGATCGTACCGATGGAGCGAACGCACATGTCCGAGGTGCCCGCCCGGCTCCCCATGGAGTGGATCGCCGCGTCCCTGAAGCGGGAGCGCGGCCGTACCGGCCTGTCCCTGTCCGAACTGGCCAAACGCGCCGGAATCGCCAAGTCCACGCTGTCCCAGCTGGAGGCCGCGAGCGGGAATCCGAGCATGGAGACCATCTGGGCGCTCGCGGTGGCGCTCGGCGTGCCGTTCAGCGCGCTGGTCGAACCGCCCGTGTCGGCGGTGCAGGTGATCAGGGCGGGTGAGGGGCCCACGGTCCACTCGGACCAGTCGAGCTATCTGGCCTCGCTGCTGTCCGCCTGCCCGCCGGGCGCCCGCCGGGATCTGTATTTCGTCTGGCTGGAGCCGGGGACCGTACGGGATTCAGAGCCCCACATTCCGGGGACCGTCGAGCACATCGTGGTCAGCGACGGGGCCGTGAAAGCCGGTCCGCGCGGCGAGGCCGTGGAACTCGGTCCCGGGGACTACATGTCGTACCGGGGAGACGCGCCCCACGCGTACGAGGCGCTCGCGGCCGGGACCAAGTTTGTGCTGATCATGCAGCACATGTGAGCGTTCGTGAATACGAAATGAACGGGGAAAGGCAGGAGCCCCGTCGCCGGTGGCGCGGGGCTCCTTGGGTACTGCACTCAGGTTCTGCGATCAGGCAGTGATCAGACGGGAGTGACGTTCTCCGCCTGCGGGCCCTTCGGGCCCTGCGTCACGTCGAAGCTCACCTGCTGGTTCTCCTCAAGGGAGCGGAAGCCGGAGGCGTTGATCGCGGAGTAGTGAACGAAGACGTCGGGGCCGCCGCCCTCCTGGGCGATGAAGCCAAAGCCCTTTTCGGCGTTGAACCACTTGACGGTTCCGGTAGCCATAAGCCCTCCTTGGGCTCAAAAGGGTTGCCCTGCCTCCAGAACCTGCAAGTGCGAAACGGTGCTGCACGACTGCATTCGTCTGAAAACGACGAGAGCCTGCGGTTACATGCTCCGCAGGCTCTGTACTGCAAGGGAAACCAAACTGCAACTTGCGGCAAGCCTAGCATCCGGGCAGCCGAAAGCAATAGGGGTCAAGATCACGTCACCCAGATGTTTGAACGTCCGCTAGGCCGTTTGAGGGTGGGGTCGGTCCCAGCACCGTACCCCGCGGGGTCTAGTCTCGCGATGTGGACAATTCTCGCACCCGGCCGCGCGTCGGCCACATCCAGTTCCTGAACTGCCTGCCCCTCTACTGGGGGCTCGCGAGAACCGGCACGCTCCTCGACTTCGAGCTCACCAAGGACACCCCGGAGAAGCTCAGCGAGCGGCTCGTGGGCGGTGACCTCGACATCGGCCCCGTCACCCTGGTCGAGTTCCTGCGCAACGCCGACGATCTCGTCGCCTTCCCCGACATCGCCGTCGGCTGCGACGGCCCGGTGATGTCCTGCGTGATCGTCTCGCAGGTCCCGCTGGACCGGCTCGACGGCGCCCGGGTCGCCCTCGGTTCGACCTCGCGCACCTCGGTCCGGCTCGCCCAGCTCCTGCTCGCCGAGCGGTACGGCGTCCAGCCCGACTACTACACCTGCCCGCCCGACCTCAGCCTGATGATGCAGGAGGCGGAGGCCGCCGTCCTCATCGGCGACGCCGCCCTGCGCGCCAACCTCCTCGACGGCCCCCGCTTCGGCCTCCAGGTCCACGACCTCGGCGCGCTGTGGAAGGAGTGGACCGGTCTGCCGTTCGTCTTCGCGGTGTGGGCGGCCCGCCGGGACTACCTGGAACGCGAGCCGTTCATCACCCGCAAGGTCCACGAGGCCTTCCTCGCCTCCCGCGACCTCTCCCTGGAAGAGGTGCACAAGGTCGCCGAACAGGCCGCCCGCTGGGAGGAGTTCGACGAGGCCACCCTGGAGCAGTACTTCACCACCCTTGACTTCAGCTTCGGCGCACCGCAGCTGGAGGCCGTCGCCGAGTTCGCCCGCCGGGTCGGCCCGACGACCGGCTTCCCCGCCGACGTGAAGGTGGAACTGCTCCGGCCCTGAACGGGGTAGGAACCGGGGACAGGCCGGCCGAGGGGGGAAGCGTGGGCGGGGTGACCACGGGGATGCTGGTGCTCGGCGCCCTGCTGTGGGGCGCGCTGGCGGGGGCCCTGCTGCCCCGCGCCGCCTACCGCTTCGCCGTACCGTCCGGCGAGCCGTGGCGCGACCGCTGCCCCGGCGGCCACCACCCGGTCCGGGGGTGGCTGGGCGGGGTCCGGTGCGGGCAGTGCGCGCGCGGGGGCCAACGCGGGGGAGCCGAGGGGCGCGTGCCCGTCACGCCGTACCAGCCGTACGCCCCTTCCGCGCCGCTCCTCGCCACCGCCACCGCCCTCGTCTGCGCCGCCCTCACCGCCGCCACCGGCACCCGGCCGGAGCTGGCGGTGTGGCTGCTGCTCGCGCCCGTCGGCGTGCTGCTCGCCGCCGTCGACTTCCGGGTGCAGCGGCTGCCCGATCCGCTGACCCTCCCGCTCGCCGCCACCGCCCTCGCCCTGCTCGGGCTCGCCGCCCTGCTCCCCGAACACGCCGGTCACTGGCGCACCGCCCTCTACGGCGCCCTCGCGCTGGGCGCCGGCTACTACGTGCTGTACCGCGTCAACCCGGGCGGCATGGGCTTCGGTGACGTGAAGCTGGCCGTGGGCGCGGGCGCCGTCCTCGGCTGGTACGGCTGGCCCACCGTGCTGCTCGGCACCTTCGCCGGATTCCTGCTCGGCGCGCTCTACGGCGGCGCGCTCGTCCTGGCCCGGCGGGCGGGCCGGAAGACGGCCGTGCCGTTCGGTCCGTTCCTCCTCGCCGGTGCCCTCACCGGACTGCTGATCGGCGCGTACGCGGCCTGAGCGCGGGCGGAAGAAGGGGCTGGCGTAGGCTGGCTCAGTCCGTCCACAACCCTTGACGAAAGGGACACCCTGGTGACCGAGAAGGCCGACCTCACGTCTGTCCTCGACCGTGCCGCTGCCGGTGGGCGGATCACCCCGGAAGAGGCGCTCGTCCTCTACCGCGACGCCCCTCTGCACGCCCTGGGCGCCGCCGCCGACGCGGTGCGCCGCCGCAAGTACGCGGGCATCGAGCACATCGCCACGTACATCATCGAGCGGAACATCAACTACACGAACGTGTGTGTCACGGCGTGCAAGTTCTGCGCCTTCTACGCGGCCCCCAAGGACAAGGAGAAGGGCTGGACGCGGGACCTGGACGACATCCTGCGCCGCTGCGCCGAGACCGTCGAGCTCGGCGGCACCCAGATCATGTTCCAGGGCGGCCACCACCCGGACTACGGCGTCGAGTACTACGAGAAGCACTTCCGGGCCATCAAGGAGGCCTTCCCGCAGCTCGTCATCCACTCCCTGGGCGCGTCCGAGGTCGAGCACATGGCCCGGATCAGCGGGGTCTCGGTGGAAGAGGCCATCACCCGTATCCACGAGGCCGGCCTGGACTCCTTCGCCGGCGCCGGCGCGGAACTGCTCCCCGAGCGCCCCCGCAAGGCCATCGCGCCCCTCAAGGAGAGCGGCGAGCGCTGGCTGGAGATCATGGAGACCGCGCACCGGCTGGGCGTCGAGTCCACCTCCACCATGCTGATGGGCACCGGCGAGACCAACGCCGAGCGGATCGAGCACCTGCGGATGATCCGGGACGTCCAGGACCGCACGGGCGGCTTCCGCGCGTTCATCCCGTACACCTACCAGCCCGAGAACAACCACCTGAAGGGCCGCACCCAGGCGACCCTCTTCGAGTACCTGCGGATGATCGCCATCGCCCGCCTCTTCCTGGACAACGTCCAGCACATCCAGGGCTCGTGGCTCACCACCGGCAAGGAGGTCGGCCAGCTCTCCCTGCACTACGGCGCGGACGACCTCGGCTCGATCATGCTGGAGGAGAACGTGGTCTCCTCGGCCGGTGCCAAGCACCGCTCCAACCGCCTGGAGATCATCGACCTGATCCGCAAGGCGGGCCGCGTCCCGGCGCAGCGCGCGACGACGTACGAGCACCTGGTCGTGCACGACGACCCGGCGAACGACCCCGTGGACGACCGCGTGGTCTCCCACATCTCCTCCACGGCCATCGAGGGCGGCACGGCCCACCCCGAGCTGAAGCTGCTCGCGTCGAACTAGGGCCGCCTTGCTGACGATTCACGCCGACTCCAGGGGGCACGCCTTCCTCGTCCAGGGGGAGTGGATCGAGGCGGTCGGCCCCCTGGAGGAGCTGACCGCCGCACAGCCACGCGTGCGGGTGCGCGCCTGGCCCGGCATCCTCACGCCCGGGTTCGTCAACCCCTACGGCAACGAGCTGCTGGAGCGGACGTACCACCCGGACCCGCGCGAGGCCGACGAGCTCGGCACCGAGCCGCTGACCGGGGACGCGCTCGCCCCGCTCACCCTGGACGACGCCCGCTGGGGCGCGAGCGCCCGGCGGGGCATCCAGCGCATGCTGGCGTACGGCACGGTCGCCGTGGCCTGCGAGCCCTTCCACAGCCGCGCGGTGCGGGACGCCGTACGGCGCACCGGGCTCGGGACCGTGGGACGGCTGGGCACCCCTGACGACCCGCCCTCCCTGGACCCGTTCGGCTCCGCCCGGCCCCCCATGCCGGCGACCGAACGCCACCAGGGCTCCGCCGCCCGCTTCGCCGTCTTCGACGTACGCGACGAGGACGAACTGGCCGAGCGGGGCGCGGGGACGTGCGTGGCGACGGTGGTGGCGGGACGGCTGGTGTTCCGCCGCCGCTGAGCCGCCACAGCGGTCCGCTCAGCCGGAGAAGCGGCGTGCTCAGCCGGAGAAGCGGCGCGCGAAGGCACCCGACGTCTGGCTCACCCCGCTGCAATCCGTGGCCGCGTCGTCCTGCCCGGACTGCCCGTCCTCGCACGCGCGGTCCCGGAACGCCGACCACATCGACACCCAGGCGACCCCCTTGCGCTCCGCGAACGTCCGCACCTGAGCCGCGTCGGACAGCGTGAACGTCTCGCCGGCCACGTCGTTGACGCCGATCATCGAGGTCAGCGCCATGCCGCGCCAGGCGTTCGCGTCCGACAGCCCGAACACCTTCTTCAGCTGGGCGTGCGCGGCCGTCGCGGAGGCCACGGCGTAGTCCCCCATGTCACCGTCGTACGACTCGCCGTAGTTCATGGTCATGAGATTGACCGTGGAGACCTGGACGTCGTACGTGTTGGCGGACTCCAGCAGCGCCAGGCCGTCCGCGTCGAGCCCCGAGGGCATCACCGGAAGGGTGAAGGAGACCTTCAGGTCCGGGCGTTCGTCCTGCAACCGCGCTATCGCCCGTGAACGCAGTGCGACGGAAGCGGAGTTGGTGAGCTCGTCGCCCTCGATATCGAAGTCGGCCTCACTGGAACCGGCCGCGTCCAGTGCCTCGCCATAGGCGGCGGCGAGTTCCGAAACGCTGTCGCAGGCGGCGGCCAACTCCTTTCCGGAGGCGCCGCCGAACGAAACGCGGACCCCGGCGCCGGTTTTCCTCAGCGCGGATATCCGGGACCTCGCGGCGGAGTCGGTGATCGCCTCGGTGCCGTTCCACTTCGGCGTACAGCCACTGCCACCGGAGATCACGAAGGCGAGGTTGTACGTCGCCGGGGACCCGGCGGAGTCGGTGGCCGCGGCCTCCGTGGCGCTCACGTAGGGGGCGTAGACGGTGCTGGTGGCGGGGGCGGCGGCGGTGCCGGAGGCGGTGGCGTGCGGTGCGCTCGCGGCCTCGGCGGAACAACCCGTCACCGCGAGCGCGACCGCGCAGCCGGCCCCGGCCATCGGCCTCAGTGGACTCCTCATGGGGGGAAATCTCTCACACCGGGGTGTGGATTCCTCGCGTTCTCTCAGCCCGCCGACAGGTTCAAGGTGCCTTCATGGGCGGCTCACAAGAATCTCGGGTGGCTCACAAGAATTCCTGAGAAATTGCCACATAAACGCTCTCTAATATCCGAGGAATGCAATCCGAACCCGCCATCGAAACTCGCGCCGCCGGGCGCGGTCGTCGCCGCGAACATGGCAGCGGGTCCACCGAGGGACCCGTGTTCGTTGACACCACCGGACGCCGGTCGAAGGTGCTGCGCCGCCTCGGCCTGTTCCTCGGCGCCGTCTGCCTCGCCTACGCGGGTGTGCTCGCCGCCGCCTTCATGGGCTGGGGCACCTCGCTGCACCCGTCGTCCCTGCTGCCCTTCGGCACCGACGCGGAGGGCGGCCGGGCGCCCGGGCGGATACGGCCGGAGGGCGGCACCGGCCGCCAGGCGGACCTGCCGGACACCATCCGGCCTACGGCCTCCCCCACCGAGTCCGCCATCCCGTCCGCCTCCGCGTCCACGACCCCGTCCGCCTCCGCCTCCGCGGGCGCCAACTGACCGGAGCGCAGCGGCAGTCATGACCACTCCCACATCCTCCCGGGGCCGCAGGCGCGCGCCCACCCGCATCGAGCGCGCGGCAGGCAGGGCCGCGGCGCTGCAACGCCCCCGCGTCATCCTCGCCCTCCTGCTCCTGCTCGCGCTGACCTGCGTGATGCTGCTCGACGGGTATCTGCGCGCCGAGGTCGGCGGCGACCAGCGCGTGCGCAGCGGGGCCGACTCCAGCGAGGTCCCGGACGCGATCCTCGACGGCGGTCCGATCCTCACCTTCCGGGGCGGCCGGGCCACCACGGTCTCCGTCCCCGCCAAGACCATCGCCCTCACCTTCGACGACGGCCCGAACCCGACCTGGACGCCACAGGTCCTGGACATCCTGCGGAAGTACGACGTCCCCGGCACGTTCTTCCTGGTCGGCTCGATGGTGTCGCGCTACCCCGGCATCGTGAGGACGATGGTCGAGCAGGGCAACGAGGTCGGCGTCCACACGTTCACGCACGTCGACCTGTCGTACCAGTCCGCGTCCCGCGTCGACCGCGAGATGGAGCAGACGCAGCTCGCCCTCGCCGGTGCGGCCGGCATCACCACGACCCTGTTCCGGGCGCCGTACTCCTCCGAGACGGACGCCATCGACGACTACAGCTGGCCCGTCTACCAGAGGCTCGGCAAGGACGGCTACACCAGCGTCTTCGTCGACACCGACAGCGACGACTGGAAGCGGCCGGGCGTCTCCGACATCGTGAAGTGGGCCACCCCGAAGGGCACCCAGGGCGCCTCGGTGCTCTTCCACGACGCGGGCGGCGAACGGTCGCAGACGATCGCGGCGCTGCCGCAGTACATCGAGAAGATGAAGGCGAAGGGCTACACCTTCACCACCATCAGCGGGGTCATGGAGCGGCAGCGCGCGGCGGACGGGCGGGCGGCGGGCGGCGGCACGCCGGCCGGCCCGCGCCTCCAGGCCGCCCACCACCGGGCCACCGGCCTGACCCTCTACGAGGGCAAGGCCCTCATCGCGGCGGTGGCCGTCGCCGAGTGGACCGTGCCCGCGCTGTCGGTCGGGCTGGCGATCGTCGGGGCGGCCGTGCTGGGCCGCTTCGGGATGATGCTGGTCCTCGCCCGCCGCCACCACCGGCAGCGCAACAGACGCCGGTCCGGCTGGGGCCCTGCGGTCACCGGACCGGTGAGCGTGATCGTCCCGGCGTACAACGAGAAGGAGTGCATCGCCAACACCCTCCAGTCGCTGGCGCGGAGCACCCACCCGATCGAGATCATCGTGGTGGACGACGGCTCGACCGACGGCACCTCGCGGATCGCGCGCGACGCGGCCGAGTCGCTCGGCATGACGAACGTCCGGGTGGTCCGCCAGGAGAACGCCGGCAAGCCGGCCGCGCTGAACAACGGCGTGCGCCACGCGTCGTACGACATCGTCGTCATGATGGACGGCGACACGGTCTTCGAACCGGACACCGTGCGCCACCTGGTGCAGCCGTTCGCCGACCCGTCCGTCGGCGCGGTCGCCGGCAACGCCAAGGTCGGCAACCGCACCACGGTGATCGGGGCCTGGCAGCACATCGAGTACGTGATGGGCTTCAACCTCGACCGGCGCATGTACGACCTGCTGCGCTGCATGCCCACCATCCCGGGCGCGATCGGCGCGTTCCGCCGGGAGGCCGTGCTGGCGGTCGGCGGCATGAGCGAGGACACCCTCGCCGAGGACACCGACATCACCATCGCCATGCACCGCGCGGGCTGGCGGGTCGTCTACCAGGAGCACGCCCGGGCCTGGACGGAGGCGCCGGGCTCCCTGGGGCAGCTCTGGTCCCAGCGCTACCGCTGGTCGTACGGCACCATGCAGGCCCTGTGGAAGCACCGCAAGTCCCTGACGGACCGGGGGCCGTCGGGCCGCTTCGGCCGCGTCGGCATGCCCCTGGTGGTGGTCTTCCAGGTCGTCACGCCGCTCTTCGCCCCGCTCATCGACGTCTTCACCGCCTACTCCATGATCTTCGTCGACTTCCGGGCGGCCCTGCTGGCCTGGCTGGCGGTCCTCGGCGTCCAACTCCTCTGCGCGGCCTACGCCTTCCGCCTCGACCGCGAGAAGTACCGCTACCTCCTGATGATGCCCCTGCAACAACTGGCCTACCGTCAGATGATGTACCTCGTCCTCATCCACTCCTGCGTCACCGCGCTCACGGGCGGCCGGCTGCGCTGGCAGAAGCTGAAGCGGACGGGCGAGGTCGGGACACCGGCGGGGGCGGGCTGAGATGGGAGCGCACAGCAGGACCGGGGCCCTCGCCGCCGTACGGCCGTCCCGGCCCGAGCCCGCCGGGCGCGACCGCTACTTCGACACGCTCAGGGCCCTGGCACTGGTCCGGGTGGTGACCTACCACACCTTCGGGTGGGCCTGGTGCGGCCTGGTGTTCCCCTCCATGGGCATCATGTTCGCCCTGGCCGGGACCCTGATGGCGAAGTCCCTGGAACGCCCGGCCCCGAAGGTCCTCAGGGGCAGGCTCCGACGGCTCCTGCCCCCGTTCTGGTTCTGGGGCTTCTTCGTGGTCCTCGCGATGCTGGTCCACGGCTGGATGCCGGACTGGCGGATCGTCTACTGGGTCGTCCCGCTCGGCGACCCGCCGGGCAGCGCGTGGGGCGAGCAGGCCTGGGAGATCCTCTGGTACCTGCGCACCTACCTCTGGTTCGTGCTGCTCTCCCCGCTGCTGCTGCGGCTCTTCCGGCTCGCCCCGGTCCCCGTCCTGGTGCTGTCCCTCGTGCCGGTCCTGGTGCCGGCCTTCGTCTGGTCCGGCCCGGACAACCGGCTGGGCAGCGCCCTGTGGGACCTGTCGACGTACCTCTTCTGCTGGATGCTCGGCTTCGCCCACCGCGACGGCGTGCTCCGGCGGGCCAGGCCGGTCCCGGTGATCGTCCTGTCGCTCGCGGCCCTCGGCTACGGCGCCTGGTACGCCTTCGGGCACCAGGCGGACTTCGGGACGTACGACCTGGACGAGAACCCCCTCGCGCAGGCCTTCTGGTCGGCCGGCTTCGTGACGCTGCTGATGTGGGCGAAGGCGCGCTTCGGGATCGGCTTCGCCGCTCTGGCCCGGTTCCGGCGCCTGGACCGCGCGGTCACCGTGTTCAACGCCCGCGCGGTGACGATCTACCTGTGGCACCAGATCGCGCTGGTGCTGGCCGTCCCGCTGATCGACCGGCTCTGGGAAGTGCCGGCCTTCGAGGCGTACCTCCCGCTGGACAGCCAGTGGTTCCTGTTCGGCGTCGGCTGGGTGCTGATCGCCTTCTTCGTGCCGGCGTGCGGGTGGGTGGAGGACGTCGCGGCACGCAGGAAGCCGACGCTCCTGCCGGGCGGGCGGGCTGCAAGAATGGGCGGGTGACCCGCGCTTCCCTGAACAAGCAGCCGCACGAAGTCGCCTCGATGTTCGACGACGTGGCGGAACGGTACGACCTGACGAACGACGTGCTGTCGCTCGGCCAGGACCGGCGCTGGCGCAAGGAGGTGGCGAGGGCGGTCGACGCGCGCCCCGCGCAGAAGGTCCTGGACCTCGCCGCCGGGACGGCCACCTCCTCGCTGCCCTTCGCGCGGACCGGCGCGTACGTCGTCCCCTGCGACTTCTCCCTCGGCATGCTCCAGGTCGGCAAGAAGAAGCACACCTGGCTGCCGTTCACGGCGGGCGACGCGACGAGGCTGCCCTTCAAGGACGACACCTTCGACGCGGTGACGATCTCCTTCGGGCTGCGCAACGTGCAGGACACGGACGCGGCGCTGCGCGAGATGTACCGGGTCACCCGGCCCGGCGGACGCGTGGTGATCTGCGAGTTCTCCCACCCGACGTGGGCGCCGTTCCGCACCGTCTACACCGAGTACCTGATGCGGGCGCTGCCGCCGGTCGCGCGCGCGGTGTCCTCCAGCCCGGACGCGTACGTCTACCTCGCCGAGTCCATCCGCGCCTGGCCCGACCAGCCCGCGCTCGCCGAACGGCTGGGCAAGGCGGGCTGGTCCAAGGTGGCGTGGCGCAACCTCACCGGCGGGGTGGTCGCGCTGCACCGGGGCTTCAAGGAGTAGCGGCGTCGAGGAGCGGCGGGCCCCGGAGCGGGCCGCGGGCCGAGGCTTCGGGGAGAGCTTCAGGAGGAGCCGAATCCGGCCACCGCGTACGGGTCGCCGGGCTGCTCCAGCTCCCGTCGCAGTCCGCCCGCCGGGGGTCGCGGAACGCGTGGTTCACGCACGCCTCCGCCGCCCTCGCCCTCACCGAAGTCGAACCACACGTAGACCATCGAGTCCGGCGGCACCTCGGCACCGGGCTGCGGGTACTGGCGTACGACGTGGTCGACGACGGTGCGGTGGAAGTCCGGGCGGTCCGGCGCGTTGAGGAACAGACCCCGCGCCCTGGCCGTTTCGCGGGCGTCCACGGCCATCAGACCGACCAGGTGCGGGACGCGTACTTCGGGTGTTTTGGGTGTTATAGGCACAGATGTCACCCCCAGCGGTACTGGCAGGGTAACTCCCGCCCGGCCCGGCCGGAAGGCTTCGGTGTCTTTCCGTGACAGACGACTACTGAGCGTGAGAGAAGCGGAGCCGGAAGCACAGGACCGCCTCGTCCAGCGTGGGGTGCGGGTAGGTCTCCGCCGGCTCCATGCCGAGCCGCCGGGTCACCGCGATCGACCGCTCGTTGCCCGGGCGGACCACCGCCACCACCCCCGGCACCCCGGCCTCCCGCACCCGCCGCAGCGTCTCCCGCGCCGCCGCGGTGACGTACCCCTTGCCCCAGTGGGCCCGCCCGAGCCGCCAGCCGATCTCGGTCTCGCCGACCGGGCCCCAGTGCGGCCGCCACGGCTGCGCGCCGGTGAAGCCGATGACCTCCCCGGAGTCGTCCAGCAGGGTCCACAGGCAGAAGCCGTGCTCCGCGTCGTGCCGGCGCTGGCGCGCGGTGAGTTCCTCGTACACCGACAGCTCCGCCGGCCTGCCGCCGTGGAACTCCATGACCTCCGGGTCGGCGAAGACACGGTGCCAGGCGACCGCGTCCTCGTGCGTGGGGACGCGCAGCCGTACCGCGGGGAGAGGTCGCTTCACAGGGCAGCCCTTCAGCCGGTCGATCAAGTCCGCTGAATAGACTGCCCATGTCCAGTGCCGGTCGGCACGCAGATTTCGAAACCTTGGGGAGATCCCGCCGTGACCGAGCCCCTCTCCGACCACACCGCCGATGTGATCGTCGTGGGCGCGGGGCCAGCCGGCTCCACGACCGCGTACCACCTCGCCAAGGCCGGTCTCGACGTCCTCCTCCTGGAGAAGACCGAGTTCCCTCGCGAGAAGGTGTGCGGCGACGGCCTCACCCCGCGCGCGGTCAAGCAGCTCGTCGCCATGGGCATCGACATCTCGGAGGAGGCCGGCTGGCTGCGCAACAAGGGCCTGCGCATCATCGGCGGCGGCTCCCGCCTCCAGCTCGACTGGCCGGACCTCGCCGCCTACCCGAACTACGGCCTGGTCCGCAAGCGCGACGACTTCGACGAGCAGCTCGCCCGCAACGCCCAGAAGGCCGGCGCCCGGCTGTACGAGCGCTGCAACGTCAGCGGCCCGGTCCTCGACGACCGCACCGGCCGCATCACCGGCGTCACCGCCAAGCTCGGCGAGGACAAGCGCGAGGTCACCTTCCACGCGCCGCTCGTCGTCGCCGCCGACGGCAACTCCACCCGCCTCTCCCTGGCGATGGGCCTGCACCGCCGCGAGGACCGCCCCATGGGCGTCGCCGTCCGGACGTACTTCCACAGCCCCCGCCACGACGACGACTACCTGGAGTCCTGGCTGGAACTGTGGGACCGCCGCGGCCCCCAGGACCGCCTGCTGCCCGGCTACGGCTGGATCTTCGGCATGGGCGACGGCACGTCCAACGTGGGCCTCGGCGTGCTGAACACCTCCGCCTCCTTCAAGGAGCTGGACTGGCGCGAGATCCTCAAGGCGTGGTGCGCCTCCATGCCGGAGGACTGGGGCTACACCCCGGAGAACATGACCGGCCCGATCCGCGGCGCCGCCCTGCCCATGGCCTTCAACCGCCAGCCGCACTACACGCGCGGGCTGCTGCTCGTCGGTGACGCCGGCGGCCTGGTGAACCCCTTCAACGGCGAGGGCATCGCCTACGCCATGGAGTCCGGCCAGATCGCCGCCGACGTCATCGTGCAGGCCCACGCGCGCGCGACGCCCGCCCAGCGCGAGATCGCCCTCCAGCGCTACCCGCGCGTCCTCAAGGACACCTACGGCGGCTACTACACGCTCGGCCGCGCCTTCGTGAAGCTCATCGGCAACCCGAAGGTCATGCAGATCGCCACCCAGCGCGGTCTGACCCACCCGCTGCTGATGAAGTTCACCCTGAAGCTGCTGGCGAACCTCACAGACCCCACGGGCGGCGACGCGATGGACCGCATCATCAACGGCCTGAGCAAGGTGGCCCCGAAGGCGTGACTAGGAGCTGAAGGCCGCGGCGTTGGCGGCCCGGCGGGCGTACACCGCGTCCCGCCGGTCCGCCATCTGCCGCAGCGCGTCCTTCTTGTCCCGTTTCGAGAGCCGGTCCAGATAGACGTACCCGTTGGTGTGGTCGGTCTCGTGGGCCAGGCACCGCGCGAAGTACCCGGTGCCCTCGATGACGACGGCGTTGCCGTCCCTGTCCTGTCCGCGCACGACGGCCCGGTCCGGCCGCGGTACGTCCATCACGGCACCCGGCACCGACAGGCACCCCTCGCCCTCGTCCAGCAGCCGTCGCCCGGTCGTGGGCGTTTCGAGCACCGGATTGACGATGTGTCCGACATGTCGGACTCCATCGTCATCGGGGCAGTCGTACACGAACAGCCGCAGATCCACGCCGACCTGATTCGCCGCCAGTCCGGCGCCGTCGGCGACGTACATGGTGCGGAACATGTCGTCGATGAGCGCGGCGAGGTCGGGCCCGAACTCCGTGACGTCCCGGCACGGCCTGTGCAGCACCTCCTCGCCGACCTCGGTGATGCGGCGCACCGCGCCCCGGGCGGCCTCGGGGGCGTACCGCGGGTAGGGGTCGGCGGGGCTTCCCTGTACGAACACGCGTGGCATCGCGTGGACTCCTTCGCTCGGCGACGGACCACCGGACGGCGGCCCGAGCAGAGCATGTCAGGGAGGAGCCGAGGCGTGTCGGGGAGGAGGCCGGGCGCGTCAGGGGCTGGCAGAGGCGCGTCAGGGGTGGCGCGCGGCGTTCCAGGGCGGCGCACGGCGTTCCGCGTTCCGGGGACGCCGCGAGGGCCGCTGCCCCGAATGGCTGCGGCCCTACGCGTGTGAGAGGTGCGGGGTGCGCTCAGAGCACCCGCACGGCGCCGGTGGGCGGGTCGTACGACAGCGGGCGCTCCACGACACCGGTGGAGGGGTTCTGCGCGCCCACGAACATGCCGTCGCCGACGTACACCCCGACGTGGTACGCGGAGCCCGCGCTGCCCCAGTACAGGATGTCGCCCGGCTGGAGGTTGCTCAGCGAGACCTGGGTGCCGGCCGTCGACTGGTCCTGGGAGACGCGCGGCAGGCTGATGCCGACCTGCTTGAAGGCCGTCTGCACCAGGCCGGAGCAGTCGTAGGCGGAGGGACCGGTGGCGCCGGAGACGTACGCCTTGCCGACCTGCGCCTTGACGAAGCTGATGACGGCCGCGGCCGAACCGGTGGCCGTGGACGTGCTGGTGCTGGTGCTGGTGGACGTGGTGACGGTGGTGGATCCGGCGTCCGCCGTGGTGGAGAGCGTGGTCCGCTCCGCGGTGCGGGAGGCGCGGGCGGCGGCCTCCTTGCGGGCGGCCTCCTGGGCCTTCTTCTTGGCCTCCGCCGCCTTCTTCTTGGCGTCGGCGAGGTCCGCCTTGGCCTGCTTCGCGGCCTTCGCGGCAGCCGCGTCACGCTCGGCTTGGAGCTGGTAGTTCGCGGCAGCCTGCTCGGTGGCGTCCGCGGACTGGGCCGCCTGAGCGGCCAGGTCGGCCGTCAGGGTGGGCAGTTCGAGGGTCTGCGTCACCGGCTCGGCAGCGTTCGCCGAGCCGGACGCCCCGGCGACTGCCAGGGTGCCGAGGACGCCACCGGCAACTCCGGCCCGCATCGCGAGGGTCGACGCGCTGCGGCGGGGCTTCCGGTGGCTGCGTATGTGAGCGGTGTGGGACATGGGAACAACCGGTACCAGGGGCTCCTTCATATCTTCAAGAAACGTGGGCTGCGCCACAGTTGTTCAATCGAGACCCGGAAACCCGGGCGTGTCGCTCTTTATTGACGCCGTAACGGACATTATGGACGCCCGCGATCAAGCCCTTGATCACGGTCTTTGATCATTAAGTCCGAATTGCCCCCCGCTTACCACTGGTTGGCTTCGTTGGCCAAGCCCGGTTCTCAGACGTCTCTCATGAATGTGGTGGACGTCACGGAACGATTACCGGAACGGTGGCGTCCGGCGCCTGTTCGGCTCGTGAACGCGTGCACGCGCACCGACCGCGTCCACATCCCGCCCCGATCTCCCTCCGAGGTGTGAACGCGCCCCACTACCAGCCCTGCGCGTCCATCGCGAATTTGCATGCACCGGAAGTCTCTTGATATGGAGACGCCCCTTCCGGCCTGCGATGACATGCAAGATTGTCACTTCTGGTGATCAACTGAACGCTTCGCGTATGAAGATCACCCATCATCCGACTTCATGATCCTTCGTCAGGTGGTGGAGATCACAAAGCTAGTGGAATACCCCGTGTCGCAGATCACAGAGCGGCGGGCATAAGATGCGAGGCAGTTGGGCTTGTGACCTGCTTCACATGTTCGCGATCTTCGCCGGGGCGAGCGGGGTTCGTGGGGCCGGTGAGGCGGGTGTGAGTCCAGTGCAACCGCCAGCAGTCAGCGCCGACTGAGAGGAGCGAGGAGCGGTGAACGCGTATGCGCCCATCCTCGTACTGGGAGCCCTCGGGGCAGGCTTTGCGATCTTCTCCGTGGTCATGGCCACGCTGATCGGTCCGAAGCGGTACAACCGCGCGAAACTCGAAGCCTACGAGTGCGGCATCGAGCCGACCCCCACGCCGGCCGGCGGCGGGCGCTTCCCCATCAAGTACTACCTGACGGCGATGCTCTTCATCGTCTTCGACATCGAGATCGTCTTCCTCTACCCCTGGGCCGTCACCTTCGACGCCCTGGGGATCTTCGGGCTCGTGGAGATGCTGCTCTTCGTGCTCACCGTCTTCGTCGCGTACGCGTACGTATGGCGGCGCGGCGGCCTGGAATGGGACTGAGGGGCCTTTAACGACATGGGACTCGAAGAAAAGCTGCCGAGCGGCTTCCTGCTGACCACCGTCGAGCAGGCCGCGGGCTGGGTGCGCAAGGCGTCCGTCTTCCCGGCCACCTTCGGCCTCGCCTGCTGCGCCATCGAAATGATGACCACCGGCGCCGGCCGCTACGACCTGGCCCGCTTCGGCATGGAGGTCTTCCGCGGCTCACCGCGCCAGGCGGACCTGATGATCGTCGCCGGCCGGGTCAGCCAGAAGATGGCGCCCGTCCTGAGGCAGGTCTACGACCAGATGCCCAACCCCAAGTGGGTGATCTCCATGGGCGTCTGCGCCTCCTCCGGCGGCATGTTCAACAACTACGCGATCGTCCAGGGCGTCGACCACATCGTCCCGGTCGACATCTACCTGCCCGGCTGCCCGCCCCGCCCCGAGATGCTGATGGACGCGATCCTCAAGCTCCACCAGAAGATCCAGTCCTCCAAGCTCGGCGTGAACGCCGAGGAGGCGGCCCGCGAGGCGGAGGAGGCGGCGCTCAAGGCCCTGCCCACGATCGAGATGAAGGGGCTGCTGCGGTGAGCGACGCGAACGGCACCCAGGGGAACCACGGGGTGAACGGCTCCGCGAACGGGGTGAACGGCTCCGCGAACGGGGTGAACCCCGAGAAGGACCTCTCCGCCTCCAACCTCCCCGGCCAGCGCGGCCAGGGCGGCGAGGAGATCCGCGTCCAGCGCGGCATGTTCGGCGCCAACAACGGCGGCGACACCTCCGGCTACGGCGGCCTGGTCCGCTCGGTCCGACTTCCGGGACCGGCGACCCGGCCCTACGGCGGCTGGTTCGACGAGGTCGCCGACGAGCTGGAGGGCGCCCTGGAGGAACAGGGACTCCTCCCCGGAAACGCCATCGAGAAGACGGTGGTCGACCGCGGCGAGCTGACCTTCCACATCGAACGCGAGCACCTGGTCCGCGTCGCCCGCACCCTGCGCGACGACCCGGCGCTGCGCTTCGAGCTGTGCACCGGCGTCAGCGGCGTCCACTACCCGCAGGACAAGGGGCGCGAGCTGCACGCCGTCTACCACCTGCGCTCGATCACCCACAACCGGCTGATCCGCCTCGAAGTCAGCGCGCCCGACAGCGACCCGCGCCTGCCGTCGCTGGTCTCCGTCTACCCGACGAACGACTGGCACGAGCGCGAGACCTACGACTTCTTCGGCATCGTCTTCGAAGGTCACCCGGCCCTGACGCGGATCATGATGCCGGACGACTGGCAGGGCCACCCGCAGCGCAAGGACTACCCCCTCGGCGGCATCCCCGTCGAGTACAAGGGCGCCCAGATCCCGGCTCCGGACCAGCGGAGGTCGTACTCGTGAGCACGCAGTCAGCATCCGCCGCGTCGGCCGCGTCCGCGCGCGAGACCACCGAGGGCACCGTCTACACGGTCACCGGTGGCGACTGGGACGAGGTCGTCCAGTCCGCGGCCCGCGCCGACGACGAGCGCATCGTCGTCAACATGGGTCCCCAGCACCCGTCCACCCATGGAGTGCTCCGCCTGATCCTGGAGATCGAGGGCGAGACGGTCACCGAGGCCCGCTGCGGCATCGGCTACCTCCACACCGGCATCGAGAAGAACCTCGAATACCGCACGTGGACGCAGGGCACCACGTTCGTGACGCGCATGGACTACCTGACGTCCTTCTTCAACGAGACCGCCTACTGCCTCGCCGTCGAGAAGCTCCTCGGCATCGAGGACCAGATCACCGAGCGCGCCAAGATCATCCGGGTGCTCCTGATGGAGCTGAACCGGTTGTCCTCCCACCTGGTGTGCATCGCCACCGGCGGCATGGAGCTGGGCGCCACCACGATCATGATCTACGGATTCCGTGATCGTGAAATGATTCTCGACATCTACGAGCTGGTCACGGGCCTGCGCATGAACCACGCGTACATCCGGCCCGGCGGACTCGCCCAGGACCTGCCGCCCGGCGCGGTGGACCAGATCCGCGAGTTCGTGAAGAAGATGAAGAAGAACCTCCCGGAGTACGACAAGCTCGCCACCGGGAACCCCATCTTCAAGGCCCGCATGCAGGACGTCGGCTACCTCGACCTCGCCGGCTGCATGGCCCTCGGCGCGACCGGCCCGATCCTGCGCGCCACCGGCCTGCCGCACGACCTGCGCAAGACCCAGCCGTACTGCGACTACGAGACGTACGACTTCGACGTCCCGACCGCCGACACCTGCGACGCCTACGGCCGCTTCCTCATCCGCCTGGAGGAGATGCGCCAGTCGCTCGGGATCGTCGAGCAGTGCCTGCACCGGCTCCAGCCCGGCCCGGTCATGGTCGCCGACAAGAAGATCGCCTGGCCCGCCCAGCTCGCCCTGGGACCGGACGGACTCGGCAACTCCCTCGACCACATCAAGAAGATCATGGGCACCTCCATGGAGGCCCTGATCCACCACTTCAAGCTGGTCACCGAGGGCTTCCGGGTCCCGCCGGGACAGGCGTACACGGCCGTCGAGTCGCCCAAGGGCGAACTCGGGGTGCACGCGGTCTCCGACGGCGGCACCCGCCCCTACCGGGTCCACTTCCGCGACCCCTCCTTCACCAACCTTCAGGCCATGGCGGCGATGTGCGAGGGCGGCCAGGTCGCCGACGTCATCGTCGCCGTCGCGTCCATCGACCCCGTGATGGGAGGCGTCGACCGGTGACCACCTCTTCTTCGGAGCGGGGCGTCAGCCTGGGCATGCCCGAACTGCCCGCACCCGCGTACCCGGACGACGTCCGGGCCCGGCTGGAGGCGGACGCGCGCGAAGTGATCGCGCGCTACCCGGACTCCCGGTCCGCCCTGCTGCCGCTGCTCCACCTCGTGCAGTCGGAGGAGGGCCATGTCACGCGCACCGGCATGCGGTTCTGCGCGGACATGCTGGGTCTGACCACGGCCGAGGTCACCGCCGTCGCCACCTTCTACACGATGTACCGGCGCAAGCCGTCCGGTGACTACCAGGTCGGCGTCTGCACCAACACGCTGTGCGCGGTCATGGGCGGCGACGCGATCTTCGAGACCCTCCAGGAGCACCTGGGCGTCGGCAACGGCGAGACCACGGACGACGGCAAGGTCACCCTGGAGCACATCGAGTGCAACGCGGCCTGCGACTACGCGCCGGTCGTGATGGTCAACTGGGAGTTCTTCGACAACCAGACCCCGGCGAGCGCCAAGCACCTGGTCGACGATCTGCGGGCGGGGCGCCCCGTGCAGCCCACGCGCGGGGCGCGCCTGTGCACCTTCAAGGAGACCGCGCGGATCCTGGCCGGCTTCCCCGACGAGCGGCCCGGGGCCGTCGAGGAGGGCGGCAGTGCGGGACCCGCGTCGCTGGTGGGCCTCCGCCTGGCAAGGGGAGAGGCCGCACCCGCGCGCGTGGTCCATCCGCGCGGAGGTCCGCACGAGGAGTCCCAGGACAGGGTGCACGAGCCGTCGCCGGCCGAGCACCTGAGCTCCCATGACGCGCCGCAGGAGACATCGGCCTCCGACCCTGCCCACCCCGCGGGGCCTACCGCAGAGGAGGGGGAGTGATGACCGTGGTATCCGAGGTCAAGGACCCGAGCCCGGAGAAGCTGCTCGCACCCGTGCTGTCGGCCTTCTGGGACGACGACCGGTCCTGGACTCTGGACGTCTACCGCAGGCACGAGGGGTACGAGGGGCTCCGCAAGGCCCTCGCCATGTCGCCGGACGACCTGATCGCGTACGTCAAGGACTCCGGGCTGCGGGGCCGCGGCGGCGCGGGATTCCCGACCGGGATGAAGTGGCAGTTCATCCCTCAGGGCGATGGGAAACCGCACTATCTAGTTGTCAACGCCGACGAGTCGGAACCGGGCACCTGCAAGGACATCCCGCTCCTCTTCGCGAACCCGCACAGCCTCATCGAGGGCATCGTGATCGCGTGCTACGCCATCCGGTCGTCGCATGCCTTCATCTATCTGCGGGGTGAAGTCGTCCCCGTTCTGCGGCGGTTGCACGAGGCCGTGCGCGAGGCCTACGCGGCGGGCTACCTCGGCGAGAACATCCTGGGCAGCGGACTCGACCTCCAGATCACCGTGCACGCCGGCGCCGGCGCGTACATCTGCGGTGAGGAGACCGCACTGCTCGACTCGCTCGAAGGCCGCCGTGGTCAACCGCGGCTCCGTCCCCCCTTCCCTGCGGTGGAAGGCCTCTACGCCTGTCCCACTGTGGTGAACAACGTCGAGTCGATCGCGTCGGTTCCCGCCATCCTGAAAAACGGCAAGGACTGGTTCAGGTCGATGGGCAGCGAGAAGTCCCCGGGCTTCACGCTCTACTCGCTCAGCGGCCATGTCGCGAGCCCGGGCCAGTACGAGGCCCCGCTCGGCATCACGCTGCGCCAGCTCCTCGACATGAGCGGCGGCATGCGGCCGGGCCACCGCCTGAAGTTCTGGACGCCGGGCGGCTCCTCCACGCCGATGTTCACCGACGAGCACCTCGACGTCCCCCTCGACTACGAGGGCGTCGGCGCCGCCGGCTCCATGCTCGGCACCAAGGCGCTCCAGTGCTTCGACGAGACGACCTGCGTGGTGCGGGCGGTGACCCGCTGGACCGAGTTCTACGCCCACGAGTCCTGCGGCAAGTGCACACCCTGCCGCGAAGGGACGTACTGGCTGGTGCAGTTGCTGCGGGACATCGAGGCCGGCAAGGGCGTGATGTCCGACCTCGACAAGCTCAACGACATCGCCGACAACATCAACGGCAAGTCCTTCTGCGCCCTCGGCGACGGCGCCGCGTCCCCGATCTTCTCCTCGCTGAAGTACTTCCGCGAGGAGTACGAGCAGCACATCACGGGCCGGGGCTGCCCCTTCGACCCGGCCAAGTCGACGGCCTGGGCGGACCGCCCGGAGGTGAACGCATGACCGTGACCACCAGTGCTCCCGCGGGCGGGGGAGAGGCGGCGGTCCCGCCGGAGGACCTCGTCACGCTGACGATCGACGGCATCGAGATCAGCGTGCCCAAGGGCACCCTGGTCATCCGGGCCGCCGAGCAGCTCGGCATCGAGATCCCGCGCTTCTGCGACCACCCCCTGCTGGACCCGGCCGGCGCCTGCCGCCAGTGCATCGTCGAGGTCGAGGGCCAGCGCAAGCCGATGGCGTCCTGCACGATCACGTGCACGGACGGCATGGTCGTGAAGACCCAGCTGACCTCGCCGGTCGCCGAGAAGGCGCAGCACGGTGTGATGGAGCTGCTGCTCATCAACCACCCGCTGGACTGCCCGGTCTGCGACAAGGGCGGCGAGTGCCCGCTGCAGAACCAGGCGATGTCGCACGGCAACGCCGAGTCCCGCTTCGACGGCAAGAAGCGGACCTACGAGAAGCCCGTACCGATCTCCACCCAGGTGCTGCTCGACCGCGAGCGGTGCGTGCTGTGCGCCCGCTGCACCCGCTTCTCCAACCAGATCGCGGGCGACCCCATGATCGAGCTGGTCGAGCGGGGCGCGCTCCAGCAGGTCGGCACCGGCGAGGGCGACCCGTTCGAGTCGTACTTCTCCGGCAACACCATCCAGATCTGCCCGGTGGGCGCGCTCACCTCGGCCGCCTACCGGTTCCGCTCCCGCCCCTTCGACCTCGTCTCCTCCCCGTCGGTGTGCGAGCACTGCTCCGGTGGCTGCGCCACCCGCACCGACCACCGGCGCGGCAAGGTCATGCGGCGGCTCGCCGCCTACGACCCCGAGGTCAACGAGGAGTGGATCTGCGACAAGGGACGCTTCGCGTTCCGGTACGCGCAGCAGAAGGACCGCCTCGACACGCCGCTGGTGCGCAACGCCGACGGTGTCCTGGAGCCCGCCTCCTGGCCGGAGGCCCTGGAGGCGGCGGCGCGGGGCCTGGGCGCCGCCCGCTCCCGGGCCGGTGTCCTCATCGGGGGCCGGCTGACCGTCGAGGACGCCTACGCGTACAGCAAGTTCGCGCGCGTGGCGCTCGACACCAACGACATCGACTTCCGCGCGCGCGTGCACAGCGGCGAGGAGGCCGACTTCCTGGCGGCCCGGGTGGCCGGCCGGGGCCGGGACCTCGACGGCAGGGGCGTGACGTACACCTCCCTGGAGAAGGCGCCCGCCGTGCTGCTGGTCGGCTTCGAGTCGGAGGAGGAGGCACCCGGCGTCTTCCTGCGGCTGCGCAAGGCCTGGCGCAAGCGCAAGCAGCGGGTGTTCTCGCTGGCCACGCACGCCACCCGGGGCCTGGAGAAGGCGGGCGGCACGCTGCTGCCGGCCGCACCGGGCACCGAGACGGAGTGGCTGGACGCGCTCGCGAGCGGCGTCGGCCTGGAGGAGCCCGGCACGCTCGCCGCAGAGGCCCTGCGCGCCGAGGGCGCCGTCATCGTCGTGGGGGAGCGGCTGGCCGGTGTCGCGGGCGGACTCACCGCCGCGCTGCGCGCCGCCACCGCGACCGGCGCCGAACTGGTGTGGATCCCGCGCCGGGCCGGTGAGCGCGGCGCCGTCGAGGTGGGCGCGCTGCCCTCGCTGCTGCCGGGCGGTCGCCCGGCGACCGACCCGCGCGCGCGGGAGGAGGTCGCCGCGGCCTGGGGCCTCGCCGAACTCCCGGCGCGCTACGGCCGCGACACCCACCAGATCGTCGAGGCCGCCGCCACCGGCGAACTCTCGGCGCTCCTGGTCGCCGGAGTGGAGGTCGCCGACCTGCCCGACCCGGCACGCGCGCGTGAGGCGCTGGAGAACGTCGGCTTCCTGGTGTCGCTGGAGCTGCGGCCCAGCGAGGTCACCGCCCGCGCCGACGTCGTCCTGCCGGTCGCCGCGGTCGCCGAGAAGGCGGGCACCTTCCTCAACTGGGAAGGCCGCGTGCGCTTCTTCGAGGCCGCGCTCAAGCCCGACCAGATGACCCGCCCGCTCGCGCCGACCGACACGCGGGTGCTGCACATGCTCGCCGACGCCATGGACGGTGCCGAAGGCGCCGACGGGCGCCGCCGGCTGGGCCTGCCGGACCTGCGCACCACGCGCGCGGAGATCGACCGGCTCGGCTCCTGGGACGGCCCCCGTGCCTCGGGTCCCATGGAGACCGCGGGCGCGCTGCCCCGCCCGGCCGCCGGTGAGGCCGTGCTCGCCGGGCACCGGCTGCTGCTCGACCAGGGCGTCCTCCAGGAGGGCGACGAGGCGCTCGCCGGAACCCGGCACGCCGCACACGCGCGCGTGTCCGCCGCGACGGCCGCCGAGGCGGGCGTCGCGGACGGCGAGATCCTGACCGTCACCGGCCCCGCCGGCACGGTCGGACTGCCCTTGCAGATCACCGAGATGCCCGACCGGGTGGTCTGGCTCCCGCTGAACTCCGCCGGTGCCGGGGTCGCCTCCGACACCGGCGCACGCCCCGGCTCCCTCGTCCGCATCGGCCCGGCGGCAGTCGCCGAAGAGGCCCCCAAGGAGGTGGAGGCATGAGCCCGTACCTCGCCGCTGAAGACCTCTCGATGTTCGGCCGCGACCCCTGGTGGCTGGTCGTCGTCAAGGCGGTCTTCTGCTTCGCGTTCCTGATGGTGACCGTGCTGTTCTCCATCGTCTGGGAGCGCAAGGTCGTCGCCTGGATGCAGTTGCGCATCGGCCCGAACCGGCACGGCCCCTGGGGCATGCTCCAGTCGCTCGCCGACGGCGTGAAGCTGATGCTCAAGGAAGACCTCATCGTCAAGCGCGCGGACAAGGTGGTCTACGTCCTCGCGCCGATCGTCGCGGCCATCCCGGCCTTCATGGCGATCGCGGTGATCCCCTTCGGACCGGCCGGCAACGAGATCTCGATCTTCGGCCACCGCACCACGATGCAGCTCACCGACCTGCCGATCGCGATGCTCTACATCCTCGCCATCGCCTCGGTCGGCATCTACGGCATCGTGCTGGCGGGCTGGAGCTCCGGGTCCACGTACCCGCTCCTGGGCGGCCTGCGCTCCTGCGCGCAGATGATCTCGTACGAGATCGCCATGGGCGCCGCGTTCGCCTCCGTGTTCCTCTACTCGGGGTCGATGTCGACGTCCACGATCGTGGCGCAGCAGCACGACCGCTGGTACATCCTGCTGCTGCCGGTCTCCTTCATCCTGTACATCGTCACCATGGTCGGCGAGACCAACCGCGCCCCCTTCGACATGCCGGAGTCCGAGGGCGACCTGGTCGGCGGCTTCAACACCGAGTACTCGTCGATCAAGTTCGCGATGTTCATGCTCGCCGAGTACGTGAACATGGTGACGGTCTCGGCCGTCTCGACCACCCTGTTCCTCGGCGGCTGGCGCGCCCCCTGGCCGGTCAGCTCCTTCTGGGAGGGCGCGAACCACGGCTGGTGGCCGCTGCTCTGGTTCGTCATCAAGGTGCAGCTGCTGCTGTTCTTCTTCATCTGGCTGCGCGGCACGCTCCCGCGCGTCCGCTACGACCAGCTGATGAAGCTCGGCTGGAAGGTCCTCATCCCGGTCTCGCTGACCTGGCTGATGCTGGTCGCGACCGTCCGCGCCCTGCGCAACGAGAACTACGACTTCGCCGACATCGCCCTCTACGTCGGCGGCGGCGTCCTCGCCCTGCTGCTGATCTCCTTCGTCGCGGACATGTTCCGCGACAAGGCCCGGCCGGCCGAGGAGCCCGCCGGCGGGCAGCCGGCGTTCGACCCGATGGCGGGCGGGTTCCCGGTGCCGCCGCTGCCCGGGCAGGAACTGCCGCCGGCGCCGCGGCGCCGCCCCCGGTGGGGCGAGCGGGAGCTGATTGTCAGTGGTGGGCCGGACACTGTCAGTGACGGAACTTCGGATGGAAAGGAGGCGTCCGATGGCTGAGGAGCCTCAGGAGTCCGGGCAGACCAACCCCGGTTTCCAGAACCCCGTGGCCGGCTTCGGCGTGACCTTCAAGGCCATGTTCAAGAAGCGGCTGACCGAGCAGTACCCGGAGCAGAAGAAGACCACGGCTCCGCGGTTCCACGGACGGCACCAGCTCAACCGCCATCCGGACGGCCTGGAGAAGTGCGTCGGCTGCGAGCTGTGCGCCTGGGCCTGCCCCGCCGACGCCATCTACGTGGAGGGCGCCGACAACACCGACGAGGAGCGCTACTCGCCGGGCGAGCGGTACGGCCGCGTCTACCAGATCAACTACGCCCGCTGCATCCTGTGCGGGCTGTGCATCGAGGCGTGCCCCACGCGCGCGCTGACGATGACGAACGAGTTCGAACTGGCCGACTCCAGCCGCGCCAACCTCATCTACACCAAGGAGCAGCTGCTCGCCGGTCTCGAAGAGGGCATGGTCGACACGCCGCACGCGATCTTCCCGGGGACGGACGAACAGGACTACTACCGCGGCCTGGTGACGCAGGCCGCGCCCGGCACGGTCCGTCAGGCGGCCGTCTCCAAGGGCGAGGTCCCGCAGGAGGCCGCCTCCACCTTCGGCGAGGACGAGCCGGCCTCGGAGAAGGTGATCGGCCGATGACCGCGCAGCACCTCGCCGCCTACACCACCTCCACCGGTGAGGCCTTCCAGTTCTGGGTCCTCGGCACGGTCGCGGTGATCGGCGCCCTGTGCACCGTCTTCATGAAGAAGGCCGTGCACAGCGCGCTCTGCCTCGCCGGAACCATGATCGTCCTGGCGGTGTTCTACCTCGCCAACGGCGCCTACTTCCTCGGGATCGTGCAGATCGTCGTCTACACCGGCGCGATCATGATGCTGTTCCTGTTCGTGGTGATGCTCGTCGGCGTCACGGCCGCGGACTCCCTGAAGGAGACCATCAAGGGCCAGCGCTGGCTGGCCCTTCTGTGCGGGGTCGGCTTCGGGGTCCTGCTGTTCGCGGGCATCGCCAACGCCTCCCTGAAGGAGTTCGACGGCACCGGCCGGGCGAACGCGAACGGCAACGTGGAGGGACTGGCGTCCCACATCTTCACCACGTACGTCTTCGCCTTCGAGATCACCGGCGCGCTGCTCATCACGGCCGCGGTCGGCGCCATGGTGCTCACCCACCGGGAGCGCACCGAGCGCGCCAAGACGCAGCGCGAGCTGTCCGAACAGCGCGTCCGCGAGGGGAAGCACGTCCCGCCGCTGCCCGCCCCCGGTGTCTACGCCCGGCACAACGCCGTGGACATCGCGGGTCTGCTGCCCGACGGCACCCCGTCCGAGCTCACCGTCAGCAAGACGCTGCGCGAACGCGGGCAGATCCGCGACGTGTCCGCCGAGGCACTCAACGACCTGCGGGCGCTGGAGCAGCGCGCGGAGGAGCGCCTGGAGCGCCGGGCGATCGAGCCGGAGACGTTCAAGCGGCCCGAGGAGGCGTCGAAGTGAACCCGGTCAACTACCTCTACCTCGCCGCCCTGTTGTTCACGATCGGCGCGACCGGCGTCCTGATCCGGCGCAACGCCATCGTGGTCTTCATGTGCATCGAGCTGATGCTGAACGCCTGCAACCTCGCGTTCGTCACCTTCTCCCGGATGCACGGCAACCTCGACGGCCAGATCATCGCCTTCTTCACGATGGTCGTCGCCGCCGCGGAGGTCGTGGTGGGCCTCGCGATCATCGTGTCGCTGTTCCGTGCCCGCCACTCGGCCTCGGTCGACGACGCCAGCCTGATGAAGCTGTAAGGGGTCGGAAGAATCGTGGAGAACCTGATCGCGCTGCTCATCGCGGCGCCCCTGCTCGGAGCGGCCGTCCTCCTGGTCGGTGGCCGGCGCCTGGACCGCGTCGGCCACTGGACCGGCACGCTCCTGTCGGCCGCCTCCTTCGTGTTCGGCCTCATCCTCTTCGCCGACCTGCTCGGCAAGGGCGCGGAGCAGCGCACCCTGACGCAGCACCTGTTCAGCTGGGTCCCGGTGGCCGGCTTCCAGGCGGACGTCACCTTCCGCCTGGACCAGCTGTCCATGACGTTCGTGCTGCTCATCACGGGCGTCGGCTCGCTGATCCACCTGTACTCGGTCGGGTACATGGAGCACGACGAGCGCCGCCGCCGCTTCTTCGGCTATCTGAACCTGTTCCTCGCGGCGATGCTGCTGCTCGTCCTCGCCGACAACTACCTGCTGCTGTACGTCGGCTGGGAGGGCGTCGGTCTCGCCTCGTACCTGCTGATCGGCTTCTGGCAGCACAAGCCCAGCGCCGCCACGGCCGCGAAGAAGGCCTTCCTGGTCAACCGGGTCGGCGACATGGGCCTGTCGATCGCGATCATGCTGATGTTCACCACCTTCGGCAGCTTCGCCTTCGGCCCGGTCCTCAGCCACACCGGTGACACCTCCGAGGGCAAGCTCACCGCGATCGGCCTGATGCTGCTGCTCGCCGCCTGCGGCAAGTCCGCCCAGGTGCCGTTGCAGTCCTGGCTCGGGGACGCCATGGAGGGCCCGACCCCGGTCTCCGCCCTCATCCACGCGGCGACGATGGTGACCGCGGGCGTCTACCTGATCGTCCGCTCCGGCGCCATCTTCAACGCCGCCCCCGACGCGCAACTGGCCGTCACGGTCGTCGGCGCGGTCACGCTCCTGTTCGGTGCGATCGTCGGTTGCGCCAAGGACGACATCAAGAAGGCGCTGGCCGGCTCGACCATGTCGCAGATCGGCTACATGGTCCTCGCGGCGGGCCTCGGCCCCATCGGCTACGTCTTCGCGATCATGCACCTGGTGACGCACGGCTTCTTCAAGGCCGGGCTGTTCCTCGGCGCGGGTTCCGTGATGCACGGCATGAACGACGAGGTCGACATGCGCCGCTACGGCGGCCTGCGCAGATACATGCCGGTCACGTTCATCACCTTCGGCCTCGGCTACCTCGCCATCATCGGCTTCCCCGGCCTGTCCGGCTTCTTCTCCAAGGACAAGATCATCGAGGCGGCGTTCGCCAAGGGCGGCACCGAGGGCTGGATCCTCGGCGGCGCGGCCCTGCTGGGCGCGGCCATCACCGCCTTCTACATGACGCGCGTGATGCTGATGACCTTCTTCGGCGAGGAACGGTGGCGCAAGGCCCCGACGCCGTCCCCGGCCGAGCCCAGCGTGGAACCCGCCGCCGAGACCCGCGGCGAGCACGCCGAGCCGCACCCGCACGAGTCCCCGAAGGTCATGACGATCCCGATGATCGTGCTGGCCGTCGGCTCGGTCTTCGCCGGTGGCTTCTTCAGCATCGGCGACCGCTTCCTCAACTGGCTGGAGCCCGTCACGGGTCACAGCGAGGGCGACTCCCCGCTCAGCGCGGCCACGGTCACCGGTGCCACCATGGTGTGCCTGGTCATCGGCGTCGCCATCGCCTGGGCCCAGTACGGCCGCAAGCCCGTCCCGGCCGTCGCCCCGCGCGGCTCCCTGCTCACCCGCGCGGCCCGCCGCGACCTGCTCCAGGACGACTTCAACCACGTGGTCCTGGTGCGCGGCGGCGAGCACCTGACGCGCTCCCTGGTCTACGTCGACCACACCCTGGTGGACGGCGTCGTCAACGGCACGGCGGCCGGCTTCGGCGGCCTGTCCGGACGGCTGCGCCGGCTCCAGAACGGCTTCGCCCGCTCCTACGCGGTCTCGATGTTCGGCGGCGCGGCACTCCTGGTCGCCGCGACCCTGCTGATGAGGGCGGTCTGATACCGATGTCCTTTCCTCTGCTGACAGCGACGGCGGCGCTCCCGGCCCTCGGGGCGGTGGCCACGGCCGCCGTACCGGCCGCCCGGCGCACCGCCGCCAAATGGCTGGCGCTGGTCGTCTCGCTCGCCACGCTCGCCCTGGCGGTCACCGTCCTGGTCCGCTTCGACCCGGACGGCTCCCGCTACCAGCTCACCGAGTCCCACGCCTGGATCAAGGACTTCGGGGTCAGGTACGAACTGGGCGTCGACGGCATCGCGGTCGCGCTGATCGCGCTGACCGCCGTACTGATCCCGTTCATCATCCTGGCGGGCTGGCACGACGCCGACCCGCTGGAGACCGGCAGCCGCCGCTGGCGGCCCACCCAGGGCTTCTTCGCGCTGATCCTGGCCGTGGAGGCGATGGTGATCGTCTCCTTCGAGGCCACCGACGTCTTCCTCTTCTACATCTTCTTCGAAGCCATGCTCATCCCGATGTACTTCCTCATCGGCGGCTTCGGGGACCGCGCCCACGAGCACGGCGAGGAGACGGCCGCCACCCAGCGGTCGTACGCGGCGGTGAAGTTCCTGCTCTACAACCTGGCCGGCGGTCTGATCATGCTGGCCGCGGTGATCGGCCTGTACGTGGTCGCCGGGAACTTCTCGCTCACGCAGATCGCCGAGGCCCGCGCGAACGGCTCGCTGCACATGGCGACCAGCACCGAACGCTGGCTGTTCCTCGGTTTCTTCTTCGCCTTCGCGGTGAAGGCGCCGCTGTGGCCGCTGCACACCTGGCTGCCCAACGCCATGCAGGAGTCCACCGCCCCGGTGGCCGTCCTCATCACCGCGGTCGTCGACAAGGTGGGCACCTTCGCGATGCTCCGCTTCTGCCTCCAGCTGTTCCCGGAGGCGTCGAAGTGGGCGACGCCCGTCATCCTCGTCCTGGCGCTCATCAGCATCGTCTACGGCGCACTGCTCGCCGTCGGCCAGCGGGACATCAAGCGCCTGGTGGCCTACGCGTCGATCTCGCACTTCGGCTTCATCATCATGGGCATCTTCGCGATGACCAGCCAGGGCCAGTCGGGCGCCACGCTCTACATGGTCAACCACGGCATCTCCACGGCCGCCCTGATGCTGGTCGCCGGCTTCCTCATCTCCCGGCGCGGCTCCCGGCTCATCGCCGACTACGGAGGCGTGCAGAAGGTCGCCCCGGTGCTCGCCGGCACCTTCCTGATCGGCGGCCTCGCCACCCTCTCGCTGCCCGGACTGGCGCCGTTCGTCAGCGAGTTCCTGGTCCTGGTCGGCACGTTCACGCGCTACCCGGTGATCGGCGTCATCGCCACCTTCGGCATCGTGCTGGCCGCGTTGTACACGCTCGTGCTGTACCAGCGGACGATGACGGGCCCGGTGAAGCCGGAGGTCTCCGCGATGCCCGACCTCCGCGTGCGTGAGCTGGTGGTCGTCGCCCCGCTGATCGTGCTGCTGATCTTCCTGGGCGTCTATCCGAAGCCCGTGACGGACATCGTCAACCCGGCGGTCAAGCAGACCATGTCCGACGTCCAGAAGAAGGACCCCAAGCCCGAGGTGGAGGCGGCCAAGTGAGCGCACCAGCCGTCCACAGCCTGTGGACAACCGCGGCCGAACCGATCTCGAAGATCGACGCGCCGAAGATCGAATACGGACAATTGTCGCCGACGCTGATCGTCATCGGCGCGGCGCTGGTCGGGGTGCTCATCGAGGCGTTCGTGCCGCGCCGGTCCCGCTACTACGCGCAGGTGTTCGTGTCCGTCGTCGCCCTGTGCGCCGCGTTCGCCGCGGTCGTCGCGCTCGCGGCGGACGGGTTCGGCACCACGAAGGCGCACATCGCGGCGATGGGCGCCATCGCGGTCGACGGCCCGGCCCTCTTCCTCCAGGGCACGATCCTGCTGGCCGGCCTGGTCGGCCTGTTCACCTTCGCCGAGCGGCGCCTGGACCCGGCGGCGCACGGCAACCGGGTCGACTCCTTCGCCGCGCAGGCCGCCTCCGTACCCGGCAGCGACAGCGAGCAGGCCGCCGTGAAGGCGGGCTTCACCACCACGGAGGTCTTCCCGCTGCTGCTCTTCGCGGTCGGCGGCATGCTGATCTTCCCGGCGGCGAACGACCTGGTGACCCTGTTCGTGGCCCTGGAGGTCTTCTCCCTGCCGCTGTACCTGCTGTGCGCGCTGGCCCGCCGCAAGCGGCTGATGTCGCAGGAGGCCGCGGTCAAGTACTTCCTGCTGGGCGCGTTCGCCTCCGCGTTCACCCTGTTCGGCATCGCGCTGCTGTACGGCTACGCGGGCTCGATGTCGTACGCGCGCATCGCCCAGGTCGTCGACGGCACGGTCACCGACGTCGACCCGGCCCTCGCCAACACCATGGGCAACGACGCGCTGCTGCTGGTCGGCGGCGCCATGCTCCTGATGGGCCTGCTGTTCAAGGTGGGCGCGGTGCCGTTCCACATGTGGACGCCCGACGTCTACCAGGGCGCGCCCACCCCGGTGACCGGCTTCATGGCCGCGGCGACGAAGGTGGCCGCGTTCGGCGCGCTGCTGCGCCTGCTGTACGTCGTCCTGCCCGGGCTGCGCTGGGACTGGCGGCCGGTCATGTGGGCCGTGGCGATCGTCACCATGCTCGGCGGTGCGGTCGTCGCCATCACCCAGACCGACATCAAGCGGCTGCTGGCGTACTCGTCCATCGCGCACGCCGGGTTCATCCTCGCGGGTGTGATCGCCACCTCGAAGGACGGCGTGTCGTCGGTGCTGTTCTACCTGGCGGGCTACTCCTTCGTCACGATCGGCGCGTTCGCCGTGGTCACGCTGGTGCGCGACGCGGGCGGCGAGGCGACCCACCTGTCGAAGTGGGCGGGCCTCGGCCGTCGCTCGCCGCTGGTGGCGGCCGTGTTCGCGGTGTTCCTGCTGGCCTTCGCCGGCATCCCGCTGACCTCCGGGTTCGCCGGGAAGTTCGCCGTGTTCAAGGCGGCGGCGGACGGCGGCGCGGCCCCGCTGGTCGTGATCGGTGTGATCTCCTCGGCCATCGCCGCGTTCTTCTACATCCGCGTGATCGTGCTGATGTTCTTCAGCGAGCCGCGACCGGAGGGCCCGACCGTCGCCGTCCCGTCACCGCTGACCATGCTCGCGATCGGCCTGGGCGTGGCCGTGACGCTGGTCCTCGGCGTGGCGCCGCAGTACTTCCTGGACCTGGCGAACCAGGCGGGAGTCTTCGTGCGCTGACGCCCGCGGCACCCGCGCCGCTGCCCGGCACCCTCACCGGAGGGCGCCGGGCAGCGGTGTTCTCCGGGTCACGCCGGCGGCTGACCGATGCCGCACGGAAACGACCGAGCCTGTGGATAACTCCGGGACTGTCGGTCCGGACCCCTATGGTGGAGGCAGCGGTCGAGAGACGACACACGGGGGACCGACGGGGGACAGGACGATGGGCGTGACGGGCGGGATCAGCGAGATGGCACAGGTGACCGAGGGGCCGGGCGCGGCCGACAGCGAGGCGCTGGCCACGCTGCACCGGGTCTTCGGATACGACGCCTTCCGGGGCGAGCAGCAGGCGATCATCGAGCATGTGGTGGCGGGCGGCGACGCCGTCGTCCTCATGCCGACCGGCGGCGGCAAATCGCTGTGCTACCAGATCCCGGCCCTGGTCCGGCCCGGCACGGGCGTGGTCGTCTCGCCGCTGATCGCCCTCATGCAGGACCAGGTGGACGCCCTGCGCGCCCTCGGTGTCCGCGCCGGTTTCATCAACTCCACCCAGGACTTCGACGAGCGGCGCATGGTCGAGGCCGAGTTCCTGGCCGGCGAGCTGGACCTGCTGTACCTGGCCCCGGAGCGGCTGCGCGTGGACGCCACGCTGGAGCTGCTCTCCCGCGGCAAGATCTCCGTCTTCGCGATCGACGAGGCCCACTGCGTGTCCCAGTGGGGCCACGACTTCCGCCCGGACTATCTCGCCCTGTCCCTGCTCGGCGAGCGCTGGCCGGACGTCCCGCGGATCGCCCTCACCGCCACGGCCACCCGCGCCACCCACCAGGAGATCACCCAGCGGCTGAACCTGCCGGCGGCCCGGCACTTCGTCGCCAGCTTCGACCGGCCCAACATCCAGTACCGGATCGTGCCCAAGGCCGACCCGAGGAAGCAGCTGCTCGCCTTCCTCCGCGAGGAGCACCCGGGCGACGCCGGCATCGTGTACTGCCTCTCGCGCAACTCGGTGGAGCGCACGGCGGAGTTCCTGACCGCCAACGGCGTCCAGGCGGTGCCGTACCACGCGGGCCTGGAGGCGGCCACGCGCGCGGCGCACCAGGCCCGGTTCCTGCGCGAGGACGGCCTGGTCGTGGTCGCGACGATCGCCTTCGGCATGGGCATCGACAAGCCGGACGTACGCTTCGTCGCCCACCTGGACCTGCCCAAGTCGATCGAGGGGTACTACCAGGAGACCGGCCGGGCGGGCCGTGACGGTCTGCCGTCGACGGCCTGGATGGCGTACGGCCTGAACGACGTCATACAGCAGCGCAAGCTGATCCAGTCCGGCGAGGGCGACGAGGCGTTCCGCCGCCGGGCCGCCGCCCACCTCGACGCCATGCTCGCGCTGTGCGAGACCGCCCAGTGCCGCCGTGGCCAGCTGCTCGCCTACTTCGGCCAGGACCCCGAGGCCGCGGCCTGCGGCAACTGCGACACCTGCCTCACCCCGCCCGAGACCTGGGACGGCACGATCGCCGCGCAGAAGGTGCTGTCCACGGTGGTGCGGTTGCAGCGGGAGCGCGGGCAGAAGTTCGGCGCGATGCAGATCGTCGACATCCTGCTCGGCAAGCGCACCGGCAAGGTGATCCAGTTCGACCACGACCAGCTGTCCGTCTTCGGCATCGGCCAGGACCTCTCCGAGGGCGAGTGGCGCGGGGTCGTCCGGCAACTGCTGGCCCAGGGGCTCCTCGCGGTCGAGGGGGAGTACGGCACGCTGGTGCTCACCGAGGCGAGCGGCTCGGTGCTGCGGCGGGAGCGCGAGGTGCCGCTGCGCAAGGAGCCGAAGAAGCCGACCGCCTCCCGGTCGCGCTCCGCCGGCTCCTCCGGGGGCGACCGCAAGGCCAAGGCCGTCGCGGTCGAGCTGCCCGAGGCGCTGCTCCCCGCCTTCGAGGCGCTGCGGGCCTGGCGCGCCGAACAGGCCCGGGAGCAGGGCGTCCCGGCGTACGTCATCTTCCACGACGCCACCCTGCGCGAGATCGTGACCCGGTGGCCCGGTTCGGTGAGGGAGCTGGGCACGGTGAACGGCGTCGGCGAGAAGAAGCTGGCGACGTACGGCGAAGGGGTCATCCAGGTGCTGGCTTCCCTGGACGGGGCCGCCCCGGTGGCCGCCGACACCCAGGCCGCCGCTGCCACCCCGGCCACCGCCGACAGCCAGGACGCCGACTGGCCCGAGCCGACGGACGAGCCGGAACCGGACGACTGGATATAACCGGGACACCCGGACACCGGAACACCCGGACCCCCGGGACAGCCCGGGACGCCCGGGGCGGGGCCTCTGCGGTGCCGTCAGGCCCGCAAGGACAGTGCCGTCAGGCCCGGTGCGAAGGTGATCAGCAGCGGGAGCAGCGGCACCAGCGCGGCCACCGTCGTCGTCAGCGCCCGGTGCCGGCGCAGCAGCCGGGGCGGCGGCTCCAGCAGGCGGTCGACGCGCTCGCCGAGGAGGCGGCGGCTGGAGTCGCAGGACAGGACACCCCGGTGCTGGTTCAGCTCGATCAGGGCGAGGGCCGTGGTGAGGTGCCCGCAGCGCCGGGAGGCCGTGTCGTCGGCGGCCAGCTCGACCAGGCGGTGCGTCTGGTCGCAGAAGTGGGCGAAGAGCGGCACGCGCGGGAAGCCCGTGGCGAGGGCGGTGGACAGGTGCAGCAGCCAGTCGTGGTGGGCGCGGGCGTGCCCGCGCTCGTGGGTGAGGACGGCGTCCAGCTGAAGGTCGGTGAGGCGGTGCAACGCCCCTGTGGTGACGACCAGTTGCGGTGGGTGCCCCGGCATCCACCAGGCGTCCGGGTACTCGTCCTCCAGCACCAGCATCGGCCCGCGCGCCGCCGGCAGTCCGGCCGGCAGCTCGGGGGCGCGCTCGCGCAGGTGCGCCCGGGCCTGGTCGCGGCTGCGGCGGGCCTCGACGAGTTCGCGGGCCAGCATCGCCGTCGTCCAGGCGGCCCCGCAGGCCAGCAGCACGGTGAGCGCGGCGGCCCACCCCGGCGCGGTGGACAGGTCGTAGGCGGCGGTGACGGCGGGCGGCGCGGGCGCGAACACGTGGTCGCGGACGGTGTGGAAGACGGCCGCCGCGCCCAGGACCAGCGCGGTCAGGCAGCACAGCAGGACGGTGGCGACGAGACACTGCCACACCCACAGCGCGACCACGGGTTCCCGCTCGGGCCAAGCGGCACGGGTCAGCGCGCGCGGCGCCGGTACGGCGGCCGTCAGGGCGACGACGCTCAGCAGGAGCAGGCAGACAGTCATGCCGGGGCTCCGGTTCCTGGTCGGAGAGGTGTGCGGGTGACGGTGGTGCCGGGCACGCGTCACGCGACAGCGGCTCGCGTGTGGTGCGTGCCCCGTCAGTATGACGAAGACGGGCGGCCGGAGTCAGGTGTCGACACCGATCGGCCGGGACCGGCCGGGTCCGCGACCCCCGCCGCGCCCGACCGGCCCGCCACACAAGCCGCCCGGCCCGCCCGCTACGCAAGCCACCCGGCCCGCCCGGCGCGCCCGTCCGGCGCTCCCCGCCCGGCAACCCCCGCCCCGTAACCCTCCGCGGCGTCAGCCCGACACCACCCGCCCGCTGACCTCGCCCAGTCCCACCCGGCTGCCGTCCGCGCCCGGGGCCCATGCCGACAGGGTGACCACGTCGCCGTCCTCCAGGAAGGTCCGCTTGCCGTCGGGGAGTTCGAGGGGGTCGCGGCCGTTCCAGGTCAGTTCCAGCAGGGAGCCGCGCTGGCGTTCGGTGGGGCCGCTCACCGTGCCGGAGCCGTACAGGTCGCCCGTGCGCAGCGAGGCGCCGTTCACGGTCAGGTGGGCGAGCTGCTGGGCGGCGGTCCAATACATGGTGGAGAAGGGCGGTTCGGAGACCACATGGCCGTTGACCGCGACCGAGATGCGGAGGTCGTAACCGCCGGGCTCGGTGCCGGGCGCCGAGTCGTCCAGGTAGGGCAGCAGCGGATGCGTGCGCTCCGGAGGCGCCACGCGCGCGTGCTCCAGCGCCTCCAGCGGGGTGATCCACGCCGACACCGAGGTGGCGAAGGACTTGCCGAGGAACGGGCCGAGAGGGACGTACTCCCAGGCCTGGATGTCCCGCGCGGACCAGTCGTTCAGCAGGCAGAGCCCGAAGACGTGCTCCCGGAAGTCGCCGAGGGCGACGGGGGTGCCGAGCCGCGACGGCACGCCCACGACGAAGCCGACCTCGGCCTCGATGTCCAGCCTGATCGAGGGGCCGAAGACGGGCGCGGGGTCGGCCGGGCCCTTGCGCTGCCCGGAGGGCCGTACGACGTCCGTGCCGGAGACGACCACGGTGCCGGAGCGGCCGTGGTAACCGATCGGCAGGTGCTTCCAGTTGGGGGTGAGGGAGTCCTCGGCGTCGGGGCGGAAGATCCGGCCGACGTTCCGGGCGTGGTTCTCCGAGGCGTAGAAGTCGACGTAGTCCGCGACCTCGAAGGGAAGGTGCAGGGTCACCTCGGACAGAGGGTGGAACAGCGGCTCGACGACCGCGCGGTGGGCCGGGTCCGTGACCCAGGACGTAAGGGCGCGCCGTACGTCCGACCAGGTGGCGCGGCCGGCGGCCAGCAGCGGGTTGAGGGTGGTCCGGGCGAGCAGCGGCTGGTGGGGCGAGCCGAGCGCGGCGGCTGCGGCGCCCGCGTCGAGGACGTGGTTCCCGAGCCGGACGCCGATCCTCCGCTCCGTGCTGCCGGAGGGCGAGAACACGCCGTAGGGGAGGTTGTGCGGACCGAAGGGGTCGCCCTCGGGGACGTCGAAGGGGGGCATGGGGTGCTGCCTCACTCTCATCCGGGCCACGCATGGCACTGCGTTCCATGTGGTCGGGCCACACGTTACGGCCGAGCCGCGTTTCTTGGGCAGTGCCTCACCGGCTGGCCGCGGCCCACGGCTGCGCATCGCCCACCGAGCCGTCCACGGCGAGCGGTTGGGCGCGGGCGGTACGTAAGTGCGGGGAATGAGAGGTGAGTCGGCGGAGCGTGCTGTCCGTATTCTCTGATCATGGCACCCACCCCGGCATATGCACTGATCGCCACTGACCTGGACGGGACGCTGCTGCGCGGCGACGACACCGTCTCGGACCGGTCCCTCGCCGCGCTCGCGCGGGTGGCACGGGCCGGCGCCCGGCACCTGGTGGTGACGGGCCGCCCGGCCCCGCGGGTGCGACCGCTGCTCGCGGACCTCGGCCGCGCCGGGCTCGCGGTGTGCGGGCAGGGGGCCCAGGTCTACGACGCGGCGACCGACCGTCTGCTGTGGTCGGTCCGGCTGGACCGGGAACTGGCCGAGACGGCGCTCGGCAAGATCGAGGCGGAGGTGGGGCAGGTCTACGCGGCGGTCGACCAGGACGGCGTGGACGGGCTCACGCTCATCGAGCCCGGCTACCGGATGCCCCACCCGACGCTGCCCGCGGTGCGGGTCGGCCGGCGGGACGACCTGTGGTGCGCGCCCATCAGCAAGGTGCTGCTGCGGCACGCCACCCTGTCCGACGACGAGTTGGCGGCCGTGGCCCGTGCGGCGGTGGGCTCGCTCGCGACGGTCACCATGTCGGGGCCGGGCACGGTGGAGCTCCAGCCGTGCGGGGTGACGAAGGCGACCGGGCTGGCGCTGGCCGCCGAACGGCTCGGGATCGCCGCCGAACGGGCCCTCGCCTTCGGCGACATGCCCAACGACATCCCGATGTTCGAATGGGCCGGGCGCGGTGTGGCCATGGCCAACGCCCATCCGGAACTCAAGGCGGTGGCCGACGAGGTCACCTTGTCGAACGAGGACGACGGCATCGCCGTCGTCCTCGAAGGACTCTTCCCGGCCGGCTGACCGGGATGTCAGGAGCGCCCGGCCCGGCCGCCGGTGCCGGTCAGTACGCGCCGAACACGTTGTCGATGGACCCGTACCGCGCGGCCGCGTAGTTGCAGGCGGCGGTGATGTTGGCGACCGGGTCGTAGATGTCGAAGGACGTGCCGGCCACGTGGTACGCCTTGAACGTCGGGTCGATGACCTGGAGCAGGCCCTTGGAGGGGATGCCCTTGGCGGCGTTGGAGTCCCAGAGGTTGATGGCCTTCGGGTTGCCCGAGGACTCGCGGATGATGTTGCGGTAGATGCCGTTGTAGGTACCCGGGATGTGCTTCTCGGCCATGATCGCCAGCGACTCGCGGATCCAGCCGTCGAGGTTGTCCGGGTAGCCGGCGGGGGTGGTGGCCGCCGTGGTGGTGGCGGTGCTGGGGGCCGCGGAGGCGTCGGCCGCGCCGATGAGCGGCAGGGCGAGGACGGCGGCACCGGTGCCGGCGGCGGTGAGCGCGCGGACGAGGCGGTTGTTCCGGGTACGGCGGGGCTGGGCGACAGCAGACATGGGGGCGTTCCTCTCCGGCGCCTGCGAGGTGAGCTGTCGGGTTCGGGCGGGGAGGTGCCCGGCCGTGCTCCTGACGGAGGCATGGCTTCACCCCTAGCCGTCCCGGCGCGGCGTGTGCCGTTCCGGACCGGCGGCTTACCTGGGTCCCCCGCTCCTGCCGTACGAATGAGTTCGTCGATGGGTATGCGGGCGGCGGCAGGATTCGGCGTCCGCCCGACGGCCCGGAACGTATGCGAGAGCACATGTCGGGAACAAGGGCCGGATTCATACAACGTGCGATTTGACCTTGATCGACAGCGTATGGGGTGCTTGATCCTTTGCGGTTGCCAATCCTCAACTCGCCGACAGGGCAAGGAGTCACGGCGGCCGGGCCGAGGGGGCGGGCCGGCCGGGCGCGTGACCCAACTCACGAAATAGCAAACAGTTTCAATTCGGACATGGGGGATTAGGGGGATTCGCGCCTGAAGTCGGGGAGATGGTGGAACCCGGCATATGAGGGGCGTCGTTGCGGAGGTGCGGGCGCGGTGTCCGGATTACTCCTATATGGATAAAAATCCGCTCACACTGTGTGATCAAAACCATGCCGGTCATGATCCGGTATCGCCCGGGCTGGACCGGTGGGCGCTATCGGTGATCGAAAGAGGACCGGATACGCTGACTTGAGTGAGGGCAGCGACCTATCGACAAACCGCGTAATCGCCAGCAGACACCAGCAGACAGGAGACCCCTCGTGACCGTCGTCGGGCCGTTCGGGCTGAGCGTGCGGGACCAGGCTCTGGAAGCCGATGTCCAGGCCGGATTGGCGGCTGTCGAGGAAGGCTTGCTCGAAGCCACCAAGAGCGAGGTCCCGTTCATCACGGGGGCCGCGCAGCACCTCGTGCGGGCGGGCGGGAAGCGGTTCCGGCCACTCCTCGTGATGCTCGCCGCCCAGTTCGGCGACCCCTACGCGCCGGGCGTGGTGCCCTCGGCCGTCGTCGTGGAGCTGACCCATCTGGCCACGCTCTACCACGACGACGTCATGGACGAGGCGGCCGTACGGCGTGGCGTGGACAGCGCCAACACGCGCTGGGGCAACTCCGTCGCGGTCCTCACCGGCGACTTCCTCTTCGCCCGCGCCTCCCAGATCCTCGCCGACCTCGGCCCCGAGGCGGTCCGGGTGCAGGCACTCGCGTTCGAACGGCTCGTCACCGGCCAGATCCTGGAGACCGCGGGTCCCTCGGACGGCCGAGACCCGGTCGAGCACTATCTGGACGTGCTCGCCGGCAAGACGGGCTCCCTGGTGGCGGTGTCGTGCCGGTTCGGCGCGATGATGTCCGGCGCGGACGAGACGGTCGTCGACGTCCTCACCCAGTACGGCGAACGGCTCGGCGTCGCCTTCCAGCTCGCGGACGACGTCCTGGACATCGCCTCCGACTCCCACGAGTCCGGCAAGACCCCGGGCACCGACCTGCGTGAGGGTATCCCGACCCTGCCGGTGCTCCGGCTGCGCGAGCGGGCCGCCCGGCTGGGCCTGCCCGAGGACGTCGCGCTGTGCGAGCTGCTGGACTCCGACCTCAGCGACGACGCCCGGCACGCCCAGGCGCTGGCCGCGCTGCGCGCGCACCCCGCGCTGGAGCAGGCCCGCCGGGACACCGTGCGGTACGCGGAGGAGGCGCGGGCCGCGCTCGCCCCGCTGCGCGAGTGCGATGCCAAGGCGGCGCTGATCGAGCTGTGCGACGCGGTCGTGCACCGCGCCGGCTGACCTGGCCGGTCACCCGGCCGGTCACCCGTACGGGCCCCGGCATCCGGCACGACCCCTACGGGTCGGGTGGAGGAACCACCGCCGGGTGTCATACCGCAGGTGTAGACGGAGTTGGCTCCGAGGTCTGACGCTTGTGCACAGCCGATTTGGTCAGATGGACACCACGGAAATCACCACTCCTCACCGTTTCGGGTGAGAATGGCGGCTCAGGGTGGACCAGCGGAGCAGCGGACCAGCGTGAGGACAGCCGCCGCCGACGACGGAGGTAAGGCACACATGGCACCGTACGAATCCGACGACGCAGTGGGCGCCGCGCACGACGAGCACCCGCGTACCGGCCGGCGCAAGGCCGCCCGGTACGCCGTGCCGGTCGCGGTGGTGGGGGTGGCGGCGGCCACGATCGGGCTGGTCCCGGCGCTCGCCGACTCCGGTGACCCCGACCTGCCGAAGATCAGCGCGCAGCAGCTCATCGAGAAGATCGCCGCGTCGGACGTGCAGCGGCTGTCCGGCACGGTGAAGATCAGCACCGATCTCGGCCTGCCCGACCTCGGCGGCCTGGAGGACGGCCTGATGTCCGGCTCGGGCCGCGGCGGCTCGGGCGACGGCTCCTCCGCCGACCCGCAGGCCAAGCTCACCGAGCTGGTCTCCGGCACGCACACCCTGCGCGTCGCCGCCGACGGCCCGGACCGGCAGAAACTGTCGCTGCTGGAGAGCGGCGCCGAGTACAGCCTCATCCACAACGGCAAGGACGTCTGGGGCTACGACAGCAAGAGCAACGAGGTCTACCACTCCACCGGGGCCGGCTCCGGCAAGGACCGCGAGGGCGAGCCGCCGGCCACCCCCAAGGACTTCGCCGACCAGGCCCTGAAGTCGGTGGACGACACCACGTCCGTCACCGTCGACGGCACCGCGCAGGTCGCCGGGCGCGACGCCTACAAGCTGCTGATCCGGCCCAAGCAGTCCGGCACCACGGTCGGCGCCATCAGCATCGCCGTGGACGCGAAGACCGGCATGCCGCTGAAGTTCACGCTGACCCCGAGCAGCGGCGGCGCCGCCGTCCTCGACGCGGGCTTCACCCAGGTCTCCTTCGCCCGGCCGGCCGCCTCCACGTTCGACTTCACGCCGCCCAAGGGCGCGAAGGTCACCGAGGAGAAGGACGCCCCCGGGGCCCGGGAGCACACCCCGAAGCACGGCGAGGACTTCGCCGGGGGCCTGGCGGGCAAGGACGGGCTGAAGGTGCTGGGCAAGGGCTGGACCTCCGTCGCCACCTTCGACACCGGCGCCAAGGGCGGCCTGCCGACCGGCTCCCAGGGCGGTGACCTCGGCGGCTTCCTCGGTTCGCTGGGCGACCCGGTCTCCGGGAAGTTCGGCAAGGGCACGGTCTTCTCCACCCGCCTGGTCAACGCCCTGATCACCGACGACGGCAAGGTGTACGCGGGCACGGTGACCAAGGAGGCGCTGGTGAAGGCGGCCGACGCGGGGAAGTGACCCCCCGGGCGCACCGCACCGGATGAGACGAACCGGATGAACCGAGGGGAGCCGATGGACGAGCCGTCCGCCACGCAGCCGGAGCCGGGCGACACGACGGCGAGTGTGATCGCCACGCACGGCCTCACCAAGCGCTACCGCGGCGGACAGCTCGCCGTGGACGGTCTGGACCTGACCGTCCCGGCGGGCAGCGTCTTCGGCTTCCTCGGCCCGAACGGCTCCGGCAAGACCACCACGATCCGCATGCTGATGGGCCTGATCGAGCCGACCGCGGGCACCGCCCGGGTGCTCGGCCGGCCCATGCCGCGGGCGGCCCGTACGGTCCTTCCGCAGGTCGGCGCCCTCATCGAGGGCCCCGCTCTGTACGGCTTCCTCTCCGGCCGGGACAACCTGCTGCGCTACGACGCCGCGGACCCGACCGCCGACCCGCGCACCCGGCGCGCCCGTGCCGCCGCGGCGCTGGACCGGGTCGGCCTCGCAGCCGCCGCCGGCAAGAAGGCGAAGGCGTACTCGCTCGGCATGAAGCAGCGTCTGGGACTGGCCGCCGCGCTGCTCCAGCCGCGCAGACTGCTCGTCCTGGACGAGCCCACCAACGGCCTCGACCCGCAGGGCATGCGCGAGATCCGCACCCTCGTCAGGGAGTTGGCCGCCGACGGCACGACCGTCTTCCTCTCCTCCCACCTCCTCGACGAGATCGAGCAGGTGTGCACCCATGCGGCGGTGATGGCGCAGGGCCGGCTCGTCACCCAGGGCGCGGTGGCCGACCTGGCCGCCGGGGCGCGCGACCGGCTGGTGGTGACCACCCCGGACCCGGCCGATGCGGCACGCGTGCTGAAGGAACTGGGCGTCGGGGACGCGACGGCCGACGGGGAGCGGGTCACCGGTGAGCCGCCCGCGCGGGATCTGGCCGACGTGACCGCGGCCCTGGTCACGGCGGGCGTCCGGGTCCGGGGCCTCACCGTCGAACGGGCCTCGCTGGAGGACGCGTTCGTGGCGCTGACGGGGGAGGGCTTCGATGTCGCGGGCTGATGTGCTCCAGGCGGGCGCCGGGCGCCGGCCGAACCCCCTGTGGACCCTCGGGCTGTTGCGCAGCGAGCTGGTCACCACCGTCCGCCGCTGGCGCACGCTGGCCCTGCTCGGGGTGCTGGCCGCGGTGCCGGTGCTGGTCGGGATCGCCGTGAAGATCGAGACGCGGGGCGGCGGGCCGGCGGGCGGCGGCGGCGAGGGCCCGGCGTTCATCTCGCAGATCACCAACAACGGCCTGTTCCTGGTCTTCACCGCGCTGGCCGCGACCCTGCCGTTCTTCCTGCCGATGGCGGTCGGCGTCGTCGCGGGCGACGCGATCGCCGGGGAGGCCGGCGCGGGCACCCTGCGCTATCTGCTGGTCGCGCCGGCCGGCCGTACCCGGCTGCTGTTCACCAAGTACGCGACGGTGCTGGCCTTCTGCCTGCTGGCCACACTGGTCGTCGCCGTCTCGGCACTGCTCGTCGGCGCGTTGCTCTTCCCGCTCGGCGAGCTGACGACGATCTCCGGCACCCGGATCAGCTTCGCCGAGGGGCTGGGCCGCGCCCTGCTCATCGCCCTGGTCGTCGCCGCGTCACTGGTCGGTGTGGCGGCCCTCGGCCTGTTCGTGTCGACGCTCACCAACAGCGGCATCGCGGCGATGGCCACGACGGTCGGCCTGCTCATCACCGTGCAGATCGTCGACCAGATACCCCAACTGCACGCCCTCCAGCCGTACCTGTTCCCGCACTACTGGCTGTCCTTCGCCGACCTGATGCGCGACCCCGTCTACTGGGACGACCTGGTGAAGAACCTCGGTCTCCAGGCGCTGTACGCGGCTGTGTTCGGCGCGGCGGCCTGGGCGCGGTTCACGGCGAAGGACATCAACGCCTAGCGCCGGCTCACCGGGGTGCGGCGCCGACGGCCTCGTACGGGAAGCGCGCGAGGGGCGCGTCCTGCGCGAAGAACGTCTTCGCGCGCGCCAGCGCGTCGGCGTCCTTGCGGACGTCGCCGGGCGCGCTGCCGTTGCCGAGCAGGACGCCGCCGAAGCGCATCCGCAGGTAGGCGGCCGAGTTGTTGAGCGTGCCGGCGTACGGGTCGGCGACCGACGGCTCGTCGTCCGCCAGCGCGGCGATGCCCCAGAGGGTGCGGCCGGCCATCGTCGCCTTGAAGTCGACGCCCGGGGTGCGCAGCCAGGCCGCCCAGTAGTCCAGGTAGCGCTTGGTGAGGCTGGACACCGAGTACCAGTACAGCGGCGAGGCGATCACGATGTCCGTCGCCGCCAGCGTGGCGTCCAGCAGCAGGCCGGCCGGGGTGTCCGGGGACGGCCGGACGTGGTCGCTGTCGTGCCGCAGGTCCACGAAGTCGGGCAGGGCGTGGTCGGCGAGGCGGATCCAGTGCTGTTCGGTGTCGCCGGGCAGGTGCGCGGCGGCCTCGCGGGCCAGCAGTTCGGTGTTGCCCGCCTCGCGGGCGCTGCCCAGGACGAAGAGGAAACGGCGGCTCATGGGTCCCCCGGACGTGTTCATGTCGTACCCCCAGTTGAATGCGCGTGCATTCTATGTACACGCAAGCAGTCTTCGCCAGGGTGCGGCTGGTGCGAGGCTGTGACGTCGCGGTGACGTGGAAAACCGCGGGGAGCGGACACACTGGTGGGCAGGACGCGTACGACCGGATCGCGACGCCGGGGGAGTGAGGGGCACCGATGGCTGGAGTCAGCTTCGAGAAGAAGCGGGCGCGGCAGCCCGTGGGGCCTGCGGCGGCGGTGTCCGTCCGGGTGTTCGGCGCGGGAGGCGCGTCGGTGGACGGGACGTCGGTCGTGGCGGCACCGGGCGAGGAGATCCAGCAGGCCGTGCTCGACCACCTCCAGCGCCTGGCCATCAGCGTCGGCGCGCCCATACGCGCCATGGTCCACGACGACCTCGCGGGCTGCGTGGTCCCCCTGGAGGTCTCGGCGGACGGCTCCAGCCGGGTGACGGGGAAGGCGGTCCGGGTGACTCCGCGGCCGGCGTCGGCCGGGACGCAGGGCGCCGCGCAGGCCCCGACCGGTCAGTTCGGACCGGCGCCGGTGATGGACGGGCCCGGCACGGACCCCCAGGGCCCCGCGGCCCACGGCGCCCTCGCCGCCGTACCGCCGGAGCCCCCCGCCGCCACCCCCACCCCGGCCCGTGGATTCGACGCGGTCGCCGAGGAGGTGCTCGGCGACGGGCCGCTGACCGAGACCGCCGAGGGCGCGAAACTGCTCACCGAGCCGATGAGCCGGATCAACGAGGCCGTGCGGGCGGGCCGCATCGACACGGCGGCGGAACTGGCCGACCGGACGCTCGCCGAGGCCACCGCCGTGTTCGGCCCGCGCCACGCCGAGGTACTGCACCTGCTCGAACTGTCCGCCTACATCGCCTACCTGGCCGGTGACCCGGTCCGCGCCTTCCGGCTGTCCCTGGACGTGGCCCGGCTGCGCCGCCAGGCACGGGACGGGGAGGCCGCCTACGACAACGTGCGCAGCGCGGCCACCGCCTGGCGCGCGGTGCGTGACCCGGAGGAGGGCCTGCGGCTGGGGCGCGACCTGATCGACCTGTGGACGGACCTCACCGCCGAGCCGGGCCCCGCCGCGGACGACCCGGGCCCGCTGGAGTCCGCCCGCGCCCGCATGGTCCGCCTGACCGACCGCGCGGCCAAGGCGGCGGCGCGGTCCTGACCGGCCCCGCCCGGAGCAGACGCACCCGGGGTCACTGCACGCAGAACTCGTTGTCCTCCGGGTCCGCCATCAGCACCCAGCGGCCCGCGGGCTCCTCGACCTCCCGCACCACCCGCGCGCCCAGCGCCTGAAGGCGTGCCACCTCCTCCGCGCGCCGTTCCGGGCCGGCGTGGACGTCGAGGTGGAGCCGGTTCTTCCCGGTCTTCGGCTCCGGTACCCGCTGGAACAGCAGCCGCCGCCCGAGCCCGGTGCCGGTCTCGGGGTCGTACGGGTCGTCGGGGTGCCGTACGGCGATCAGGTCACGGAACGCGGCCCGCCCGTGGTACTCGACGGTGGCCTCCCCGGACAGCGCGCCGAGGGACAGCAGCCGTTCGACGAGGGCGCTGTTGTCCTCCGGGGTGTAGTGCAGCGCGGCGGCCCAGAAGTCGGCCTGTGCGTGCGGGTCGGCCGCGTCGACGACGAGCTTCCAGTGCAGCGGGGCGGGCGCCTGTGTGGTCATGGCTCCCACTTATAGCCGGACGCGTCGGTGGAGGGGGGTACTCCGCCCGCTCGGGCGACTGCGGCCCTCCGGTCAGGCGTCCGCCGGAGTCGAAGCAGAAGCCGACGGTGACGGCGAGGGCGACGTCCCGGCCGTGCGGACCGTGCGGGCCGTCGGCACCGCGAGCCGTGCCGGTCGCCTGGCCCATCGCAGCGCGTCGCCCGTGAGCAGGACCAGCGCCAGCCAGACCAGCGCGAACCCGGCCCACCGCTCGGCCGGCATGGCCTCGTGGAAGTACAGGACGCCGAGCAGGAACTGGAAGATCGGGGCCAGGTACTGCAACAGGCCCAGTGTGGACAGGGGCACGCGGATCGCCGCCGCGCCGAAGCAGACCAGCGGGAGGGCGGTGACGATGCCCGTGGAGGCGAGCAGGGCGGCGTGTCCGCCGCCGTGGTTCAGGAAGCTGTCCCCGCCGTGCGCGGTCAGCCACAGCAGGTAGCCGAGCGCCGGCAGGAACTGGATCGCCGTCTCGGCGGCCAGCGACTCGACACCGCCGAGGTCCACCTTCTTCTTCACCAGCCCGTAGGTGGCGAAGGAGAAGGCGAGGCAGAGGGAGATCCACGGCGGGCGGCCGTAGCCGACGGTCAGCACGACGACGGCGGCGAGACCTATGCCGACCGCCGCCCACTGCACGGGGCGCAGCCGTTCCTTGAGGAGCAGCACACCCATCGCGATGGTGACCAGCGGGTTGATGAAGTAGCCGAGCGAGGCCTCGACGACGTGGCCGGCGTTCACGGCCCAGATGTAGACGCCCCAGTTCACGGTGATGACACCGGCCGCCACGACGACGAGGCCGAGCCGCCGGGGCTGGCGCAGCAGTTCTCCGGCCCAGGCCCAGCGGCGTACGAAGAGCAGCGCGGCGGCCACGAACACCAGGGACCAGACCATGCGGTGGGCCAGGATCTCCAGGGCGCCGGCCGGTTTGAGCAGCGGCCAGAACAGGGGCACCAGCCCCCACATCCCATAGGCGGCGAAGCCGTTCAGCAGGCCTGTGCGGTGCTCACCCTCGGACGTCGCGGCCACGTCCCCTCCTTCTCGCCCGCGCGTCCGGCGTGGACGCACGAGGACGAAGGTAACGCCGGGCGTCCCCGACTGTCATGCCCGTATCGCCATACGGTCATGACAGCCGGGGGCCCGCCCGGGTCAGCCCTTGAGCGCGGCGGTGACGGCCTGCGCGAGCGGCGTCGTCGGGCGGCCGGTCAGCCGGGACAGGTCGCCGGAGGAGACGACCAGCTCGCCCTTCTCGATCGACGCGTCCACGCCCGCCAGGATCCCGGCCACGGGCGCGGGCACCCCGGCGCCGGTCAGGATGCCGGTGAGGGCCTCCACCGGGACCGGGTTGTAGACGATCTCCCTGCCGGTCTGCCGGCTCAGCTCGGCCGCGTACTCGGCGAAGCTCCACGCCTCGTCGCCGCCCAGCTCGTACGTCGTGTTCTCGTGCCCCTCGCCGGTCAGCACCGCGACCGCGGCGGCGGCGTAGTCGGCGCGGGCGGCGGAGGAGACCCGGCCGTCGCCGGCGGCGGCCACGACCGCGCCGTGCTCCAGCACCGGTGCCAGGTTCTCGGTGTAGTTCTCGTGGTACCAGCCGTTGCGCAGCAGGCTGTAGGGCAGGCCGGAGGCGAGGAGCACCTGCTCGGTCGCCCGGTGATCGTCCGCCAGCGCGGCCGTCAGGGTGCCCGGGGCGCTGGTGTAGGCGAGCAGCGCCACGCCTGCCGCCTTGGCCGCCTCGATGACGACCGTGTGCTGCCCCACCCGGCCCTTGTCGAACTCGTTGCCGGAGATCAGCAGGACCTTGTCACCGGGGGCGAACAGGCCGTCGAAGGTCTCGGGCACGTTGTAGTCGGCGACGGCCAGCTTCACCCCGCGGGCGGCGAGGCCGGCGGCCTTCGCCTCGTCGCGCACGACGGCGGTGATCCGCTCGGCCGGGACCTTCTCCAGCAGTTGTTCCACGACGTGCCGGCCGAGGTGTCCGGTGGCTCCGGTGACGACGATGCTCATGAGGGGTGACTCCTTCTCCGGTGGGTATGTCACTCACCCTAGGAGCTGCACTAACCGAACGAAAGTACCCACTTTGAAGTAAGGTACTGGTATGCCGGTAAGCAAGAACGCGGTGGACGCCGAGGCGATGTGCCCGGACCGCCTGGTCCTGGAACACGTCACCAGCCGCTGGGGTGTCCTCGTCCTCATCGAACTGCTGGAGCGGCCGTACCGGTTCAGCGAGCTGCGCCGTGCGATCAGCGGCCTCGGCGGCCGGGGCGTCAGCGAGAAGATGCTCACTCAGACGCTCCAGACCCTGGAGCGCGACGGCCTGGTCCACCGGGACGCCAAGCCGGTCATCCCGCCCCGCGTCGACTACTCGCTCACCGCACTCGGCCGGGAAGCGGCGGAGCAGGTCCGGGCCCTCGCCCGGTGGACGCACACCCGCATGGACGCGGTGGAGGAGGCCCGCCGGTCCTACGACGAGAGCCGCCGCGCCTACGACGAGAGCCGCCAGGCCTACGACGCGAGCCGGGGCGCGTACGAAGAGGCCCGGGGGAACCGGTCCCGGGCCTCCTGAACCGGCGGACGGATCAGCCGACGACCGTCCAGGTGTCCCCGCCCGCCAGCAGCGCGGCCAGGTCGCCCTTGCCCTTCTGCTCGATCGCGGTGTCGAGCTGCTCGGCCATCGCCGTGTCGTAGACCGGCCGTTCGACGGAGCGGAACACCCCGATCGGGGTGTGGTGCAGGGTGTCCGGATCGGCCAGCCGGGACAGGGCGAACGCCGTGGTCGGGGACGCGGTGTGGGCGTCGTGCACCAGGACCTCCGCCTCGTTCTCCGGGGTCACGGTCACCACCTTCAGGTCACCGGTCCGCCGGTCGCGCACGACCCCTCTCGCGCCGTCGGCGCCGAAGCGGATCGGCTGCCCGTGCTCCAGCCGGATCAGCGCCTCCTCGGCCCGCTGCTTGTCCTTCAGGGCGTCGAACGCGCCGTCGTTGAAGATGTTGCAGTTCTGGTAGATCTCGATCAGCGCCGTGCCCGGGTGGGCGGCGGCGGCGCGCAGCACCTCGGTCAGGTGCTTGCGGTCCGAGTCGATCGTGCGCGCCACGAAGGACGCCTCCGCGCCGATCGCCAGCGACACCGGGTTGAACGGGGCGTCCAGCGAGCCCATCGGCGTCGACTTGGTGACCTTGCCGACCTCGGACGTCGGCGAGTACTGGCCCTTCGTCAGGCCGTAGATCCGGTTGTTGAACAGCAGGATCTTCAGGTTGACGTTGCGGCGCAGGGCGTGGATCAGGTGGTTGCCGCCGATGGACAGCGCGTCGCCGTCACCGGTGACGACCCACACGCTCAGGTCCCGGCGGGAGGAGGCCAGACCCGTCGCGATGGCCGGGGCGCGGCCGTGGATGGAGTGCATCCCGTAGGTGTTCATGTAGTACGGGAAGCGGGAGGAGCAGCCGATGCCGGAGACGAAGACGATGTTCTCCCGCGCGAGGCCCAGTTCCGGCATGAAGCCCTGGACGGCCGCGAGGATCGCGTAGTCACCGCAGCCCGGGCACCAGCGCACCTCCTGGTCCGACTTGAAGTCCTTCATCGACTGCTTGGCCTCGGCCTTGGGGACCAGCTGGAGCAGCCCGTTGGTGGCGTCAGTCATCGATGGCCTCCTTCAGCGCCGCGGCGAGCTGTTCCGCCTTGAACGGCATGCCGTTGACCTGGTTGTAGGAGTGGGCGTCGACCAGGTACTTCGCCCGGACGAGGGTGGCGAGCTGCCCGAGGTTCATCTCGGGGACGACCACCTTGTCGTAGCCCTTCAGGACCGTGCCGAGGTTGCGCGGGAAGGGGTTGAGGTGGCGCAGATGGGCCTGGGCGATCGACTCGCCGGCCGCGCGCAGCCGCCGTACCGCCGCCGTGATCGGGCCGTAGGTCGAGCCCCAGCCGAGCACCAGGGTCTTCGCGCCGTGCGGATCGTCGACCTCCACGTCGGGGACGTCGATGCCGTCGACCTTGGCCTGCCGGGTGCGGACCATGAAGTCGTGGTTGGCCGGGTCGTAGGAGATGTTGCCCGTGCCGTCCTGCTTCTCGATGCCGCCGATGCGGTGCTCCAGGCCCGGGGTGCCCGGGATCGCCCACGGCCGGGCCAGCGTCTTCGGGTCCCGCTTGTACGGCCAGAAGACCTCGGTGCCGTCCTTCAGCGTGTGGTTCGGGCCGGAGGCGAACCGCACCCGCAGGTCGGGCAGCTCCTCCAGGTCGGGGATGCGCCACGGCTCGGAGCCGTTGGCCAGGTAGCCGTCCGACAGCAGCATCACCGGTGTCCGGTACGTCAGCGCGATCCGGGCCGCCTCCAGGGCGGCGTCGAAGCAGTCGGCCGGGGTCTGCGGCGCGACCACCGGCACCGGCGCCTCGCCGTTGCGGCCGTACATCGCCTGGAGCAGGTCGGCCTGCTCGGTCTTGGTCGGCAGCCCCGTCGACGGGCCGCCGCGCTGGATGTCCACCACCAGCAGGGGCAGCTCCAGCGACACCGCGAGGCCGATCGTCTCGCTCTTCAGGGCGACACCGGGGCCGCTCGTCGTGGTCACCGCCAGCGAGCCGCCGAACGCCGCGCCCAGCGCCGCGCCGATGCCCGCGATCTCGTCCTCGGCCTGGAAGGTGCGCACGCCGAAGTTCTTGTGCTTGCTCAGCTCGTGCAGGATGTCCGAGGCCGGCGTGATCGGGTACGACCCCAGGAACAGCGGCAGATCCGCCTGGCGGGAGGCGGCGATCAGGCCGTAGGCCAGGGCGAGGTTGCCGGAGATGTTCCGGTAGGTGCCGACCGGGAAGGCCTTCGTGGCCGGCGCGACCTCGTAGGAGACCGCGAAGTCCTCGGTCGTCTCGCCGAAGTTCCAGCCCGCGCGGAACGCCGCGATGTTGGCCCTGGCGATGTCCGGCTTCTTCGCGAACTTCGACTTCAGGAACTTCTCGGTGCCCTCGGTGGGCCGGTGGTACATCCAGCTCAGCAGGCCCAGCGCGAACATGTTCTTGCTGCGCTCGGCCTCCTTGCGGGAGAGGTCGAACTCCTTCAGCGCTTCCACGGTGAGCGTGGTCAGCGGCACCGGATGGAGGCTGTAGCCGTCGAGCGAACCGTCCTGGAGGGGATCGCTCGCGTACCCGACCTTCTGGAGGGCCCGCTTGGTGAACTCGTCGGTGTTGACGATGATCTCGGCTCCGCGCGGGAGGTCGCCGATGTTGGCCTTCAGGGCGGCCGGGTTCATGGCGACCAGGACGTTCGGCGCGTCACCGGGGGTCAGGATGTCGTGGTCGGCGAAGTGGAGCTGGAAGGACGAGACACCCGGCAGGGTGCCGGCGGGGGCGCGGATCTCGGCGGGGAAGTTCGGGAGGGTGGAGAGGTCGTTGCCGAAGGAAGCGGTCTCCGAGGTGAAACGGTCCCCGGTGAGCTGCATGCCGTCACCCGAGTCCCCCGCGAACCGGATGATCACCCGGTCCAGGCGCCGCACGTCCTTCGCGCCGCCCGGTTTGCGCTGCTCTCCCACGACGGTTCCGTCGGTCTGCTCCGCTGGGCTGCTGACCTGGCTGGTCACTGAACTGGACCTCCTTCGAGGCGGCTGTCCGGGGCCGGTCGTCCCACGGACCATCCCAGGATCAACCCTACGTCGGTTAGGGTCGCCTTCCCGAGGCCATCCAGGGATTGGACGACATTTCGAGACGGCCTGTCGCGCTGTGTGCACATCATGTCCCGCATCGCCTGAGCACCGGTCAAGGCGCTCCCCGCGCGTGTACAGGTTCTCTCCTCCGGCTCCCGACCGGACCCCCGGTCGCCCCCTACGGGTCGCTCCGGGCCTTCCTCCCGGGTACCGGCCTCCACCGAAGCGGGAGAGGCTGACGGGGTGCTGACGGGAGGCTGACACCGGACCGGCCGGCTAGGAGTTCAGGTAGGTGAGAACGGCCAGGACCCTCCGGTGGTCCCCCTCGCTCGGGGCCAGGCCGAGTTTCAGGAAGATGTTGCTGACGTGCTTCTCCACGGCGCCGTCGCTGACCACCAGCTGCCGGGCGATCGCCGAGTTCGTCCGCCCCTCCGCCATCAGCCCCAGCACCTCGCGCTCCCGCGGCGTCAGCCCCGCCAGCACGTCCTGCTTGCGGCTGCGGCCGAGCAGCTGCGCGACCACCTCCGGGTCCAGCGCCGTACCGCCCTCGGCGACCCGCACCACCGCGTCCACGAACTCCCGGACGTCCGCCACCCGGTCCTTGAGCAGATAGCCGACGCCCCGGCTGGAACCGGCCAGCAGTTCGGTGGCGTAGCGCTCCTCGACGTACTGCGACAGCACCAGCACCCCGAGCCCGGGGTGCAGCCGGCGCAGCAGCACGGCCGCCCGGACGCCCTCGTCGGTGTGCGTCGGCGGCATCCGTACGTCCGCGACCACCACGTCCGGCAGCTCGCCGCCCTCGTCCAGCTCGGAGATGGTCTTCACCAGCGCGTCCGCGTCGCCGACGCCCGCCACGACCTCGTGCCCGCGGTCGGTCAGCAGCCGGGTCAGGCCCTCCCGCAGCAGCACTGAATCCTCGGCGATGACCACCCGCACCCTGTCCTCCACGATTCTTCCGGCCCCCCACAGCCCGATCCCCCGCGACGCCGTCCGCCCGGGGCGTCCTCCAGGTGTCCAGCATTCCAGCAATCCCCCCGGACCGCCGCCGACCCGGGGGAATCTCGGGGGAATACCGGGGGCGCGGCCGGGGCGCGTCTTCGGGGCTCGGGCGGATCCGCGTGCGCCCCCGCTACTCAGGCGCGCGGGTCGGCTGTGCCGCCGTTCCGGTGCCTGGGCGTTCCGCCGTTCCGGTGCCTGGGTGTTCCGCCGTTCCGGCGTCCGGTCGCTCTGCGGGCGTGCCGCTGCTCCGCCGCGCGGGCGTACCCGGCGTTTCGCCGCTCCGTCGCTCCGGCTCCGAGGCGGTCGGGCGTTCAGCCGCGCCAGGGGAGTTCCGCGATGACCCGGGTGGGGCCGCCCGCCGGGGAGTCCACCATGAGGATGCCGTCCACCGCGTCCAGGCGGGCGGCGAGACCGGCCAGCCCGGAGCCCCGGGAGGCGTCGGCGCCGCCCACGCCGTCGTCGGTCACCTGGAGCATCAGCCGGTCCTCCGAGCGCCACACGTCGACAGAGGCGGACCGGGCGCCGCTGTGCTTGCTGATGTTCTGGAGCAGCTCGGAGACGGTGAAGTAGGCGATGCCCTCGATGGCGGGCGCGGGCCGGGCCGGCAGGTCGACCTCGACCCGCACCGGCACCGTGCAGCGGGAGGCGACCGCCGACAGGGCCGCGTCCAGGCCGCGGTCGGTGAGCACGGCCGGGTGGATGCCCCGGGCGAGGTCGCGCAACTCCTGGAGGGCCGTCTTCACCTCGCCGTGCGCCTCCTCCACCATCCGCGCCGCCGTCCGCGGGTCCTCGCGCAGCTTCTCCTTGGCCAGCCCCAGATCCATCGCCAGGTTCACCAGCCGGGCCTGCGCCCCGTCGTGCAGGTCCCGCTCGATGCGGCGCAGATCGGCGGCGGCCGTGTCGACCACGATCCCCCGGTCCGACTCCAGCTCCACCACCCGCGCCGACAGCGGCGAGGGCCCGAGCAGCCCGCGCACGAGCAGCCCGTCCACGGTCGTCAGGGCCCGTACGAGCCAGGGCGTGGCCAGGGTGAACACCAGCCCGATCAGCGCCGTGACGGTGATCTCGAAGGGGTTGTCCAGGTAGACGCTGTGGTGGGCGTCGCCGTAGAGCTGGATCCCGCCCTCGCCGGCGTACGCCGGGAACACCCAGAACCACAGCGGATAGCTCAGCAGCCCCCAGCCGCAGGCCCAGAACGTCACCGCCACCGAGAACGAGAACACCGCCCACGGGAACTGCACCAGCGCGTACAGCACGTGCCGCCAGGAGGCGCCGCTCTTGAGCATCGCGCCCATCCAGGCCGCCGCGCCCGGCTTGCGCAGCCGCAGCGGCTCCGGGTCGGCCACCTCAAGGCCGAGCAGGCCGCGCGCCCGCGCCCGCTCCAGCACGCCGAAGCCCCGGCAGCCGGCGAGCGCCGCCGCCAGCACCGGGATGCCGAGGAAGGTCACCAGCAGGCCCGCGCCGAGTGCGACCATCGTCACCGTCCAACTGAACAGGACGGTCGCCACCGGCAGGCTCAGCAGCACGTAGCCGAACTCGCGCCGGCTGCGCGCCGCGAAGGGCGCCCGCAGCCCGGCGGGCAGCCGGTGCCGCGGCTCGCTGCGGGTGGCGTACCCCTGTCCGTAGTCCGTGACCATCGGTGTCGTCCCGTTCTCCTCGTTCCGGCGGCGGTTCCAGCCGTACCTCCAGGGTCGTCCGCCGGGCGCTGCCGGGGTATGGAGTCCGTCGGCGTCTTGAGCGGGGGGTTTTCCCCACCCCCGCGCTCCGCCCAGCCGTACTGCCGTGGCCGGAGTAGTGCCGCGGCGGCCCCGGCCATGTACGGGCGGGGGGCTGTTCCTGTGCCGCGTACGAGCCGGGCCGCTCCCGTGCCTGGTACGACCCGGCCCGCTCCCGTGCCATGCGCCGGGCCGGGCTACTCCTGCCGGTCCCGCCAGGGCAGCTCCGCCGTGATCACCGTCGGGCCGCCCGCCGGGGAGTCGACCACGAACAGGCCGTCCACCGCGCCCAGCCGGTCCGCCAGGCCCCGCATCCCGCTGCCCCCGTCCAGCCGGGCGCCGCCCCGGCCGTCGTCCCGGACCTGGATGAGCAGCCGCTCCTCCGAGCGCCACACGTCGACGGAGGCGGACCGGGCGCCGCTGTGCTTGCTGATGTTCTGGAGCAGCTCGGAGACGGTGAAGTAGGCGATGCCCTCGATGGCCGCCGCCGGCCGGGCCGGCAGGTCCACGGTCACCGTCACCGGCACCGTGCAGCGGGAGGCGACCGCCGACAGGGCCGCGTCCAGGCCGCGGTCGGTGAGCACGGCCGGGTGGATGCCCCGGGCCAGGTCGCGCAGCTCCTGGAGGGCCAGCTTCACCTCGCCGTGCGCCTCCGCCACCATCGCCGCCGCCGCGTCGGGGTCCTCCAGCAGCTTCTCCTTGGCGAGGCCCAGTCCCATGGCCAGGTTGACCAGCCGGGCCTGGGCCCCGTCGTGCAGGTCCCGCTCGATCCGGCGCAGGTCCGCCGCCGCCGTGTCCACCACGATCCCGCGGTCGGACTCCAGCTCGGCGATCCGGCGCTCCAGCTCGTCCGAGGGCGACAGCAGGCCCCGCACCATCGCCCGGTCCAGGTTCGCCAGGCCCCGCGCCAGGTACGGCAGCACCGGCCACAGCACGAACAGCGAGATCAGCACCGTGCAGAAGGTGAGGATGCCCCAGGGCAGCCGGATGGCGTCGTACAGCAGCGTGCGCCAGCCCACCGGGTCCTTCAGCGCCATCCACAGCCGCTGCACCGGGCCCCCGCCCTTGGCGAGCGGCAGCGGCGACGGCTCCTCCACCCGCACCCCGAGCAGCTTCCGGGCCCGGGCCCGTTCCAGCTTGCCCAGTTGCCGCGCGCCCAGCAGGGACAGCGCGAGCAGCGGGAGACCGATCACGGTGAGCGTGAGGGCGCCGCCGGCCACCAGCACGGTGACGGCGTACGTGAATCCGAACAGTGCCACCGGCAGGTTCAGCAGGAGATACGCGATCTCCTTCCAGGTGTGCGCCTCATAGGCCGGCCGGGGCGGCGGCAGCGGGTGCAGGCCGTCGTGTCCGTCGTGTCCGTCTCGGCCGCCGTTTCCGTCGCGGCCGTCACGTTCGTCGGTGCCGCCGGTCCGGTCGGCGGCTGGGCTGGGAGCGGTCATGCTGGTCAGCCTGCCGTGCGCGGCACCGTCCACGCCATGCGGTACGCCGCCCTCCGCCGCCGGGGGAAAACCCCACCCCGTCCCGGGTACCGGCTGTCTCACGGCCTGACGGGCTGCTTACCGGTTCTTTATCAGGGCCTAGACTCCCGTGCGTACAGGTCAATGAGGTCAACGAGGTCAGGAAGCGAGGGACGGACGGTGCGGGAGACGTTGGGGGACTCGTCGTACGCCGCGGTGAACGTCGTCGCGGCCGGCTACTTCCGGTCCTACTCGGTGGTCGGACTGCTCGCCCTCATCGGCGTGCTCTTCGTCGCGGTCGCCTTCGGCGCGGGCCGCCTGCTGCGCCCGGTCGTGCCGACACCGGAGAAACTGCTGACCTATGAGTGCGGCGTCGACCCCGTCGGCGAGGGCTGGGCCCACACCCAGGTCCGCTACTACGTCTACGCCTTCCTGTACGTGATCTTCGCGGTCGACTCGATCTTCCTGTTCCCCTGGGCGACGGTCTTCGCCGCCCCCGGCTACGGCGCGACGACCCTGGTGGAGATGTTCGTCTTCCTCGGCTTCCTCGCCGTCGGCCTGCTGTACGCATACAAGAAGGGCGTCCTGGCATGGACGTGAACCCCGCCACCTCCGAGTCGGTGTACCTGCCGGAGCCGAAGAGGCTGGGCGCGCTCGCCCGCCTCGCTCCCGAGCCGATGAAGGTCGTCCTGAACTGGGGCCGCCGCTACTCGCTCTGGGTCTTCAACTTCGGCCTCGCCTGCTGCGCGATCGAGTTCATCGCCGCGTCGATGGCCCGCCACGACTTCATCCGCCTCGGCGTGATCCCGTTCGCGCCGGGCCCCCGCCAGGCCGACCTGATGGTGGTCTCGGGCACGGTGACGGACAAGATGGCCCCGGCGGTCAAGCGCCTGTACGAGCAGATGCCGGAACCCAAGTACGTCATCTCCTTCGGCGCCTGCTCCAACTGCGGCGGCCCCTACTGGGACTCGTACTCGGTGACGAAGGGCGTCGACCAGATCATCCCCGTCGACGTCTACGTCCCCGGCTGCCCGCCGCGTCCCGAGGCGCTGCTCCAGGGCATCCTCAAGCTCCAGGAGAAGATCGCCCGCGAGTCGCTGGGCGAGCGGTACGACAACGGGCCCGCCCGGCCGTCCGCCGCCGCCCTCCAGAGCGGCCTGGTGCGGCCCCCGGCGCCGGCCGGTGAAGGGGGCCCGCGATGAGCACGGCCGTCGGCTGGCTGCCCGCCCCAGCCGAGGAACTCTTCGGTACGGGGGCCACGGCCGAGGAGTCCTACGACGTCCTGACCGTGGACGTACCGCCGTCCGCCTGGCTCACCGCCCTGGAGACGGCCCGTACGACCCTGTCCTGCACCTACTTCGACTGGCTGAGCGCGGTCGACGAGCCCGGCACCGGCTTCCGGGTCTGCGCGCACGTCGTCGCCCTGCACCCGGTCCGCCGGCTCCTCGTCCGCACGACCGTGCCGCACGACGCCCCGGCCCTCCCCTCCGCCGTCGGCGTCTACGCCGGTGCCGCCTGGCACGAGCGCGAGACCCACGAGATGTTCGGGGTCGTCTTCGAGGGCCACCCGGGGCTGGAGCACCTCCTCCTCCCCGAGACCTTCGAGGGACACCCCCTCCGCAAGGACTTCGTCCTCGCCGCCCGCGTCGCCAAGGCGTGGCCGGGCGCGAAGGAACCCGGCGAGTCCGAACACGGCGGCCCGAAACGCCGCCAGATGCTGCCGCCCGGCGTCCCCGACCCCAACGAGTGGGGCCCCTTGAAGGGCCAGCTCCCACCCGCCCCGACCCGCCCGGCGAGGGCGGCGGCGGGCCGCGCGGCGGGAGGCGCGGCGGGCGAGCGCCCGGTACGGCGCACCCGCTCGGCCTCGGAGGGCTCGGCCAGCCAGGCCGCTGCCGCGGGTGGAGCCGGGGAGGCTGGTGCCGCTGGTGCCGCCGGTCGGCCGCGTCGGATGCGGAGTGCGAGCGAGGGCTCGGTGAGCCAGGCGGCGGTGCCGGGCGAGGACGCGGCGAGCCGCAAGCAGGCAGCGACCGAGGGCGACGCCACCCGGGCGGCGGCGCAGGGACCCGCGGACGGGCCGGCCGCCGAGGCTTCGGTGGCGCACGAGCCCGGCCCGGCGCCCGCACCCGCCCGGCCGCGCCGCGCCCGCAGCGCCTCGGAGGGCTCGGCCTCGCAGCGGACCCAGGCGGCGCCGGAACCGGCCGACGCGACCCGCCCAGCCCCCCGTAGCTCCGACGCCCCGTGGCACCACGCCCGCCCGGCGTTCGCCGAGCCGGAGCCGGAGCCGGAGCCGGAACCGAAGTCGGAGCAGGAACCGGAGCCCCCTGCGGAGCCGGAGCAGCCCCCGCAGCCGCAGCCCACGCCGGCGTCGGCGTCGGGCGAGGAGCCGGCACCGGAGCCCGAGCCCGACCGCGCGCCCGCGCCCCCGCAGGCACCCCAGCCGCAGCAGGAGCAGGCAAGCGCCCCCGAGCCGCGCCCCGACGCCCCCGGGAGCGACCCGGCCACCACCCCCGACGACCCCGCAGGAGGCCCGCAGTGAACGGCGCGTGGGACGTCGCCCTGCGACTCGTGGTCGTTTTCGTCGTCTTCCTCACCTTCCCGCTGATCGTGGGCCAGACCGAGCACAAGGTGATGGCCCACATGCAGGGCCGGCTCGGCCCGATGTACGCGGGCGGCTTCCACGGCTGGGCCCAGCTCATCGCGGACGGCGTGAAGTTCGCGCAGAAGGAGGACGTGGTCCCGGCGGGCGCCGACCGCCGCGTCTTCCAGCTCGCCCCCGCCGTGGCCCTGCTGCCGTACCTGCTCGTCCTCCTCGCCATCCCCATCGGCCCGAGCGAGGGCGCCGTCGGCCAGGTCCTGGACGCCGGCGTGTTCTTCGTGCTCGCGGTGATGGGCGTCGGCGTCCTCGGCTCGCTGATGGCGGGCTGGGCCAGCGCCAACAAGTTCTCCCTGCTCGGCGGCCTGCGCACGGCCGCCCAGCTGCTCGCCTACGAACTCCCGATGCTGCTGGCGGCGGCCTCGGTCGCGATGGCGGCGGGCACCGTCTCCCTGCCCGGCATCGTGCACGCCTTCCACTGGTGGTGGCTGCCGTGGCAGATCGTCGGCGCGATCGTCTTCTTCGTCGCCGGACTCGCCGAGCTGCAACGCCCGCCGTTCGACATGCCGGTCGCCGACTCGGAGATCATCTTCGGCGCGTACACCGAGTACACCGGACTGCGGTTCGCGCTCTTCCTCCTCGCCGAGTACGCCGGGATCGTCGTCCTGTGCGGCCTGACCACCGTCCTCTTCCTCGGCGGCTGGCACGGGCCGTGGGGCCATGACGGGCTGGGCTGGCTGTGGACCCTGCTGAAGACCGCGATCCTCGCCTTCCTCGTCATCTGGCTCCGCGTCACCTACCCGCGGCTGCGCGAGGACCAGCTCCAGAAGCTGTCCTGGACCCTCCTCGTCCCCCTCTCCCTCGCCCAGATCGCCCTCACCGGCATCGTCAAGGTGGTGATCAGCTAACCATGGCCCCCATCCCCGGCAGCGGCCTCGCCAAGGGCCTGGCCGTCACCCTCCGCACGATGACGAGGAAACACGTCACCGAGCAGTACCCGGACGTCCTGCCCGAACTCCCGCCCCGCACCCGTGGCGTGATCGGCCTGTTCGAGGAGAACTGCACGGTCTGCATGCTGTGCGCCCGGGAGTGCCCGGACTGGTGCATCTACATCGACTCGCACAAGGAGACGGTCCCGCCCGCCGCCCCCGGCGGACGCGAGCGCAGCCGCAACGTCCTCGACCGGTTCGCGATCGACTTCTCCCTGTGCATGTACTGCGGTATCTGCATCGAGGTCTGTCCTTTCGACGCCCTGTTCTGGTCCCCGGAGTTCGAGTACGCCGAGACCGACATCCGCGACCTCACCCACGAGCGGGACAAGCTCCGCGAGTGGATGTGGACCGTGCCGGCCCCGCCCGCCCTGGACCCCGGCGCGGAGGAGCCCAAGGAGATCGCCGCCGCCCGCAAGACCGCCGAGAAGCTGGCCGCCGCCCAGGCCGGGCCGGCCGAGCAGCCGGAGGAGGAGTCGTGACCCTCGCCGCGGCCACGGTGACCGCTTCCGGAACACCAGGCTTCCTGTCCCCGACCGGCGTCGAGATCGCGTTCCTGCTCGTCGGCCTGGTGACCCTCGGCGCCGCGCTGGTCACCGTCACCACCCGGCAACTGGTGCACGCCGCCCTGTGGCTGGTGGTCGCGCTCGGCGGCCTCGCCGTGGAGTACCTGCTGCTCACGGCCGAGTTCATCGCCTGGGTACAGGTCCTGATCTACGTCGGATCGGTCGTCGTCCTCCTCCTGTTCGGTCTGATGCTCACCCGGGCCCCCATCGGCCGCTCCCCGGACGCCGACTCCGGCAACCGCTGGGCCGCCCGCACGGTCGCGGTCGCCGCCGCCGTCGCCCTGGTCTGGGTGGTCGTCGACGCCTTCCGGACCACCTGGATCGACCTGGACGGCCCCGCCGCCGGCACCACCGAGGTCACCGGCGCGAGCCTGTTCCGGCACTGGGTACTGCCTTTCGAGGCGCTGTCCGTGCTGCTCCTCGCCGCGCTGGTCGGCGCGATCGTCCTGTCCCGCAAGGCCAGGGCCGACGCCGGCCCCGCGGTCCCCGGGAAGGAAGGTGTCCGCTGATGCACCTCGCCTACCCCGCCGTACTCTCCGCCCTCCTGTTCTGCACCGGCCTGTACGGCGTCCTCGCCCGCCGCAACGCGATCCTGGTCCTGATGTCGGTCGAGCTGATGCTCAACGCCGTCAACCTCAACCTGGTCGCCTTCGACGTCTGGCTCAGCCGCGCCGCGCGGGACACCCTGCACTCCGGCCAGGCGCTGACCCTGTTCACCATCGCCATCGCCGCCGCCGAGATCGGCATCGGCCTCGCGATCGTGCTCGCCGTCTACCGCAACCGCGGCACCTCCGACATCGACAAGCTCCGCGACACCGCCGAGGGCCCCGAAACCGAAGGCCCCGGCACCTCCGCGGCCGAGAAGGCTGAGGCCACCGCGTGACCACGACCACCCTCGCCGTCCTCGTCCCCCTCCTGCCGTTCCTGGGCGCCGCGGCCGGCCTGCTCCTCGGACGCACCACCCCCGGGTTCGTCCGCCCGCTCGCCGTGCTGCCGCCGCTGGCCTCCCTGGTGCTGGCCGCGCTGGTCGCCGCACGGCAGGGCGGCGACGCGGCCGTCGACGCCCACACCGAGCTGACGCCCACCGGATCGGTGCCGATCGAGCTGGCCCTGCACATCGACGGCTTCGCCGCGCTCGTCGCCGTCCTGGTCGCGTTCGTCGCGGCCTGCGTGCAGATCTACTCCACCGGCTACCTGCGGGACGACCCGCGCTACCCCTCGTACGCCGCTCTCGTCTCCCTGTTCACCTCCGCGATGCTGCTGGTCGTCTACTCCGGCGACCTGATCGTGCTGCTCGTCGGCTGGGAAGTCATGGGCATCTGCTCCTACTTCCTGGTCGGCCACTACTGGGAGACCCCCGAGGCCCGCGCCGCCTCCCTGAAGGCCTTCCTGGTCACCAAGCTCGGCGACGTGCCGTTCCTCATCGGTCTGTTCGCGCTGGCCACCGACGCCGGGTCCTTCCGCATCACCCGCGTCCTCGGCGCCGTCGCGAGCGGCGGCATCGACCACCCGACGGTGATCGCGCTGCTGCTCCTCGCGGGCGTCGCGGGCAAGTCGGCGCAGTTCCCGCTGCACACCTGGCTCCCGGACGCGATGGCGGGCCCGACGCCCGTCTCGGCGCTGATCCACGCCGCGACGATGGTCGCCGCCGGTGTCTACTTCACCGCCCGTCTCCTCCCGCTCTTCGAGGCCTCCCAGGCCGCGATGGTGGTGCTCGCCGTCATGGCCGCCGTCACCATGGCCGGCTCCGGTCTCGCCGCGCTCGCCCAGGACGACATCAAGCGCGTCCTCGCCTACTCGACGATCGGCCAGCTCGGCTACATGACCGGCGCCCTCGCCGTCGGCGACCGTGGTGCGGCCGTCTTCCACCTCCTTACGCACGGCGCCTTCAAGGCGCTGCTGTTCCTCGCGGCGGGCGTGATCATCCACGCCGCCGGCACCAACTCGCTGGCCGCCATGTCCCGCACGCACGGCCTGCGCGACCGCATCCCGGACGCCTACTGGACGATGACCGTGGCGCTGCTCGCCCTGGCCGCGATCCCGCCCTTCAGCGGCTTCTTCTCCAAGGAGTCCGTCCTCGGCGCCGCCGAGCACGTGACGTCCGGCCACACCGGGCACGCCCCCGCCGCCGCCGGCTGGATCGTCCTCGTCGCCGGCCTGCTCACCGCCGTGCTCACGGCCGCGTACGCCACCCGGCTGTGGCTGCTGGCCTTCCGCGGTCAGGGCCCCGAGGTTCCCGACCACGGCCGCCAGCCGCTGACGATGACCGTGGTGCTCTGGGTCCTGGCGATCCCCTCCCTCGCTCTCGGCGGGCTCGCCTACCGCGCGCTGCCCGACTGGTTCGACGGCCGCGACCTGACCCCCACCCCGCTCACCTCGGTCCTGGGCACGGGCCTCGCCCTGGTCGGCGGGCTGCTCACCTACGGCTGCTGGCAGCGCACCACCCGCCTCGCCGCGGGCACCCCGCTGGGCGCGGTCGCCGCCCACCCCGAGGAGGACGCCGGACTGGTCGAGGCCGAGGCCATCGCCACCCACGAGCCGGCCTACGGCGACATCGCCTACGCCCCCGACCCGGCGGACCCGTCACGGCTGCTGCTCGGCCCGCTGCACCGGCACGCGGCGGCGGGCTTCCACCTGGACGCCGTGTACACGGCGCTGTTCGTCCGCCCGGTCCAGGCCGGGGCGAGTCTCGTCCGGTTCCTCGACCGCGAGGTCGTCGACACCTACGTCCACGGCGCCGCCGCCCTGCCCCGGCTGCTCGGGGCCGCCGTGCGGCGGGCGCAGACCGGCAATGTGCAGACCTATGTGAGCGCGCTGCTCGCCGGCACCGTCGTCCTGGCGGTCGCCGTCCTCCTCGTCGCCACGGGAGTGTGAGCAGGCGTGATCGATATCAACGAGTCCGTGATGCAGTTCCTTCTGGCATTCGTCGTCGTCGGCCCGCTCCTCGGCGCCGTCGCCGTTCTCCTCCCGGCCCCGCCCGGACTGAAGGGGAAGTCACCCGAGCAGGCCGTGCTCCGGCACGGCGTGACCGTGACCGGCGCGGTCCTCATCGCCGCGATCGTCCTCGCGCTCGGCTTCGACCACGACCACCCGTCGAAGATGCAGGCCACGACCGACATCAGCTGGATCCCCGCACTCGACGTGCGGATCCACCTCGGCATCGACGGCATCTCCCTCCCCCTTCTGGTCCTGACCGCGCTGCTGACCTTCCTCTGCGCGCTCTACTCCTGCTTCAAGCCGCCGGCGGGCCCGTCCCCGAAGGCGTTCGTCGCCCTGCTGCTCCTGCTTCAGGCCGGCACCCTCGCGACCTTCGCCGTCCTCGACCTGCTGCTGTTCTTCCTCGCGTTCGAGATGGTGCTCATCCCGATGTACTTCCTCATCGCCCGCTGGGGCGGTGAGGGCCGGACCCGGGCCGCGTGGAAGTTCATCCTCTTCACGCTGCTCGGCTCCGTGGTCATGCTGCTCGGCCTGCTCCTGATCGGAATCAAGGCGGGCACGTTCGACATGGTGGCACTCGCCACTGACAACGGCCGGTCGCTGACCGCGTCCGTGCAGGTCATCGCCGTTCTGGCGATCGGGATCGGGCTCGCGGTGAAGGCGCCGATGTGGCCGCTGCACAGCTGGCTGCCCGACGCCCACACCGCCGCGCCGACCGTCGGCTCGGTCCTGCTGGCCGGTGTCCTGCTCAAGATGGGCACGTACGGTTTCGTCCGCATCCTGCTGCCGGTGGCGCCGGACGGTTTCCACACCTTCGCGCCGTACCTCGCCGCGTTCGCCGTCGTCGGGATCATCTACGGGTCCCTGGCCTGCCTGGCCCTCGCCAAGCGGGGCTCGAAGGGCGACCTCAAGCGCCTCATCGCGTACTCCTCCGTCGGCCACATGGGCTTCGTCCTGCTCGGCATCGCCACCATGACCCCGACCGGCGTGAACGGCGCCCTGTTCGCCAACATCGCCCACGGCCTCATCACCGGCCTGCTGTTCTTCCTGGTCGGCGCCCTGAAGGACCGCACCGGCACCACCGACCTCGACACCATCGCCGAGAAGGGCGGCGCCGCGCTGTACGGCAGGGCCCCGCGCCTGGGCGGCCTGCTCGCCTTCGGTGCCGTCGCCTCCCTCGGCCTGCCCGGACTCGCCGGGTTCTGGGGCGAGATGCTGGCCCTGTTCGGGGCGTTCCGGCCCGCCGCCGACCTCAGCCGCCCCGCCTTCCTCACCTTCATGGCGATCGGTGCGTTCGGCACCCTGCTCACCGCCGCGTACATGCTGATCGTGGTCCGTCGCGTCTGCATGGGCGACGCGGAGCGGGAGGTGCCGAAGCTCGCCGACGTCCACGGGTACGAGTTCGCCGCCTGGACCCCGCTCGTCACCCTCACCGTCCTCGCCGGACTGTGGCCGAAGGCCCTGCTCGGCCTGACCGACCCGGCCGTGCAGCAGCTCCTCGCAGGAGGCACCCGATGAGCGCCCAGCCGCTTGCCGAGTCGCTGGTCCAGTCCGTCGACTGGCTCGCGATCGCCCCGCCCACCCTCGCGGCCGTCGTGGCGCTCGTCGTCCTCGTCGCCGACCTGTTCCTGCCGGAGCCCCGCAAGGCCGTGCTCGGCTGGATCTCGGTCGCGGGCCTCGCCGCGGCGACCCTGCTGCTCCTGCCCCTCCTGGACGGCGACCGCAGCACCTTCTGCCTCACCGGCCCCGCGCGCGCGTGCAGCTACACCGCCGACCACTTCACCCTCGTCATCCAGTTCCTTGTCCTCGGCGGCGCCCTGCTGGCGGCCCTGCTCTCCGTCACCCACCTGGACGACGAGCGGCGGCGCGTCCCCGCGGGCGAGTTCTGGTTCCTGCTGCTGTCCTCGGCGGCCGGTGCCGCCCTGCTGCCCGCCTCCCGGGACCTGGCCACCCTGATCGTCGCCCTGGAGGTCGCCTCCCTGCCGGCCTTCGCGCTCGTCGGCATCCGGCACGGCGACAAGCGGTCCTCCGAGGCCGCCCTGAAGTTCTTCCTCTCCTCGGTCACCGCCACCGCGGTCAGCCTGATGGGCATCAGCTTCGTCTACGCCTCCACCGGCACCCTCTACCTCACCCAGGTCGCCCAGCGCCTCCCGCACGTCGACGGACAGCTGCACACCCTCGCCCAGACCGGCGTCGTCCTCACCCTCGTCGGCTTCGCCTTCAAGACGGCCGCCGTACCCTTCCACTTCTGGGTGCCCGACACCTACGTGGGCGCGCCCCTGCCCGTCGCCGCGTACCTGTCCGTCGTCGGCAAGGCCGTCGGGTTCTCCGGGCTGATCCTCGTCACGGTCGTCGCGTTCCCGTCGTACGCCGACGTCTGGGGGCCCGCGCTCGCCGTCCTGGCCGCCCTCACCATGACGGTCGGCAACGTCGCCGCCCTGCGCCAGCAGGCCACGCGCGCGTACAGCGCCGTACGGCTGCTCGCCTGGTCCTCCGTCGGCCAGGCCGGCTACCTGCTGGTGCCGATCGCCGCCGCCGGGTACACCAAGGACGCCCAGAAGGCGATCGGCTCCACCGTCGCGTACGCCCTGATGTACGCCGCCGTGAACCTCGGCGCCTTCGCGGTGGCCGCCCTGGTGGGCCGCAGCCGCGCCCTGAACCGGATCAGCGACTACCGGGGCCTGTACGCCACCCATCCGATCGGCGCGCTCCTGCTGGCCTTCTTCCTGCTGTGCCTGGCCGGGCTGCCGCCGGGCGTCATCGGCCTGTTCGCCAAGGTCACCGTGTTCTCGGCGGCCGTCGACGCGGGCCTCGGCTGGCTCGCCGTCGTGATGGCCGTCAACGTCGTGATCGCCCTCTTCTACTACCTCCAGTGGACGGCCCTGCTGTTCCGCGCGCCCGAGGGCGAGCCCGCCCGGCACCGCGTCCCGGCGCCCGTCACCGCCACCCTCGCCCTCACCGGAGCCGTCGCCGTCGCCCTCTCCGGAGCACCCCAGCTGGTCCTCCGCTTCGCCGCCGGCGGACTGTTCTGAGGAGTCGCCACGCGCGTGTGGGGCACTCGTGCCGGCACGCGCGCGTGGCCGAACCCGCACGTCACCCGGACGGCCGTCACGCACCCCCGTGCGCACCGGGGAACTCGTGGCCGCCGCCTGGCGTTGTCATCAGCGGGAGGGTCCACTGGATCAGAGTGTTCCCCAGCTGCACGACTTGGAGGGCGCACCGTGCACCGCCGGCACAACGGGCTCAGGACCGCCGTACTCCTCGGGGGACTGTCCGCACTCATCATCGTCATCGGTAGCTTCTTCGGCCGCGCCGGACTCGTCGTCGCGGTCCTGGTCGCTCTGGGCACGAACGCGTACGCGTACTGGAACAGCGACAAGCTGGCCCTGCGCGCGATGCGCGCCCGCCCGGTCAGCGAGTTCGAGGCGCCGGCGCTGTACCGGATGGTGCGGGAACTGTCCACGCAGGCCCGCCAGCCCATGCCCCGGCTGTACATCTCGCCGACGGAGGCCCCGAACGCCTTCGCCACGGGCCGCAACCCGCGCAACGCGGCCGTGTGCTGCACGGAAGGCATCCTGCGCCTGCTGGACGAGCGGGAGCTGCGCGGCGTCATCGGCCACGAACTGAGCCATGTCTACAACCGGGACATCCTGATCTCCTCGGTAGCCGGCGCGCTCGCCTCCGTGATCATGTTCCTGGTGAACTTCGCCTGGCTGATCCCGGTCGGCCGCTCGGACGACGACGACGGCCCGGGTCTGTTGGGCATGCTGCTGATCATGATCCTCGGTCCGCTCGCCGCCACCCTGATCCAGCTGGCCATCAGCCGCTCCCGGGAGTACGAGGCGGACGCCTCCGGCGCCCAGCTCACCGGCGACCCGCTCGCCCTGGCCGGCGCCCTGCGCAAGCTGGAGACGGGCACCCAGCAATTGCCGCTGCCCCCCGAGCCCCGGATCGAGACGGCGAGCCACATGATGATCGCCAATCCCTTCCGTCCGGGCCAGGGACTGTCCAAGATGTTCTCCACGCACCCGCCGATGGCAGAGCGCATCGCCCGGCTCGAAAAGATGGCGGGCAGCCACCGGTGAAGACCGTATTCACCGTTTTGGTGGCCGTTGTTTCCGACTTCGTGAGCCGCGCGGAATCCTGAGGCTGTCCGGGGGAAAACGCAGGCGTCACCGCGCGCCTGAGGATTGTCCCAGGCCCGCCGTCGTCATCCTGTCCTCTGAGAATGCGGCACCAGGGACGACGAAAGGTTGGCCGAGTGAAGCTCACCAAGCGGTTCGCCACGATCAGTACCGCCGCGATCACGGTGGTCCTCTTCAGCGCCGGCGGCGCCCAGGCTCAGGGCGACGAAGGGCTCCTGTCACGGCTGGGTGTCTCGTCACTGCTCCAGGCCCCCTACGGCGGGGGACAGGGGGGCACCGACACGCAGAGCACCACGAACACGACCACCCGCAACAACACGAACAACAATAATAACAACAATGCCGGTAATGGGGTGAACAACAACAACAATAACAACAACAACGGGGACAGGAACACGAATACAAACACCAACAACAACAACATCCTCGCCGGAACCCAGGCGCAAGGCGGCGGGGGACTCCTCTCGATTCTGGGTATCCCGCCGCTCCTCCAGATCTGCTACCCGACGGGGCAGGCCGCACAGGGGAACAACACCTTCACCGGCAGCCAGAACATCAACTGCAAATTCAGTTGAGGTGACGAATCCGTCGCGGAGCCCTATTCGCGCTCGGGATGATGGAGCCTGCGGGCGGCTTCGTGGCGGGTGTGGACGTTGAGCTTGGTCAGTACGGCGCCCACGTGATGCCCCGCGGTCTTGGGGCTGATGTAGAGGCGGGCGGCGATCTCGGCGTCCGAAAGGCCCTCGTCCAGCAGCTTCAGGACGTCCATCTCCCGGTTGGTGAGCCGGTACGGATTGGCCCGGGTGGCCGGCCGCGGGCCTCGCCGGATCGGGCGGACACCGCGGACACGCATCAAGGAGCGGGTGCGAGCCACGGCCGGCCGGGCACCGAGGGCCTCGAAGGCGGCCAGGGCCTGGCGCAGCGCGGGCGCGTCACCGGACAGACGGGCCAGCGCGGCGTCGTACGGGCAGCCGAGCCCGTCCCATCGTGCCGCGGCGCCGGCCCAGTCGCCGGCCAGTTCCAGCGCGTACGGTCCGGCCGCCGGGACTGGCGGAGGCTCTCCTCCGGCACGGCGGATCCAACAGGCCAGAGGACCGGACAGCCAGGGATGGGAGCGGTTCGCCAGCGCGGCCAGACCGCGTCGGCCATCGGCCTGAACCTGCTCGTGATCACCGGCCAGCCAGGCCGCCTCGATAGGGGCCTCCCACCCCAGGCCCGTGTCGAGCAGGCACTCCGGATCGACCAGGCCCGCCGCCTGGTCCAGCAGCGGCCACACCTCGGGCCTGCCCTGGCGGGCCCGTACCAGACCCAGCACGGTCAACGCCAGGGTCCGGGCGACCGGGGGCGAGCCGGGGTGGGACAGGACCTTCCCCGAGACATCGGCGGCCTGCGGCCACAGGCCCCGGTGGAGCAGCCCCCAACCGCCCCAGGCCCTCGCGCACAGCAGGTAGGCCGGCAGGCCGCGATCGAGGCAGTAGGTCTCCGCCCGGCTCACGGCCGCGGTCGACCGGGCACCCTCCCGCCGCAACGCGGCCAGCCCGCACATGACGAGCGCCATGGAGCCCGTGTCCGGCGACAGGTCACGCGCCCTCGCGTCGGACACCGCCTGCTCGCAGTCCTCCCAGCCGTGCCCCTCGCTCAACAAGCGTGCCGCCGCGGCATGGAAGCGCGCCTGGACGACCACCCCCGCATCGCCGGAGCGCTCAGCCGCGGCGATCGCCTTCTCGGCGTAGGCGGCGACCACCGCCACGCCCTCATGCGCGTAGCAGGCCAGCTGACAGAGGTTCAGGTACGCCCTCGCCAACTCCCCGCCCGGTGCCAGCCCTTCGAGTATCCGCACCGCCTCCAGGCCGGTCTGCCTGGCCTCGGCGGCCCGGCCGGCCGGCCACAACCAGCCTGACAGCCAGCGCAGGTCATCGCCCTCACGCAACCGGTCGCCGAGCGCACGGCGCAGACCCACCGCCGTACGGCACGAAGCGATCCCCTCGTCGAGCTGGCTGGACAGGAGACAGGCCTGGAAATGGCCCTCCAGCAGAGAGATGTGCCGCTCGGGCGGCAGGCGGTCGGCGTACCGCAGGGCACGGGCGTACTGGCCGGCGGCCTCCCGGTGCGCGCCCAGCGCGGCGGCGCGGACGGCCGCCGCGGGCGCGTACTCCAACACGGCGGCCGGGTCCCCGGCGCCGTCGGCGTGATCCGCCAGCAGCGGCAGATCCTCCGCGGCGACCGGGCCGGACCGCATCGCCGCCAGCACCTGCCGGTGGACCCGCAGACGGGAGGCGGCAGGCACGGCTTCCAGCACCGCCAGCCGGGTCAGTTCATGGCGGAACTCCGTCACCTGTCCGTGGGTGCGCACGATGCCGCAGGCCACGGCCTCGTCGAGGGCCTCCTCCGGGGCCGGCAGGATGCCGGCCAGCAGGGGCAGCGGAACCCGGGTCCCCAAGACGGCCAGGACGTCGACCACACTGCGCGCCGCGCCCGACAGCCCGGCCAGGCGGCCGGCGACGGCTTCGCGCACCGTGGCCGGAATGGGGTCGGCGGGCGCGGCCAGGATCTCGGCGACGATGAAGGGGTTGCCCGCGGAGAGGCGGTACAACTGCTCGGTGTCCACGGTGCGTCCTGTGGCCAGCCGGGCGACGGCCTCGCGGCTCAAGGGGGCCAGGTCGTGGCGGTAGACCCAGGGGTAGCCGGCCAGGGTGCCGAGGAGGGCGGTCAGGCCGTGGGTGCGGCCGATCTCGTCGTCGCGGTACGTGGCCAGAACCAGCGCCGGAACGTTCGGCAGGCGTCGGGCCAGGTACCGCAGCAGGTCCATCGTGGCCTCGTCGGCCCAGTGGATGTCCTCGACGACCAGCAGGCTGGGGTAGGCACTCAGGTCGGCGAGCAGGCAGTCGTAGACCTCGTCAGAACGGCTGGAACCGGTCAGTGTGCCCGTCAGGGCGGTGCGCGCCTCCCGGCCCAGGCGCGGAGCCAGGTCCAGCAGAGGGCCCAGGGGGCGGGGGGAGGCGAGCGGGTCGCAGGCGCCGATCACGACTCGGACGTGGGGATCGGCCAGCTGGGCGAGACGGTGGACGACGGCGGTTTTGCCGATGCCGGCCTCGCCGCGGACAAGGGCCAGGCGTCCGGGGCCACTCACGGCTGCCGTCAGGTGACCGGTGAGGTCCTGGAGTACGGCCTCTCGCTCTAGAAGGTCCATCACCAGTCAGTTTCCTCCGGTCGTCGGGGCCGCGCAAAAGATCCAGACCCGATCAAGACCCGCGGGCCGGTGGGGTCTTGCCGCGGCCTGCCGGGCGGTACGTGGGGTGTGCCGGACTACGAGGTGGGGTGGCCGGGGTGGAACTTGGGGTGCTCACCCGATGCGCCCGCCGACCACGGCTGGGCATGCTGGCCAGAGAGTGTCGGACCCGGGTATCCGAGTTCGCGGCGCCGGACTCCGGCGGTGCATGCAGCACCTGAAACTCCCGGGAACCGATCTGGCAGGGCATTGCCACGGCGGATGCCTTCATCACCGAAATGGACTGCGATCCACGACGTCCATGCCCGCGGAAAGGAAACATCATGGCGAACAAGTACGCCAAGCGAGCGGCCCTGATAGCCGCATCGGCAGCTCTGGCTGCGGGAGGCGCCCTGGCGCCGTCGAGCTCCTTCGCCGCCCCGGCACCCACGGGAACCCACGCGATGGCGCCGAGCGATCACGGCGGAAACAACAACAACAATAACAACAACAACAACGGCCGAGGCGGGAACAACAACAACAATAACAACAACAACGGCCGAGGCGGGAACAACAACAACAATAACAACAACAACGGCCGAGGC
>NZ_KQ948354.1:338772-528618 GCF_001514055.1 Streptomyces corchorusii | reverse complement strand
GGGAACAACAACAACAATAATAATAACAACAACGGCGGTGGCGGGAACAACAACAATAACAACAACAACGGCTGAACTTGAGGGTTCGGCGGCCGGGTGTCCGAAATTCCCTGGCCGCCGGACTGTCGCGTTCACGCCTCGTGGAGCTCCGCCTGCCCGCGACTCTCAGGGTGATGACAATGCGGAAAGCAGCCTTGCGCAGAGGCATCCTTGCAGTAGCGGTGGCGACCTGCTGTACCGCCCTCGGTGCATGGGATGCCGCGACAAGTGAAGCAGGTGGCTCACCCGCTGATTCGACGACTCGGTGTTATGCGACGCGGGGCGACCCGAACGATGTCGTGTGCTACCGGAATTCCTGGAAGGCGGAGTTCAGGCACGGCGAAATGGTCTACGTACCTTTTCTCGTTCAGGTGCCCAAGCCTCCTCATCCGCCGCCCGTGATTCTCGTGGACAGCCTGAATGAGATTCACCCCAGCGGTACCGTGTCCCCCTAGGTGTCACAGCCGCCGCCCCCCCAGACCTCGTCGCAGCCGCGGTCCAACTCGTGGGAATGCGAGGGGGCGTGCGCCGGGGCTGCCGTCGAAGCGGTTTCCGCCGCGCCTGACACGGCGGCGCCGGCCAGGAGAAGGATGAGCGTGAACACCGTGAAGAGGTGTTTGGTGCGCTGTGCAGCCGTACGGGTCGAACTGAGCCACCACATAAACCCATTGTCGGACACTGTTCGGGCTGAATCCAGTTGAACCGCGGCAGGGAAGGCCGAGGCAATGAGGGGGCGAGTTCAGCGTCCGCCGAATGCCTCGTCCGTGGGCACGACCTCCTGTCCCAACGGCATGAGCGAGATGGGAATGAGCTTGAGGTTCGCCCAGCCGAAGGGAATCCCGATGATCGACAGGAACAGGGGGATGCTCGTGATCAGGTGGGCCAGTGCGAGCCACCAGCCCGCGAAGACGACCCAGATGACGTTGCCGACGCATGACGGCGCCCCGGCGCCGGGCCGCTGCACGGTGGTCCGACCGAACGGCCAGAGGACGAACCCGGCGATGCGCAGCGACGCGATGCCGAACGGGATGGTGACGATCAGGACGAAGCAGATCAGGGCGGCGACCAGGTAACCGAGCGCCATCCAGAGCCCGCAGAAGACGAGCCACAAGATGTTGAGCAGCAGGTTGAACACCTTCATGACCGGTACCTCTCCAGGCAGCTCGATCGGCATGCCTGCTACCGCCAGTATCAGCGGATCACGCGCTCAGGAGGAAGCGGAGCGCTCTCGCGCGGAGCGGTGCGCGCTCCTGTCGATCCTCGGGCGCAGGCGGGGCCGCGCTTGACGGCGCACTGAGCCGAGGGCCCGAGGTTCGCCCCTTCCTGCGTACGTCACCCCGCGTAACGCCCCGCCCACCACCGCCGTACGCCGTAGGCCGCCCCGCCCACCGCGAGGACACCCGCGCCCGCGGCCACCGAGGCCGGGGGCAGCGCGAACGCCAGCGTGGCGCAGCCCAGCAGGCCCACCGCGGGCACCATCCGCGAGCGCGGGGCCGTGCTCAGCGTCCAGGCGGAGGCGTTGGCGACGGCGTAGTAGGCCAGCACACCGAAGGACGAGAAGCCGATCGCGCCGCGGACGTCCACCGTCGCGGCCAGTACGGCGACCACCGCGCCCACGGCCAGTTCCGCCCGGTGCGGCACGCGGAAGCGTGGGTGCACGGCTGCCAGGGCGCCCGGCAGGTGCCCGTCCCGGGCCATGGCGAGCGTCGTACGCGAGACCCCGAGGATCAGCGCGAGCAGCGAGCCCAGCGCGGCCACCGCGGCTCCGGTCCGCACCACGGGCACGAGCCCCGGCACCCCGGCCGCCCGCACCGCGTCGGCCAGCGGCGCCGCCGACTGCCCGAGCCGGTTCGCGCCGAGGACGGCGAGCACGGCGACGGCCACGCACGCGTACACCGCCAGCGCGATCCCCAGGGCCAGCGGGATCGCCCGCGGGATCGTGCGCGCCGGATCGCGCACCTCCTCCCCGAGGGTGGCGATCCGCGCGTACCCGGCGAACGCGAAGAACAGCAGCCCGGCCGCCTGGAGCACCCCGTCGGCACCCGCCGACAGCCCGATGTCCAGCCGCCCCGCGTCGGCCTGCCCGGAGACCAGGCACACCACGACCACGGCCGCGAGAACGGCCAGGACGACGGCGACGATCGCCCGCGTCAGCCAGGCGGACTTCTGGATGCCGCCGTAGTTGACGGCGGTCAGGGCCACCACCGCCGCGACCGCCACCGCGTGCGCCTGCCCCGGCCACACGTACGCGCCCACGGTGAGCGCCATGGCCGCGCAGGAGGCCGTCTTGCCGACCACGAAGGCCCAGCCGGCCAGGTATCCCCAGAAACGGCCGAGCCGCTCCCTGCCGTACACGTACGTCCCGCCGGAGGCCGGGTAACGGGCGGCGAGCCGGGCCGAGGACATGGCGTTGCAGTAGGCCACCACGGCGGCGAGGGCGAGGCCGGGCAGCAGCCCGGACCCGGCCGCCCGCGCGGCCGGCCCGAGGGCCGAGAAGACGCCGGCGCCGATCATCGAGCCGAGGCCGACAACCACGGCGTCCCGCACGCCCAGGGTCCGGCGCAGCCCGGCGTCGGTACGTGTCATGCGCCGCACCCTACTGATCGCGGCAACCGGCGGGTGGACCTGTGACGTCCTCTTCATCGACACGGCACGAACACGCGCGCGACGCGCAGCGGGCCCGGGAGCGAACTCTCACGGAACCGACAGTGCGGACACAGCGCGGAAGGGCAGGTTCACGGCATGAGCATCATCGGTTGGATCATCCTGGGACTGCTGGCCGGAGCCATCGCCAAAGTCCTCCTGCCGGGACGCGACCCCGGCGGCTTCATCGGTACGACCCTCATCGGCATCGCGGGCGCGTTCATCGGGGGCTGGATATCGGCCCGCTGGCTGGACCACCCCATCAGCAAGCACTTCTACGACGGCGCCACCTGGGCCGCGGCCGTCGGCGGCTCCCTGGTACTGCTGATCGTCTACCGGATCCTGTTCGGCAACTCACGCGACTGAGCGCGCGGCGCGGCAGGCACGGGAGACGCGGCAACGCGAGGGTGGGCACCTCACCGCACGGTTGCGCACCGCACGGTTCCGCACCGCACGGTTGCGCACCGCGGGGCGCGGGATGCCCACCCTTCTCTCTCGTACCTCTTACCGGCCTGCCTCTTACCGGTAGTTCACGAACTGGAGCGCGAAGTCGAAGTCCTTGCCTTTCAAGAGGGCGATGACGGTCTGGAGGTCGTCGCGGCTCTTGGAGCTGACGCGCAGTTCGTCGCCCTGGACCTGGGCCTTCACGCCCTTGGGGCCCTCATCGCGGATGATCTTCGCCACCTTCTTCGCGTTCTCCTGGGAGATGCCCTCCTGGATCGACGCGAAGATCTTGTACTCCTTGCCGGAGAGCTGCGGCTCGCCCGCTTCCAGCGCCTTCAGCGAGATGCCGCGCTTGATGAGCTTCGACTGGAAGACGTCGAGGACGGCCGTCACCCGGTCCTCGGAGTTCGCCTCCATGAGGATCTTGTCACCGGACCAGGAGATCGAGGCCCCCACGCCCTTGAAGTCGTAGCGCTGCGAGATCTCCTTGGCGGCCTGGTTGAGGGCGTTGTCGACCTCCTGCCGCTCGACCTTCGAGACGATGTCGAAACTGGAGTCGGCCATGTCCTGTGGCTCCTTGTATCGGGGTGCGTATCGGGTGCGTGCCGGCGTGCGCGGCGGCGACCGCCGGGCCCGGTGGAGTACCGGGCCGCATCCGCACCAGCCTAGCCACCCCGCGCCCCGCCAGGTGGAGATCAATCGGGTGGCGAAGCACCCCCGGGCATCGGGTATTGTTTACGTCGTTGCCGGGGGAACACCGCCGAAAGCGGGTTCGAAGCGGCAGCACTACCCGGCGGTGTGCCCGAGCGGCCAAAGGGAGCAGACTGTAAATCTGCCGGCTCAGCCTTCCCAGGTTCGAATCCTGGCGCCGCCACACGGGAGCGAGGCCCCGTGATCTGCGAGAGCAGGTCACGGGGCCTTCGTCGTTGTCTCCGGCCGCCGTCGGCGGGACCGGGGTACCGCTGTCGCGCTGCACCCCCGCACCTCATTAGAATCGAACGTGTGAACGAGGACCGTCCGCTGACGCGTCTCGACATGCTGCGCTTCGCCCGCCGCGTCGTCGAACACCAGGCCGCCAGGCAGCTCGCGCTGATGGACCGGTGGATCGCCGACGAGGAACGCCGGGAGGCCGAACGGCAACGCCGCCTCGGCGCCCGCAAGGCCGCCGCGGAGTGGGCCGTCGAGCGCGGTCTCAGCGGCCGGAGCGCGGTGTACGTCCACGTCGGCGGCTGTACGGGCGCCGGCGGCGGGCGGGCGAAAGGCGTCGGCCGGGAACAGGCGGTACGGGCCCTCACCGAAGAAGGAGTCCCCGCGTGCCCGCTGTGCCGGCCGGACACCGCGCTGGGGATTCTCGAATGACCGGCCCGGGTGCGGGCCCGGCCGGTCCGGATGATGCTGGAGCCATGGCCGGGAAACGTCCCATCATCGTGCACCTGCCGTCACCGACCGGCGGTCGCCGGGTACGGGTGGACGGCGAGATCCTCGGCCTCGCGCACAACGTGCGGGACCTGGTGGAGTTCCTCCGCCGGGCGGGGCTGGAGATCGAACCGGAGGAGGTGGCCGACTCACCGCTGATCGACTGGCGCGGAGTGGGCCCCGACCGGTGGGAGGCGGAGACCCGGACCTGATCACGCCGCCGCCGTCGGCCGGGAGAGGTGCGCCGACCGCCCGCTCGGGCACACTGGCGGCATGTCCTCCCGACGCAGAACCTGTCCCGTGTGCCACCGCGACATCGCCGTCGTCGCGGGCCGCTTCGCACGGCACGACCCGCCCGGGGCGCGGGAGAACGGGGAACTCGTCTCCTGCGCCGGGTCGCGACAGCCGGCGCAACTCGGGGCGGTGCAACCGTCCTTGGACGGCTACGCCGTGCCCGAATTCCCCGGGCAACTGCCGCTGTTCTGAGCCCTGACGGGCCGACAGAGGGACGGGTCTAAGTCTCCTACGGCTCGTCAGTAGGCGGGCGGTGACGGTCTGGAAGGGGCGAGGCGGGCCTGACCGGTCAACGGCCGGCCGCCCGGCTCAGTTCCCGGCGACCGACTTCACCGCCACCGACACCGGCGTCGAACCGCTGATCAGCTCCAGCGTGAGACCGGCCGTCGCCGGCGTGTCCACCAGTTCCGCGAGGATGGTCGCCACGTCGTCCCGGGGGATCGAGCCGCGCCCCGTGTGCGCCTCCAGCCGGACCAGGCCGGTGCCCGCCTCGTCCGTCAGCGCGCCCGGGCGCAGGATCGTCCAGTCCAGCGCCTCCTGCCGGGTGACGTAGGCGTCGGCCTCGCCCTTGGCACGCAGGTACACGTCGAAGACGTCGTCCCCCTGGTGCGCGGGATCCGCGCCCATCGAGGACACCACCACGAAGCGGCGCACGCGCGCGCGTACGGCCGCGTCCGCGAACAGCACCGCCGCGCCCCTGTCCACCGTGTCCTTGCGGGCCGCGCCGCTGCCCGGGCCCGCGCCGGCCGCGAACACCGCCGCGTCCGCGCCCTGGAGGTGCGCCGCGACCTCCTCCACCGAGGCGGACTCAAGGTCGAGCAGGACCGGTTCGGCACCGGCCGCGCGCAGATCGTCGCCCTGCTCGGCTCTGCGGATGATGCCCGCCACCTCGTCCCCGCGCGCGGAGAGCACACGCTCCAGCCGCAGCGCGATCTGACCATGACCACCAGCGATGACAATGCGCATGCAACCGACCGTACGCCCGGAGAGCCGCATCCGCCGCACGAGTTGACCGCCGCGTCCGGAGCACCCCGAAGGCGCGTACGCGCACGCGCCCGCTCACTCCCGGACGCGCAAGAGCGCCGCTCGGGGCGTACGCGCGGACGGGTGCCGGTGTGCGAAGGGGCCGTTCGCGCGGTGGGCACCGCTCCCCGACGCCCGCCCGGCACGCAGCGAACGATCCCGCGCGCGGAGCGAGCCCGCCGCCAACGGGAACGATCACGTACCGACCGGGCACCCCCGTTCCACGGCCCGCATGCCCCCGGGCACCCCGTTCCGCGGCCCGCACACGCCCCCTGCGCGCCCCAGGCACACCCGCCGACGCCGCGTCACGGCCCCGCACACCCGCGCCACCATGAAGTGCCCCGCCGCCTCCACGAGGTCTCACCGCCCCAGCCGGCTCCCGCACCGCCCCACGCCAACCCCACCCCCACCGCCACCGGCCCCCGGCGCTGCCTCGCCGCTCACGACAGCTCCCCCCGCCCCTGTCGCGGCAGGTCCAGTTCCGCTGTCGCCGCCGAGTTGCAGTACTCGCGGACCGCGCTCGTGCGGGCCACCACTCGGCCGCGGTGGACGACGATCCGGCTGTAGGCCAGGGACAGCGCACCGGGGAGGTGGTCACCGCGTACGGCCAGCAGTTCGGCCGGGAAGCCCGCTTCCACGCGGACCTCCGGCAGGCCCAGCACCGCGCGTGCCGAGGCGCACACGGCGTCGTAGGCGTCCTCGGGGCGCAGACCGTGGGCGGAGGCGAGGAGGTAGGCGGCCTCCAGCGGGTCGCCTCGGCCGACGGGGTTCGACACGTCGCGCAGGGCACCGCTGCCGGCCGCCACCCGCACCCCGGCGGCACGCAGCAGCCGTACCGGCGCCGTGCCCCGCCGGTCGGCGCCGCCGCAGCCGCCCTGGGGCAGGCACACGACCGTCACTCCGGCCGCCGCGAGCTGGTCGGCGACGCGGGAGGCGGCCTCGGCGGGCAGGCGCGCGAGACCGGCGCACGGTCCGATCGACACGCCGGGGCGCAGGCCCCCCGCCATGGCCGCGAGCCGGGAGAGCCGGGCCGGGTCGGTGGCGTCCGTGTGCAGGTCCACCGGGCAGCCCTGTTCGGAGGCCACCTCCAGGACCGTCTCCACGTAGCCGGTGGGATCGGGGTCCAGGTCCGGGCAGCCGCCCACCACACAGGCGCCCATCTTCACCGCGTCCCGCAGCATCGCGAGCCCGTCGGCCCCGGCCACCCCGGTCAGCAGCCGCGGCATCGCCACCGCCGTCAGCTCCGCCAGCCCACGCAGCGACCGGCGCGCCTGCAAGACCGCGCCCAGCGCGCCGAGCCCCTGGACGTCGCCCACGCGCACGTGCGCGCGCACCGCCGTCGCGCCGTGCCCGAGCTGGAGCAGGGCCGCCTCCGTGGCCCGGCGCTGGACGTCCTCGGGGGCGTACGACGCGGGGCCGGGGCGTTCGGCCGACAGGGCGGTGTCGCCGTGGGCGTGCGGTTCGGCCGGTGCCGGCAGGAGCAGGTAGCCGCTCAGGTCCACGCGCGTGGCGCTCGTCCGGGCCGGACCCGGCGTGAGACTGCCGGTGGTGCCCACGGCCTCGATGCGCCCGCCGCCCAGCCGTACGTCCACCGTTCGGCCGTCGGTGAGGCGCGCCCCGCAGAGCAGGAGCGCGGCCTGGTCGGACGGTCCGGAGGACCCCGACGAGTTCGACGGCGGTTGCGGCTGCGGCTGGCTGTCGGGCATCGCGCTCCAGGGTGGGGCCGGGGGGCGGGCGGGCCGGCGTGGGGAATCGGGGGGCCGTCCACCGCCCCAAGATCACGCAGAGTGAGTCGAGCCTAGGGCGACGAGCCGCGCGAGCCGCGCAGGAGCGCAATAGTCGTACCGGCGTGGCCCGCCCCACGGGGCACACGCGTCGCCCACACGCCCGCACGCGCGTGTGGCGGCGGCGATCGCGTCGCGCCCACCGGGCGCCTACCGGGGCTCAGGGGACTGCCGAGCGGGCTGGGGGGAGGGTTGCGGGGGCGGCGGGATACGGATTTGGGTGAACGGCGGCGGACCGTGTAATGTCTTCATCGCTCGCCCCAATAGCTCAGTCGGCAGAGCGTCTCCATGGTAAGGAGAAGGTCTACGGTTCGATTCCGTATTGGGGCTCTGGTGTGAGAGGTTCCCGTCGCGAGGCGGGACCCGATCGCATCAAAGCGGTGTAGCTCAGTCGGTAGAGCAAGCGGCTCATAATCGCTGTGTCACCGGTTCAAGTCCGGTCACCGCTACTGACAGTAGCCGATTGCGGGGTCGGTCCTTCGATCGGCTACTCTTTCTTGCGTTGAATCAGTCCACCCGTTCGTCTTAGGAGCACTCACGTGGCTGCCACCGACGTCCGCCCGAAGATCACGCTGGCCTGCGTGGAGTGCAAGGAGCGGAACTACATCACCAAGAAGAACCGGCGTAACAACCCGGACCGTCTTGAGATGAAGAAGCACTGCCCGCGTTGCAACGCGCACACCGCGCACCGCGAGACGCGATAAACAGGCTCGTCCGTGAGGCCGTCCCCTTCCGAGGGGGCGGCCTCACGGCGTTTCACCGGCTCGGCACCCAGCCCGCCGCACCCGCCCGCCGCGCCGCCCCCGTGCGCGTCCCGCGACCGGTTTCCCGCTAATTTGGGGCCAGCCACAGCAGACATCAGGAGGTGCCGGGCCATGGCGCTCGACCAGTCCTTCGTGGGACGGACCTACCCGCCCACCGCGCCCTATGAGGTGGGCCGGGAGAAGATCCGCGAGTTCGCCGAGGCGGTGGGCGAGACCAACCCGGTGTACACGGACCCCGAGGCCGCCAAGGCATTCGGCTACTCCGATGTGATCGCCCCGCCGACCTTCGTGTTCTCCATCACGTTCCGCGCCGCCGGCCAGGTCGTCGAGGACCCGCAGCTGGGGCTCGACTACAGCCGCGTGGTGCACGGCGACCAGAAGTTCGCCTACGCCCGCCCGGTGCGCGCCGGCGACCGGCTCACGGTCACCTCCACGATCGAGGCGATCAAGTCCCTCGCGGGCAACGACGTCCTGGACATCCGCGGTGAGGTGCACGACGAGGCCGGCGAGCACGTCGTGACCGCCTGGACCAAGCTCGTGGCCCGCGCGGCCGAGGAGGCGTGAGAACCCGATGACGGCGAAGATCGCCTACGACGAGATCGAGGTCGGCACCGTGCTGCCGGCGCAGACCTTCCCCGTGACCCGCGCCACGCTCGTGCGCTACGCGGGCGCCTCCGGGGACTTCAACCCGATCCACTGGAACGAGAAGTTCGCCAAGGAGGTGGGCCTGCCGGACGTCATCGCGCACGGCATGTTCACCATGGCCGAGGCGATCCGCGTGGTCACCGACTGGGTCGGCGACCCGGGTGCGGTCGTGGAGTACGGCGTCCGCTTCACCAAGCCCGTCGTCGTCCCCAACGACGACCAGGGCGCCCTGATCGAGGTCAGCGGCAAGGTCGGGGCCAAGCTGGACGACAACACCGTCCGGGTGGACCTGACGGCGATGAGCGCCGGCCAGAAGGTGCTGGGCATGTCCCGGGCGGTCGTACGGCTCGCCTGACGGCCCGAAGCGGTGTGTGTAAGGGGCGTCCTCCCATGCGGGGCGCCCCTTACGTATGTGCGGGACGCCCTTACGTAGACGCATGTGGGGCCGCCCTTACGCATGCCGTTCCCGGCGCACAGACCCCGCCTTGACGAAGTTAGTGATTGAGTACTAACTTTCTCGGCATGCCCAGGATGAGCGCAGAGGAGCGACGCGAGAGCGTCATCCGCGCGGCGACCGCCGAGTTCGCGCGCGGCGGGTACCACGGCACCTCCACGGAGGCCATCGCCAAGCGGGTCGGTGTCTCGCAGCCGTACCTCTTCCGGCTCTTCCCGGGCAAGAAGGCGATCTTCCTGGCGGCGGCCGAACGCTGCGTGGAGGACACCATCCGGACCTTCGAGGAGGCCTCGGAGGGGCTGCGGGGCGAGGAGGCCCTGCACGCCATGGCGAACGCGTACACCAAGGTCATCGCGGAGCGGCCCGAGTGGCTGATGATGCAGATGCAGATGTACATCGCCGTGGCCGCCGCGGAGCAGGAGGGCGACCGGGAGTTCGGCGAGAGCGTACGGGCCGGCTGGATGCGGCTGTGGGACACCGTGCGGCTGGCGCTCGGCGCGGACGTCGACGAGACGACCTCCTTCCTGGCCCACGGCATGCTCATCAACTGCCTGGTGGCCATGGGATTCCCGCCCGAGCACCGGGTATGGGAGGGGCTCTATCCGTCGGCCCGGGTCACGGGCCGCCTGGAGGTGTAGGGGCCCGGCCCTGTCGCCTGGCAGGCACTGGCATGTCCAAGAAAGTTAGTCATCAATAACTAACTAAGACCCCTGGGGGAGCGATGGCACAGCAGACAGCACCACCCGACACCACCCCGTCGCGCGCGAGCGCGGTATGGGCCCTCGTCATCACGAGCGTCGCAGGATTCATGGCGTCCCTGGACAACCTCGTCGTCACCACCGCCCTGCCCTCCATCCGCGAGGACCTCGGCGGGGCGCTGGACGACCTGGAGTGGACCGTGAGCGCGTACACGCTCACCTTCGCCGTCCTGCTGATGTTCGGCGCCGCGCTCGGCGACCGCTTCGGACGCCGGCGGATGTTCATCGCCGGACTCGCCGTCTTCACCGGCGCATCCGCCGCCGCGGCCATGGCACCCGGCATCGACTCCCTGATCGCCGCCCGCGCGGTCCAGGGCGTCGGCGCGGCCGTGATGCTGCCGCTCACGCTGACCCTGCTCACGGCGGCCGTGCCCGCGGCCAGGCGCGGGACGGTGTACGGCATCTGGGGCGCCGTGAACGGACTCGCCGTCGCCTCCGGGCCGCTGATCGGCGGCAGCCTCACCGAACACGTCTCCTGGCACTGGATCTTCTGGCTGAACGTCCCTCTGGGCCTCGCCGCGCTGCCGCTCGCCCGGCTGCGCCTCGCCGAGTCCCACGGCACCGGCACCCGCCTCGACCTTCCCGGCACGCTCCTCGCCAGCGGCGGGCTCTTCGGAATCGTGTACGGCCTGGTCCGCGGGCCCGCCGACGGCTGGACCGACTCCGTGGTGCTGACCGCGCTCGGCGCGGGCGGGGCGCTGCTCGCGGGCTTCGTCGGCTACAGCTCCCGCGCGGCGCACCCGATGCTGCCCATGCGGCTGTTCCGTTCCCGGGCCTTCTCCGGGATCAACGCCGCCAGCCTGCTGATGTTCGTCGGCATGTTCGGATCGATCTTCCTGCTCAGCCAGTACATGCAGGGCGTCCTCGGCTACTCGCCCACCGAGGCGGGGCTGAGGATGCTGCCGTGGACCGGCATGCCGATGCTCGTCGCGCCCGTCGCCGGGCTCCTCTCCGACCGGATCGGCGGCCGGCCGGTCGTCGCCGCGGGCCTGTTCCTCCAGGCCGCCGGGCTCGGCTACATGTCCTGGGTGGTCACCACGGACGCCTCCTACGCCGTCCAGCTGCCCGGTCTCATCGTCAGCGGCGTCGGCATGGCCCTGTACTTCGCGCCGGCCGCCAGCCTGGTCATGGCCAGCGTCCGCCCGCAGGAGCAGGGGATCGCCTCCGGCGCGAACAATGCGCTGCGCGAGGTGGGCGGCGCGCTCGGCATCGCGGTGATGTCGTCGATCTTCTCCGCGCGGGGCGGTTACGAGTCCGCGCAGAGCTTCGTGGACGGTCTGCGGCCGGCCCTGGTCACCGGCTCCGCGGTGGTCGTCCTCGCCGCGGTCGCGGCCCTGGTGATCCCCGGCCGCGGGGGCGCCGTCCTCGCGGCCGGGGAGGCGTCCGCGCCGGTCCTCGAAACCGCCTCCCGCTGACCCGCCACCCCCCGCGCAAGGAGCCCGCGATGCCCACGCTCTCCTGGACCGTGCCGAACTCCCCGCCGGCCGGCGCCGAGGCGCACGTCTTCGCCTCGCGCTTCGAGACCCGCACCCTGTGGGGCGCACTGCGCTTCCTGGCCCGCACACCGGCCGTCCGGCGGCAGGCCGGCCGCGCGCCCGGCGCCTACGGGGCCACCCTCAGGGCGCAGCCCCTGCGGCGGACCTTCTGGACCCTGTCCGTCTGGGAGTCGGCCGCCGCGCTCAAGGAGTTCGCCCGCTCCGGAGCCCACCGGCCGACGTCCCGGGCCCTGGCGGACCAGATGCGGGACGTCCGGTTCGCCACGTGGCAGGCCTGCGCCGGTGAACTCCCGGTGAGCTGGGAGGAAGCGACGCGGAGACTGACGTAGCCGCCGGAACGGCACCGCACGCGCGCGTGGACCCACACCCCGCAGGGAGGTCCACGCGCGCGTGCGTGCTTTTCGTGCGTGCTTTCGGGCACGGCGACGCGTGTGCACACGGCGGCGGAGCGGGGGAGGGACCGGTACGCGCGCGTGCCGCGTTCCCCGCCCTCCTGCCGGCGCGGCCCCCGTCGACCCGTCTCGTAGTCTTGGGCCCGTGCAGGTACTCCACGACGCCCCCCTTGCCCCGCTGACCACCTTCCGGCTGGGTGGTCCCGCGACGCGGCTGGTGACCGCCGCCACCGACGCCGAGGTGATCGCCGCCGTCCGCGAGGCCGACGACAGCGGTACCCCGCTGCTGGTCATCGGCGGCGGATCGAACCTGGTCATCGGTGACAAGGGCTTCGACGGCACCGCCCTGCGCATCGCCACGCGCGGGGTCGAGCTGCGCGGCACCACCCTGGAGCTCGCGGCCGGCGAGGTGTGGACCGACGCCGTCGCCCGCAGCGTGGAGGCCGGGCTCGCCGGGATCGAGTGCCTGGCCGGCATCCCCGGATCCGCGGGCGCCACCCCGATCCAGAACGTGGGCGCCTACGGCCAGGAGGTCTCCTCGACGATCACCGAGGTGATCGCCTACGACCGCCGGGCCGGCGAGATTGTCACGCTGACGAACGAGGAGTGCGCCTTCTCGTACCGTCACAGCCGCTTCAAGGGCGACCCCGAGCGCTACGTCGTGCTCCGGGTCCGCTTCGAGCTGGAGGACGCGGGCGGGCTGTCCGCGCCGGTCAAGTACGCCGAGGCGGCCCGAGCCCTCGGTGTGGAGCCCGGGGACCGGGTGCCGCTGGCCGACGCCCGGGAGGCCGTGCTGAAGCTGCGCGCCGGCAAGGGCATGGTCCTCGACCCCGAGGACCACGACACCTGGTCGGCCGGCTCCTTCTTCACCAACCCGATCCTCACCGACGAGCAGTTCGCCGCGTTCCACGCGCGCGTGCGCGAACGGCTGGGCGAGGACGCCGAGCCGCCCGCCTACCCGGCGGGGGAGGGCCGTACGAAGACCTCCGCGGCCTGGCTGATCGACAAGGCGGGCTTCACCAAGGGCTACGGCAGCGGCCCCGCCCGCATCTCCACCAAGCACACCCTCGCGCTCACCAACCGGGGCGGCGCCACCACGGAGGACCTGCTCGCCCTGGCCCGCGAGGTGGTCGCCGGCGTCCGCGAGGCGTTCGGGGTCACCCTGGTCAACGAGCCGGTGACCATCGGCGTCAGCCTCTAGGAGCGGTTCCGGGAGGCGCTGGGGGCGGCTACAGGAGCCTTCGGGGAGCGCGGGCTCAGTAAGCCACCCCGACCCCCTGCTTCAGGGTCTCCCTCGCGTCGATCATCGACAGCATCGCGTGCGCGACGTCCGCGCGCGCGATGAAGCGGCCCCGGGGCGGGAAGCCGCCGACGACGGTGCGGTAGCGGCCGGTGAGCGGCTTGTCCTGGAGCCGGGGCGGCCGTACGGACGTCCAGTCGGTGCCGCTGCGGGCCAGCTCGGCCTCCATCTCGCGCAGGTCGGCGTAGACGTCCCTGAGGACCGCCGACACCAGGTGCCGCACCCCTCGGTCCAAGGGGCCGTCCTGCGCCGGGGCGGGGCCGACCGGCGCGGCGCTCACCACCAGCAGCCGGCGTACACCCTCCGCCTCCATGGCGGCCAGGACCGTACGGGTCAGCCGGGCGGCCACCCCGGCGTCCTTGCGGCTGCGCGCGCCCAGGCCCGACAGGACGGCGTCCCGGCCCCGTACGGCGGACCGCAGCTCCTCGGGATCGGTCAGGCCGCTGCGGACGACCTCCAGACGGTCGCCGCTGACGGCGAGCCGGGCCGGGTCCCGTACGACCGCGGTGACCTCGTGACCGGCGTTCAGGGCCTGGCCGACCAGCTCCCGGCCGATCCCTCCCGTGGCGCCGAAGACAGTGAGCTTCATGGTGACGTCCGACTCCCCTCGTCCGCGGACGTGGTGGGTGAGTGCTCACTCACCCTATGCCGCCTCTAGGGTGGGTAAACACTCACCCGCCCGTCAAGCCCCGATCGGAGCCCCATGGAGACGAAGCCCGCGCGTGTCCGCATCCTCGACGCGGCCCACGAGCTCATGCTCACGGTGGGACTCGCCCGCGCCACCACCAAGGAGATCGCCCGCGCGGCCGGCTGCTCCGAAGCGGCCCTCTACAAGTACTTCGACAGCAAGGAGGAGCTGTTCGTACGGGTCCTCACCGAGCGCCTGCCCCGGCTCACCCCGCTGCTCAGCGGTCTCGCCGCCGCACCGGGCCAGGGCACGCTCGCGGGGAACCTCACCGAGATCGCCCGCCAGGCCGCCCTCTTCTACGAGCAGAGCTTCCCGATCGCCGCCTCCCTGTACGCCGAGACCCAGCTCAAACGCCGCCACGACGAGGCGCTGCGCGCGATCGGCTCCGGCCCGCACCTGCCCATCGAGGGACTGGACGCCTACCTCCGCGCCGAACAGGCCGCCGGCCGGGTCCGCGCCGACGCCGACACCTACGCCGCCGCCTCACTCCTCCTCGGCGCCTGCGCCCAGCGCGCGTTCGCCTACGACGCCACCGAGACCCGCGAACGCCCGCCCGTCGACGAGTTCGCCGCCCGCCTGGCGGCGACCCTGGTGGGCGGAATCTCCGTTGCGGACACGCCGGACGACCCACGACCCTGACGCCATGAGGCACCGCACATGAGGCATCCCCGTGCGCGCCTTCGCCACCCGCTCCCGCACACCGTCGTCCACGTGCCGCTGCGCGACGGTGTCCCGCCCGACGAGGGCGTCGGCGAGCCGGTCGACCTCGTCCTCGTCCACGAACGCCTCGGCCTGCGCCCCAGCCAGTGGCCCGACCTGCGCGGGATGCCGCCGCCCGGAGCGGGCGCCGGGACCGGGCGGACTTCCGGGGCGACCTGCGGCACGCCACGCACGCGCGTACCTTCTTCCTCTTCAGCCACCGGCAGGTGTCTTCCTCTTCAGTCACCGGCAGGTGTCCGCCGAGACGGCCACCCGCTTCGCGGACGCGGAGGGCCGGAGGCCGTACCGGAACCGTGCCGGCGAAGGGCACGGCGTACTGCTTCAAGCCCTGTCCGCCGTGCGCCCACTTCAGGCCGCCGGGCGCGCCAGCCAGTCGTCCACGCCGGCCAGCAGCCGCTTCTTGACGTCCTCCGGGGCGGCCGAACCGCGCACCGACTGCCGGGCCAGCTCCGCGACTTCGGCGTCCGTGAAGCCGTGGGCGTGGCGGGCGATCTCGTACTGGGCGGCCAGCCGGGAGCCGAACAGCAGCGGGTCGTCGGCGCCCAGCGCCATCGGGACGCCCGCCTCGAAGAGCGTGCGCAACGGCACGTCTTCCGGCTTCTCGTACACGCCGAGCGCCACGTTCGACGCCGGGCACACCTCACAGGTCACGCCCCGGTCGGCCAGCCGCTTCAGCAGCCGTGGGTCCTCCGCCGCCCGCACCCCGTGCCCGATCCGCGTGGCGTCCAGGTCGTCCAGGCAGTCCCGGACCGACGCCGGGCCGGTCAGCTCGCCGCCGTGCGGGGCCGACAGCAGACCGCCCTCCCGCGCGATGTGGAAGGCCCGGTCGAAGTCCCGCGCCATGCCCCGCCGCTCGTCGTTGGAGAGCCCGAAGCCGACCACGCCCCGGTCCGCGTAGCGCACCGCCAGCCGGGCCAGCGTGCGCGCGTCCAGCGGGTGCTTCATCCGGTTCGCGGCCACCAGCACCCGCATGCCGAGCCCGGTCTCCCGCGAGGTCGTGTCCACCGCGTCCAGGATGATCTCCAGGGCCGGGATCAGACCGCCCAGCCGGGGCGCGTACGACGTCGGGTCCACCTGGATCTCCAGCCAGCCCGAGCCGTCCGCCAGATCCTCCTCGGCGGCCTCCCGGACCAGGCGCTGGATGTCCTCCGGCTCGCGCACACAGGAGCGCGCGGCGTCGTACAGCCGCTGGAAACGGAACCAGCCCCGCTCGTCCGTGGCCCGCAGTCGGGGCGGTTCCCCGCTGGTCAGCGCCTCCGTCAGCGCGTCGGGCAGCCGGACGCCGTACTTGTCGGCCAGTTCCAGGACGGTGCCCGGTCGCATCGAGCCGGTGAAGTGCAGGTGCAGATGGGCTTTCGGCAGCTCAGAGAGATCACGTACACGCTCCATTCCCAGATCCTGCCGTATGTCCCCGCTGTCCCGGTAGCCGTTTCCCCTTACGTGCTCTTGCTCGCACAAACGAACAGGGGCACCTCCGGGAATCCAGAAGTACCCCTGTCCAGGAATGGACGACTCAGTCCCTGGCCTCCGCCAGCAGCTTCTGGATGCGGCTCACGCCCTCGACGAGGTCCTCGTCACCGAGCGCGTACGACAGCCGCAGATAGCCCGGCGTGCCGAAGGCCTCGCCCGGGACGACCGCGACCTCGGCCTCCTCCAGGATCAGCGCGGCCAGCTCGACGGTGTCCTGCGGGCGCTTGCCGCGGATCTCCTTGCCGAGCAGCGCCTTGACCGACGGGTAGGCGTAGAAGGCGCCCTCCGGCTCCGGGCAGAGCACGCCGTCGATCTCGTTGAGCATCCGCACGATGGTCTTGCGGCGCCGGTCGAAGGCCTCGCGCATCGTCGCCACGGCGTCGAGGTCACCGGAGACGGCGGCCAGCGCGGCCACCTGGGCGACGTTGGAGACGTTCGAGGTGGCGTGCGACTGGAGGTTCGTCGCGGCCTTGACCACGTCCTTCGGGCCGATGACCCAGCCCACGCGCCAGCCGGTCATGGCGTACGTCTTCGCCACACCGTTGACCACGATGCACTTGTCGCGCAGCTCGGGGAAGAGCCCCGCCAGGGACACGGCGGCGGCCTCGCCGTAGACCAGGTGCTCGTAGATCTCGTCGGTGAGCACCCACAGGCCGTGCTCGACGGCCCAGCGGCCGATCGCCTCGGTCTCGGTCTCGGAGTACACCGCGCCGGTCGGGTTGGACGGGGAGACGAAGAGGACCACCTTCGTCTTCTCCGTGCGCGCCGCCTCCAGCTGCTCCACCGTGACGCGGTAGCCGGTGGTCTCGTCGGCGACGACCTCGACCGGGACACCGCCGGCCAGGCGGATCGACTCCGGGTAGGTCGTCCAGTACGGCGCGGGGACGATGACCTCGTCGCCCGGGTCGAGGATCGCGGCGAACGCCTCGTAGATGGCCTGCTTGCCACCGTTGGTGACCAGGATCTGCGAGACGTCGGGCTCCCAGCCGGAGTCGCGCAGCGTCTTCGCCGCGATGGCGGCCTTCAGCTCGGGGAGGCCGCCGGCCGGGGTGTAGCGGTGGTACTTGGGGTTCTTGCAGGCCTCGACGGCCGCCTCGACGATGTAGTCCGGGGTCGGGAAGTCGGGCTCACCGGCGCCGAAGCCGATCACCGGACGCCCGGCGGCCTTCAGGGCCTTGGCCTTGGCGTCCACGGCGAGGGTGGCGGACTCGGAGATCGCGCCGACTCGGGCGGAGACCCGGCGCTCGGTGGGAGGGGTTGCAGCGCTCATGCGGCCCATCGTTCCAGACCGGAAATGACCCTGGCACACGGGTTTCACAGACTGAACAGGAAGGGTCGAGGCGTGAACACGGGTCCGAATCCGGGCCCCGGCCAGGACGATCTCTGGTCACGCGGCCCCGGACTGGCACTTTCTGTTCGACGCCGGGGCCCGGACCACGTACACTCTCACCTCGTTGGCCTTCAGCAGCCGCCGCCGAGCCGGTGCACACCGGGCACCCGGTCGGATGCGGTACGTTGGGGGACACACAAAGGGTCGTAGCTCAATTGGTAGAGCACCGGTCTCCAAAACCGGCGGTTGGGGGTTCAAGTCCCTCCGGCCCTGCTACACACACCGCCAGGATGTGTGCGCATGTACGTACAGCAATGCACCGCCGTGCGGCTCAGAAACCGGGCGCGGCACGGCCACGACCCGGGATCAGGTGAGGACAATGACGGACGCCGTGGGCTCCATCGACACGCCTGATGCCCAGGACGAGGTGTCCGAGTCCAAGAAGAGGGCTCGCAAGGGCGGCAAGCGCGCCAAGAAGGGCCCGCTCAAGCGCCTGGCCACCTTCTACCGGCAGATCATCGCGGAGCTCCGCAAGGTCGTCTGGCCCTCGCGCAACCAGCTCACCTCGTACACCACCGTGGTGATCTTCTTCGTCGCCATCATGATCGCCCTGGTGACCGTGATTGACTATGGGCTCAACCACGCGGCCAAGTACGTCTTCGGCTGAGCCAAGAGCGAAGGGCGCCGTGGTACCGGCGCCCGTTTTCGCATGTTCCACCCCTATGTATCCAGGAAGAAGCAGCCATCGTGTCTGACCCGAACCTGAACGACGACGCCACCGAGCCCCGAGGGCTGGCTGCCGAGACGGTGGACGACGAGCTCGACATCGTCGAGGGCGCGGACGAGCAGGACGAGTTCGAGGCTGCCGAGGCCGAGGCGGGTGAGCCGGCCGAGGAGGCCGCCCTGCACGCCGAGGACGAGGACGAAGAGGCCGACGAGGCCGACGAGGAGGCCGCCGTCGCGGAGGCCGCCGAGGAAGAGCCCGCCGCTCCGGTGGACCCGGTCGAGGCCCTGCGCGAGGAACTGCGCACCCTGCCCGGCGAGTGGTACGTCATCCACACCTACGCCGGCTACGAGAACCGCGTGAAGACCAACCTGGAGCAGCGCGCCGTCTCGCTGAACGTCGAGGACTACATCTTCCAGGCCGAGGTGCCGCAGGAAGAGGTCGTCCAGATCAAGAACGGCGACCGCAAGACGATCAAGCAGAACAAGCTGCCGGGTTACGTCCTGGTCCGCATGGACCTGACGAACGAGTCCTGGGGCGTCGTCCGCAACACCCCGGGCGTCACCGGCTTCGTCGGCAACGCCTACGACCCGTACCCCCTGACCCTGGACGAGATCGTCAAGATGCTCGCCCCGGAGGCCGAGGAGAAGGCCGCTCGCGAGGCCGCCGAGGCCGAGGGCAAGCCCGCCCCGCAGCGCAAGGTCGAGGTCCAGGTGCTGGACTTCGAGGTCGGCGACTCGGTCACCGTCACCGACGGCCCGTTCGCCACGCTCCAGGCGACCATCAACGAGATCAACCCCGACTCGAAGAAGGTCAAGGGCCTGGTGGAGATCTTCGGCCGCGAGACGCCGGTCGAGCTCTCCTTCGACCAGATCCAGAAGAACTAGTTCATTTCTGGACGTACCGCTTCCGTGCAGGTCAGGCGGGCTGGTTCAGCCCTCCTGACCTGCACGGTTTTTGGCCGCGCATCTATACCCGTTATCGTTGTGCGGTATGCCTGCATCCGGGTGGTCCCCGGAGGCGGGCAGGACCCGAACCGAAAGGACCCGGAGAGCTATGCCTCCCAAGAAGAAGAAGGTCACGGGGCTCATCAAGCTCCAGATCCAGGCCGGCGCCGCCAACCCGGCTCCGCCGGTCGGCCCGGCGCTGGGTCAGCACGGCGTCAACATCATGGAGTTCTGCAAGGCCTACAACGCCGCGACCGAGTCGCAGCGCGGTTGGGTCATCCCGGTGGAGATCACGGTCTACGAGGACCGCTCCTTCACCTTCATCACCAAGACGCCGCCGGCCGCGAAGATGATCCTCAAGGCCGCGGGCATCGAGAAGGGCTCCGGCGAGCCGCACAAGACCAAGGTCGCCAAGATCACCGAGGCGCAGGTCCGCGAGATCGCCCAGACCAAGATGGCCGACCTGAACGCGAACGACCTGGACGCCGCCGCGAAGATCATCGCCGGTACCGCGCGTTCCATGGGCGTCACGGTCGAGGGCTGACCCCAACCCCCCAGCAGTCATGCGGCCGTAGCCGGTCGCACGTGGCAGGGCCTGCTCGGCCCAGGGACCACGACTCCTTCAGAACACACAGGAGCAAGTTGTGAGCAAGCGCAGCAAGGCTCTCCGCGCTGCGGACGCCAAGGTCGACCGGGAGAAGCTGTACGCCCCGCTCGAAGCCGTCCGTCTGGCCAAGGAGACCTCCACGACCAAGTTCGACGCGACCGTCGAGGTGGCCTTCCGTCTGGGTGTCGACCCGCGCAAGGCCGACCAGATGGTCCGTGGCACCGTGAACCTTCCGCACGGCACCGGCAAGACCGCCCGGGTCCTGGTCTTCGCGACCGGTGACCGTGCTGCGGCCGCGGAGGCCGCGGGCGCCGACATCGTCGGCTCCGACGAACTGATCGACGAGGTGGCGAAGGGCCGTCTGGACTTCGACGCCGTCGTCGCCACCCCGGACCTCATGGGCAAGGTCGGCCGCCTCGGCCGCGTCCTCGGCCCGCGTGGTCTGATGCCGAACCCGAAGACCGGCACCGTCACCCCCGACGTCGCCAAGGCCGTCACCGACATCAAGGGCGGCAAGATCGAGTTCCGCGTCGACAAGCACTCGAACCTGCACTTCATCATCGGCAAGGCGTCCTTCGACGACTCCAAGCTGGTGGAGAACTACGGCGCCGCGCTGGAGGAGATCCTCCGTCTGAAGCCGTCCGCCGCCAAGGGTCGCTACATCAAGAAGGCCGCGGTCAGCACCACCATGGGCCCCGGCATCCCGGTCGACCCGAACCGCACCCGCAACCTCCTCGTCGAGGAGGACCCGGCCGCCGTCTGAGCCCGTAGCTCAGCCCGGTAGCCGCGTCAGGTACGCGTAAAGAAAAGGGCGGGCCCTGGAACCTCGGAGGTTCCGGGCCCGTCCTTTCTTTGTGCGACTTTTCGCACGACTGTCAGTGGCCTGGCATACCGTGCAGGCACAGGACAACGCATCAGGGGTGGGAGCAGATGATGAGCACGACCGTGCGCCGGGTGGCCCTTTCCGCAGCCGTGGTGGCCGCGCTGACCGGAGTGGCCGCGTGCGGCTCCTCCGACTCCGGGAAGGACGGCGGTGACAAGGCGGCCGGCAAGACCGCGGCGCACGTGAGCCCCATCGCCGCCCTGCGCTCCGCCGAGAAGTCCACCGACAAGGCCGACTCCGCCAAGGTGCGCTCCACCACGTCCATCGGCGACCTCATGTCGATGACCGCGAACGGCGCCCTCACCTGGGGCGACGGCCTCAAGGGCAACCTCACCATCACGTACACCGGCGGCCAGATGGCCGAGCTGATGAAGAAGGCCGGCACGCAGTCGATGGAGGCCCGGTACCTGCCGGACGCCTACTACGCGCACATGAGCGACACCTACGCCCAGCAGGCGGGCGGCGGCAAGCACTGGATCAAGTACTCCTACGACGACCTCGCCAAGCTCGGCGGCGCCTCCGGTTCGTACATGAAGGACCAGATCCAGAACGCCACGCCGAACCAGTCCGTGAAGATGCTGCTGGCCTCGGGCGACGTCAAGAAGGTGGGCGAGGAGACGATCTCCGGCGTCCACACCACCCACTACTCGGGCACGCTGAACGTCGCCGACCTCGCGGGCAAGACCAGCGACCTCAGCGCCGAGCAGCTGTCGGCCCTGAAGAAGCAGCTCAGCCAGGCCGGCGTCACCACCGACACCGTCGACATCTGGATCAACGACCAGGACCTGCTGGTCAAGAAGACCGAGAAGGCCGACACGGCCAACGGCGCCATGACCAACACCTCCTTCTACAGCGACTACGGCGTGAAGGTGACCGCCGAGGCGCCCCCGGCCGGCGACACCAAGGATTTCGCGGACATGCTGAAGTCCGGCGGCACGCTGACGGGCGGCACCGGCGCCACCTCCTGACCTTCTCCTCACCCGGCGGCCCTCACGGCCCTCCGAGGCGCCCTCAGCGCCCCTCGGAGGGCCTGCCGGCCACCTGCCCGCCCTGGTCGGCGGAGCCTGCCGTGCCCCGGCCTGAGCGGTCGTAAACGGCCGATTTGCTCGATGGAGCCCCCGTCCCGTACTCTCTTCGAGAAGCCAAAGACCGCTGGTCGTTGCCGTGCGCTCGTACGAGGGTGCGGTGGCCGAAGGATCCGCTGAAAAGTGGGCGACCCGCGCAGGTGACAGTGGAAGAACTCCCGGAGTGCGCGCGCCGAGCGCGTGTGCGGCCGGTCGAGTCCGCCCCATGCGCCTGCGCCGGGGCGTTTCGTTTTCCCCAGTCCTCCTTCGGGTCCGCGCGGTCCGAATCACCCGGAAGGAGGCCGAGGCTCTATGGCGAGGCCCGACAAGGCTGCCGCGGTTGCGGAGCTGACGGACAAGTTCCGCAGCTCCAACGCCGCCGTGCTGACCGAGTACCGCGGTCTCACCGTGGCGCAGCTCAAGACGCTGCGCCGGTCGCTCGGTGAGAACGCCCAGTACGCCGTGGTGAAGAACACGCTGACCAAGATTGCGGCCAAGGAGGCCGGGATCACGCTGGAGGACCAGCTCTTCGCTGGCCCGACGGCCGTCGCCTTCGTCACCGGTGACCCGGTGGAGTCGGCGAAGGGTCTGCGTGACTTCGCCAAGGACAACCCCAATCTCGTCATCAAGGGCGGTGTCCTTGAGGGCAAGGCCCTCTCCGCCGACGAGATCAAGAAGCTTGCGGACCTTGAGTCCCGCGAGGTTCTGCTCAGCAAGCTGGCCGGTGCCTTCAAGGCGAAGCAGTCCCAGGCTGCCTCCGTCTTCCAGGCGCTGCCGTCGAAGCTCGTCCGCACCGTGGACGCGCTGCGCGCCAAGCAGGCCGAGCAGGGCGGTGCCGAGTAATTCGGCTCGCTTTCTGACCCGCACCAACGGCGCGGGTCGCAGCGGGCCGACGTACGCCCGCCTTATCCAGTACATCCGGCACCTGCCGATTTGAGTGGAAGGACCGCCATCATGGCGAAGCTCACCCAGGACGAGCTGCTTGCCCAGTTCGAGGAGATGACCCTCATCGAGCTCTCCGAGTTCGTGAAGGCCTTCGAGGACAAGTTCGACGTCACCGCTGCCGCCGCTGCCCCGGTCGTCGTTGCCGGCGGTGCCGCCGGTGGCGCCGAGGCCGCTGCCGAGGAGGAGAAGGACGAGTTCGACGTCATCCTCACCGGCGCCGGCGACAAGAAGATCCAGGTCATCAAGGTCGTGCGTGAGCTGACCTCCCTGGGTCTGAAGGAGGCCAAGGACCTCGTCGACGGCACCCCGAAGCCGGTCCTTGAGAAGGTCAACAAGGAGCAGGCCGACAAGGCCGCCGAGGCCCTCAAGGGCGCCGGCGCGTCCGTCGAGGTCAAGTAAGACCTTCGCGACCGTCGAAACGGCCCACTAGGGCTGTAACGCGAACGCACCGAAGGGCGATCATCCATCCGGGTGGTCGCCCTTCGGCGTTCCCCGGGGTCCGGCCTCGGCTGCCTTGCACCTCTGTTCGTGAGGGGTAAGGTGATCTTCGTCGTGTCTCCCGTTGCTCCGGTTCGGGCAAGGAACCCTTGACGAACCGCACGCAGCGCGCAATTCTCAGGACGCGTCGTCACAAGGATCCGAATCCGAGGCATGGATCGGCGACGAAGAGGGCAGTATCAACGTGCGTTGAGGGCAGGCATGCCGAGGGCGTTGACAAGGGCGTTGAGGACAACGAGGGTCTTCGAAAACCCGCACTGGACATCAGTGTGCCAAGTGGCTACACTGACCCTTTGCGCTGCCTGTTAGCTGTCCCCTGCCCGTCACCAGGGGTCTGCCCTCACTTGAGCACAGTCGACCGAAGCCCCCCTGACCTGGGGTTTCCGTCCCTGTGTAGGGAGAGGGACCGGTACGCGCGTAGTGAGTCCGAGCCCTCGGAAGGACCCCCTCTTGGCCGCCTCGCGCACTGCCTCGACCGCGAATACGAACAACGGCGCCAGCACCGCCCCGCTGCGCATCTCCTTTGCAAAGATCAAGGAGCCCCTTGAGGTTCCGAACCTGCTCGCGCTGCAGACCGAGAGCTTTGACTGGCTGCTCGGCAACACCGCTTGGCAGACTCGGGTCGAGGAGGCTCTTGAGAACGGTCAGGACGTCCCCACCAAGTCCGGTCTGGAGGAGATCTTCGAGGAGATCTCCCCGATCGAGGACTTCTCCGGGTCGATGTCGCTGACGTTCCGGGACCACCGCTTCGAGCCGCCCAAGAACTCGATCGACGAGTGCAAGGAGCGCGACTTCACGTACGCCGCCCCGCTCTTCGTCACCGCCGAGTTCACCAACAACGAGACCGGCGAGATCAAGTCCCAGACCGTCTTCATGGGCGACTTCCCGCTCATGACGAACAAGGGCACTTTCGTCATCAACGGCACCGAGCGTGTCGTGGTGTCGCAGCTGGTCCGTTCCCCCGGTGTCTACTTCGACTCCAGCATCGACAAGACGTCCGACAAGGACATCTTCTCCGCCAAGATCATCCCGTCCCGGGGTGCCTGGCTGGAGATGGAGATCGACAAGCGCGACATGGTCGGTGTCCGTATCGACCGCAAGCGCAAGCAGTCGGTCACCGTGCTGCTGAAGGCGCTCGGCTGGACGACCGAGCAGATCCTTGAGGAGTTCGGCGACTACGAGTCGATGCGCGCCACCCTGGAGAAGGACCACACCCAGGGCCAGGACGACGCGCTGCTCGACATCTACCGCAAGCTGCGCCCGGGCGAGCCCCCCACGCGTGAGGCCGCGCAGACGCTGCTGGAGAACCTCTACTTCAACCCCAAGCGCTACGACCTCGCCAAGGTCGGCCGCTACAAGGTCAACAAGAAGCTGGGTACGGACACCCCGCTGGACGCGGGCATCCTGACCGTCGAGGACATCATCTCGACGATCAAGTACCTGGTGAAGCTGCACGCCGGCGAGACCGAGACCACCGGTGACAACGGCGAGACGGTCGTCGTCGAGACCGACGACATCGACCACTTCGGCAACCGTCGTCTGCGCAGCGTCGGCGAGCTCATCCAGAACCAGGTCCGCACGGGTCTGGCGCGTATGGAGCGTGTCGTCCGCGAGCGGATGACGACCCAGGACGTCGAGGCGATCACGCCGCAGACCCTGATCAACATCCGGCCGGTCGTCGCCTCCATCAAGGAGTTCTTCGGCACCAGTCAGCTGTCCCAGTTCATGGACCAGAACAACCCGCTGTCGGGTCTCACCCACAAGCGCCGTCTGTCGGCTCTTGGCCCGGGTGGTCTCTCCCGTGAGCGGGCCGGCTTCGAGGTCCGTGACGTGCACCCGTCGCACTACGGCCGTATGTGCCCGATCGAGACGCCGGAAGGCCCGAACATCGGTCTGATCGGCTCGCTCGCCTCCTACGGCCGGGTCAACGCGTTCGGCTTCGTCGAGACCCCGTACCGCAAGGTCATCGACGGCCAGGTCACCGACGAGGTCGACTACCTGACCGCCGACGAGGAGGACCGCTTCGTCATCGCGCAGGCCAACGCGCCGCTGACGAACGACCTCCGGTTCGAGGAGAGCCGCGTGCTCGTCCGCCGTCGTGGCGGCGAGGTCGACTACGTCGGCCCCGAGGACGTGGACTACATGGACGTCTCGCCGCGCCAGATGGTGTCGGTCGCGACCGCCATGATCCCCTTCCTTGAGCACGACGACGCCAACCGTGCCCTCATGGGCGCGAACATGATGCGCCAGGCCGTTCCGCTGATTAAGTCGGAGGCCCCGCTCGTCGGTACCGGCATGGAGTACCGCTCCGCCGTCGACGCCGGCGACGTCGTCAAGGCCGAGAAGGCCGGTGTGGTCCAGGAGGTCTCCGCGGACTACATCACCACCGCCAACGACGACGGCACGTACATCACGTACCGCCTGGCCAAGTTCGCCCGCTCCAACCAGGGCACCTCGGTCAACCAGAAGGTCATCGTCAACGAGGGCGACCGTGTCGTCGAGGGCCAGGTCCTCGCCGACGGCCCGGCCACCCAGAACGGCGAGATGGCCCTCGGCAAGAACCTGCTCGTGGCGTTCATGCCGTGGGAGGGTCACAACTACGAGGACGCGATCATCCTGTCGCAGCGCCTCGTGCAGGACGACGTCCTCTCCTCGATCCACATCGAGGAGCACGAGGTCGACGCCCGTGACACCAAGCTCGGCCCCGAGGAGATCACCCGGGACATCCCGAACGTCTCCGAGGAGGTCCTCGCCGACCTGGACGAGCGCGGCATCATCCGCATCGGTGCCGAGGTCATCGCCGGTGACATCCTCGTCGGCAAGGTCACCCCGAAGGGTGAGACCGAGCTGACGCCGGAGGAGCGCCTGCTGCGCGCGATCTTCGGTGAGAAGGCCCGTGAGGTCCGTGACACCTCGCTGAAGGTGCCGCACGGCGAGACCGGCAAGGTCATCGGTGTGCGCGTCTTCGACCGCGAGGAGGGCGACGAGCTGCCGCCGGGCGTGAACCAGCTGGTCCGCGTCTACGTCGCGCAGAAGCGCAAGATCACCGACGGTGACAAGCTCGCCGGCCGTCACGGCAACAAGGGTGTCATCTCCAAGATCCTGCCGATCGAGGACATGCCGTTCCTGGAGGACGGCACCCCGGTCGACATCATCCTCAACCCGCTGGGTGTGCCGTCCCGAATGAACCCGGGACAGGTCCTGGAGATCCACCTCGGCTGGCTCGCCAGCCGCGGCTGGGACGTCTCCGGCCTCGCGGAGGAGTGGGCCCAGCGCCTCCAGGCCATCGGCGCCGACCAGGTCGCCCCCGGCACCAACGTCGCGACCCCGGTCTTCGACGGTGCCCGTGAGGACGAACTGGCGGGTCTGCTCCAGCACACCATCCCGAACCGGGACGGCGAGCGCATGGTGCTCCCGACCGGTAAGGCGCGGCTGTTCGACGGCCGTAGCGGTGAGCCGTTCCCGGACCCGATCTCGGTCGGCTACATGTACATCCTGAAGCTGCACCACCTGGTCGACGACAAGCTGCACGCCCGCTCGACCGGTCCGTACTCGATGATCACCCAGCAGCCGCTGGGTGGTAAGGCCCAGTTCGGTGGCCAGCGGTTCGGTGAGATGGAGGTGTGGGCCCTTGAGGCCTACGGCGCCGCGTACGCCCTCCAGGAGCTGCTGACCATCAAGTCCGACGACGTCACCGGCCGCGTGAAGGTCTACGAGGCCATCGTCAAGGGCGAGAACATCCCCGAGCCCGGCATCCCCGAGTCCTTCAAGGTGCTCATCAAGGAGATGCAGTCGCTCTGCCTGAACGTGGAGGTGCTGTCCAGCGACGGTATGTCCATCGAGATGCGCGACACCGACGAGGACGTCTTCCGCGCTGCGGAGGAGCTCGGTATCGACCTGTCCCGGCGCGAGCCGAGCAGCGTCGAAGAGGTCTGACGGGAGTCCGGCGGGGCCCTGACCCACAAGGGCCCCGCCGACCCCCAGGCCCCCGTTTCAGACCACAGACTTAACGACCCTGAGAGGGATTGACGCATAGTGCTCGACGTCAACTTCTTCGACGAGCTCCGGATCGGCCTGGCCACCGCTGACGACATCCGTCAGTGGAGCCACGGCGAGGTCAAGAAGCCCGAGACCATCAACTACCGCACCCTCAAGCCCGAGAAGGACGGACTCTTCTGCGAGAAGATCTTCGGTCCGACCCGGGACTGGGAGTGCTACTGCGGCAAGTACAAGCGCGTCCGCTTCAAGGGCATCATCTGCGAGCGCTGTGGCGTCGAGGTCACGCGTGCCAAGGTGCGCCGTGAGCGGATGGGCCACATCGAGCTGGCCGCTCCCGTCACGCACATCTGGTACTTCAAGGGTGTCCCCTCGCGCCTCGGCTACCTGCTGGACCTGGCGCCGAAGGACCTTGAGAAGGTCATCTACTTCGCCGCGTACATGATCACGTACGTCGACGAGGAGCGTCGTACCCGCGACCTGCCCTCCCTGGAGGCGCACGTCTCGGTCGAGCGTCAGCAGATCGAGAACCGCCGGGACGCCGACCTGGAGGCCCGCGCCAAGAAGCTTGAGTCCGACCTGGCCGAGCTGGAGGCCGAGGGTGCCAAGGCCGACGTGCGCCGCAAGGTGCGCGAGGGTGCCGAGCGCGAGATGAAGCAGCTGCGCGACCGCGCGCAGCGCGAGATCGACCGCCTCGACGAGGTGTGGAACCGGTTCAAGAACCTCAAGGTCCAGGACCTGGAGGGCGACGAGCTGCTCTACCGCGAGCTGCGCGACCGCTTCGGCACCTACTTCGACGGCTCGATGGGCGCCGCGGCGCTCCAGAAGCGCCTGGAGTCCTTCGACCTGGAGGAGGAGGCCGAGCGTCTCCGCGAGATCATCCGCACCGGCAAGGGCCAGAAGAAGACCCGTGCCCTGAAGCGGCTGAAGGTCGTCTCCGCGTTCCTCCAGACCTCCAACAGCCCCAAGGGCATGGTCCTGGACTGCGTCCCGGTCATCCCGCCGGACCTGCGTCCGATGGTGCAGCTGGACGGTGGCCGCTTCGCGACCTCCGACCTGAACGACCTGTACCGCCGTGTCATCAACCGCAACAACCGCCTGAAGCGCCTTCTCGACCTCGGTGCCCCCGAGATCATCGTGAACAACGAGAAGCGCATGCTCCAGGAGGCCGTCGACGCGCTCTTCGACAACGGCCGTCGTGGTCGCCCGGTCACGGGCCCCGGCAACCGTCCGCTGAAGTCGCTGTCCGACATGCTGAAGGGCAAGCAGGGTCGCTTCCGTCAGAACCTGCTCGGCAAGCGAGTCGACTACTCGGCGCGTTCCGTCATCGTCGTCGGCCCGCAGCTGAAGCTGCACCAGTGCGGTCTGCCCAAGGCCATGGCGCTGGAGCTCTTCAAGCCGTTCGTGATGAAGCGCCTGGTCGACCTGAACCACGCGCAGAACATCAAGAGCGCCAAGCGCATGGTGGAGCGCGGCCGCACCGTCGTGTACGACGTCCTCGAAGAGGTCATCGCCGAGCACCCGGTGCTGCTGAACCGTGCGCCCACCCTGCACCGCCTCGGCATCCAGGCCTTCGAGCCGCAGCTGGTCGAGGGCAAGGCCATCCAGATCCACCCGCTCGTCTGCACCGCGTTCAACGCGGACTTCGACGGTGACCAGATGGCCGTGCACCTGCCGCTGTCCGCGGAGGCGCAGGCCGAGGCCCGCATCCTGATGCTGTCCTCGAACAACATCCTCAAGCCGGCCGACGGCCGTCCGGTGACGATGCCGACCCAGGACATGGTCCTCGGTCTGTTCTTCCTCACCACCGACGGCGAGCTGCGTGACACCAAGGGCGAGGGCCGCGCGTTCGGTTCCACGGCCGAGGCGATCATGGCGTTCGACGCCGGCGAGCTCGCGCTTCAGTCGGCCGTGGACATCCGCTTCCCGGTGGGCACCATCCCGCCGCGCGGCTGGACCCCGCCGGCGCGCGAGGAGGGCGAGCCCGAGTGGCAGCAGGGTGACTCCTTCCGCCTGCGCACCACCCTGGGCCGCGCGCTCTTCAACGAGCTGCTGCCCGAGGACTACCCGTTCGTGGACTACTCGGTGGGCAAGAAGCAGCTCTCCGAGATCGTCAACGACCTCGCCGAGCGCTACCCGAAGGTCATCGTGGCGGCGACGCTCGACAACCTGAAGGCGGCCGGCTTCTACTGGGCGACCCGTTCCGGTGTCACCGTGGCCATCTCCGACGTCGTCGTTCCCGAGGCGAAGAAGGAGATCGTCCGCGGCTACGAGGCGCAGGACGAGAAGGTCCAGAAGCAGTACGAGCGCGGTCTCATCACCAAGGAAGAGCGCACTCAGGAACTCATCGCGATCTGGACCAAGGCGACCAACGAGGTCGCCGAGGCGATGAACGAGAACTTCCCCAAGACGAACCCCATCTTCATGATGGTTGACTCGGGTGCCCGAGGAAACATGATGCAGATGCGGCAGATCGCCGGTATGCGTGGTCTGGTGTCGAACGCGAAGAACGAGACGATCCCGCGGCCCATCAAGGCCTCGTTCCGTGAGGGTCTGTCCGTGCTGGAGTACTTCATCTCCACGCACGGTGCCCGTAAGGGTCTGGCGGACACCGCTCTGCGTACCGCCGACTCGGGTTACCTCACCCGTCGTCTGGTCGACGTCTCCCAGGACGTCATCATCCGCGAGGAGGACTGCGGCACCGACCGCGGCCTGCGGCTGCGGATCGCCGACCGCGGCGCCGACGGCGTGCTGCGCAAGGCGGACGACGTCGAGACGTCCGTGTACGCGCGCTGCCTCGCCGAGGACATCGTGGTCGACGGCCAGGTGCTGGCCCCGGCCGGCACCGACCTGGGCGACGTCCTCATCGAGGAGCTCGTCGGCCGTGGCGTCGAGGAGGTCAAGACCCGCTCGGTCCTGACCTGCGAGTCCGCCGTCGGTACCTGCGCGATGTGCTACGGCCGCTCGCTGGCCACCGGCAAGCTGGTCGACATCGGTGAGGCGGTCGGCATCATCGCCGCCCAGTCCATCGGTGAGCCCGGTACCCAGCTGACGATGCGTACCTTCCACACCGGTGGTGTGGCCGGTGACGACATCACCCAGGGTCTGCCGCGTGTCGTCGAGCTCTTCGAGGCCCGTACCCCGAAGGGCGTCGCCCCGATCTCCGAGGCCTCCGGCCGCGTCCGGATCGAGGAGACCGAGAAGACCAAGAAGATCGTCGTCACCCCGGACGACGGCAGCGACGAGACGGCGTACCCGATCTCGAAGCGTGCCAAGGTCCTGGTCCGCGAGGGCGACCACGTCGAGGTGGGCCAGCAGCTCACCGTGGGTGCCACCAACCCGCACGACGTGCTGCGCATCCTGGGTCAGCGTGCCGTCCAGGTCCACCTGGTCGGCGAGGTCCAGAAGGTGTACAACTCGCAGGGTGTGTCGATCCACGACAAGCACATCGAGATCATCATCCGGCAGATGCTCCGCCGCGTGACGATCATCGAGTCCGGCGACGCCGAGCTGCTGCCCGGCGAGCTGGTCGAGCGCTCCCGCTTCGAGCAGGAGAACCGTCGTGTGGTCCAGGAGGGCGGTCACCCGGCCTCCGGTCGTCCGCAGCTCATGGGTATCACCAAGGCCTCGCTGGCGACCGAGTCCTGGCTGTCGGCGGCGTCCTTCCAGGAGACGACGCGAGTCCTCACCGACGCGGCGATCAACGCCAAGTCGGACTCGCTCATCGGCCTCAAGGAGAACGTCATCATCGGTAAGCTCATCCCGGCCGGTACGGGCCTGTCCCGCTACCGCAACATCCGGGTCGAGCCGACCGAGGAGGCCAAGGCCGCGATGTACTCGGCCGTCGGCTACGACGACATCGACTACTCGCCGTTCGGCACGGGCTCCGGCCAGGCCGTGCCGCTGGAGGACTACGACTACGGTCCGTACAACCAGTAAGCGGGCAGCTTGAACTGAAGGGCGGTCACTCCCGAGAGGGGGTGGCCGCCCTTCGGCGTTTCAGTGCCGGCTCTCCAGCCAGTTCTGGAGGTGGTGCAGCCGGGTGTGCACATCCGGGTGACCATCGAGCAACCGCGCGATGATCGACACCTTTTCGGCCCGGGCGCCGTGCATCGCGCGAGCGGCATCCTGTCTGCTCGTCCGCTCGTACTCCTGGCCGAGCACCACCATGAGCTGCGCTGCGAAGCCCAGACCCGCAGCGTGCTCATCGGCCCGCAGCTCCGCGCGCCGTGAGACGGCAGCCGCCAGGTAGGGCGTGGCCAGTGGCAGAAGTATCAGGCCATAGGTCGCTGTGGTCAGAGCGACCAGGGCGGCCCCGAGGAGAGCTACGACGAGGATCGTGGCACCCACCGAGAGGTGCTGGACGCGTCTCGCCAGCCGGAGCAGAAGCCGCCAGGCGAGCCGGCCGGGCAACGCGTACCAGAAGCTCAGGAGTGAGGCCCATGTGTGTCCCCGCGTGTGATGGCCCAGCTCGTGGGCGAGGACACCGGCGAGCTGGGCCGGCGGAAGGGTGCGCAGGGCGTGGCTCGTCACGCCGACGATGTGACCCGCCGTCGCCATGGCGTTGATGTCGTGACTTTCCTCCACCCACAGTTGGTAGGCACCGCCGTGGACCCCGGCCCGGGCGGTCACCGCACGCCAGACGGCTCGCAGCGTCACCGCTTCCTGCGGTGTGGGGTGGCGTAAGCCGAACAACCGGCGTGCCATGAGGCGCTCGCAGGGACGGTGGAAGACGAGGACGCCGCTGAGTGCCCAGGCGGCGAGAGGTATCGACCAGGGCGGGCCACCGAGAACGTCGACGGCGTACGCGACGGCGAAGACCACGGCGAGGCTGGCGAGGATGTGGGGGACGTGCAGGACCAGGCCGACCAGAGCCGTGACGTCGGCGCCGCGCTGACGGGCGGCGATGTGGACGCGGCCGGTGCGGAACAGAGGATCGTCGTGTGCGTGCGCGGAGGCGGTCTCCGTGGGGTCGCCGGACGGGACAGGCACGGATTCCTCCGCCTCGTGGGGAACGGGCAAGGCGCTTCCTTCCGAAGGCTGACGAGCGCGGGGACGAGGGCGTCAGGCGAAGAGCAGTGAGCCGGGAAGCAGCAGCGCGGCAGCGGCGAAAGCGATCAGACCCCGCCGGATCCACAGGTGTTTGCGCGCGGCGATGCGGCTGGCCTCGGTGAGGGAGAGGAGCACGGCCCGCAAGGGATCCCGGCCGGTCTCCGCCAATGCCGTGGTCAGCTCACCGGTCCGCACCGCACGTTGAATGTCTCCGAAATAGGTCAGTGGGCGGCCCGACTCCCACTGGTGGGTTGTGCCACGGGGGACGACCGCCAGGAGCAGCGCGAAGAGCGCGATGACCAGGCAGGCGGCTCCGGTCCACCACAGGAGGGCGACGGCCGGCGGTGCGCGGTGCGCGCGCCTGGCCGGCAGCACGGCGAGGGCACCGCTCGTCAGGCCGAGCACACCGACGAGGACGGCGGCCTTGGCATCCGCCCGAGTGATTTCGGCACGCAGGTCGGCGAGCAGCCGTGTGCCCGCCTGTACCTCGGGGCTGTTCCAAGCGGACCGTGCCGGCCTCATGCGTACGGCTCCGGTCGCTTCTCGGCCAGTGGCTGCCTCGGTGCCTCTGCGGTCGCCTGAGCGGCCTGATCGGAAAGGGCCGTGGCCCGCAGCAGGGCTGTCATCCGAGCGGCGATCTCCTGGTGAGGGCCTGCCATCAGGTAGTCCTCCAGCCGCCCCTTCTCCAGTACCTGGCCGATCAGACTCAGTTGGTGGTCCACCAGCTTCGTCTGTTCCTCGCTCAGATGGGCCAGGACCTTCGGGGTGTCGTCGGGGTGCACGGCCAGGTGCAGGGCGAGAGCGGCGTGGCCACCCTTGGCCAGCTGTTCCTCGTAGAACGCGATCCTCTCGGCCCGGCGCGTGGCTTCGAGCTGTTCGCGGATCAGGGCCGCCCTGTGCTCCGACCCCACGGCCTCGGCCTCGTGCCGAGCGGTGCGCAGCCTCGCCTGGTGGGACCGCTCGGCGGCATCTCTCCGCAGCCGTACGGCACAGTCGACCCGCAGCCCCTCGTCCCTGCCGATCCACGAGGCGTCGCCGACCGCCTCCTGCACGGCCCGTTCGGCCGCGGCGCTCTCCTCGATGCGGTGCCTGCGTGAGGCGGCCCGCATCTCCGGCAGCAGTTTCCGGGACACGAGGCCCGGCACGTCCCGCTCCTGGCTCCTGACGAACCACTCCGGAGTGACGACGCGCCATGTCACGTCGGCGGTGACCTCGAACTCGAAACTGTTGACGAGGCTGGGCAACGGCACCTGTAAGCGGAAGCTGTGCGGATCGGTACTCACCTCGTACAAGGCGACGTAGCGCCGCACGGACGTGGGCCGGTCGGGCGGGAGGAAGGTGTCGTACGTTCCCCTGCGGGTGGCGCAGACCAGAGCGTGGTCGATCCGCCCGGTGAACCGCCGGCTGCCGAGCCGGAAGCGCGGGAGCTGCCAGACCGTACGGACCGGATCGGGGTGCGGATGCTCGGGACCGGGGTGCTCGGGCTGCTGACGGAACCAGTCGAGCCGCTCGGGGGCGGCTGCCGACGGTTCGGTCGCAGCGGGGCGTACGGGCTCGCCGGGCGCTTCCATGGTCGGTCTCCTTCGCTTGCGTGGCATCAGTGGGCTGACAGGTGGTCCAGCAGCCGGGCGGCGGCTGGTGAGGGGGCCACCCGGGAGTCGCGGAGCGTGCGCAGGAGGTGGCCGACGCGGTGATCGTTGGGGGGCAGCTCGGTGATGTGACGCAGCAGGACGGCAAGAGCCGATTCGGTCTCCGGCATGCCGTCGGCCCTGCGCACCCAGGAGCGGAGAACGTCCAGGGCCTGTTCGCCGCACACGCGGTCGGCCAGCAGCGCCTTCCAGAAGGCGGTCAGGTGCCGGGCCGTGGTCGTGTCGCCCGCGGTGACGGCGTCCGCGTACCAGTGCAGGACCAACGGGCGGTCGCCGGGCTCTTCGGTCTGTTTGCAGGCCTGGAGGAAGGCGAGGCACGCGTAGGTGCGGACCGTGCGTTCGCTGTCCAAGCGCTCGGCGAGCGCGCCCAGCACCTGTTCCCGCACCGCGAGGAGCAAGAGTTCGAGGGCGTCGGCGAACTGCCGGCCGGCTTCCGTTGGTTTGCCGTCCTCGTCGACCGGGTCGGGGTTGGACTGGACGGCGTGCAGAAGGACGTCCAGGGTTTCCTCCGGCACCACCGGACCCAGCAGGCCGTAGGCCCGGATCGCCGTCCAGCGGCGTCGTTCGACTTCCCCGGTGCACCATTCCCGCAGGACCGGCAGGACGGTCTCGACCTCCAGCAGGTGGGCCAGGGTGAGGGCATTGGCCGCGGTGAGCCAGGAGCCGGGATCGGGATCGTCCGCCCATGGCTCGATGAGGTGGGCCATGGTGGACGAGAAGTCGGCTTCGGCGAGCAGCGCGGTCGCCGAAGCCGCCCGGGTGCGTACGAGGGGGCGACCGTCCTCGGCGAGCCGTCTGATCCACTTGACGAGGGCGGTCCGGGCGGAGGGATGGAGGTTCCACACGGCCGCCAGCAGCGCCTTGGCCGTGCGCTCCTCACGGAACTCGGCGATGAACTGGCCCAGCACGCCCCACTCGGTGACCTCCGTGCCCATGTAGCCCCGCGCGTGGGCGAGGGCCAGCCGGTCCTCGCGGGAACTTCCGAACACCGGGATGACCGGCAACTGGCGGGGGTCGGCCGTGTGCTGGAGCCCGGCGTAGAGCACGTCGGAGAGTTCGGCGGCCACCGCGTACGGCGCCTTGTCGAAGACGGCGAGCGAGATCAGGAACGCCTTGTCGCGCAGCTCGCGCTGGTCATCCGTGAGCCAACGGGTGACCTGCGCCTCCACGGCCTGCTCGCTGAAGGCGGCCAAGGCTTGCTCGCCGGCCTCACCGCGGTGCACGGCGACGAGTCGCTGGGCGAACTGCTCGATCGCGGCCGGCGGGTGCTGCCGGGCGACGAACTCCTTCACCGCGGCCAGCCCGCACAGCTCCGGCCACGCCGCTTCTCCGACCCGCGAGGTGACGTGGGCGTGCAGTATCTCCTCGGCGGGCGGTGGTTCCCACCGGACGAACGGAACGTCGTCCAGGGCCGCCGACGGCTCCACCGTGATCACCAGGTGGCCCCCCGAGCGCACCAGCCGGTCACGCAGGCCGAGCAGGTGGGACTCGCGCAGCGGGTTGCTCCTGGGGGCGGCGAAGTTCAGCAGGAGGTATCCGTCCGCGCTGTCCAAACGGGCGAGCAGCGCGGGCAGCGAACCGGGCTGGACCAGATTGCGCACGGTCCCGCCCGCCACCCGGTGCAACAGCATCAGGGCGGCGGACTGGCGGCCCGAGTCCCGCCCGCCGGACAGGACCACGACCTTGTCGGTGCGGAGCCGGTCGAGCGCCTCGTCGAAGCTCGGGCAGCCACGGAAGACGTCCGCCAGCTCCGCCGTCCTCTCCGGCGGAACCACACCGGCGAAGTGCTCGGTGTGTTCGGCGGCAGGACCGAAGTAGTTGTTCACATTGCCGTGGACCGTGCCGCCGCTGACGCCGAACTGGTCGCGGCCGACCTGAGTGGCGGAGGCGGTGCGGTCCAGGGACATGACGTACGACGGACCGTGCTGGATCAGCGCCTTGCGCGCGGCCCAGGCCTCCTGCCGTTGCCGTTCCGGTGTCTCCTCGGCCTGGTCCTCCTGATTCTCCCCATCCCGTGGGGGTTGTTCCTCGGCCGGTGCGGCGGGAGCTGCCGTCTCCTGGCTCATCCGCGGTCACCCCGGCCGGGGCGGTCGAAGCGGAGGTCGCCGTTCACGAAGCCGCCGGTGACGCCGTACTGGTCCCCGGCGACGCTGGTGTGAGACACCGGAGCGCCTGCAGTGGCGTCGGGGGAGCGGGTACCGGGCGCGCCCGGCGCGGCGGCCCGGGCCGGGGCGCCGTGCAGCCAGGCCACCGACGGCCCCTCCTTGGTGTCCACCGTGATGCGGTGGAAGTCGCCGGGGCGGACGCCGAGGGGACCGTGCCGGACGACGCCGCTGTGGACACCGTCGGACACGCACAGCACGCAGTCGCCGTCCCGCTGTTCGAGGGCGGCCCGCAGGACGTCGGCGTTCAGGAGGCGTACCGCGTGGTTGAGGTCCGATCCGACCCAGCCGTCCAGCTCGTCGACGGCCACGTAACCGGAGGAGAGAACGATGCGCAGGCGCATCCGGGCGCTGCTGGCGAGCAGGCGGTTCTTGCTGTGGAGCTGGGAGGGCGTCTCTGTGAGGAGGGTCTTCAGCAGGGCGGGGACGGAGACCCGGGCGTCGATGAGTTCCATGACGGAGTCACCGCGGTCGGCGCGCAGGGAGGCCGTCTCGTCCACGTCGGCGGCGGCCAGGGTGGCGTCGACGACGTCGTAGAGGACCCGGCGCAGGTAGGCCTGCTCCACGTCGTCACGTGAGCCGAACTGTTCGATGTCGAAGAGCAGGATGGTGCGGTACACGGGATCGGTCATCTCGGCCTCTCGTGCTCGTGTGTGTACCGGCACGATGACGGTCCGAGGCCGTGCGACGGAGGGGGGATGACGCGGACGGAGTGTGACCGTGTGCACAGACAGGCCGCGCCAGGCGTGCGTCAGGGGACGGTGCGTCCGTGTCAGCCGGCGCCCTCGCCGGCGATGCGGCGCAGCACATCGGGACGGAGCACGACGATGCGCCGCCGCCGAGTGACGAGCACCTCCCGGGTACGCAGTTCCTTGAGGAGCCGGGCCACCGCTTCTCTCGACGAGCCGACCGAGCCGGCGAACTCCTGCTGGCTCAGACCGATGGTGAGTTCGATCCCCTCGTCGGTTCGGGTGCCGTGCGTGCGGAGCAGTTCGAGCAGCAGGACGGCCAGCCGTTCGCGCACGCTGAGGGCGGCCCATTGCAGTCGGTGCCGATCGGTGGATCGCTGCCGGTCGGTGGTCAGGCTCAGCAGTTGAAGGGCCACGGGTGGGTTCTCCGCCAGGAAGGTGGTGAAGCGCCCCTGATCGATCACCACCGCTTCCACGGGCTCCAGAGCCGTCACCGTCGCCGCACGGTACCGGCCGCTCAGCGCCGCACCCTCGCCGAGGATGTCACCGGGCCCGCGCAGAGCGAGCAGAGCCTCGTAGCCGTTGGCCGCGGTGGCCGTCACCTTGGTCCAGCCGTGCAGCACCAGCACGACATGGGTGGAAGGCTCGGCCTGGTGCATGAGGACGGCACGAGCCTGGTACCGCAACGGTCGGCCGGTCGCCAGCAGGGCGACCCGGTCCTCCTTCTCCAGTCGTGCGAGGAAGGGCACGGCGTCGTCGAATCCGTCGTCCTCCCACGCGCGTGTGCGCCCCCCGGCCATCGCACCCTCCCGTGCCCCGCCGACCCGCTGCGTTGAAGCAACCAGCCAACGTACTTGAAGTGCTCATGGGGGCGACCCGCGACAATCAGCCGCGCGGGCCGACGACGGGCCGGTCCCCGGTCCGGAGCGTGGATTCGAAGATCACCTAGGCCACGCGGGCTTGACAGCACACGCAGCCGGAGACCCCCGCACCCCATTTGTTTTGACCGCAGCGAATGAGGTAGGTACGCTCAGACCTTGTGCCTGGGGTGTGCCCTGGCTCCTGTGCGTGCCTGCAAACCGCATGGCGAGCCGTGACCGGCCACCGTAATCTGCGCCCTTTTCGCCTTGCGGCGGGAGTCTGGCGGATTCGACACACCCGACCGCGTGGGTCGGCGACGTTCCAGGTTAGCTGTACCCATCGGCACACAGAAACCGGAGAAGTAGTGCCTACGATCCAGCAGCTGGTCCGCAAGGGCCGGCAGGACAAGGTCGAGAAGAACAAGACGCCCGCACTTGAGGGTTCCCCTCAGCGTCGCGGCGTCTGCACGCGTGTGTTCACGACCACCCCGAAGAAGCCGAACTCGGCCCTCCGCAAGGTCGCGCGTGTGCGTCTGACCAGCGGCATCGAGGTCACCGCTTACATTCCGGGTGAGGGACACAACCTGCAGGAGCACTCCATCGTGCTCGTGCGCGGCGGCCGTGTGAAGGACCTGCCGGGTGTTCGCTACAAGATCATCCGCGGCTCGCTCGACACCCAGGGTGTCAAGAACCGCAAGCAGGCTCGCAGCCGTTACGGCGCCAAGAAGGAGAAGTAAGAATGCCTCGTAAGGGCCCCGCCCCGAAGCGTCCGGTCATCATCGACCCGGTCTACAGCTCTCCTCTGGTGACCTCCCTGATCAACAAGGTGCTGCTGAACGGCAAGCGCTCCACCGCCGAGCGCATCGTCTACGGCGCCATGGAGGGCCTGCGCGAGAAGACCGGCAACGACCCGGTCATCACGCTCAAGCGCGCTCTTGAGAACATCAAGCCGACCCTTGAGGTCAAGTCCCGCCGTGTCGGTGGCGCCACCTACCAGGTTCCGGTCGAGGTCAAGCCCGGCCGTGCCAACACCCTGGCGCTGCGCTGGCTGGTCGGTTACTCCCGCGCCCGTCGCGAGAAGACCATGACCGAGCGCCTCCTCAACGAGCTTCTCGACGCCTCCAACGGCCTCGGTGCGGCCGTGAAGAAGCGCGAGGACACCCACAAGATGGCCGAGTCCAACAAGGCCTTCGCGCACTACCGCTGGTAGTCGCTACCCACATCGAGACCGAGAGAAGACTGAAGCCTTATGGCTACCACTTCACTTGACCTGGCCAAGGTGCGCAACATCGGCATCATGGCCCACATCGACGCGGGCAAGACGACCACCACCGAGCGGATCCTGTTCTACACCGGTGTGTCTTACAAGATCGGTGAGGTCCACGACGGCGCTGCCACCATGGACTGGATGGAGCAGGAGCAGGAGCGTGGCATCACGATCACCTCTGCTGCCACCACCTGTCACTGGTCGCTGGAAGACGTCGACCACACCATCAACATCATCGACACTCCGGGTCACGTCGACTTCACCGTCGAGGTGGAGCGCTCCCTGCGCGTGCTCGACGGTGCTGTCACGGTGTTCGACGGCGTCGCCGGCGTTGAGCCCCAGTCCGAGACGGTGTGGCGTCAGGCGGACCGCTACGGCGTCCCGCGTATCTGCTTCGTCAACAAGCTCGACCGCACCGGTGCCGAGTTCCACCGCTGTGTCGACATGATCTCCGACCGTCTGGGCGCGCAGCCGCTGGTCATGCAGCTGCCGATCGGTGCCGAGGCGGACTTCAAGGGCGTCGTCGACCTGGTGACGATGAAGGCCTTCGTGTGGTCCGCCGAGGCCACCAAGGGCGAGATGTACGACATCGTCGACATCCCGGACACCCACACCGAGGCTGCCGAGGAGTACCGCGGCAAGCTGATCGAGGCCGTGGCCGAGAACGACGAAGAGATCATGGAGCTGTACCTGGAGGGCGAGGAGCCCTCCGTGGAGCAGCTGTACGCCGCGATCCGTCGGATCACCATCGCCTCCGGCAAGGGCGACGGCACCACCGTCACCCCCGTGTTCTGCGGTACCGCGTTCAAGAACAAGGGCGTCCAGCCCCTGCTCGACGCGGTCGTGCGCTACCTGCCGTCCCCGGTCGACATCGAGGCCATCGAAGGCCACGCGGTCAACAACCCGGAGGAGGTCGTCAAGCGCAAGCCGTCCGACGACGAGCCGCTTTCGGCGCTGGCGTTCAAGATCATGAGCGACCCGCACCTGGGCAAGCTCACCTTCGTCCGCGTGTACTCCGGCCGCCTGGAGTCCGGCACCGCCGTGCTGAACTCCGTCAAGGGCCGCAAGGAGCGCATCGGCAAGATCTACCGCATGCACGCCAACAAGCGTGAGGAGATCGACTCGGTGGGCGCCGGCGACATCGTCGCCGTCATGGGCCTGAAGCAGACCACCACCGGTGAGACGCTCAGCGACGAGAAGAACCCGGTGATCCTGGAGTCCATGGACTTCCCGGCGCCGGTCATCGAGGTCGCGATCGAGCCCAAGTCCAAGGGTGACCAGGAGAAGCTGGGTGTCGCCATCCAGCGTCTCGCGGAGGAGGACCCCTCCTTCCAGGTGCACACCAACGAGGAGACCGGCCAGACCGTCATCGGCGGTATGGGCGAGCTTCACCTTGAGGTCCTCGTGGACCGCATGAAGCGCGAGTTCAAGGTCGAGGCCAACGTCGGCAAGCCGCAGGTGGCCTACCGCGAGACGATCCGCAAGGCCGTCGAGCGCGTCGACTACACGCACAAGAAGCAGACCGGTGGTACCGGTCAGTTCGCGAAGGTGCAGATCGGCATCGAGCCGATCGAGGGTGGCGACACCTCGTACGAGTTCGTGAACAAGGTGACCGGTGGCCGCATCCCGAAGGAGTACATCCCTTCGGTGGACGCCGGTGCGCAGGAGGCCATGCAGTTCGGCATCCTCGCCGGTTACGAGATGACCGGTGTCCGCGTGATCCTGCACGACGGTGCCTACCATGAGGTCGACTCCTCCGAGCTCGCCTTCAAGATCGCCGGTTCGCAGGCCTTCAAGGAGGCCGCGCGCAAGGCTTCGCCCGTGCTCCTTGAGCCGATGATGGCCGTCGAGGTCACCACGCCCGAGGACTACATGGGTGAGGTCATCGGCGACATCAACTCCCGCCGTGGCCAGATCCAGGCCATGGAGGAGCGGGCTGGTGCCCGCGTCGTGAAGGGCCTCGTGCCCCTGTCGGAGATGTTCGGCTACGTCGGCGACCTCCGCAGCAAGACGTCGGGTCGCGCAAGCTACTCGATGCAGTTCGACTCCTACGCCGAGGTTCCGCGGAACGTCGCCGAGGAGATCATCGCGAAGGCCAAGGGCGAGTAACGCACCGCGTTCACACGCCGTAGGCTTGACTCCGGAGCCTCCAGGGGCAAACGTCCGCAATCGTGAGCGTTTGCCCCGGGTTCCGGGCCTTTACAGCAAAGATCACCTGGCGCCGATGAAGTAAGGCGTACAGAACCACTCCACAGGAGGACCCCAGTGGCGAAGGCGAAGTTCGAGCGGACTAAGCCGCACGTCAACATCGGCACCATCGGTCACATCGACCACGGTAAGACGACCCTCACGGCCGCCATTACCAAGGTGCTGCACGACGCGTACCCGGACCTGAACGAGGCCACCCCGTTCGACAACATCGACAAGGCTCCTGAGGAGCGTCAGCGCGGTATCACCATCTCCATCGCGCACGTCGAGTACCAGACCGAGGCGCGTCACTACGCCCACGTCGACTGCCCGGGTCACGCGGACTACATCAAGAACATGATCACGGGTGCGGCGCAGATGGACGGCGCCATCCTCGTGGTCGCCGCCACCGACGGCCCGATGCCGCAGACCAAGGAGCACGTGCTCCTGGCCCGCCAGGTCGGCGTTCCGTACATTGTCGTCGCCCTGAACAAGGCCGACATGGTGGACGACGAGGAGATCCTGGAGCTCGTTGAGCTTGAGGTCCGTGAGCTCCTCTCCGAGTACGAGTTCCCCGGCGACGACGTCCCGGTCGTCAAGGTCTCCGCGCTCAAGGCCCTTGAGGGCGAGCAGGAGTGGGTGGACTCCGTCCTCAACCTGATGAAGGCCGTCGACGAGTCGATCCCGCAGCCGGAGCGCGACGTCGACAAGCCGTTCCTCATGCCGATCGAGGACGTCTTCACGATCACCGGTCGCGGTACGGTCGTCACCGGCCGTATCGAGCGTGGTGTCCTCAAGGTCAACGAGACCGTCGACATCATCGGCATCAAGACCGAGAAGACCACCACCACGGTCACCGGCATCGAGATGTTCCGCAAGCTGCTCGACGAGGGCCAGGCCGGTGAGAACGTCGGTCTGCTCCTCCGTGGCATCAAGCGCGAGGACGTCGAGCGCGGCCAGGTCATCATCAAGCCGGGCTCGGTCACCCCGCACACCGAGTTCGAGGCGCAGGCCTACATCCTGTCCAAGGACGAGGGTGGCCGCCACACGCCGTTCTTCAACAACTACCGTCCGCAGTTCTACTTCCGTACGACGGACGTGACCGGCGTGGTGACCCTCCCCGAGGGCACCGAGATGGTCATGCCGGGTGACAACACCGAGATGAAGGTGGAGCTCATCCAGCCCGTCGCCATGGAAGAGGGCCTGAAGTTCGCCATCCGTGAGGGTGGCCGCACCGTGGGCGCCGGCCAGGTCACCAAGATCGTCAAGTAAGTTCCGCTTGCTTGCGGGCTTGATGGCTTGAGGGTCAGTTCCTGACCCGAAGGTCTCGACCTGCGAGAGGCCCGTACGACTCCGGTCGTACGGGCCTCTTCGTATGTCCACGGCCCTCTTCGTACGTCCCACCCGTAACCGCATACGGTTCTCCGGGTGAGGAAGAGGACCTTGATACACGCGGGGCTGCAAACCGTCGTCCCCTGGCTGGCCGTGGCGGCCGTGGTGATCGCCATGGCGTGGCAGCAGGGCCTGTTCTCCTGGGGCGCTTCGGCCGTGACGGGCCCGGCCCGCACGATCGCGCTGCCGGGAGGCGGCTTCTCCGACGGCGGCCGGTGCGGGGCCGAGGGCTACCACTACTTCCCGCTGCCCGCGTCCGCGTCCGCACCCCCCGCGGCGGAGTCCCCGGCCCCGGTGCCCGGCCCGCGGCTCGTCCTCGGCTCCTACGGCTACGAGAAGCCGTCCCGCGCCCCCGGCCGCTTCACCATCGGCCTGCTCTTCGCACCGGGCCCCAAGGGATCGCTGGAGCTGTCGCGGACCCTGGGCGGCGAGGGCGTCGCCGTGGAGATCGAGGGCCCGCGGGGGCTGGTCGGCGGAGCGCACGGCCTGCCCGTCACCTGGGACTCCGCCACGAAGTCGGGCACGCGCGACAGCGCCCAGGTGTCCCTGCCGCTGGAGGCGCTGTGCCCCGGGCAGGACGCGAGGGACGTGATGCAGAGGCTCCAGGCGCCGATCGACTCCTCGAACACCATCACCGGGCAGCCGGCCTACACCCTGACCGTGTCGGTGCGTGACCCGGCGATCGGAGCGCAGCGCAGGTCGCTCGGCCTCCCGCTGGGCGGCAGCCTGCTCAGCGCCAACAATCTGGTGCCGGAGGACGGCTTCATGCTCGCGGGCACGGCGTACTGACGGCTTCGAAACTATTCGGCGCGTACGACCCGTTCCCCCTGCCCCCGCGTCCCTCCACTATTTGTCATGCCGGTGAGCAAATAGATGCCGGAGGGGCTGGAGGGGTGAGGTATGTCGTCTGCGCACGTCAGCCGTAGGACGGTGCTCGGCGGGACGGTCCTGGGCGCCGGGCTGGCCACGATGCCCGTGGGGGCTTGTGGGGCCGCGTCCGCCGCCGCGGGGGACGGGCTCCGGGTGACGGACCCGGGGGCGTACATCTCGTTCACGGGCGGGGTGTTCTCCCTGGTCGGCGCGCCCGTGGTGGTGAGCGCGGAGGACCACCCCGGGGTGGTGCGGGTGGCCGGGGACCTCCGGGACGACCTCGCGCGGGTGACCGGCGTCCGACCCGGCACGACGATCGGCCGCTACCCGGTCCTGCTCGGCACGATCGGCCGCAGCCCGCTCGTCGACGGCCTGATCCGGTCCGGGAAGCTCGACGTCACGGGCGTGCGGGGCAGGTGGGAGACCTCGCTCCAGACGGTCGTGGAGCACCCGATGCCCGGTGTGGAGCGGGCGTTCGTCATCGCGGGCAGCGACCCGCGGGGCACGATCTTCGGGGCGTACGACGTCTCGTACGGCATCGGGGTCTCGCCCTGGCACTGGTGGGACGACGTACCGCCGGCCCGGCGCGACGCGGTCTGGGTGAAGCCCGGCCGCTTCACCCAGGGGACTCCGGTGGTGAAGTACCGGGGCGTCTTCATCAACGACGAGAACCCGGCGCTCGGCACCTGGGCACCGGCCTACTTCGGCCAGGGGAAGGCACCGGGCTACCCGGGCGGCTTCACCGCCGACTTCTACGCGAAGGTCTTCGAGGTCCTGCTGCGTCTGAAGGGCAACTACCTGTGGCCGGCGGTGTGGGGCCGGGCGTTCGCGGAGGACGACCCGGACAACCACCGGCGCGCGGCCGAGTACGGCATCGTCATGGGCACGTCCCACGAGGCGCCGATGATGCGGGGCATCGAGGAGTGGAACCGGCACGCCGGCTCCGGGACCGACCCCTACGGAGGCACGGGGGAGTGGTCGTACCGCCGCAACCCGGAGGCGGTCCGCGCGTACTGGCGCGCCGGCATCCAGCGCATGGTCGACCAGGGCTTCGAGGGCGTCGTCACCCTCGGCATGCGCGGCAACGGCGACACCGGCCTGCCCGACGGCGACGGCATCGAACTGATGGAGCAGATCATCGCCGACCAGCGCCGCATCATCGAGGAGGTGACCGGCAGGCCGGCGGCCGAGACCCCCCAGGTGTGGACCCTCTACAAGGAGGTCCAGCGCTACTGGGACCGCGGCCTGCGCGCCCCGGACGACGTCACCGTGGTCCTCACGGACGACAACTGGGGCAACATCCGCAAGCACCCGGACAGCCCCCGCGCCGGCGGGTACGGCCTCTACTACCACTTCGACTACGTCGGCGCCGGCCGCAACTACAAGTGGGTCGACACCGCGAACCTCAGGAACGTCTGGGACCAGCTCCACCAGGCCCACGCCTACGGCAACCACGGCCTGTGGGTGGTCAACGTCGGCGACCTGAAGGGCAACGAGCTGCCGACGGAGTTCTTCCTCGACTACGCCTGGAACCCCGACGCCTGGCCGCTGGAGCGCCTCGGCGCGTGGGAGGAGCGCTACGCCCGCCAGAACTTCGGCGAGGCGCAGGCGAAGGAGATCGCGTCGCTGCTGGCGGCCTACGGCCGGCTCCAGGCCCGCCGCAAGCCGGAGCTGCTGAACCGCCGGATCACCCTCTCCGGCGACCAGGTCGTGTACGACGACCGGCAGAGCCCGTACTACTTCGCGCACCGGGAACTGGAGCGGGTCACCGAGGAGTGGCGCGCGCTGGGCCGCCGCGCGGAACGCGTCGAGCGCAGACTGCCGGAGCGGCTGCGGGACGCGTGGTTCGAACTGGCCGGCTACGCGGTCACGGCGACCGCGAACCTGTACGCGCTGCGGGAAGCGGAGTTCACGAACCTGCTGTACGCGGCGCAGGGCCGGGCCGCGACCAACGACCGCGCGGCACAGGCGGAAGCCGCCCTCGGCCAGGACCTCGCCCTCGCCGACCGCTTCAACTCCCGTGTCGCCGACGGCAAGTGGCAGGGCTTCCAGACCCAGCCCCACATCGACTACGGGGACGTCGACCGCTACGGCCCCAACGCGGGCTGGCAGCAGCCGGAGAAGGACAACGTCGCCCTGCCCGACGTCCTCTTCCCGGCGGTACGGCGCATCGACGTGCCCGGGGCGGCGGAGCTGGGCGTGTCGGTGGACGGCGCGCAGGACGCGGGGGAGTGGTGGCCGGGAGGCTCTTCCTCGGCCGCGTCCCTGCCGCCGTTCAGCCCGTACCAGACCCGCCCCCAGCAGTACGTGGAGATCTTCAACCGGGGCCGTACGCCCTTCCCGTACGAGGTCTCGGTCTCGGCGCCCTGGCTGCGGGTGGACCGCCCGCGCGGCCGGGTGGACCAGCAGGTCCGCCTGGAGGTACGGGTGGACTGGTCACGCCTGCCCGCCGACCGCGCTGAGGCGACCCTGACGGTGCGCGGAGCGGGGACGTCGGTGCCGGTGCGGTGCGTGGCTCAGCGCCCGTCGGGTGTGCGGCCGCGGGGCTTCGTGGAGGCCGGCGGCTACGTGGCGATCGACGCCGGGCACTACGACCGGGCGGTCGGACCCTGGCGCCGTATCGACGGCATCGGACGGACCGGCGCGGGCATGACCCCGTGGCCGGTGACGTCCCCGAGCCGTACCCCGGGCGGCGACTCACCCCGCCTGGAGTACGAGGTGACGCTGCTGTCCGCCCCCGGCGAGGTGACGGTCTGGGCCCACCTGTCCCCCCGGAACCCGGCCGTCCCCGGTGTCTCCGGCCTGCGCTACGGCGTCTCGCTGGACGACGGTCCGATCCGGACCGTGGACATCACGGCGGGCGCGGACGACGGCGCGCTGAACACGGTCTGGGCCCGGCACACCTCGGACAACGTCAACGCGACGGCGACCACGCACACCGTGACGGAGCCGGGTGTCCACCGGCTGAAGGTCTGGATGGTGGACCCGACGGTGGTGGTGCAGCGCCTGCTGATCGACACGGGCGGGCTGCCCGAGCTGTACCTGGGGCCGCTGGAGAGCATGCGGGCGGGGGACGAGCACGCGTAGCGCGGCTGGACCGGCCGTGCACGCCGACCCCGGTTTGACCTACGTCACCTTCGGGGTAATCTCTTCGGCTCGATTGGCGGAGGTGCTGCCCCATATGGCAGACTGTCCGAGTTGCTCGGTCGAGTGTTGATGCTGCGCGCCTCCCGCCGGGAGGACCGGAAGCGAGTCCCACAGTACTCGTCGTCCTAACTGCCCTCGGGCAGCACTGGGACGGACGTACGGGAATCTTCCGGGAAGCGTGGGCGCGGCACCGGCCAGGCGCCCGGTGGGCCCGAGGTCCCCGGTCCGCGGTTCCGGAAGGGCCGTGTCAATCCCGCGGGGATGTTCGAACAAGGGGCATCTGTGTCAGCGGGAGTGCGACACGCCCGACCGCGTGGGTCGGAGAACGAGGAAGCAGGAACCACCGGGTTCCAGAGCGTGAGAAGAGACAGGACTACTGAGTAGCCATGGCGGGACAGAAGATCCGCATCCGGCTCAAGGCCTACGACCACGAGGTCATCGACTCCTCGGCGAAGAAGATCGTCGAGACGGTGACCCGTACCGGTGCGTCGGTCGCGGGCCCGGTGCCGCTGCCCACTGAGAAGAACGTGTACTGCGTCATCAAGTCGCCGCACAAGTACAAGGACTCGCGCGAGCACTTCGAGATGCGCACGCACAAGCGCCTGATCGACATCCTCGACCCGACCCCCAAGACCGTTGACTCTCTGATGCGACTCGACCTCCCGGCCGGTGTCGACATCGAGATCAAGCTCTGAGGCTGGTGGGCTGAGAATGGCTAAGCAGATCAAGGGCATCCTGGGCGAGAAGCTCGGCATGACGCAGGTGTGGGACGAGAACAACCGTGTTGTTCCGGTCACCGTCGTCAAGGCCGGCCCCAACGTCGTCACCCAGGTCCGTACGAACGACGTCGACGGCTACGAGTCGGTCCAGATCGCCTTCGGCGAGATCGACCCGCGCAAGGTGAACAAGCCCCTCAAGGGCCACTTCGCCAAGGCCGACGTCACCCCGCGCCGCCACCTCGTCGAGATCCGTACCGCTGACGCCAGCGAGTACACCCTCGGCCAGGAGATCACCGCCGAGGTGTTCGAGGCCGGCGTCAAGGTCGACGTCACCGGCAAGAGCAAGGGCAAGGGCTTCGCCGGTGTCATGAAGCGCCACAACTTCCGTGGCCTCGGCGCCGGACACGGCACCCAGCGCAAGCACCGCTCCCCCGGTTCCATCGGTGGCTGCGCCACCCCGGGCCGTGTGTTCAAGGGCCTCCGCATGGCGGGTCGCATGGGCAACGAGCGGGTCACCACCCAGAACCTGACCGTCCACGCCGTTGACGCGGAGAAGGGTCTGCTGCTCATCAAGGGCGCGGTTCCCGGTCCGAACGGCGGCCTCGTCCTGGTCCGCACCGCGGCCAAGGGGGCCTGAGGTAACCGATGAGCACTGTTGACATCCTTTCGCCGGCGGGCGAGAAGGCCGGTTCCGTCGAGCTCCCCGCGGAGATCTTCGACGCCAAGGTCAGCGTTCCGCTGATCCACCAGGTCGTCGTCGCGCAGCTGGCCGCTGCCCGCCAGGGCACGCACAAGACCAAGACCCGCGGTGAAGTCCGTGGTGGCGGCAAGAAGCCGTACCGCCAGAAGGGCACCGGTCGCGCCCGCCAGGGTTCGACCCGCGCGCCGCAGTTCGCCGGTGGTGGCGTCGTGCACGGTCCCGTGCCGCGCGACTACTCGCAGCGCACCCCGAAGAAGATGAAGGCCGCCGCCCTGCGCGGTGCCCTCACCGACCGGGCGCGCCACAACCGCATCCACGTCGTCTCCGGCGTGGTCGAGGGCGAGAACCCCAGCACCAAGGCCGCCAAGTCGCTGTTCGGCAAGATCTCGGAGCGCAAGAACCTGCTCCTGGTCGTCGACCGCGCCGACGAGGCCGCGTGGCTGTCCGCCCGCAACCTGCCCCAGGTCCACATCCTGGAGCCGGGCCAGCTGAACACGTACGACGTTCTCGTCTCGGACGACGTGGTCTTCACCCAGGCCGCTTTCGAGTCCTTCGTCGCCGGCCCGAAGGCCAACGACACCGAAGGGAGCGAGGCCTGATGGCTATCCGTCACCCCGCTATCGCCTCGAAGGCCGCCAAGGCCGCCAAGGCCGCGCGCGTCGCCAAGGCGCGCCGTCACGCCACCGAGGGCAAGAACACCGTCGAGACCCCGCTCAGCAAGTCGTACACGGACCCCCGTGACGTCCTGCTGAAGCCGGTCGTCTCCGAGAAGAGCTACGCGCTCCTCGACGAGAACAAGTACACGTTCATCGTCGACCCGAACGCCAACAAGACCCAGATCAAGCAGGCCGTCCAGGCGGTCTTCGACGTCAAGGTCACCGGGGTCAACACGATCAACCGCCAGGGCAAGCGCAAGCGGACCCGCACCGGCTTCGGCCAGCGCGCGGCCACCAAGCGCGCGATCGTGACCCTCGCCGAGGGCGACCGTATCGACATCTTCGGCGGTCCGACCGCGTAAGCGGGTCGGATCGTCCGATATCGGACGAGGACTGAGAAATGGGAATCCGCAAGTACAAGCCGACTACGCCGGGCCGTCGTGGCGCCAGCGTCGCCGACTTCGTCGAGGTCACGCGGTCCACGCCGGAGAAGTCGCTGGTCCGTCCCCTGCACAGCAAGGGCGGCCGTAACAACGCCGGTCGTGTGACCGTTCGCCACCAGGGTGGCGGACACAAGCGCGCCTACCGTGTGATCGACTTCCGTCGTCACGACAAGGACGGCGTGCCGGCGAAGGTCGCGCACATCGAGTACGACCCCAACCGCACCGCGCGCATCGCGCTGCTGCACTACGCCGACGGCGAGAAGCGCTACATCCTCGCCCCGCGCAACCTCCAGCAGGGCGACACCGTGGAGAACGGTCCCGGGGCCGACATCAAGCCGGGCAACAACCTGGCCCTCCGCAACATCCCGGTCGGTACCACGATCCACGCGATCGAGCTCCGTCCCGGTGGTGGCGCCAAGTTCGCCCGCTCCGCGGGTGCCTCGGTGCAGCTGCTCGCCCGTGAGGGCGCCATGGCGACCCTCCGTATGCCGTCCGGTGAGATCCGCATGGTGGACGCGCGCTGCCGCGCCACCGTCGGCGAGGTCGGCAACGCCGAGCAGAGCAACATCAACTGGGGCAAGGCGGGCCGCAAGCGGTGGCTGGGCGTTCGCCCGACCGTCCGTGGTGTCGTGATGAACCCGGTTGACCACCCGCACGGTGGTGGTGAGGGCCGGACCTCCGGTGGTCGCCACCCTGTGTCCCCGTGGGGCAAGAAGGAAGGCCGTACTCGTTCGCCCAAGAAGGCGTCGAACAAGTACATCGTCCGCCGCCGCAAGACGAACAAGAAGCGCTAAGGACGGGTTGAGATGCCTCGTAGCTTGAAGAAGGGGCCCTTCGTCGACGACCACCTGATCAAGAAGGTGGACTCGCAGAACGAAGCCGGCACCAAGAACGTCATCAAGACCTGGTCCCGTCGCTCGATGATCGTCCCGGCCATGCTCGGCCACACGATCGCGGTGCACAACGGCAAGACCCACATCCCGGTGTTCGTCACCGAGTCGATGGTCGGCCACAAGCTCGGCGAGTTCTCGCCGACCCGCACCTTCCGGGGCCACGTCAAGGAAGACCGGAAGTCGAAGCGCCGCTAGTAGCGGATCGCATTCAGACACGTAAGTAACTGAAGGGACAACCATGGAAGCCAGGGCCCAGGCGCGGTACATCCGCGTCACGCCCATGAAGGCCCGCCGCGTGGTGGACCTCATCCGTGGCATGGACGCCACGGAGGCCCAGGCCGTCCTGCGATTCGCTCCGCAGGCCGCCTCGGTGCCGGTGGGCAAGGTGCTCGACAGCGCCATTGCCAACGCCGCGCACAACTACGACCACACCGATGTCGACAGCCTCTTCATCTCCGAGGCCTACGTCGACGAGGGCCCGACCCTGAAGCGGTTCCGTCCGCGTGCCCAGGGCCGTGCCTACCGGATCCGCAAGCGGACCAGCCACATCACCGTGGTCGTCAGCAGCAAGGAAGGAACCCGGTAATGGGCCAGAAGGTAAACCCGCACGGGTTCCGGCTCGGTGTCACGACCGACTTCAAGTCGCGTTGGTACGCCGACAAGCTGTACAAGGACTACGTCAAGGAAGACGTCGCCATCCGTCGGATGATGACGTCCGGCATGGAGCGCGCCGGCATCTCCAAGGTCGAGATCGAGCGCACCCGTGACCGCGTGCGTGTGGACATCCACACCGCTCGTCCGGGCATCGTCATCGGCCGCCGTGGCGCCGAGGCCGACCGCATCCGCGGTGACCTCGAAAAGCTCACGGGCAAGCAGGTCCAGCTGAACATCCTTGAGGTCAAGAACCCCGAGACGGATGCTCAGCTCGTGGCCCAGGCCGTCGCCGAGCAGCTCTCCTCCCGCGTCTCCTTCCGTCGGGCCATGCGCAAGAGCATGCAGTCCGCCATGAAGGCCGGCGCCAAGGGCATCAAGATCCAGTGCGGTGGCCGCCTCGGCGGCGCCGAGATGTCCCGCTCGGAGTTCTACCGCGAGGGCCGTGTGCCCCTGCACACGCTCCGCGCGAACGTGGACTACGGCTTCTTCGAGGCCAAGACGACCTTCGGCCGCATCGGTGTGAAGGTCTGGATCTACAAGGGCGACGTCAAGAACATCGCCGAGGTCCGCGCCGAGAACGCTGCCGCCCGTGCGGGTAACCGCCCGGCCCGCGGTGGCGCCGACCGCCCGGCCCGTGGTGGCCGCGGTGGCGAGCGGCGCGGTCGTAAGCCGCAGCAGGCTGCCGGCGCCGAGGCCCCCAAGGCCGAGGCTCCCGCCGCCGCTCCGGCTGAGAGCACCGGAACGGAGGCCTGACCGTCATGCTGATCCCCCGTAGGGTCAAGCACCGCAAGCAGCACCACCCGAAGCGCAACGGTATGTCCAAGGGTGGGACGCAGGTTGCGTTCGGCGAGTACGGCATCCAGGCGCTGACCCCGGCCTACGTGACGAACCGCCAGATCGAGGCGGCTCGTATCGCGATGACCCGCCACATCAAGCGTGGCGGCAAGGTCTGGATCAACATCTACCCGGACCGTCCCCTCACCAAGAAGCCTGCCGAGACCCGCATGGGTTCCGGTAAGGGTTCTCCGGAGTGGTGGATCGCCAACGTCAAGCCCGGACGCGTCATGTTCGAGCTGTCGTACCCCAACGAGAAGATCGCCCGTGAGGCGCTGACGCGTGCGGCCCACAAGCTGCCGATGAAGTGCCGGATCGTCAAGCGCGAGGCAGGTGAAGCGTGATGTCGGCCGGTACCAAGGCGTCCGAGCTGCGCGAGCTGGGCAACGAGGAGCTTCTGGCGAAGCTCCGCGAGGCCAAGGAAGAGCTGTTCAACCTCCGCTTCCAGGCGGCGACGGGCCAGCTTGAGAACCACGGTCGGCTGAAGGCCGTCCGCAAGGACATCGCGCGGATCTACACCCTGATGCGTGAGCGCGAGCTGGGCATCGAGACGGTGGAGAGCGCCTGATGAGCGAGAGCAACGTGACTGAGAACACCGAAGCCCGAGGCTTCCGCAAGACCCGTGAGGGTCTGGTCGTCAGCGACAAGATGGACAAGACCGTCGTCGTCGCTGTCGAGGACCGTGTGAAGCACGCGCTGTACGGCAAGGTCATCCGCCGTACGAACAAGCTCAAGGCCCACGACGAGCAGAACGCTGCGGGCGTCGGCGACCGGGTCCTCCTCATGGAGACCCGGCCGCTGTCCGCGACGAAGCGCTGGCGCGTCGTCGAGATCCTCGAAAAGGCCAAGTAATTCCTGCGGGGCAGACCCCGCAGGTCAGTTCCGCCAGGCTCGGCAGGGGCTCCCCCTGAGAGGGCAGCCCCTGCCGGGAACCGGCAGACGATCAGGAGATAGACGTGATCCAGCAGGAGTCGCGACTGCGTGTCGCCGACAACACTGGTGCGAAGGAGATCCTTTGCATCCGTGTGCTCGGTGGCTCCGGTCGCCGCTACGCGGGCATCGGTGACGTCATCGTCGCCACCGTCAAGGACGCGATCCCCGGTGGCAACGTGAAGAAGGGTGACGTCGTCAAGGCGGTCATCGTTCGCACCGTCAAGGAGCGCCGCCGCCCGGACGGCTCGTACATCCGCTTCGACGAGAACGCCGCCGTCATTCTGAAGAACGACGGCGACCCTCGCGGCACCCGCATCTTCGGCCCGGTCGGGCGTGAGCTGCGCGAGAAGAAGTTCATGAAGATCATCTCGCTGGCTCCGGAGGTGCTGTAAGCATGAAGATCAAGAAGGGCGACCTGGTCCAGGTCATCACCGGCAAGGACAAGGGCAAGCAGGGCAAGGTCATTGCCGCTTACCCGCGCGAGGAGCGCGTCCTGGTCGAGGGTGTCAACCGGGTCAAGAAGCACACCAAGGCCGGTCCGACCGCCAGCGGTTCCCAGGCCGGCGGCATCGTGACCACCGAGGCCCCGATCCACGTGTCCAACGTTCAGCTGGTCGTGGAGAAGGACGGCCAGAAGGTCGTCACGCGTGTCGGCTACCGCTTCGACGAAGAGGGCAACAAGATCCGCGTTGCCAAGCGGACGGGTGAGGACATCTGATGGCTACCACCACCACTCCGCGTCTGAAGACGAAGTACCGCGAGGAGATCGCGGGCAAGCTGCGTGACGAGTTCAAGTACGAGAACGTCATGCAGGTCCCGGGCCTCGTCAAGATCGTGGTCAACATGGGTGTGGGCGACGCCGCCCGCGACTCCAAGCTGATCGAGGGCGCCATCCGCGACCTCACCACGATCACCGGTCAGAAGCCGGCCGTCACCAAGGCCCGCAAGTCCATCGCGCAGTTCAAGCTGCGCGAGGGTCAGCCGATCGGTGCCCACGTCACGCTTCGTGGCGACCGCATGTGGGAGTTCCTGGACCGCACCCTGTCGCTCGCGCTGCCGCGCATCCGCGACTTCCGCGGCCTGTCCCCCAAGCAGTTCGACGGCCGTGGCAACTACACCTTCGGTCTCACGGAGCAGGTCATGTTCCACGAGATCGACCAGGACAAGATCGACCGTGTCCGGGGTATGGACATCACCGTGGTGACCACGGCGACCAACGACGAAGAGGGCCGTGCCCTTCTCCGTCACCTCGGCTTCCCGTTCAAGGAGGCGTGAGCGAGATGGCGAAGAAGGCTCTCATCGCGAAGGCTGCTCGCAAGCCCAAGTTCGGTGTGCGTGGCTACACCCGCTGCCAGCGCTGCGGCCGTCCCCACTCCGTGTACCGCAAGTTCGGCCTGTGCCGCGTGTGCCTTCGTGAGATGGCTCACCGTGGCGAGCTGCCGGGCGTGACCAAGAGCTCCTGGTAATCCCGACTTTTAGGGATTCCTGGACCTCTCGGTAAGCAACCGGGACGGCAGGGGCGCCTGCCCTCATGGCTTAGGCTAGGAGGGTTGGGCCTCTGCCGCCCTGAACGACTTACTACGCCGTAGGTCCCCGCGCCGCACCCGTCCCGTCCATGTACGGGGAGAGGGATGGCGCATATAGGAAACCCCGGCGAGAAAGGCCACAGGCCAATTCATGACCATGACTGATCCGATCGCAGACATGCTGACGCGTCTGCGGAACGCGAACTCGGCGTACCACGACTCGGTGTCGATGCCGCACTCCAAGATCAAGTCGCACATCGCGGAGATCCTCCAGCAGGAGGGCTTCATCACGGGCTGGAAGGTCGAGGACGCCGAGGTCGGCAAGAACCTCGTCCTGGAGCTGAAGTTCGGCCCCAACCGTGAGCGCTCCATCGCGGGCATCAAGCGGATCTCCAAGCCCGGTCTCCGGGTGTACGCGAAGTCCACCAACCTGCCGAAGGTGCTCGGCGGCCTCGGCGTGGCGATCATCTCCACGTCGCACGGGCTCCTCACCGACAAGCAGGCCGGCAAGAAGGGCGTGGGTGGGGAAGTCCTCGCCTACGTCTGGTAGCAGAAGGGAACGGAGGAAACAGCTATGTCGCGCATCGGCAAGCTCCCCATCGCGGTTCCCGCCGGCGTGGACGTCACCATCGACGGCCGGACGGTCTCGGTCAAGGGCCCCAAGGGCTCGCTGACCCACACCGTTGCCGCGCCGATCGACATCGCTAAGGGCGAGGACGGCACCCTCCAGGTGACCCGCCCGAACGACGAGCGTCAGAGCAAGGCCCTGCACGGCCTCTCCCGCACGCTGGTGGCGAACATGATCACCGGCGTGACCCAGGGTTACGTGAAGAAGCTCGAAATCAGCGGTGTCGGTTACCGAGTGACCGCCAAGGGTTCGAACCTGGAGTTCGCTCTCGGTTACAGCCACCCGATCCTGGTCGAGGCCCCCGAGGGCATCACCTTCAAGGTGGAGACCCCGACCCGTTTCTCGGTCGAGGGCATCGACAAGCAGAAGGTCGGCGAGGTTGCGGCCAACATCCGCAAGCTGCGCAAGCCCGACCCGTACAAGGCCAAGGGCGTCAAGTACGAGGGCGAAGTCATCCGCCGCAAGGTCGGAAAGGCGGGTAAGTAAGCCATGGCATACGGGCAGAAGATCCTCAAGGGCGACGCCTACAAGCGCGCCGCGATCAAGCGCCGTCACATCCGGATCCGCAAGCGGATCTCCGGTACGGCGGAGCGTCCCCGTCTGGTCGTGACCCGCTCCAACCGCCACATCGTGGCGCAGGTGATCGACGACCTGAAGGGCCACACCCTGGCGTCGGCGTCCACCCTGGACGCGTCGATCCGTGGCGGCGAGGCCGACAAGTCCGCGCAGGCCAAGCAGGTCGGCGCCCTGGTCGCCGAGCGTGCCAAGGCCGCCGGTGTCGAGGCCGTCGTGTTCGACCGTGGTGGCAACCAGTACGCCGGGCGCATCGCCGCCCTGGCGGACGCCGCCCGCGAAGCCGGGCTCAAGTTCTGAGCCGCTTGTAGCTAGCGGAAAGAGAGAGGTAATCCAATGGCTGGACCCCAGCGCCGCGGAAGCGGTGCCGGTGGCGGCGAGCGGCGGGACCGGAAGGGCCGTGACGGCGGCGCTGCTGCCGCCGAGAAGACCGCGTACGTCGAGCGCGTCGTCGCGATCAACCGCGTCGCCAAGGTTGTGAAGGGTGGTCGTCGCTTCAGCTTCACCGCGCTGGTCGTGGTGGGCGACGGTGACGGCACCGTGGGTGTCGGATACGGCAAGGCCAAGGAGGTGCCGGCCGCCATCGCCAAGGGTGTTGAGGAGGCCAAGAAGCACTTCTTCAAGGTCCCCCGGATCCAGGGCACCATCCCGCACCCCATCCAGGGTGAGAAGGCTGCCGGCGTCGTGCTGCTCAAGCCCGCGTCCCCGGGTACCGGTGTTATCGCCGGTGGTCCGGTGCGTGCCGTGCTGGAGTGCGCCGGTATCCACGACGTGCTGTCGAAGTCGCTCGGCTCCGACAACGCCATCAACATCGTGCACGCGACCGTGGAGGCCCTGAAGGGTCTGCAGCGTCCCGAGGAGATCGCGGCCCGCCGCGGTCTGCCGCTTGAGGACGTCGCTCCCGCGGCCCTGCTGCGTGCGCGTGCCGGGGTGGGTGCGTAATCATGGCGCAGCTCAAGATCACGCAGGTCAAGTCCTACATCGGCAGCAAGCAGAACCACCGTGACACCCTGCGGTCGCTTGGTCTCAAGGGGATCAACACCGTGGTCGTCAAGGAGGACCGCCCCGAGTTCCGCGGAATGGTGCACACCGTCCGCCACCTCGTGACGGTCGAGGAGGTCGACTGATCATGGCGGAGCAGAACCCGCTGAAGATCCACAACCTCCGTCCCGCCCCGGGCGCCAAGACCGCCAAGACCCGTGTCGGTCGTGGTGAGGCGTCGAAGGGTAAGACGGCCGGTCGTGGTACCAAGGGCACCAAGGCCCGCTACCAGGTTCCGGAGCGCTTCGAGGGTGGCCAGATGCCGCTCCACATGCGCCTCCCGAAGCTGAAGGGCTTCAAGAACCCGTTCAAGACCGAGTACCAGGTCGTGAACCTCGACAAGCTGGCCGCGCTCTACCCCGAGGGTGGCGAGGTCACGGTCGAGGGTCTGGTGGCCAAGGGTGCCGTTCGCAAGAACAGCCTCGTCAAGGTCCTCGGCCAGGGCGAGATCTCCGTGGCGCTCCAGGTGACGGTCGACGCCGTCTCCGGCTCCGCCAAGGAGAAGATCACCGCCGCCGGCGGCACGGTCACCGAGCTCGTCTGAGTCCTTCGGACGACTTCTCGATGACGTAAACGATCCCGACCGGGGATACCTCACAATGAGGTATCCCCGGTTGGTCGTTCCTAGGGGGGCAGTGTCGCCGGTAAGGTGGCCTGCACTGTTCTTTTTCGTATTCGTCGAACTCAGACCGTCACCCTTGACGCAGTTGCGCGGGGGTCGCAGGAGGCACCGTGCTCACCGCGTTCGCCCGGGCGTTCAGGACGCCCGACCTGCGCAAGAAGCTGCTCTTCACGCTGGGCATCATCGTGGTCTACCGGGTCGGTACCCACATCCCGATCCCCGGCGTGAACTACAAGGCAGTCCAGACCTGTGTGAACGAGGCCCAGGGCAACCAGGGCCTGTTCGGCCTCGTGAACATGTTCAGTGGTGGTGCGCTGCTCCAGATCACGGTCTTCGCGCTCGGCATCATGCCGTACATCACGGCCAGCATCATCCTTCAGCTGCTGACCGTGGTCATCCCGCGCCTGGAAGCCCTGAAGAAGGAGGGCCAGGCCGGCACGGCGAAGATCACGCAGTACACCCGCTACCTCACCGTGGCGCTCGCCATCCTCCAGGGCACCGGCCTGGTCGCCACCGCCCGCAGCGGCGCGCTCTTCAGCGGCTGCTCGGTCGCCACGAGCATCGTCCCGGACCAGGCGATCTTCACCACGATCACCATGGTCATCTGCATGACCGCGGGCACGGCCGTCGTGATGTGGCTCGGCGAGCTGGTCACGGACCGCGGCATCGGCAACGGCATGTCGATCCTGATGTTCATCTCGATCGCCGCGACCTTCCCGTCCGCGCTGTGGGCCATCAAGAAGCAGGGCACGCTGGCCGGCGGCTGGATCGAGTTCGGCACCGTCATCGCGGTGGGCCTGGTCATGGTCGCGCTCGTCGTCTTCGTCGAGCAGGCCCAGCGCCGCATCCCGGTGCAGTACGCGAAGCGCATGATCGGACGCCGTTCCTACGGCGGCACGTCCACGTACATCCCGCTCAAGGTGAACCAGGCGGGTGTGATTCCCGTCATCTTCGCCTCCTCGCTGCTCTACATCCCGGCGCTCGTGGCGCAGTTCGCGGGAGGCAAGTCGGGCTGGAAGACCTGGGTCGAGCAGAACCTCACCAAGGGCGACCACCCGATTTACATCGTTTCGTACTTCTTGCTCATCGTTTTCTTCGCGTTCTTCTACGTGGCGATCTCCTTCAACCCCGAAGAAGTAGCCGACAACATGAAGAAGTATGGTGGCTTCATCCCGGGCATCCGGGCTGGCCGACCGACCGCTGAGTACCTGAGCTACGTGCTCAACCGGATCACCTGGCCGGGTTCGCTGTATCTGGGTCTGATCGCTCTCGTACCGACAATGGCGTTGGTGGGCTTCGGGGCAAGCCAGAACTTCCCCTTCGGCGGGACCAGCATCCTGATCATCGTGGGTGTCGGGCTTGAGACGGTGAAGCAGATCGAGAGCCAGCTCCAGCAGCGCAATTACGAAGGGTTCCTCCGCTGATGCGTATCGTCCTCGTCGGGCCGCCGGGTGCCGGTAAGGGAACGCAGGCCGTCCGGCTCGCAGAGAAGCTGGGTGTCCCGCACATCTCCACGGGCGACCTGTTCCGGGCCAACATCAGCCGGCAGACGGAGCTGGGCAAGCTCGCGAAGTCCTACATGGACGCCGGCAACCTCGTGCCCGACGAGGTGACGATCGCGATGGCCAAGGACCGCATGGAGCAGCCGGACGCGGAGAACGGCTTCCTGCTGGACGGCTTCCCGCGCAACGTCTCGCAGGCGGAGGCGCTGGACGAGCTGCTGCGGACCGAGGGCATCACGCTGGACGCCGTGCTGGACCTGGAGGTCCCCGAGGACGAGGTCGTCAAGCGCATCGCCGGCCGGCGCATCTGCCGGAACGACTCCTCCCACGTCTTCCACGTGACGTACAGCCCGCCGAAGCAGGAGGGCGTCTGCGACGTCTGCGGCGGCGAGCTGTACCAGCGCGACGACGACTCCGAGGAGACCGTCCGCAAGCGGCTGGAGGTCTACCACACGCAGACCGAGCCGATCATCGACTACTACAAGGCGCAGGGCCTGGTCGTGACGATCTCCTCCCTGGGTCCGGTGGACGAGATCACGCGGCGGGCGCTGGAGGCCCTCAAGCGCGAGAAGGCCGAGAAGTAGCTCCCGGCCCTTCCGGCCGCGGTGCCCTGCCGAGGGCGCCGCGGCCGTACTGTTGTACAGGTACCCCCAGTCGATGTGAGTGACGGAGAGCGCAGGCCCCCCATGGTGCAGATCAAGACCCCCGAGCAGATCGCGAAGATGCGGGCGGCGGGCCTGGTCGTAGCCGCCATCCACGCGGCCACGCGCGAGGCCGCGGTGCCGGGCGCCACCACCAAGGACCTGGACGAGGTGGCCCGCAAGGTGCTCGCCGAGCACGGCGCCAAGTCGAACTTCCTGGGTTACGGCGGCTTCCCCGCCACCATCTGCACCTCCGTGAACGACGTGGTCGTCCACGGCATCCCCTCCGACGACGTCGTCCTCAAGGACGGCGACATCATCTCCATCGACTGCGGCGCGATCGTCGACGGCTGGCACGGCGACGCGGCCTACACCGCGTTCGTGGGCTCCGGTCACGCCCCGGAGCTGATCGAGCTGTCCCGGGTGACGGAAGAGTCGATGTGGGCCGGTATCGCGGCCATGAAGCAGGGCAACCGCCTGGTCGACATCTCCCGGGCGATCGAGACGTACATCCGCCGCCAGCCCAAGCCGGGCGGCGGCCGGTACGGGATCATCGAGGACTACGGCGGCCACGGCATCGGCACCGAGATGCACATGGACCCGCACCTGCTGAACTACGTCGACCGCCGGCGCGGCAAGGGCCCCAAGCTGGTCCCGGGCTTCTGCCTCGCGATCGAGCCGATGGTGTCGCTGGGCACCCCGCGCACCGAGGTCCTGTCGGACGACTGGACGGTCATCACCACCGACGGCACCTGGTCCTCCCACTGGGAGCACTCCATCGCCCTGACGGAGCAGGGTCCGCTGGTCCTCACCGCCCCCGACGGCGGCAAGGCCAAGCTGGCCGAGTACGGCATCACGGCCGCTCCCGACCCGCTCGCATAGGGATCACCCTGATGGGGCAGACTTCATCGATTCGCCTTTCCGGGTGCGCCGACGTAGACTGACTCGTCGGCTCTCGTGCACCCGCATGTCCGCATGCTCCCGCAGGGGAATCCCAGGGATCGCCTGAGAGTCGATCAAGGTAGTCGATTCGAAGGGCGAAGCGTGGCCAAGAAGCAAGGTGCCATCGAGATCGAGGGCACTGTCGTCGAGTCTCTGCCGAACGCCATGTTCAAGGTCGAGCTCCAGAACGGCCACCAGGTCCTGGCACACATCAGCGGCAAGATGCGTATGCACTACATCCGCATCCTCCCTGACGACCGGGTCGTGGTGGAGCTGTCTCCGTACGACCTGACGCGTGGCCGGATCGTCTACCGGTACAAGTAGATCTTGCCCGCGCCCCGGGCCCGCCCGGTGCGATGGCACTGACCCGGAGAACCTCACCCCATGAAGGTCAAGCCGAGCGTCAAGAAGATCTGCGACAAGTGCAGGGTGATCCGCCGTCACGGCCGGGTCATGGTCATCTGCGAGAACCCGCGCCACAAGCAGCGCCAGGGCTGACGCACGACCATCACCCTCTGCACCTCTATCGCAGAGTCTTCGCGCGACGCGAGCTGAATATGTTCATACGCAGAGCCCGAGCCACCCAGCTCGACACCCCCGGTTCGGAGGCCGGGGACCCGGTTCGTACCTAGTACGGCGGCCGGGAGCCGGTTCTGTGGAAGACCTCCGAAGATTCACCAGGAGCCATTGAATGGCACGCGTTTCCGGTGTCGACATCCCGCGCGACAAGCGCGTGGAGATCGCCCTCACCTACGTGTTCGGCATCGGCCGGACCCTCTCGAAGGAGACGCTGGCTGCGACCGGCGTCGACCCGAACACCCGCGTTCGCGACCTGTCCGAAGAGCAGCTGGTCGCGATCCGCGAGTACGTCGACAACAACATCAAGACCGAGGGTGACCTCCGTCGCGAGATCCAGGCCGACATCCGCCGCAAGGTCGAGATCGGCACCTACCAGGGTCTCCGTCACCGTCGCGGTCTGCCCGTCCGCGGTCAGCGCACCAGCACCAACGCCCGCACCCGCAAGGGCCCGCGTCGCGCCATCGCCGGCAAGAAGAAGCCGGGCAAGAAGTAGTCCGCAGCGGACACCTGTCCACGGTCTTCGCTGTAGGACCGACCACCTCCCTCTAGGAGTTTGTAGATGCCCCCCAAGGGACGTCAGGGCGCTGCCAAGAAGGTGCGCCGCAAGGAAAAGAAGAACGTCGCTCACGGCCACGCGCACATCAAGAGCACGTTCAACAACACGATCGTGTCGATCACGGACCCGTCCGGCAACGTGATCTCCTGGGCCTCCGCCGGCCACGTCGGCTTCAAGGGCTCCCGGAAGTCCACGCCGTTCGCCGCGCAGATGGCCGCCGAGTCGGCTGCCCGCCGCGCCCAGGAGCACGGCATGCGCAAGGTCGACGTGTTCGTCAAGGGCCCGGGTTCCGGTCGTGAGACCGCGATCCGCTCCCTCCAGGCCACGGGCCTTGAGGTCGGCTCCATCCAGGACGTCACCCCGACCCCGCACAACGGCTGCCGTCCGCCGAAGCGTCGTCGCGTCTGACGCTTCCCAGGTCGCTGGTCGCGGGCGGCACGGCTCTTTCGGGTCGTGCCGCCCGTACCCTTGCAGTACCCGCGCTTTTCCGGGCGCGGTTTCCGTCGGACGTCAAATAGCGGGCGTCCACGAAAGAAGGATCTGATCCACACATGCTGATCGCTCAGCGTCCCTCGTTGACCGAAGAGGTCGTCGACGAGTTCCGCTCCCGGTTCGTGATCGAGCCGCTGGAGCCGGGCTTCGGCTACACCCTCGGCAACTCCCTCCGCCGTACCCTCCTGTCCTCGATCCCGGGTGCCGCCGTCACCTCGATCCGGATCGACGGCGTGCTGCACGAGTTCACCACCGTGCCGGGCGTCAAGGAGGACGTCACCGACCTGATCCTCAACATCAAGCAGCTGGTCGTCTCCTCGGAGCACGACGAGCCGGTCGTGATGTACCTGCGCAAGCAGGGCCCGGGTCTGGTCACCGCCGCCGACATCGCGCCCCCGGCCGGTGTCGAGGTGCACAACCCCGACCTGGTCCTCGCCACGCTCAACGGCAAGGGCAAGCTGGAGATGGAGCTGACGGTCGAGCGTGGCCGCGGTTACGTCTCCGCCGTGCAGAACAAGCAGGTGGGCCAGGAGATCGGCCGTATCCCGGTCGACTCGATCTACTCGCCGGTTCTGAAGGTCACGTACAAGGTCGAGGCCACGCGTGTCGAGCAGCGCACCGACTTCGACAAGCTGATCGTCGACGTCGAGACCAAGCAGGCGATGCGTCCGCGTGACGCCATGGCCTCCGCCGGCAAGACGCTGGTCGAGCTGTTCGGTCTCGCGCGCGAGCTGAACATCGACGCCGAGGGCATCGACATGGGTCCGTCCCCGACGGACGCCGCGCTCGCCGCCGATCTGGCGCTGCCGATCGAGGAGCTGGAGCTCACCGTTCGGTCGTACAACTGCCTCAAGCGTGAGGGCATCCACTCCGTGGGTGAGCTGGTCGCGCGCTCCGAGGCCGACCTGCTGGACATCCGCAACTTCGGTGCGAAGTCCATCGACGAGGTCAAGGCGAAGCTGGCCGGCATGGGCCTGGCCCTCAAGGACAGCCCGCCCGGATTCGACCCGACCGCTGCCGCGGACGCGTTCGGTGCCGATGACGACGCGGACGCCGGGTTCGTGGAGACCGAGCAGTACTGAGCTCGGGCCCGCCGGACCGTTTTCGGCTGCCGGCCCGCTGTGGCTGGTCGCGCAGTTCCCCGCGCCCCTCGCGGGCGCGGGGTCTCCGACAGGCGACCGCCTGCTCGGATACTGACCCCGGTACCTGACACGGCCGGGGCAGACACACAGGAGAAAGAACATGCCGAAGCCCACCAAGGGTGCCCGTCTGGGCGGCAGCGCCGCGCACGAGAAGCTCCTCCTCGCGAACCTGGCGAAGAGCCTCTTCGAGCACGGCCGCATCACCACCACCGAGGCGAAGGCGCGCCGTCTGCGCCCGTACGCCGAGCGTCTGATCACCAAGGCGAAGAAGGGCGACCTTCACAACCGCCGTCAGGTGCTCCAGGTCATCACGGACAAGAGCATCGTCCACACGCTCTTCACCGAGATCGGCCCGCGGTACGAGAACCGTCCCGGTGGCTACACCCGCATCACCAAGATCGGTAACCGCCGTGGCGACAACGCGCCCATGGCCGTCATCGAGCTGGTCGAGGCCCTGACGGTCGCCCAGCAGGCGACCGGTGAGGCCGAGGCCGCCACCAAGCGTGCGGTCAAGGAGGCCGAGGAGGCCAAGGCCGAGGAGACCACGGTCGAGGAGACCGAGGCCCCGGCCGAGGAGTCCAAGGACGCCTGAGGCTCTGCCTGACGCGGGAAGCGGGTTCGCCCTTCGGGGCGGGCCCGCTTTCGCGTACTTGAGAGGATCTGTACGTGAGTGACGAAGTACAGCCCGGCCATGTCCGTGTCCGTCTCGACCTGTCGTACGACGGCACCGGCTTCCACGGCTGGGCGAAGCAGGCCGGTGGCAGGCGGACCGTGCAGGGGGAGATCGAGGACGCCCTGCGGACGGTGACCCGGTCCCGGGAGACCTATGAGCTGACGGTCGCCGGGCGGACCGACGCCGGGGTGCACGCGCGCGGGCAGGTGGCGCACGTGGACCTGCCCGAGGGTGTCTGGCGCGAGCATCACGAGAAGCTGCTCAAGCGGCTCGCCGGCCGGCTGCCGAAGGACGTGCGGGTGTGGGCCCTCAGGGAGGCGCCGAGCGGTTTCAACGCGCGGTTCTCGGCCGTGTGGCGGAGGTACGCGTACCGGGTGACCGACAACCCGGGCGGGGTGGACCCGCTGCTGCGCGGCCATGTGCTGTGGCACGACTGGCCGCTCGACGTGGACGCCATGAACGAGGCCGCCCGGACGCTGCTCGGGGAGCACGACTTCGCCGCCTACTGCAAGAAGCGGGAAGGGGCGACCACGATCCGCACGCTCCAGGAGCTGAGCCTGGTCCGGGGGGAGGACGGGATCATCACCGCCACCGTGCGCGCGGACGCCTTCTGCCACAACATGGTGCGGTCGCTGATCGGCGCGCTGCTGTTCGTGGGGGACGGGCACCGGGGGCCGGAGTGGCCCGGCAAGGTGCTGGCCGCCCGGGTGCGGGACTCCGCCGTGCATGTCGTACGGCCGCACGGGCTGACGCTGGAGGAGGTCGGCTATCCGGCCGACGAACTGCTGGCGGCCCGGAGCAAGGAGGCGCGGAACAAGCGGTCGCTTCCCGGAGCATCGGGCTGCGAAACCTGTTAGTTACGTTGCATTTCGTCGATCTTATGCCACATGTCTGGACTTACCGGACGTAACCCCTCTTGCCAGCCCTTACGCGTTCCATACCTCTCGGATACAGTTGCGCCTCCCGGCCAGAAGTTCGACAGGGGAGGCCGGGGTTGGCTGGGGGGTCGACGGGCGGCCGGTTACGCCCGGGGTTGGACAACGGCATGACTTCAGTGGGTTCCGTGCGGACCGGGGGGCGTCGCGCGGCGCGCCGCAGTGGTGGGCGGCGACGGGCCGGGCGGGGCGGTAACCCCGCGCTCGGACTGCTGCCGCTGCCGCCGACGGACCGGGAGAAGTACTCCTACGCGCGCCGGCACCTGTGGATCCTGACCATCAGCTCGCTGGTCAGCTTCTGCTGTCTGGTGGTGAGCCAGTTCAAGCTGGCCCAGTCCACGCCGGTGCTGTGGATCTACACCCCGCTGCTGGTGTTCACGGTGGTCTACTACCTGGTGTCGCTGCGGGTGAACGGCTTCACCCGGGACTTCGACATCGCCCACCACCGGCGGCTGGTGCAGAACTGGCGGCCCGAGGTCTACCCGTCCGTCGACGTGTTCCTGCCGGTGTGCGGGGAGCCCATCGAGGTGCTGCACAACACCTGGCGGCACGTGCGGGCGATGGCCGACCGGTACCCGGGGGTCTGCGTGCCGTTCGTGCTGGACGACGGCGCGAGCCCGGAGCTGGCCGCGATGGCCCGGGACTTCGGGTTCCGCTACGGCACCCGGGAGAACCGGGGCTGGTTCAAGAAGGCCGGCAACCTGCACTTCGGCTTCGCCCAGTCCGACGGCGAGTACATCCTCATCCTGGACGCCGACTTCACCCCGCGCGCCGATCTGCTGGAGGAGCTGCTGCCGTACATGGACGCCGATCCGCGGATCGGCATCGTCCAGTCCCCGCAGTACTTCCGGGTGCTCGACTCGCAGAACTGGATCGAGCGCGGCGCGGGCGCGGTGCAGGAGCTGTTCTACCGGTCCGTGCAGGTGTCGCGGCAGGGCAGTGACGGCGCCATCTGCGTCGGTTCCTGCGCGATCTACCGGCGGGCGGCCCTGGAGACCAACGGCGGCACCACCCTGATCGAGCACTCCGAGGACGTGCACACCGGCTTCGACCTGCGCGGGCTCGGCTGGGACCTGAGGTACGTCCCGGTCGCGGTGTCCACCGGGGTGTGCCCGGACACCGCGGGCGCCTTCTTCAACCAGCAGTACCGCTGGTGCTCGGGCTCGATGAGCCTGCTCGGCAGCCGCAAGTTCTGGCAGGCGAAGATCAGGATGTCGAGCCGGCTGTGCTACATGTCCGGGTTCTTCTACTACATCCACACCGCGCTGTTCACCTTCGCGGCCCCGGTCATCCCGATCGTGCTGCTGCTGATGATGCCGGAGAAGCTCAAGGTCGAGCACCTGCTCCTGGTGGTGCCCAGCATCCTCTACACCACGATCGTCTTCCCGATGTGGCACAAGGCGCCGTACCGCCTGGAGGCGTGGGCGGCCCGCATGATGTACGGCTGGGCGCACGTCTTCGCCATCTGGGACATCCTGCGCAAGAACCGGATGGGCTGGCAGCCGACCGGTTCCTCCGGCGCCAAGAAGAACAAGACGCGGCGCTTCTGGATCGGCATGTGGGCCTGGAGCGGCGGCACGGCGCTGATCTGGGTCACCGCGGCGGTGTACCGGACGTTCACCATGAACGCCCCGGACTTCGCCCTGATCCTGTCCTCCGGGTTGTTCTACGCGCTGGTCGTGGGCCGGGTCCTGGTCCAGCCGCGCTCGGGGGCGGAGACCGCCTGATGCGACTGACGAAACGATTCCGCATCGGCACTGCGGCCGGCGTCCTCGCCGGTGTCCTCGCGCTGAGCGGCTGCTCGCTGCTCGGCGCCGACTCCGGCGACTCGCCGGCGTCCGGCGGCACCGCCGCCCCGCACGCCACGACCGGCGCCGGCCAGGACGTCCCCTACGACGTCACCCCCCTGCTGAAGCCGGCGAAGAAGTACTTCGGCGCGTCGGTGCCCGGCGCGCCGATCTCCATGAAGAACGTCGACGCGTACACGAGGATGACCGGCAAGCAGCCGAACCTGGTCGAGTACTACGCCGGCTGGGGCGACGGCTTCGACGCCACCGGGGTGCGCAACGCCTGGGCCGAGGGCGCGCTGACGCTGATGTCCTGGGAGCCCTTCGACACCCCGCTCGCCGACATCGCGGCGGGCGAGTCGGACGCGTACATCAAGAAGTACGCGACCGCGGTCCGCAAGCTGAACCTGCCCGTGGTGATCGACTTCGCGGACGAGTTCAACGGCCACTGGGAGAAGTGGGGCACCAAGGACGCGACCCCGACCCAGTACGTGGCCGCCTGGCGGCACATCCACCAGACCTTCGTGGACGCGGGCGCCACCAACGTCATCTGGGCCTGGTCGCCCAACATCGTCAACCCGGTCCCGGACGTGAAGCTCAAGCCGTACTACCCGGGCGACGCCTACGTCGACTGGGTCGGACTGATCGGCTACTTCACCGCCGGCGAGGACAACTCCTTCGACAGCGTCTTCGGGACCACCCGCGACCGGGTCCGCACCTTCACCAAGAAGCCGATCCTGCTGCTGGAGACCGGCGCCGTGCCCGGCGAACGGCGGCGGGCCGACATCCGCAACCTGTTCGCGGGCGTCGCGGCCGACGACGACATGCTCGGCTTCATCTGGTTCAACCACAAGAAGCGCGCCGACTGGCGGCTGGAGGCGAGCCCGCTGGCGCTGAAGGAGTTCAAGCGCCTGGCCGCCGACGACCGGTTCGGCTTCGACGTACGGAAGCCGTCATGAGTTCACGACCCGAGTACTACGTCCCGCAGCCGTACGACCCGTACGCGGACGACGACCCGCAGGGCGGCTGGTTCAACTCCGACGGCTACGCCCCGCGCCGGTCCCAGGGCTACGGGACGGCCGAGGGCCACGGGACACCCCAGGGCCATGCCGCGCCCCAGGGGTACGACATACCCGCGGCCCACGACGTCCCGCAGGGGTACGACGCCGCCCAGGGCTACGACTACGACCCCCGGACCTCTGCGTACCAGCAGCAGGACGACCAGCCGACGTACGCCCTGCACACGGTGGCCGAGCCGGCGGCGCCCGCCGAGCCCGGGTACACCGTGCCCGAGACGCCCGAGGTCGGCTGGGACATGGCCGCCAGCCGGCGGCGCGCCTGGGTCAGCCGGGCAGTGCTGCTGTTCGTCCTGGCCGTCCAGGCGGTGCTCTCGCTGCGGCTGTCCAACACGGCCTTCCAGGACGAGGCCCTGTACCTGGCCGCCGGACACGCCGAGTTGCAGCACCTGCTGCACGGCACCCCGCTGCCCATCGACTACGGGGCGTACTTCTCCGGCTCGCCGCAGCTGTACCCGGTGCTCGCCGCCGCCGTCGACGGCCGCTTCGGGCTCACCGGGGCCCGCGTCCTGAGCCTGGCCTTCATGCTGGGCACCACCGCGCTGCTGTACTCCTTCACCCGGCGGCTCTTCAACGAGCGGGCCGCGCTGGCCGGTGCGGCGCTCTTCGCCGTGGTCCAGTCGACCGTCGTCATGGGGTACTTCGCCACCTACGACGCCGCCGCGGTGTTCCTGCTGGCCCTGGCCACCTGGCTCGTCGTGCGCACCGACCGGGCCCCCGTGGCCGCCGTGCTGCTCGCCGCGCCGGTCGCCGTCCTCGCCGTCGGCGTGAAGTACGCGGCCGCCCTGTACCTGCCGACCATCGTCGTGCTCGCCCTGCTCACCGGCTGGCCGCACAAGGGCGGCAGGGCCTTCCTGCGGATGCTGCTCCTCGCGCTCGGCATCGGCGCCCTGCTGGCGGCCGGCATGTACAGCACCGACCTGCTCGCCGGTGTGCGGCAGACCACGACCAACCGCGCCCACGGCTCCGACAGCGCCGCCTTCCTGCTCCAGCGGTCGGCCCAGTGGGGCGGCCTGATGTTCCTCACGGCCGTCGGCGGCGCCCTCTCCTACGTGCGGCGCAGCCGGATGAACGAGTCGCCGGCCGCCCAGCGGCTCGGCAACCCCGGCTGGCGCTGGCGGGCCCTGCTCGGGCTGGTGCTGTGCGGCACCGCGCTGCTCGCACCCGCCTACCAGATACACCTGGGGACCGTGGTCTCGCTGTTCAAGCACGTCGGTTTCGGCCTGCTGTTCGCCGCGCCGATGGCCGGTGTCGGCGTGACCCGGCTGATCGGGGCGCACTTCCGCTACCCCCAGCTCGGCATCATGCTGTGGACGGCGACGCTCTGCCTCGGCATCCAGCAGGCGGACTGGCGCTTCGGCGTCTGGCCCGACTCCTCGAAGATGATCCAGGTCATCGACTCCCACGTGGACCGCAAGGGCCACTACCTCGCCTCGACGCCCGAGGTGCCCGTCTACTACCTGCGCGACAAGACCAGCCACCGGCAGTGGCAGGGCGTCTTCGCGCTGGAGTACACGGACCGGAAGGGCACGTACCACAAGGGTGACGCCGCCTACCGCGCGGCGCTGCGCGACGGCGAGTTCGACCTGATCGTCCTGGACGGTCTCACCAACCCGCGGGTGGACGCCGTCGTCGCGGACGCGGTCAAGGGCAATGCGCACTACCGGCTCCTCGCCGACCTGCCCTTCCGCAACTCCAGCGGCACCGGCCACTACCGCATCTGGGTCAAGACCGCCTGACGCACCCGAAGCACCCGAAGCAAGAAAGGCCGTTCCCTTGCGGCTCACCGTCATCGGCACCGGCTACCTCGGTGCCACCCACGCCGCCTGCATGGCGGAACTCGGCCATGACGTGCTCGGCGTCGACGTCGACCCGGAGAAGGTCGCCGCGCTGAGCGCCGGCCGCGTGCCCTTCCACGAGCCCGGACTGCCCGAGCTGGTCGCGAAGCACACCGCGAGCGGCCGGCTGCGCTTCACCACCTCCTTCGCCGAGGCCGGTGCCTTCGGCGAGGTGCACTTCGTGTGCGTCGGCACCCCGCAGCGCGCGGACTCCGGCGCCGCCGACCTCCGCCACGTCGACGCCGCCTTCGCCGCCCTGGCCGCGCACGCGGCGCCCGGCGCGCTGGTCGTGGGCAAGTCCACCGTGCCCGTCGGCACGGCGCAGCGGCTGGCGCGGAACCACGCCACCGAGGTCGCGTGGAACCCGGAGTTCCTGCGCGAGGGCTTCGCGGTCGAGGACACGCTGCGGCCGGACCGGCTCGTGTTCGGCGTGGAAAGCGCCCGAGCCGAGACGGTCCTCCGCGCGGTCTACGCGCCGGTCCTCGCCGCCGGCACCCCGCTCGTCACCGCCGACTTCCCGACCGCCGAGCTGGTCAAGACGGCCGCCAACGCCTTCCTCGCCACCAAGATCTCCTTCATCAACGCGATGGCCGAGGTCTGCGAGGCGGCCGGCGGCGATGTGCGCACCCTCGCCGAGGCACTGGGCCACGACGACCGGATCGGCCCGAAGTTCCTGCGCGCCGGGATCGGCTTCGGCGGCGGCTGCCTGCCCAAGGACATCCGCGCCTTCGCGCACCGCGCCGACGAGCTGGGCGTCCCGCTGACCTTCCTGCGCGAGGTCGACGCGATCAACATGCGGCGCCGGGACCGGGTGGTGGAGCTGGCCCGAGAGCTGTGCGGGTCGGACGTGCGCGGCGCCCGGGTCACCGTCCTCGGTGCCGCCTTCAAGCCCGGCTCCGACGACATCCGGGACTCGCCGGCGCTGGCCGTGGCGGCCCGGCTGCGGCTGGAGGGCGCCGACGTCACCGTGCACGACCCCGAGGCGATGGACAATGCCCGCAAGGCGTTCCCGTCGCTCGGGTACGCGCTGGGCCTGGAGGACGCGCTGCGCGGGGCCGACCTGGTGCTGCACCTGACCGAGTGGCCGCAGTTCCGGGAGATCGACCCGGAACGGGCCGCGGCGCTGGTGGCCCGCCCCCGGATCGTGGACGGCCGAGGGGTGCTCGACCCGGACCGCTGGGCCGCGGCGGGCTGGCGGTTTCGGGCGCTGGGCACTCCGGCGCCCGCAGGGGAGGGACACTGATGGCACAGGACGAGCTGCCGGTCACCGTGGTGATGCCGACGTACAACGAGGCGGCGAACCTGCCGGGGATGGCCGAGGCGGTGCTGGGGCTGCCGCTGGACGGGCTGCACCTGAAGGTCGTCGACGACTCCAGCCCGGACGGCACCGGGCGGATCGCCGAGGAGCTGGCGGCGGAGTACAACAGCGGCGGGCGGCGCCGGATGAGCGTGCTGCACCGCACCGAGAAGGACGGGCTGGGACGGGCGTACACGGCCGGGATGTCCGCCGCGCTGGCGGAGGGCGCCGCGTACGTCGTCCAGATGGACGCCGACGGCAGCCACCCGGTGGAGGCCGTGCCCCGCATGCTGGAGGCGGCCCTCGCCTCCGGCGCCGGTCTCGTCGTGGGCAGCCGGTACGTCGAGGGCGGCTCGCTGGACGAGCGGTGGGGCGCGCACCGGGTCCTGCTGTCCCGCTTCGCCAACCGGTACGCGCGCGCCGTGCTCGGCACCGAGATCCAGGACATCACGGCCGGCTTCAACCTGTGGTCGGCGGCGACGCTCCGGGACGTGGACCTGTCGTCCCTGGACAGCGCGGGCTACAGCTTCCAGGTGGAGCTGAAGTACAAGGCCGTACGCGCCGGGCACACGGCCGTGGAGATCCCGATCCGGTTCGCCGAGCGGACGGAGGGTGCCTCCAAGATGACCCTGCGCACCCAGCTGGAGTCGGCCGTGGTGCCGCTGCGGCTCCGGCTGAAGCGGCAGTAGGCGCGCGCCCGGCTACCGGGCGGCGGCCGAGGCCTGGACCTGGCCGCGGCGGTGGATCTGGTTGGCGGTGAACTGGGCGAGGTCGTTGCCGGCGGCGAACACCTTGGTGTCCTTGGTCGTGACGTCCTTGCCGCTGGTGAAGCCGGAGATCGTGAAGTAGGCGTAGCGGCCGTAGGCGTTCCTCGTCGAGCGGCAGAAGGCGCCGTCGCAGAAGGGCTTGACGCCCTTGCCGAACAGCGAGCGCACGATGCTCCGGTCGTCGGTCTGGCCCTTGGCCTTGGCGGCCCGGTCCGCGTCGTCGAAGACGGCGACGCCGACGGTGACCGCGATGCCGCCGTTCGTGTAGGTCACGCGCATCAGGCGGGTGCAGCCGTTGCCGGTGAGGATCTTGGGGAGGGTGCCGCCGGCGGCGGTGGCACAGCTCTCGGTGTCGGCCGTCGGGCCCTTCTTGTACACCGTGCCGCCCATGGTGAGCTGCGTGCCCGGGAACAGGGTGTCCGGGCTCAGCGGGGCGGTGTCCTTCTTGGCGCTGGATATGAAGTCCGTGGGGTCCAGCGGCGGCGGCGCGCTGGTGGGCGCGAAGGACGGCGTCGCGGTGCCCGTGCCGGGCAGCGATCCGCTGGCGGGCAGGTTGCTGGGACCGGCCTGCGGGTCACCGCCGTTCGCGGAGACGACGGCCATGGCGACCGCGGTGCCTATCGCGACGGTGGCGAGCGCGCCGCCGGCTATGAACAGCAGCTTGCGCCGCTTGTTCCGCGTCTCCGAGGCCTCGGCGAGCGCGGCCCAGTCGGGGGTCCCGTCGTCGGATCCGCTGTTCCACGGCTGCTGGGAATTCGGTTTCCAGGGATCCCATTGAGACTGGGGTCCCCCCTGCCCGTAACTCATGGGGCGCATCTTAGACGGGGGGGCCGGTGGTGCGGGGTCCCTCTGTCGGCCTGCCTCGTTTTGACCCGTCCGGGGGCTGCCCGGTAACCTACTTCTTCGTTGTGTATTGGCTTGCTCATTCTCACGGGACGGGCCCTTACACCGGTCCACCGGGCCGATGACCAGCGACCCCACGCACGCGGTTTGCGTCGCCGCCGTGGGTCAAGGCTGTCGTGATCGTTTCGGTGACCTTGTTTAGGACCATTCACTCGAAGCGAAGGCTACGAACCGTGCGTACGTACAGCCCCAAGCCCGGCGATGTGACGCGCCAGTGGCACGTCATCGACGCTCAGGACGTTGTCCTGGGCCGTCTCGCCACCACTGCTGCGACCCTCCTGCGGGGCAAGCACAAGCCGATCTACGCGCCGCACGTCGACGCTGGTGACTTCGTCATCATCATCAACGCCGACAAGGTGCACCTGTCCGGCAACAAGCGGACCCAGAAGATGGCGTACCGCCACTCCGGTTACCCGGGTGGTCTGCGCTCCGTCCGCTACGACGAGCTGCTCGACAAGAACCCTGAGAAGGCCATCGAGAAGGCCGTCAAGGGCATGCTCCCCAAGAACTCCCTGGGCCGTCAGATGCTCTCGAAGCTGAAGGTCTACAAGGGTGACCAGCACCCGCACGCCGCCCAGCAGCCGGTGCCGTTCGAGATCACCCAGGTCGCGCAGTAAGTCCGGCCACCCCCTAAGACTGAAGAGAATCTGAGGAGAATCGTGGCCGAGACCACTGCCGAGCAGCCGCTCGAAGAGCTTGACATCGACAGCTACACCACCGAGTCCGAGGTCCCCGTCGAGGGCGAGTACACCTCGGAGTCCCTGGCCTCCCGCTTCGGCGAGCCGCAGCCGGCCGCCGGCCTGGGCCGCCGCAAGAACGCCATCGCCCGCGTCCGGATCGTCCCGGGCACCGGCAAGTGGAAGATCAACGGTCGCACCCTTGAGGACTACTTCCCGAACAAGGTGCACCAGCAGGAAGTCAACGAGCCGTTCAAGGTCCTGGAGCTCGACGGCCGTTACGACGTCATCGCCCGCATCGCGGGTGGCGGTGTCTCCGGCCAGGCCGGTGCGCTCCGCCTCGGTGTCGCCCGTGCGCTGAACGAGGCCGACGTCGACAACAACCGTGGCCCGCTGAAGAAGGCCGGCTTCCTGCGCCGCGACGACCGCGCGGTCGAGCGGAAGAAGGCCGGTCTGAAGAAGGCCCGCAAGGCCCCGCAGTACAGCAAGCGCTAATCAGCAGCTGCCTGCTCGTACTCCGAACGCCCCGGCGGCACGCCACTTGTGCCGTCGGGGCGTTCGTTTATCCCCGCCAAGGGCGTATAACGACACAAGACGCTCAAAGGCTTGTGTGATCGGATGTCATGGCGTCTGCCATCATCCCGGCAGCAAGGACGCTTCCTCAGGAGGACAAGTGGGACGACTCTTCGGCACGGACGGCGTGCGCGGTGTCGCCAACGCGGATCTGACGGCCGAGATGGCGCTCGGCCTCTCCGTCGCCGCGGCGCACGTGCTGGCCGAGGCGGGCACCTTCGAGGGTCACAAGCCGACGGCGGTGGTCGGACGGGACCCGCGCGCGTCCGGGGAGTTCCTGGAAGCCGCGGTGGTCGCCGGCCTGGCCAGCGCGGGCGTGGACGTCCTGCGCGTCGGCGTGCTGCCGACGCCCGCGGTGGCACACCTGACCGGAGCGCTCGGCGCCGACCTCGGTGTGATGCTCTCCGCCAGCCACAACGCCATGCCGGACAACGGCATCAAGTTCTTCGCGCGCGGCGGCCACAAACTCGCCGACGAGCTGGAGGACCGGATCGAGGCGGTCTACGACGCGCACCGGCACGGCGAGCCGTGGGAGCGTCCGACGGGCGCCGGGGTCGGGCGCGTGCGGTCGTACGAGGAGGGCTTCGAGAGTTACGTCGCCCACCTGCTCGCGGTGCTGCCCAACCGGCTCGACGGGCTGAAGATCGTCCTGGACGAAGCGCACGGCGCGGCCTCGGGGGTCTCGCCGGAGGCGTTCGCGCGGGCCGGTGCCCAGGTCGTCACGATCGGCGCCGAGCCGGACGGCCTCAACATCAACGACGGCTGCGGCTCGACCCACCTGGGCAAGCTCAAGGCCGCGGTCGTCGAGCACGGCGCGGACCTCGGCATCGCGCACGACGGCGACGCCGACCGCTGCCTGGCCGTGGACCACACCGGCGAGGAGGTCGACGGCGACCAGATCCTCGCCGTGCTCGCGCTGGCGATGCGGGAGCGTTCCGCACTGCGCTCCGACACCGTCGTCGCGACCGTGATGTCCAACCTCGGCTTCAAACTGGCCATGGAGCGCGCGGGCATCCGGCTCGTGCAGACGGCCGTGGGCGACCGGTATGTGCTGGAGGAGATGAAGGAGCACGGGTACGCCCTCGGCGGCGAGCAGTCCGGGCACGTCATCATCCTCGACCACGCCACCACCGGCGACGGCACGCTGACCGGGCTGCTGCTGGCGGCCCGGGTCGCCGAGACCGGCCGTACGCTGCGGGAGCTGGCCTCTGTCATGGAGCGGCTGCCGCAGGTGCTGGTCAACGTGCCCGACGTGGACAAGTCGCGGGTGCGCACGTCGGCCGACCTCGCCGCCGCCGTGTCCGAGGCCGAGCGGGAACTCGGGGAGACCGGGCGGGTGTTGCTGCGTCCTTCCGGCACCGAGCCGCTGGTGCGGGTGATGGTCGAGGCCGCCGACATCGAGCAGGCCCGCTCGGTCGCCGGGCGGCTCGCCGACGCCGTGAAGTCGGCCCTCGGATAGTTCCGGCCGCGCCGCCCTCAGCGGGGGCGCCGCCGCCTGCTCGCCCAGAAGTACTTCTGCGCGAGCAGGGTGAGCGTTCCCGCCAGGATGATGCCCAGCAGGTTCAGCAGGAGCTGGGCCGTCGAGCCGCTCGTCTGGGACGTGTCGCCGTAGGCCAGTGCCACCGCCGCGTTGGCGGCGGCCGGGACCGTGGTCACCGAGATGGCGACACCCACCAGCGCGCCCGACTTGGCGGAGGTCAGGGACAGCGTGCCGGCGATGCCGGCGAGGACCGCCACGATGAGCGAGAAGGCGTCCGGGGCGTACACGAAGGCCGTGTTGGGGCGCTCGCCCTCCAGGTCGGCCCGGTGGAAGAGCCCGATGGCGTCCATGAACAGGGTGAAGCCGACCGTCACCGCCATCGCCAGCGCGAAGCCCACCAGCAGCGCGGTCAGCGAGCGCCGTGCCAGGCGGGGACGGCGTCGCACGAGGGCCGTGCAGATACCGGCCAGCGGGCCGAACTCCGGTCCCACCGCCATCGCGCCCACGATCAGGATCGCGTTGTCCAGCACGACACCGCAGGCCGCGATCATCGTGGCCAGGGTGATGAAGGCCGCGTACGTGACCGACAGCGTCGACTCCTCGTGGGTGGCCTCGGTCAGGCCCTCCCACAGCACCGCGTCCGCGCCCTCTCCCGGCGCCTCGTCCTCGGCCTCCTCGGCCCGCCGGGACAGGGAGAGGTCGATGGTCTCCACGGCGATCGAGCCGGTGTCGTCCAGGCCGAGGCGCCGTAGCCCGGCGATGAGTTCGTCGCCCGCCTCGCGGGCCACGTCGCACAGCACGACATCGCCGGCGGGGTCGCGGGCGGCGCCGGGCAGGACCACGAGGTGGGTGGTGCCGACCGTCGTCTCGATCAGGCGGACCACCTCGTCGGTCCGCTCGGCGGGGGTGATCAGGCGCAGATGCAGCATGCCCCCATCCAACAGGTACCGCTACAGCTTGCGGAGCCTGAGGCGCTGCACCTTGTGGTCCTGGCCCTTGCGGAGGATGAGGGTGGCCCGGCCCCGGGTGGGGGCGATGTTCTCGACCAGGTTGGGCTTGTTGATGGTCCGCCAGAGCGTACGGGCGTAGTCCAGGGCCTCCTCCTCGGAGACCTGGGTGTACTTGCGGAAGTACGAGTTGGGGTTCTGGAACGCCGTCTGGCGCAGCTTCTTGAAGCGGTTGAGGTACCAGTTCTCGATGTCGTCGGCGCTCGCGTCGACGTACACGCTGAAGTCGAAGTAGTCGGCGAGACCGACCCGGGTGCGGCCGTCCTTGCCGGGCAGGGCGGGCTGGAGGACGTTCAGGCCCTCCACGATCAGGATGTCCGGGCGGCGGACGGTGAGCTTCTCGCCGGGCACGATGTCGTAGATGAGGTGCGAGTAGACCGGCGCGGACACCTCGCCCTTGCCGGCCTTGATGTCGGCGACGAAACGGGTGAGGGCCCGGCGGTCGTAGGACTCGGGGAAGCCCTTGCGCGACATCAGGCCGCGGGCCTCCAACTCCCGGGTGGGCAGCAGGAAGCCGTCCGTCGTGACCAGCTCCACGCGCGGGTGCTCGGGCCAGCGGGAGAGCAGGGCCTGGAGCAGGCGGGCGACCGTGGACTTCCCCACGGCGACCGAGCCGGCGACCCCTATGACGAACGGGGTCCCGGACTGGGAGCCCTTCTCCCCGAGGAAGGTGTTCAGCGCGCCCCGGAGGCCGTCCGTGGCGCCGACGTAGAGATTGAGGAGCCGGGAGAGCGGGAGGTAGATGTCCCGCACCTCGTCCAGGTCGATGACGTCGCCGAGGCCACGGAGCTTCTCCACCTCCTCGGCGGTGAGCGGCAGCGGCGTCTTGTCGCGCAGCGCGCTCCACTCGGCGCGGGTGAGATCGACGTAGGGAGTCGCCTCCGGCCTGTGCCGGTGGGCGCTCCGGGGCATCGAGGAGACCGGTGAGATCACAGTCCATTGTTAACGGAGTCTGAACGGCACGGCGGGTGGGGTCCGTCACGCACGCCGTTCCGGCCGCCACGGGCCTTCGTACGACGGTGGGAATTTCCGATTTCGGGCAGACGGAGGCCGTTTTGGATCGTTGCCGGCCCGTAGGCTGCCGCTCATGTGCGGAATCGTGGGATACGTAGGGTCGCAGTCGGCGCTCGATGTCGTGATGGCCGGGCTGAAGCGGCTGGAGTACCGGGGTTACGACTCGGCCGGTGTCGCCGTACTGGCGGACGGCGGGCTGGCCGCCGCGAAGAAGGCCGGGAAACTGGTCAACCTGGAGAAGGAACTGGTCGAACGGCCCCTGCCGGCCGGCACGACCGGCATCGGCCACACGCGCTGGGCCACGCACGGCGGCCCCACGGACGCCAACGCGCACCCGCACCTGGACAACGCGGGCCGGGTCGCGGTGGTCCACAACGGCATCATCGAGAACTTCGCGGTGCTGCGCGCGGAACTGGCCGAGCGCGGCCATGAGCTGAACTCCGAGACGGACACGGAGGTCGTCGCCCATCTGCTGGCCGAGGAGTTCTCGGCGACCGCCGACCTCGCCGAGGCGATGCGGCTGGTGTGCCGGCGGCTGGAGGGCGCGTTCACGCTGGTCGCGGTGCACGCCGACGATCCGGACGTGGTGGTCGGCGCCCGCCGGAACTCCCCGCTGGTGGTGGGCGTCGGAGAGGGGGAGGCGTTCCTGGCCTCCGACGTGGCCGCGTTCATCGCCCACACGCGGTCGGCGATCGAGCTGGGCCAGGACCAGGTGGTGGAACTGCGGCGCGACGGCGTCACGGTCACGGGCTTCGACGGCCGCCCGGCCGAGGTCCACTCCTACCACGTGGACTGGGACGCCTCGGCGGCCGAGAAGGGGGGGTACGACTACTTCATGCTCAAGGAGATCGCCGAACAGCCCAAGGCGGTCGCCGACACGCTGCTCGGGCGCATCGACCCGTCCGGCTCGCTGACCCTGGACGAGGTGCGGATCAGCCCCTCCGAGCTGCGCGAGATCGACAAGGTCGTCATCGTGGCGTGCGGTACGGCCTTCCACGCGGGCCTGATCGCCAAGTACGCCATCGAGCACTGGACGCGGATCCCGTGCGAGGTGGAACTGGCCAGCGAGTTCCGCTACCGGGACCCGATCCTGGACGGACGGTCGCTGGTGATCGCCATCTCCCAGTCCGGCGAGACCATGGACACCCTGATGGCGCTGCGGCACGCCCGCGAGCAGGGCTCGAAGGTGCTGGCGATCTGCAACACCAACGGCTCGACGATCCCGCGCGAGTCGGACGCCGTGCTGTACACGCACGCGGGCCCCGAGGTCGCCGTCGCCTCCACCAAGGCGTTCCTGACCCAGCTCGTCGCCTGCTACCTGGTCGCGCTGTACCTGGGCCAGGTGCGGGGCACCAAGTGGGGCGACGAGATCCAGGCGGTGATCAAGGACCTGTCGCGCATCTCGGAGGAGGTCGAGCGGGTCCTGGAGACCATGGAGCCGGTGCGGGCGCTGGCGCGGACGCTGGCCGGCAAGGACACGGTGCTGTTCCTCGGCCGGCACGTGGGCTACCCGGTGGCCCTCGAAGGCGCGCTCAAGCTGAAGGAACTGGCCTACATGCACGCCGAGGGCTTCGCCGCCGGCGAGCTGAAGCACGGCCCGATCGCGCTGATCGAGGAGGACGTGCCGGTGGTCGTCGTCGTCCCGTCCCCGCGCGGCCGGTCGGTCCTGCACGACAAGATCGTCTCCAACATCCAGGAGATCAGGGCGCGGGGCGCCCGGACGATCGTGATCGCGGAGGAGGGCGACGAGGCGGTCGTCCCGTACGCCGACCACCTCATCCGCATCCCGGCCACGCCCACCCTGCTCCAGCCGCTGGTGGCCACGGTCCCGCTCCAGGTCTTCGCCTGTGAGCTGGCCACGGCCCGGGGCAACGAGGTGGACCAGCCCCGCAACCTGGCCAAGTCGGTCACGGTCGAGTGAGGGGACGGGCCTCGTCGAGCGAGGACTGCGCCGAGCGCGGCTTCGGCGAGCGCTGCTTCGTCGAGCGCCGCTTCGTCAGTGGACGGAGAAGCCGCCGTCCACGTGGATCGACTGGCCCGTGATGTAGGCGGAGGCGCGGGCGGCCAGGAACACGGCCGCGCCCGCGAAGTCCTCGGCGAGGCCGTTGCGGCCGACCATCGTGCGCGCGGCCAGGGCCGCCACCTTCTCGGGGTCGGACTGAAGCCGCCTGTTGAGCGGGGTCAGCACGAAGCCCGGCACCAGGGTGTTGCAGGTGACGCCGTGCGGCGACCAGGCCTCGGCCTGGGAGCGGGCCAGAGATTCCAGGCCGCCCTTGGAGACGCCGTAGGCACCGCTCTGCACGAAGGCGCGGTGCGCCTGCTGGGAGGTGACGTGGATGATCCGCCCGAAGCCCCGCTCGGCCATGCCGGGGCCGAACCGCTGCCCGAGCAGGAACGGGGCGTCCAGGTTCACCGCCATGGTGGTGTCCCAGACGTCCTCGCCCAGCTCGCCCATCGGCGGGCGGAGGTTGATCCCGGCGGAGTTGACGAGGATGTCGGGCTCACCGAAGACGGCCGCGGCCTCCTCGGCCGCCGCGCGCACCCCGTCGCGGGTGCCCAGGTCACCGCTGACCCAGGCGGCCCGGCAGCCGTCCGCCGTCAACTCGTCCACCGTGGCGGACAGTTCCGTCTTCCGCCGTGCCACGATCACCACGCTCGCCCCGGCCCGGGCCAGCGCCCCGGCGATGGCCCGCCCGATACCGGAACTGCCTCCGGTCACCACGGCGACACGGCCGTCCAGGGAGAAGAGGCCGGAGAGGTAGGCATGCGAGGACGTCATGCCGGAAGCGTAGAACGCGCGTTCCGGCGGCCGTGCGGCGCCCGGCGTCCGACGTGGTGTCGCCGCGCCGCCCGTCACCGGGGTCGTAGGGTGCTCGGCATGAGCATCATCGGGGTGGGCATCGACGTCGCCGAGATCGACAGGTTCCGGGCGTCCCTGGAGCGGACGCCGGGCCTGGCCGACCGGCTGTTCGTGGAGCGGGAGCTGCTGCTGCCCAGCGGGGACAGACGCGGCATCGCCTCGCTCGCGGCCCGGTTCGCCGCCAAGGAGGCGCTCGCGAAGGCGCTGGGCGCGCCGTCGGGGCTCCAGTGGACCGATGCCGAGGTGTACGTGGAGGACACCGGGCAGCCACGGCTGCGGGTGAAGGGGACCGTGGCCGCGCGGGCCGCCGAGCTGGGCGTGCGGGCCTGGCACGTGTCCCTCAGTCATGACGCCGGGGTGGCCTCGGCCGTGGTGGTCGCCGAGGGCTGACCGGTCCCGGCCCGGGTGTGGGCGGTGGGGGTTACGGGGCAGACTCGGTGCCATGCGTACTGCGTACAGCGTGGAGACGGTAAGGGCCGCCGAGCGGGCGTTGATGGCACGGCTGCCGGAGGGCGCGCTGATGCAGCGGGCCGCCGCCGGGCTGGCCGCCGCCTGCGCCGAACTGCTCGGGCGGGTGTACGGCAGCCGGGTGGTGCTGCTCGTCGGCAGCGGGGACAACGGCGGGGACGCCCTGTACGCGGGGGCCCGGCTGGCCCGGCGCGGCGCCGGGGTGACGGCCGTCCTGCTGACGCCCGGCCGGGCCCACGCCGGGGGGCTGGCGGCCTTGCGGCGGGCGGGCGGCACGGTGGCCACGGCGGACTCGGCCGCGGTGGACGAACTGGTCCTGCGAGCCGACCTGGTGGTGGACGGGATCGTCGGGATCGGGGGCAAGGGCGGGCTGCGGCCGGACGCCGAGCGGCTCGCCGGGGTGGTGGCGCGGTCGCGGGCCGCCGTCGTGGCCGTGGACCTGCCCAGCGGTGTCGACGCGGACACCGGGGAGGTGCGGGGGGCCGCGCTCCGGGCCGACCTGACCGTCACCTTCGGCGCGTACAAGCCGGGGCTGCTGGTGGACCCGGCGCGGGAGTACGCGGGCGTGGTGCGGCTCGTCGGCATCGGTCTCGAACCGCCGCCCGCCGAGGCCGTACTGGAGGCTCTGCAACACGCCGACGTGGCGCGGCTGTTGCCGCTGCCGACGGGGGAGAGCGACAAGTACCGGCGCGGGGTGGTCGGGATCGCCGCCGGGTCGGCCCGCTATCCCGGGGCCGCCGTGCTCGCGGTGTCGGGCGCGCTGCGGGGCGGGGCCGGGGCCGTGCGGTACGTCGGACCGGCCGGGGACGCGGTCATCGCACGCTTCCCGGAGACCCTCGTCTCCGACGCCGGGCCCGCGAAGGCCGGGCGGGTGCAGGCCTGGGTGGTCGGGCCCGGCGCCGGCGACGACGCGGCTGCCGTCGCCGAGGTGCTGGAGGCGGACGTGCCGGTGCTGCTGGACGCGGACGGGCTGCGGCTGGCCGACCGGGAGGCGGTGCGGCGGCGTACGTCGCCGACGCTGATGACCCCGCACGCGGGGGAGGCCGCCGCGTTGCTGGGCGTGCGGCGCGAGGAGGTCGAGGCGGCCCGGCTGGCGGCGGTGCGGGAGCTGGCGGCGGTGTACCGGGCGACCGTGCTGCTGAAGGGGTCGACGACACTGGTCGCCGACTTCGCGGGCGGACCGGTGCGGGTGAACGCCACGGGGACGCCGTGGCTGGCCACGGCCGGGAGCGGGGACGTGCTGTCCGGGCTGGCGGGGTCCTTGCTGGCGGCGGGGCTGCGGGCGCCGGACGCCGGGAGCGTGGCGGCGTACCTGCACGGCCTGGCGGGACGGTTCGCCGCGCAGGGCGCGCCCACGGGGGCACATGACGTCGCGTCACACATCCCACGGGCATGGAGGGACGTACGGGGCTGAGCGCTGCGGTGCGGCCGACGGGTGCTGCAACTCCTTGGGGGCCGGGGGGGGGAACCGTGCGACCGGGCTCCACGCATCCGCGTGCTGCGCGGTGTGGCCGGCGGTGGTGCGACTCCTTGGGGGCGCGGGGAACTGCGCGACGCGCCCCCACGCGCCCGCGGCCCGGTGGCGGCCGGAGGTGTGATGGCGGGACCGACTCGGCTCGTGTTGGCGGGCGTTCACCGGCGCCGTTCAGGGCGGTGCGGTGTGGCCGGCGGTGCTGCAACTCCCTGGGGCGCGGGGAACTGCGCGACCCGCCCCCGCGCGCCCGCGGCCCGGTGGCGGCCGGAGGTTCCACCGCGGGACCGACCCGGCCCCCGCCCCGCGCAGGGCGGCTCTGAGAGACTGGGGGTGCCATGAGTGAGACACCAGCTGTGCCGACCGCCGCCCTGCGCGCCCGCGCCGAGATCGATCTGGGCGCCCTGCGCGCCAATGCGCGGGCCCTGCGCGCCCGGGCGGAGGGCGCCGCTTTGATGGCCGTCGTCAAGTCCGACGGATACGGCCACGGCGCGGTGCCGTGTGCCCGCGCCGCCCTCGCGGCGGGCGCGAGCTGGCTCGGCACGGCCACGGCCGAGGAGGCCCTCGCGCTGCGCGCGGCCGGGCTGCCCGGTCGCATCCTGTGCTGGCTGTGGGTGCCGGGCGGACCCTGGCGGCAGGCGATCGAGGCCGACATCGACGTCTCGTTGAGCGGCATGTGGGCCCTGCGGGAGGTCGTCGAGGCCGCCCGGGCGGCGGGGCGCACCGCGCGCGTGCACCTCAAGGCCGACACCGGGCTCGGCCGCAACGGCTGCCAGCCGGGGGAGGACTGGGCCGAGCTGGTGGGTGCCGCCCTGCGCGCGGAGGCCGAGGGGCTGGTGCGCGTCACCGGGGTGTGGTCGCACTTCGCGTGCGCCGACGAGCCGGGGCACCCGTCCGTCGCCGCCCAGCTCACCCGGTTCCGGGAGATGCTGGCGTACGCCGAGGAGCAGGGCGTACGGCCCGAGGTGCGGCACATCGCCAACTCGCCGGCCACCCTCACGCTGCCCGAGTCCCACTTCGACCTGGTCCGCACGGGCATCGCCCTGTACGGCGTGTCGCCCAGCCCGGAGCTGGGCACCCCGGCGGACTTCGGGCTGCGCCCGGTGATGAAGCTCAGCGCCTCGCTGGCCCTGGTCAAGCGCACCCCGGCCGGGCACGGCGTCAGCTACGGCCATCACTACGTCACGCCCGGCGAGACCACGCTGGGCCTGGTGCCCGTCGGCTACGCGGACGGCATCCCGCGGCACGCCTCGGGCACCGGCCCGGTGCTGGTCGGCGGCAAGTGGCGGACGATCGCCGGGCGGGTCGCCATGGACCAGTTCGTGGTGGACCTGGGCGGTGACGAGCCCCCGGTGGGCAGCGAGGCCGTGCTGTTCGGGCCCGGCGACCGCGGTGAGCCCACGGCCGAGGACTGGGCGCAGGCCTGCGGCACGATCGCGTACGAGATCGTCACGCGCATCGGAACGCGCGTTCCCCGCGTCTATGTCAACGCGTCCATGTGAGCGCGTCCAGTCACGCGTCCATGTGAGCGCATTCATGTGAACGCGCAAGAACCCGGGTAACCCGTTCCGCGGCGGCACCCATCCAGGCGAACTGCAGTACGGCGAAGAGGAGCGGTACGTGAGCGAGAGCAGCGCGGAGGTCGTGGCGGACGTCGTCGCCTCGGCGGCTGCCGCCTCCGCCGCGGGGGCGGCCGGGAGCTGGCGCAGGGCGACCGGCCTCGCCGGTGCCGCGATAGGCGTGCTCGCCGCGGGAGCGGCGGCCGGTGTCGCCATCGAACGGATGACGGTGGGGCGCGGAATGCGCCGCAGGGCCCGGCTGGCGCTGGACGCGGCGGGCCCCTACGGCACCCTGCGCGGCACCCCCGGCAAGGCGTACGCCGACGACGGCACCGAGCTGTACTACGAGGTCGACGAGGCCGAGCCCGACGCCGGCCCGAACGTCTCGCCGCGCCGGCGCCGGCTCTTCGGCCGCAAGGCGCCCGCCCCGGTCACCGTCGTCTTCTGCCACGGCTACTGCCTCAGCATGGACTCCTGGCACTTCCAGCGGGCGGCCCTGCGCGGGGTCGTACGGACCGTGCACTGGGACCAGCGCAGCCACGGGCGGTCCGGGCGGGGCGTGGCCCAGACCCGGGACCGGGAGCCCGTCACCATCGACCAGCTCGGCCGCGATCTGAAGGCCGTGCTCGACGCCGCCGCACCGGACGGGCCCCTGGTGCTGGTCGGTCACTCGATGGGCGGCATGACCATGATGGCCCTCGCCGCGCAGTACCCCGAGCTGATCCGGGACCGGGTCGTCGCCACCGCCTTCGTCGGGACCTCCTCCGGACGGCTCGGCGAGGTCAACTTCGGACTGCCGGTGGCCGGCGTCAACGCGGTCCGCCGGATCCTCCCCGGGGTGCTGAAGGCGCTCGGGCAGCAGGCGGAGTGGGTGGAGAAGGGGCGCCGGGCCACCGCCGACCTGTTCGCCGGGATCATCAAGCGGTACTCGTTCGCGGGCCGGGACGTCGACCCGGCTGTGGAGCGCTTCGCCGAGCGGATGATCGAGTCGACGCCGATCGACGTGGTCGCCGAGTTCTACCCGGCCTTCACCGACCACGACAAGACCGGGGCGCTCGTCTGCTTCCGCGACATGCCGGTGCTCGTGCTGGCCGGCGTCCAGGACCTGGTCACGCCCAGCGAGCACAGCGAGGCCATCGCCGACCTGCTGCCCGACGCCGAGCTGGTGCTCGTGCCGGACGCGGGGCACCTGGTGATGCTGGAGCACCCGGAAGTGGTCACCGACCGCCTCGCCGACCTGCTCACCCGCGCGGGTGCGGTGCCCGCAGGGGCTACCGTAAGTGGCTATGGAAGCACCAGCAGCACCGCACAACCCCGCTGAGACCCAGCTGACCGTCACCTCCCCGGAGCAGATGCGGGAGCTGGGCCGCCGACTGGCCAAGCTGCTGCGCGCGGGCGACCTGGTGATGCTCACCGGCGAGCTGGGCGCGGGCAAGACCACGCTGACCCGCGGGCTCGGTGAGGGCCTGGGGGTGCGCGGCGCGGTCACCTCGCCGACCTTCGTGATCGCCCGGGTGCACCCGTCCCTCGGTGACGGCCCGCCCCTGGTGCACGTCGACGCCTACCGGCTCTCCGGCGGCCTGGACGAGATGGAGGACCTGGACCTCGACGTCTCGCTGCCCGACTCGGTGATCGTCGTGGAGTGGGGCGAGGGCAAGGTCGAGGAGCTGACCGACGACCGCCTCCAGGTGGTCATCCACCGCGCGGTCGGCGACACCACGGACGAGGTACGGCACGTGACGGTGACCGGCCTGGGCGCACGCTGGTCCGAGACGGACCTGGAGCCGCTGTCCGGCTGAGGCCGCCGACACGTTCCGACAAGCCGTCGGCAAGATATTGCGCAGGACATCCCGGGCGTGGTCACATGGTACCCAGCCCGTACTTAGGTCTGCCTAAGTATGTCCGCCCCCGCAGTTCAGGAGGCGTCCATGCCCACAGTGGGACCGGTGTCCATGCGCGATCTGCTGGCGGCCTGCGCTGCGGCGGACGCGGTTTCCAGGCCGCCGCGGCCCGAGCACCCCGACGGGGCGCGGGGCCCTGCCGAGCAGATGGCCGACGCCGCGTGGGCGCGCCCGGCCGAGACGGCCCCGCAGCCGTCCGGCAGGGCGTCCCGGCACGGCGCTTAGCGGATCACCACGACCTTCACGCCGATCGTCGCGAAGTTCCACATCGCGTCCCCGTCCGCCCGGGTCTCCCGGATGCCGCCCGTCTTGACGCCGGAGTCGGCCGCCAGGCCCTCCGCGCCGCCGTTCACCGGCGCGCTGAACCCGACGGTCACTCCGTCCACGCTGGTGAACCGCACCACGTGCTCGATGGGGACGCTGTCGGTGCCGGTGGCCGTGCTGGAGCGGGACGTGACCCAGTACGTGCCGGCCGGCGGGTCGACGGTGCCCGGCCGCACCGGGAAGGTGCGCTGCACCCGGTTGCGGGGGGTGACCAGCCAGACCCGGTCGTCGTCCACCGAGTACACGACCCGTTCACCCGTTCCGGAGCCGTTCGGCAGGGCGGTCGGGTGGTGCCGGTCCCGGGGCGCCTTGGACGTGGGCGTCGCGTGCGCCACCGGCCCCGCGCCCAGGCCCGCCGGGACGGTCGCCTGGGCCCGGTAGGCGAGGAAACCGACCGTTCCCAGCGCCGCCGCGGTCAGGGCGGCCACGATCCCCGAGCTGGTCCCTGCCACCTGCGCCACCTCTGCCTCGTGCCGTCATCCGGTGTAAATGTCGTACTTCGTACAGACCGTAGCAGTCGGTGACCGTCCGTCCCGGACGACCCTGCGGGCGGCGCGGGCGCCGTAGGCTGTTCGCGTGCTCTTGCTCGCTCTGGATACCGCCACACCCGCCGTCACCGTCGCCCTGCACGACGGCACCGACGTCATCGCCTCGTCGAGCCAGGTGGACGCGCGCCGGCACGGAGAGCTGCTGCTGCCGGCCGTCGACCGGGTCCTCGCCGAGGCCGGACTGAAGCTGGAGGCCGTCACCGGGATCGTCGTCGGCACCGGGCCCGGCCCCTACACCGGCCTGCGCGTCGGCCTGATGACCGCCGACACCTTCGGCCTGGCGCTCGGCGTCCCCGTGCACGGCCTGTGCACGCTCGACGGCCTCGCCTACGCCGCCGACATCGAGAGGGGCCCCTTCGTCGTGGCGACCGACGCCCGGCGCAAGGAGGTCTACTGGGCCACGTACGCCGACTCCCGGACCCGGCTGACCGGCCCGGCCGTCGACCGCCCGGCCGACATCGCCGAGCGGGTCGCGGGCCTTCCCGCGGTCGGCGCCGGCGCGCTGCTCTACCCGGACACGTTCCCGCGCGCCCACGAGCCCGAGCACGTGTCCGCCGCCTCGCTCGCCTCGCTCGCCGCGGAGAAGCTGGCCGCGGGCGAGGAGCTCACCGCCCCCCGGCCGCTGTACCTGCGCCGGCCGGACGCCCAGGTCCCCAAGAACTACAAGGTGGTCACCCCCAAGTGACACAGCCGGCACCCCCCCGACTGCGCGAGATGCGCTGGTGGGACATCGACCCGGTCCTGGGGCTGGAGCGGGACCTGTTCCCCGAGGACGCCTGGTCCCGCGGCATGTTCTGGTCCGAGCTGGCCCATTCCCGGGGCCCCGAGGCCACCCGCTGCTATCTCGTCGCCGAGTCCGCCGACGGCCGGGTCGTCGGGTACGCGGGCCTGGCCGCCGCCGGTGACCTGGCCGACGTGCAGACCATCGCCGTCGCCCGCGACCACCAGGGCACCGGCCTCGGCGCCCGGCTGCTGACCGAGCTGCTGCGCGCGGCGACCGCGTTCGAGTGCCACGAGGTGATGCTCGAATGCCGGGTGGACAACCTGCCCGCCCAGAAGCTCTACGAGCGCTTCGGCTTCACCCCCATCGGCTTCCGGCGCGGCTACTACCAGCCGGGCAATGTGGACGCCCTGGTGATGCGCCTGACCACGGAACCCGGCAGCGGCTCGGCCGCGGGCTCCGCCTCAGTACAAGGAACCGATATCAATGACTGACTCACGCGACGAGCCTCTCGTACTCGGCATCGAGACCTCCTGCGACGAGACCGGCGTCGGCATCGTCCGCGGCACCACCCTGCTGGCGGACGCGGTCGCCTCCAGCGTCGACGAGCACGCCCGCTTCGGCGGTGTGGTGCCGGAGGTGGCCTCCCGGGCGCACCTGGAGGCGATGGTCCCCACCATCGACCGTGCGTTGAAGGAGGCGGGGGTCAGCGCCAAGGACCTGGACGGCATCGCGGTCACCGCCGGTCCCGGCCTCGCGGGCGCCCTGCTCGTCGGCGTCTCGGCGGCCAAGGCGTACGCCTACGCGCTCGGCAAGCCCCTGTACGGCGTCAACCACCTCGCCTCGCACATCTGCGTGGACCAGCTGGAGCACGGCCCGCTGCCCGAGCCGACGATGGCCCTGCTGGTCTCCGGCGGCCACTCCTCGCTGCTGCTCTCGACGGACATCACCTCGGACGTCCGGCCGATGGGCTCGACCATCGACGACGCGGCCGGCGAGGCCTTCGACAAGATCGCCCGTGTGCTGAACCTGGGCTTCCCCGGCGGCCCGGTCATCGACCGGTACGCCAAGGAGGGCGACCCGCAGGCCATCGCCTTCCCGCGCGGCCTGACGGGCCCGCGGGACCCGGCGTACGACTTCTCCTTCTCGGGTCTGAAGACCGCCGTGGCCCGCTGGATCGAGGCCAGGCGCGCGGCCGGCGAGGAGGTCCCGGTCCGCGATGTGGCCGCCTCCTTCCAGGAGGCCGTGGTCGACGTGCTGACCCGCAAGGCCGTGCGCGCCTGCAAGGACGAGGGCGTGGACCACCTGATGATCGGCGGCGGTGTGGCGGCCAACTCCCGGCTGCGCGCGCTCGCCCAGGAGCGCTGCGAGGCGGCCGGCATCCGGCTGCGCGTACCGCGCCCCAAGCTGTGCACGGACAACGGCGCGATGGTGGCCGCGCTCGGCGCCGAGATGGTCGCCCGCAACCGGGCCGCGTCCAGTTGGGACCTGTCGGCCGACTCCTCCCTGCCGGTGACCGACCCGCACGTGCCCGGCCACGACCACGACCATGTGCACGAGGTCAGCAAGGAGAACCTCTACTCGTGACCGTCGCCCTGATGTGGGAGGCCCGGGCCGCCGAGGGCCGGGGCGCGGACCTGCTGGCCTGGGTGCGCGAACAGCCCCTCGCCGCCGAGCCGTTGCGCCGCGAGACCTTCCGCGCGCCGCGGGACCGGGTGCTGGTCGTCACGTGGTGGGACGCGCCGTACGACGCCCCGCTCCCCGAACTGCCGGAGCCGGACCCGGAGTTGGTGACCCGGGCGGTGCACCGGTGGCGGTTCGAGGCGGTGGCGGAGGACTGAGTTGGGGAAGCGGCCCCGACTGCGCTATGATCATCACACAGCGAACGGCCGGAACACCGGTCCGGACGCAGTGCGTTGGTGGTCCAAGGAAAGACGCCCCGCTTCCTGCGGGGAGATGCAGGTGCAAGGCCTGCCCGGCGCTCCACTCGACACCCCGCCCCCGGGTTCCCGGCGGCGGGGTGTTCGCGTTGCACGGGATACCCATGCTCGAATGTTTCGCTAGATCATTCGAATCTTCCGGTGGGCTCTCGCTTGACGAGGGCTTCGTCAAGCGGTCCGGCGGGGATACGATCGCGGGCATGAAGCCCTCGAAGCCCGCCGGAACGCAGACGGCGACCCTCGCCGAGATCGCCCGTGAGGCGGGGGTCTCCGCTCCGACTGTTTCGAAGGTCCTCAACGGCCGGGCCGATGTCTCCCCCGCGACCCGCACCCGCGTCGAGGAACTGCTGCGCGCCTACGGCTACCGGCGCCGCCGCGCCGAGGCCTCCCGCTCGCCCCTGATCGACGTCGTCTTCCACGAGCTGGAGAGCGCCTGGGCGATGGAGGTCATCCGGGGCGTGGAGAACGTCGCCCGGGACGCCGGGCTGAGCGTGGTCCTGTCCGAGTCGGCCGGCCGGCTCACCCCCGGCCGCACCTGGGCCGACCAGGTCGCCGCCCGCCGCCCGCACGGCGTGGTGCTGGTGCTCTCCGAACTCGACGAGTCCCAGCGGGCGCTGCTGACCAGCCGCTCCATCCCGTTCGTGGTGATGGACCCGGCCGGCGACCCGGGCCCGGACGTGCCGTCGATCGGCGCCACCAACTGGCAGGGCGGTCTCGCCGCCACCCGCCACCTGGTCGAACTCGGCCACACCCGGATCGGCGCGATCAGCGGCCCGACCCGGATGATGTGCAGCCGGGCCCGGGTCGACGGCTACCGGGCCGCCCTGGAGACGGCCGGGCTGCCCGTCGACCCCTCCCTCGTCGTGGCCGGAGACTTCCACCACGACGCGGGCTACCGCCTGGGCCTGGAGCTGCTGCGCCGCCCGGACCGGCCCACCGCCGTCTTCGCGGGCAACGACCTCCAGGCGCTCGGTCTGTACGAGGCCGCGCGTGAGCTGGGCCTGCGCGTCCCGGAGGACCTCAGCGTGGTCGGCTTCGACGATCTGCCGGTGGCCCGCTGGGTGGGCCCGCCGCTGACGACCGTACGGCAGCCGCTCACCGAGATGGCCGAGGCCGCGGCCCGGCTGGTGCTGGAGCTGGGCAGCGAGCGGGAGGAGCGGGCGGCGACCCGGGTGGAGCTGGCGACGAGCCTGGTGGTGCGGTCGAGCACGGACGCGCCTCCGGCCGGCTAGCGGTGCGTGCGGACGGAGCCCTCTCCAACGGGTCGGTGCCGGACGGCGGTTGGTGACGGACGGCGGTTCGGTGCCGCCAGGATGAGAATTTCCCAAGAAAACCGGTTCTGACCGGCCTCCGTAACAGCCCCCTCATCATTCGGACGTATGTTCCTGCCGTGACGCGACACGAGGAGCAAGGCGACGCGGGCAGACAGGCGGGCCGGCGATCGAGAGCGCTGAGGATCGCCGGCCTCACTCTGACGGGCGCCCTGGTGCTGGGCGTGGCGGCGGCCGGCTGGGCCTACTGGCATCTCGACCACAACATCCGAAGCGTCGACATCGACAGCGCACTCGGCGACGACCGGCCGGCCAGGGCCGCGCTCACCCCGTCCGCGACCGCCCCGGCGGACGCCTCCCCGCTGCCCACCGGCTCCCTCAACATCCTGGTCCTCGGCTCGGACTCGCGCAGCGGCAAGGACAACCAGGAGCTGGGCGGCGGCGACAGCGGCGGAGCCCGGTCCGACACCGCGATGGTCGTGCACATCGACGCGGGCCGGACGAAGGCCACCGTCGTCAGCATCCCGCGCGACACCCTCGTCACCCGCCCCTCCTGCCCGCTCACCTCCGGCGGCAGCACGGCACCGGCGTACGGCGCCATGTTCAACAGCGCCTACGCGGTGGGCGGCCCGGTGTGCGCGGTGAAGACCGTCGAGACCCTCACCGGGGTCCGCATGGACCACTACCTGGAGATCGACTTCTCCGGCTTCGCCAAGCTGGTCGACGCGCTCGGCGGGGTCGACGTCACCACCGGCCAGGACATCGACGACGACAAGAGCCACCTGCGCCTCAAGGCCGGCACCCACCACCTCGACGGCAAGCAGGCCCTCGCCCTCGCCCGCACCCGGCACGGCATAGGCGACGGCAGCGACCTGGGCCGCATAGGGCTCCAGCAGACGCTGGTCAAGGCCCTGCTGGAGCAGATGGCCGGTGCCGGCCTGCTCTCCGACCCGGCCCGGCTGTACCAGGTCGCCGACGCCGTCACCACGAGCCTCACCACCGACACCGGCCTGAACTCCCTGAACGAGCTGGTGAGCCTCGGCCGGAGCCTGAAGGGACTGACCGCCGACCGGGTGCGGACGGTGACCATGCCGGTCGTCACGGCACCCTCCGACCCCAACCGGGTCGTCGCCCGCGAGCCGGCGGCGGACGACCTCTGGGCCTCCCTGCGCTGAGCCGGAGAAATCCCGGAGATTTCTTCCGCGGGGGTGTCGATCCGGGTGTCTCCCGTTCGACGCAAGGGGTGAGCGGCGGGAACGGACCCGCCGCCGCGACCGAAGGAGTCACCATGCCCCGCTACCTGTCCCTCGTGCGCATCGACGAGTCCACCGGCCCCGCCGGGGGCCCCAGCGCGGAGCTGATGCAGCGGATGGGCGAGCTGATCGAGGAGATGACCAAGGCCGGTGTGCTGCTCGACACCGCCGGGCTCACCCCGTCCGCCGAGGCCGCCCGGATGGACTGGGACGGCGAGAAGGTGTCCGTGACCGACGGCCCGTTCACCGAGTCCAAGGAGGTCGTCGGCGGCTACGCGCTCATGCAGTGCAAGGACCGGGCCGAGGCGCTGGAGTGGACGCAGCGCTTCCTGAAGATCCACGGCCCGGAGTGGCAGCTCGCCTGCGAACTGCGGGAGATCGCCGAGGGCTGAGCCCGTTTGGCCCGCCGCCGTCCAGGGTGTTGCATGGTGGGCTGTGGAGACACAGCCCGCCACGGCGCACGCCATCGAGACCGTCTTCCGCCTGGAGTCGCCCCGGGTGATCGCCGGGGTCGCCCGGATCGTCCGGGACGTCGGCATCGCCGAGGAGCTGGCACAGGACGCCCTGGTCGCCGCCCTGGAGCGGTGGCCGCTGGACGGGGTGCCGGACAACCCCGGCGCCTGGCTCATGGCCACCGCCCGGCACCGGGCCGTCGACCTGGTCCGGCGCCGCGAGACCTACGCCCGCAAACTCGCCGAGCTCGGCCGCGACCTGGCCACGGCCCCGCCGTCGTACGACGCACCGGCCGACCCGGACGACATCGACGACGACCTGCTCCGGCTGGTCTTCACCGCCTGCCACCCGGCGCTGTCGCCGGAGGCCCGCACCGCGCTCACCCTGCGCCTGCTCGGCGGCCTGACCACGGCCGAGATCGCCCGCGCCTACCTGGTGCCGGAGCCGACGGTCGCCCAGCGGATCGTCCGTGCCAAGCGCACCCTGGCGAAGCGGAACGTCGCCTTCGAGGTGCCGTACGGCCCCGACCGCGAGGCCCGCCTCGGCTCCGTGCTGGACGTCATCTACCTGATCTTCAACGAGGGGTACGCGGCCACCGCCGGCGACGACTGGCTGCGCCCCGGCCTGTGCGAGGACGCGCTGCGGCTGGCCCGGGTGCTGTCCGCGCTGATGCCCAAGGAGCCCGAGGTGCACGGTCTGACCGCGCTGCTGGAGTTCCAGGCGTCCCGCGCCACCGCCCGCACCGGTCCCGACGGGACACCGGTGCTGCTGGAGGACCAGAACCGCAGCCGCTGGAACCGCATGCTCATCGCGCGCGGCATCCGTGCCCTCGACCGCGCCGGGGCCACCGCGAGCGGCCCCCCGGGCCCGTACACCCTCCAGGCGGCCATCGCCGCCTGCCACGCGCGCGCGTACACGTACGAGGAGACGGACTGGCGCGCCATCGCCACCCTGTACGGCCTGCTGGCCGTCCGCGCGCCCTCCCCGGTGGTCGAGCTGAACCGCGCGGTCGCCGTGTCGATGGCCGACGGCCCGGCGGCGGGCCTGAGGCTGGTGGACGCCCTGGCCGCCACGCCCGCGCTGCGCGGTTACCACCTGCTGCCCAGCGTCCGCGGCGACCTCCTCTCCCGCCTCGGCCGCACCGCCGAGGCCCGCGAGGAGTTCCTCAGGGCGGCGGCCCTGACCCGCAACGAGAGGGAACGGCGGCTGCTGTCGCGCAGGGCGCGCGCGTGCGGCTGAGCGTCAGCCGAGCGGACGGCCGATCAGCATCGTCGGTGCCCCGGCGACGCGGGTGAGGAAGACGGTGGCCGCGTTCGGTCCCTGCGGTCTCACCTTCCGGCGCAGCTCCTCCGGCTCGACCGCCGAGCCGCGCTTCTTCACGGTCAGCGTGCCGACCTCGCGCTCCCGCAGCAGGGCCTTGAGCTTCTTGACGTTGAACGGGAGCCGGTCGGTGATCTCGTAGCCGGTGGCGTACGGCGTGGGCCGGGCCTCGTCGGTGGTGACGTACGCGATCGTCGGGTCCAGGAGCCCCCCGCCGACCTCCTCGGCCACCTCCGCGACCAGGTGCGCGCGGATCACGGCGCCGTCCGGCTCGTACAGGTACCGCCCCACCGGCCGCACCGCGGGATCGGGCAGCCCGCGGCCGAGCAGTGTGCGCGGGCCCGGCAGCAGCGTGGCCCGCACCGCGCCCGGCGCCCCGGTCCCGAACCACAGCACCGCTTCCTTCACGTCGCCGCCGTCGGAGATCCACTCGGCCTCGGCCGCGGCCGGGACCACCTCGTGCGGGATGCCCGGCGCGATCTTCAGCGCGGCCCGGGGTGCCTTGAGGGCCGTGGCGACCGCCCAGGACAGCGGCGGCGAGTACGCCTCCGGGTCGAACACGCGCCCGCCCGTCGCCCGGCCGCCACCCCTCACCGACGCGCTTCGCGCGGCCCCTGTCGACTGCCCGCCCCGGCGCGCCGGGTCCACGAACACCGCGTCGTACCCGGCGGTGTCCACCTCCGTGACGTCGGCCTCGCGCACCTCGATGAGGCCGGCCAGCCCCAGCGCCTCGGCGTTCGCCCGCGCCACGGCCGCCGTCAGCGGGTCCCGGTCCACGGCCAGCACCCGGATCCCGGCACGCGCCAGGGCGATGGCGTCCCCGCCGATCCCGCAGCACAGGTCGGCGACACAGGCCACGCCCAGCTCCTTCAGCCGCCCGGCCCGGTACGCCGCCACGGAGGCGCGCGTCGACTGCTCGACCCCGTTGGGCGTGAAGAACATGCGCCCGGCGTCCTCGGGCCCGAACTTCGCCACCGCCCGCTGCCGCAGCCGGGCCTGGCCGAGCGCGGCGGAGACCAGTTCGGCCGGGTGGTCGCGGCGCAGCCGGGTGGCCACGGCCAGCTCCCGCGCGGGCTCGGTGTCGCGGACCTCGTCGAGGAGGGCGCGGCCTTCGGGGGTGAGGAGCAGAGCGAGGTCGTTCACCGGGTCATTGTGGGCCAGTCGGTGGATGGTGCGCCTCCGGCGGCGGTGTCGTCCGGGGTCGCGGGCCGGGGCCTGGGAGGATCCGGCACCATGCGAGCAGTAGTACAAAATGACAAAATTCGGACTCGTTTCCGGCGGCTGGCCCTCGGGGGCGGAGCCGCCGCGCTGGCCGCCGCCACCCTGCTCTCCGCCTGCGCCGGGCCCGAAACCGTGCGCGGCGCGTCCGGCCACGGCGGCCCCGCCCGGCCCCAGGACCCGGCGGCGCGCCGGGCCGCCGAACACGCCCGGCTGGCCGCCGCCGCCCGGCGCTGGGGGCTGGACCAGGTCCCGCTCACGCCTCCGAAGCCCCCCGCGGCGAAGCCGAGGATCACCGCCCGCGACGGATTCGAGGTGGACCACCAGGAGGACTGGAACCTGCCCCCCGTCTTCACCACGGTCCCCACCCGCGACAAGGTCGTGTTCCTGACGATCGACGACGGCGCCGAGAAGGACCCGCGGTTCCTCGCCATGATGCGCGAGCTCAAGATCCCGTACACCGCGTTCCTCAGCGACTACCTGGTCAAGGACGACTACGCCTACTTCCGGACGATGCGGTCCTACGGCAACACCCTCAACAACCACACCCTGCACCACCCCTACCTGCCGGGCCTGTCCTACGAGGAGCAGAAGGACGAGATCTGCGGCATGCAGGCCGTCATGAAGAAGCAGTTCGGCAAGGCGCCCACCGTCTTCCGTCCCCCCTACGGCAACTACAACCAGGACACCCTGGTCGCCGCGAAGGAATGCGGCATCAAGTACGCGCCGATCTGGAACGAGGAGGTCTTCGTCGACCACTGGGAGTACCGCGAGGACGACAAGCGGCTGCGCCGCGGCGACATCGTCCTCACCCACTTCCGCGGCCGGGACGACTGGGACGGCACGATGGTGGACGACATGCGCCGCTTCCTGAACAAGGTCACGCGCGAGGGCTACGCCGTGGCCCGCCTGGAGGACTACCTGTGAGGCGGGCTCGGGGCCCGGCCGCGGCCCTCGCCGCGGCCCTGCTCCTGACGGGCTGCGCCCAGTCCGTCGACCCCATCGAACGCCTCGGCAAGAAGGCCGCCGAAGGGGTGCGCCCGCACACCACCGCCCCCGACCACCGCTACCGCGCCTGGGGCCTGACCCGGCCCCTCGCCCGCTCCCCGGTGCACCCGGCCCGCCCGCTCGCCGAGCACCAGAGGGCCGGCGCCCCGCCCCCCGTGGTCGACCGCGTCCCCACCCGCGACCCGGTCGTCTTCCTCACCTACGACGACGGCGCCGAGCGGGACCCCCGCTTCGTCGACATGGTCCGCGAACTGCGGCTGCCGGTCACCCTGTTCCTCACCGACAGCGTCGCCGCCCCCGGCTACGGCCACTTCGCCCGGCTGCGCACCCTCGGCGCCGGCATCGAGAACCACACCGTCGACCACCGGGCCCCGGCCGGACTGCCGTACGCCGGCCAGCGCGCGGAGATCTGCGGCCAGCAGGACCGCCTCCGCACCGCCCTCGGCGTCCGCCCCCGCCTCTTCCGCCCGCCCTACGGTTCCTACGACCGCACCACCCTGCGCGCGGCGGCCGACTGCGGCATCTCCGCGCTCGTCCTGTGGCGCGCCGCCCTGACCCCGGCCGGCCTCGCCTACGCCCACGGCCCCCACCGCCTGGGCCCCGGCGACATCGTCCTGGTGGGCCCCGACGAGTCGAGGGGGCCGGCCCTGCGGAAACGCACGGCACGGGTGCTGAGGGAAGTGCAGGGGCGGGGGCTGACGGTCGGGCGCCTTGAGGACTACCTGTGAGGACCGGCCGCACACCGCGATTCCGGCCGACGCGCCGCGGGCAATTGGCACTCCGCTTGACCGAGTGCTAATCGCGGTCATAGTCTCGGCTCTGGCACTCCCCCCTGGAGAGTGCCAGACAAACGCGACGGGCAGGTCCGGCACCCGCGACGACGGATCGACCTGGTCGCCACCTCAGACAGTTAACCCCGTGAGATCTCCGAAGGGGGAGGTCGGATCGTGACGACCGCCAGCTCCAAGGTTGCCATCAAGCCGCTTGAGGACCGCATCGTGGTCCAGCCGCTGGACGCCGAGCAGACCACGGCCTCTGGCCTGGTCATCCCGGACACCGCGAAGGAGAAGCCCCAGGAGGGCGCCGTCCTCGCCGTGGGCCCGGGCCGGTTCGAGAACGGCGAGCGCCTGCCGCTCGACGTCAAGGTCGGCGACGTCGTCCTTTACAGCAAGTACGGCGGCACCGAGGTGAAGTACAACGGCGACGAGTACCTCGTCCTCTCGGCTCGCGACGTCCTCGCGATCATCGAGAAGTAATCACCTCAAGCGACTCTCCGTTTGAGCTGCGCCCCTGGCCCCCGCGACCGATAAGAAGCCGGGCGCCCGGGGCGCAGCGTCTTTTCACCCACAGATTTCCGAGAGGGCTCCCGCTGTCATGGCGAAGATCCTGAAGTTCGACGAGGACGCCCGTCGCGCCCTTGAGCGCGGCGTCAACAAGCTTGCCGACACCGTGAAGGTGACGATCGGCCCCCGCGGCCGCAACGTCGTCATCGACAAGAAGTTCGGCGCGCCCACCATCACCAACGACGGTGTCACGATCGCCCGCGAGGTCGAGATCGAGGACCCGTACGAGAACCTCGGCGCGCAGCTGGTGAAGGAGGTGGCGACCAAGACCAACGACATCGCTGGTGACGGCACCACCACCGCCACGGTCCTCGCCCAGGCGCTGGTCCGCGAGGGCCTGAAGAACGTCGCCGCCGGTGCCTCCCCGGCCGCCCTGAAGAAGGGCATCGACGCCGCGGTCAAGGCCGTCTCCGAGGACCTGCTCGCCTCGGCCCGCCCGATCGACGAGAAGTCCGACATCGCCGCCGTCGCCGCGCTGTCCGCCCAGGACCAGCAGGTCGGCGAGCTGATCGCCGAGGCGATGGACAAGGTCGGCAAGGACGGTGTCATCACCGTCGAGGAGTCCAACACCTTCGGCCTGGAGCTGGACTTCACCGAGGGCATGGCCTTCGACAAGGGCTACCTGTCGCCGTACTTCGTGACGGACCAGGAGCGCATGGAGGCCGTCCTGGAGGACCCCTACATCCTCATCAACCAGGGCAAGATCTCCGCCATCGCCGACCTGCTGCCGCTGCTGGAGAAGGTCATCCAGGCCGGCTCCTCCAAGCCGCTGCTGATCATCGCCGAGGACGTCGAGGGCGAGGCCCTGTCGACCCTGGTCGTCAACAAGATCCGCGGCACCTTCAACGCCGTCGCGGTGAAGGCCCCCGGCTTCGGCGACCGCCGCAAGGCGATGCTCCAGGACATGGCCGTCCTCACCGGCGCCACCGTCATCTCCGAGGAGGTCGGTCTCAAGATCGACCAGGTCGGCCTCGACGTGCTCGGCTCCGCCCGCCGCGTCACCGTCACCAAGGACGACACCACGATCGTCGACGGCGCCGGCAAGTCCGAGGACGTGCAGGGCCGCGTCGCCCAGATCAAGGCCGAGATCGAGAACACCGACTCCGACTGGGACCGCGAGAAGCTCCAGGAGCGCCTCGCCAAGCTGGCCGGCGGCGTGTGCGTGATCAAGGTCGGCGCCGCCACCGAGGTGGAGCTGAAGGAGAAGAAGCACCGTCTGGAGGACGCCATCTCCGCGACCCGCGCCGCGGTCGAGGAGGGCATCGTCTCCGGTGGTGGCTCCGCCCTGGTCCACGCCTCCAAGGTGCTCGACGGCAACCTCGACAAGTCCGGCGACGAGGCCACCGGTGTCTCCGTGGTCCGCAACGCCGTGGTCGAGCCGCTGCGCTGGATCGGCGAGAACGCCGGCCAGGAGGGCTACGTCATCGTGTCCAAGGTCAAGGACCTGGACAAGGGGCAGGGCTACAACGCCGCCACCGGCGAGTACGGCGACCTGATCAAGGCCGGCGTCATCGACCCGGTCAAGGTCACCCGCTCCGCCCTGGAGAACGCCGCCTCCATCGCCTCCCTGCTGCTCACGACCGAGACCCTGGTCGTCGAGAAGAAGGAAGAGGAGCCGGAGGCCGCGGGCCACGGCCACAGCCACGGCCACGCGCACTGAGCCCAGCGCTCCTGAGCGAAGGCCCGGCACCCCGGTGAGGGGGCCGGGCCTTCGCCCTGTCCGCCGCTGCGAAGCGGCCACTGCTCCGACGCGGCTACTGCTCCAACGCGTCGAGCGCGCCCAGTTGCTGCATCAGCCCGAGCTGGTCGTGCTGCCACCACAGCTCGGCGATCTTGCCGTTGTCGCCGAACCGGAACAGCGCCATCCCGGTCATGGTGACCTGCCTGCCGGTGGGCGCGATCCCCAGGAAATCGCCCTGGTGCGTGGCGTACCAGGTCCACCGCGCGCAGGCCCGGTCGCCCTGGGTGAGCACATCCTCGACCGTGAACGCGAAGTCGAAGGCGCCGCGCCACATCCGGAACTCGGCGCGGACGTTGTCCAGCCCGATGGTGTCCTGCGGGTTCATCGGATCATGGCTGTGGATGTCCTCGTCCAGCAGGTCGTTGAGCGGCGGCAGCTCGCCCTCGGTGCACAGCGCCTCGAAGAGCCCGCGCACCATGCCCTCGGACAGGCTCTCGTCCCGTACGACGTCCAGGTCGATGAACGTCGGCATCTCGTCGCACAGCGCGACCAGCCCCCGGAAGATCCGGTCGGTCTCCGGGAGGTTCGAGTTCCGCATCGCGTCCTCGTAGGACGGGAACTCCACCACTTCGACGACGTGCGAGGCGTCCGAGCGGTCCGTTCCCATCACCGCGTGCGTCGCCGTCCGCCTGCCCTTGGTCTGCTGGACCCAGTCGTCCATGAGCCGGTTCATCTCGTCCAGCCGGCTCGTCCTGCACTCGATGAGCTGTACGAAGGTCATGCGCCGCCTCCGGCCCCCCTGGTCCGGTACCGTCCCGCCCATTTTCCCACCGGGACGGCGGCGCCACCCGCCCGCTACCGCGGCCCGTACTTGCGCCCGGTCCGGGAGCTGATCCCGCCCAGCAGCCCGCGCGGCGCCACCTTCGCCAGCCCCATCAGCGCCTTGTACCGGGGGTCGGGGATGGACACCGTCCTGCCGCGCGCGAGGTCGGACAGGGCCGCCGCGACCAGCTTGTCGGCGTCCAGCCACATCCAGCCCGGGATGTTGTCCGTGCCCATCCCGGCCCGCTGGTGGAACTCGGTGCGCACGAACCCCGGGCACAGCGCCATCAGCCGGACCCCGCTGCCGGCCAGGTCCTTGGCCACGCCCTGGGTGAACTGCACGACCCACGCCTTGGACGCGCCGTACGTGCCGCGCGGGACGAACGCGGCCACCGAGGCGACGTTCACCACCCCGCCCCGGCCGCGCTCGCGCATCGCCTCGGCCGCCGCCGACGTCAGCCGGAGCACCGCTTCGCAGTGCACCTTGAGCATCCGGAGCTCGTCCGCCATAGGCACTTCCAGAAAGCGGCCCTTGTTGCCGAATCCGGCGTTGTTGACCAGCAGGTCGACCGGGTTCTTCCGGTCGCCGAGCCGGTCGGCCACCGTCTCGATGCCCTTGTCCTGCGCCAGGTCGGCGGTCAGCACCTCCACTTCGATGCCGTGCCGGTCGTGCAGTTCCGTCGCCTGCTCGCGCAGCCGCTTGGTGTCCCGCGCGACCAGGACGAGGTCATGCCCGTCAGCCGCCAGCCGCCGCGCGAACGCGGCACCGATCCCCGCGGTCGATCCCGTAATCAGAGCCGTTGTCATGGCCCAAGCGTAGTGACCCGGAGCGGGAGCCTCAGCGGTCCGCACGCCGTGCCGGTGCTCTGCCGGCGGGTCACCGGACTCCGTGCTCGGCCACGTACGTCCGGGCCTTCGCCAGCGTCTCGGAGTGCAGCGCCGTGCCCGCAGCGAGCAGCCGGGGCAGCAGCTCCCGCTCGGTGGTGACCGCGCGGAACTGCATCGCCGCCGTCACGCCGTGGTCCGGCCGGTGCACGATCTCGACCGGATCGCCCGCCCGGATCTCACCCGGCTCGATCACCCGGAGGTAGGCACCCGTTGCGCCCTTCTGCGTGAATCTCCTGACCCAGCCGCGCTCGCCCAGATGGCCCTGGAAGGTGGCGCACGGAATGCGGCCGGAGGTCACTTCCAGTACGACGGTGGGACCGATCCGCCAGCGCTCTCCGATCAGCGCCCCGGAGACGTCCAGACCGTCCGTCGTGATGTTCTCGCCGAAGCTCCCGTTGGCCAACGGTCTGCCGAGTTCGCGCGCCCAGGCGTCGAGGTCCTCCCGGGCGTACGCGTACACCGCCTGGTCGTCCCCGCCGTGGTAGCGCGTGTCGCACACCGCGTCCCCGGCGAGCCCGCTCGCGCCGACGCCCTTGGGCCCGGGCGCCGCCACCGGCACCGGGCCCTCGGCCGGCTGCTTGTCTATGCCGGTGAGGCCGTCCGGCTGGTTCGTGTAGGGCACCTGCCGGGGCCGGCCCAGATTGACCGAGAGAAGCTTCATCCCGGCACGGTAAGCGATCAGGACCCAAAGCGTCGACGCATTATCGGGCACTCCTTCCAAGGCTGCCTTATGCTCGTCGGGTGATCGAGGCCCGTCATCTCCGCGTCCTGCGCGCCGTCGCCACCACCGGCTCCTTCTCGGCGGCCGGACGCCAGCTGGGCTGCACCCAGCCCGCCGTCAGCCAGCAGATGAAGGCCCTGGAAGCCTCGGTCGGCACCCCGCTGCTGGTCCGCACCGGGCGCGAGATGCGCCTGACCCAGGCCGGTGAGGCCCTGGTGCGGCACGCCTCCGGCATCCTCGCCGGGCTCACCGCGGCCGAGGAGGAGGTCGCCGCCATCGCCGGCCTGCGCGCGGGCCGGGTCCGGCTGGTCTCCTTCCCCAGCGGCAGCTCCACCCTGGTCCCCACCGCCCTGGCCGCCCTGCGCGCGGGCCACCCCGGCACCCGCGTCTCGCTGGAGGAGGCCGAACCGCCGAGGTCCGTGGAACTGCTCCGCGAAGGCGACTGCGACCTGGCCCTGGCCTTCCGCTACGAGGGGGCGGCGGTCGCCGAGGACTGGGACGACCTCGTCGTGCGCCCCCTGCTGACGGACCGTCTGGTCGCCCTGGTGCCCGAACGGCACCGGCTCGCGCGCGCGGACAGCGTCGCCATCGGCGAGCTGGCCCACGAGCCCTGGATCGCGGGCTGCCCGCGCTGCCGCGGCCAGCTGGTCGAGGTGTGCGAGGGGGCCGGGTTCACCCCGCGCATCGACTTCGCCACCGACGACTATCCGGCCGTGATCGGCCTGGTCGGCGCCGGTCTCGGCGTCGCCGTCCTGCCCCAGCTGGCCGTGGAGTCGGTACGGCCGCGGGGCGTGCGCACGGTACGGCTGGAACCGGCGGTACGGCGGGAGATCGTCGCCCTCACCCTGCCCGACCTGGCCCAGGTGCCGGCGGTGTCGGCCACGCTGGAGCAGCTGGCGCGGGCGGCGCGGGCGGCAGGACGCGGCCAGGCGTAGCCCGAGCGGCGGGGGTCACGGAGCCGCGGTGGCGTCGCGGAGGCGAAGGGCGTCGCGGAGACGAGGGGGCCGCCCGGACGAGGCACGGGCACGCGCGTGCGTGCCCGGTAAGGAAGCGGATGTTTTGCCGATGGTGATGCAGAAACGTTCCTTCAGTGCTCCGAAGCGGTGTCCCCGCTGGTGGTAGAGGCCGCCACCAGGCGGTTGCGTGCCCGCCCCATCAACTCCTCACGCTCGTCCTCGGTCAGGCCGCCCCAGACGCCGTACGGTTCGCGCACCGCCAGCGCGTGCGCCGCGCACTCCGCACGGACCGGGCACCTCATGCAGACCTCTTTGGCCGAGTTCTCGCGAGCGCTCCGAGCCGCCCCGCGCTCGCCCTCCGGGTGGAAGAAGAGCGAGCTGTCCACCCCGCGGCAGGCAGCCAGCAGCTGCCAGTCCCACAGGTCCGCGTTCGGTCCGGGAAGGCGGGAGAAATCTGCCATTACGTGACCCCTTGTCGCCGTTCTGGGCGGATACGGTGCCAACGACCGTACATCTCCGGTCTAAGGAGATGAAAATATGACTCATTGCGAATCTAGCCCCGGACACCGCAAAACGGGAAGAAAAAGGGCCGAATGGGGCATAGGTTGTGATGAAAAGTTGTGGGTCCGTCGAGCATGTCTGCACCGTGTCGAAGCCCTCACGTAGAGTGCCGAAGACGGCACGCGGGCCCGTAACTCTTTCGAGTGACCGTCGTTGAGAGTGCGGATGCGGTTGAGAAAACAAGCGCTCGGGCAGGCGTCCGAGACGGTCGACCGCACAGGTGACGATTCCGTACCAGCCTGGAGGCTCAAGGTGACGCGCATCAGCTGCGGAGGGCGGTCATGACATCCGTCCTCGTCTGCGACGACTCCCCGCTTGCCCGAGAGGCGCTCCGCCGCGCGGTCGCGACCGTGCCCGGTGTCGAGCGCGTGACGACGGCGGCCAACGGCGAGGAAGTCCTCCGCCGCTGGGGCGCCGACCGCTCCGACCTGATCCTGATGGATGTGCGCATGCCCGGCCTGGGCGGCGTCGAGACCGTGCGCCGGCTGCTGTCCGCCGACCCGGGCGCGCGCATCATCATGCTCACCGTCGCCGAGGACCTCGACGGGGTGGCTCTGGCCGTCGCCGCCGGTGCCCGGGGATACCTGCACAAGGACGCCTCGCGCGCCGAGCTGCGCGCCACGGTGACCCAGGCGCTGGCCGACCCCACCTGGCGGCTCGCCCCGCGCCGGCTGCGCTCGGCGGAGATGGGCGCCGCGCCCACGCTCACCGCGCGTGAGATCCAGGTGCTGGAGGGCATGAGCCACGGCCGCTCGAACGCCGAGATCGGCCGCGAGCTGTTCCTCTCCGAGGACACCGTCAAGACGCACGCCCGGCGCCTGTTCAAGAAGCTCGGCGCCTCGGACCGGGCGCACGCGGTGGCCCTCGGCTTCCGCTGGGGACTGGTCCGCTAGCGACCGCGAAGCCGGGCGGGCCGCTCGGCGCCGGGGCGTTCCGGTGCCGTCCGCGCCCGCGGCTGCCGTCGGGTGGGCGGCCGACCGCGCTCGCCGAGCGCGGCTGGGCGTGCCCCGGTGCCCCTTGTCTCGTGTGCCCCGGGGCGTGGCGCCCGCCGGTGGTGTGCGGGCGGACGCCGTACGGGGCGCTGGTCAGCCGTGTGGGCGTTGGTCATGCGGGCGGTGGCGCGCCGGGCCGTCGTGCCCTTGCCGCCGTGCCGTTCCGCGGATGGACGGGGCTGTCCGGGTGATTCCGGTCGTCCCGGTCCGCCCTGGTCACCCCGGCCCGCCCTGGTCACCCGGCCGCACCAGCCGTCCGGGTCCCGCACCGGCGGGCGAGCCGTCGTGGAGACGGACGGCGAATCGTCGTACAAGTCGGCGGCGCATCGTCGTACAAGTCGGCGGCGAACGCCGTACGAGTGGGCGGCGGGCGTCGTGGAGGTCGGCGGCGAGCGTCGTACAAGTCGGTGGCAAACGCCACGGAAGTCGGCGGCGGACGCCGTGGAAGTGGGCAGGCGGGCTCGTCTGCCGGTGGAACGCGTCGACGGGCAACCGCCCCGGCGCACAACGGTGCGGAACGCGGCGCGTGACCACTCCGGCGCACCACCGCGCCGCACGCCCCGAGTGGCGCGTGCGCGACGGCCCGCCGGACGCGCGCTGCTCGTTTCGGCGCGGATGCCGCATCCTTGAGGGTGTGGAGTCTCTCGGGGACGAGTCGGTCGAGCGGAAGGGGAGGGCGCAGGGAATGAGTGCCGGCGCACCTGCTCATAACGCTTCGGTGCACAACCACGAGCACGATGCGACGGACCGGACGGCCGCAAGGCACCATGGACCGATGCGCGACGACGAGGCGGGCACGGCCCACGGGGCGATCGGTGCGCTCGTGCATCGTGCCGTCGACGGGGACGAGCAGGCCACGCACGATCTGCTCGCCCGGGTCCACCCCTTGGCGCTGCGCTACTGCCGCACCCGGCTGTCCCGGCTGCCCGGCGACGCACGCCACTTCGTGGAGGACCTCGCCCAGGAGGTCTGCGTGGCGGTCCTCCTCGCCCTGCCCCGCTACCGCGACACCGGCCGCCCCTTCGAGGCGTTCGTCTTCGCCATCGCCTCCCACAAGGTCGCCGACCTCCAGCGGGCGGCGATGCGCCACCCGGGATCGACCGCGGTGCCGTCCGACGAGATGCCCGAGCGGCCCGACGACTCCCTCGGCCCCGAGGAGCGCGCCCTGCTCAGCAGCGACGCCGAGTGGGCGAAGAAACTGCTGGCCAACCTCCCCGAGAACCAGCGCGAACTGCTCCTGCTGCGCATCGCCGTGGGCTTGACCGCGGAGGAGACGGGGCAGATGTTGGGAATGTCACCCGGCGCGGTCCGCGTGGCCCAGCACCGGGCCCTGAGCCGCCTGAGGGCGCTCGCCGAACAGTGAACCCCCTGCGCGGAGCCAGAAGTAGCTCCCGCGCTGAACAGGTACGCCGCCGTTTCCGTACGAACATACGAAGCCCGAGGCGACCCCGTACCGTGGAATTTGCTAGCGACGCTTCCCGTTAGCATGGACATCCGCACCGATCAAGGCCATTTGGGGAAGGTGTCATGACTGCAAACGTCGACGGAGTGCCCGGTAAATTCGCGACACTCGGGCTGACCTACGACGACGTGCTGCTGCTGCCGGGCGCATCCGAGGTGCTCCCCAACGCGGTCGACACCTCGTCCCGCATCTCCCGCAACGTCCGGGTGAACATCCCGCTGCTGTCGGCCGCGATGGACAAGGTGACCGAGTCCCGCATGGCCATCGCGATGGCCCGGCTGGGCGGCGTCGGCGTGCTGCACCGCAACCTCTCCATCGAGGACCAGGTCAACCAGGTCGACCTGGTCAAGCGGTCGGAGTCCGGCATGGTCACCGACCCGATCACGGTGCACCCGGAGGCCACGCTCGCCGAGGCGGACGCCCTGTGCGCGAAGTTCCGCATCAGCGGCGTCCCGGTCACCGACCCGGCCGGCAAGCTCCTCGGCATCGTGACCAACCGGGACATGGCCTTCGAGAGCGACCGCACCCGGCGCGTGCACGAGGTCATGACCCCGATGCCGCTGGTCACCGGCAAGGTGGGCATCTCCGGCCCCGAGGCCATGGAACTGCTGCGCAAGCACAAGATCGAGAAGCTGCCGCTGGTGGACGACGAGGGCGTCCTCAAGGGCCTGATCACGGTCAAGGACTTCGTCAAGGCCGAGAAGTACCCCAACGCCGCGAAGGACGCCGAGGGCCGGCTGCTCGTCGGTGCCGCGGTCGGTGCCAGCCCGGAGGCGCTGGAGCGCGCCCAGGCGCTCGCCGCCGCCGGTGTGGACTTCCTGGTCGTCGACACCTCGCACGGCCACAACAGCAACGCCCTGAGCTGGATGTCGAAGATCAAGTCGAGCGTCGACGTCGACGTGGTCGGCGGCAACGTCGCCACGCGTGACGGCGCCCAGGCGCTGATCGACGCCGGTGTGGACGGCATCAAGGTGGGCGTGGGCCCGGGCTCCATCTGCACCACCCGTGTCGTCGCCGGTATCGGCGTCCCCCAGGTCACCGCCATCTACGAGGCGTCCCTCGCGGCCCGCCCCGCCGGCGTCCCGCTGATCGGCGACGGCGGCCTGCAGTACTCCGGCGACATCGGCAAGGCGCTGGCCGCCGGCGCCGACACGGTGATGCTGGGCAGCCTCCTCGCCGGCTGCGAGGAGTCCCCGGGCGAGCTGCTCTTCATCAACGGCAAGCAGTTCAAGTCGTACCGCGGCATGGGCTCGCTGGGCGCCATGCAGTCGCGCGGCCAGGGCAAGTCGTACTCGAAGGACCGCTACTTCCAGGCCGACGTCACCGCCGACGAGAAGCTCGTGCCCGAGGGCGTCGAGGGCCAGGTGCCCTACCGCGGCCCGCTCGCCAACGTGCTGCACCAGCTCGTCGGCGGCCTGCGCCAGACCATGGGCTACGTCGGCGCCGCCACCATCGAGGAGATGGAGTCCAAGGGCCGGTTCGTGCGGATCACCTCGGCGGGCCTGAAGGAGAGCCACCCGCACGACATCCAGATGACGGTCGAGGCGCCGAACTACAGCAGCAAGAAGTAACCACAGCGGCGAGAGGCGACGCCCACGCGCGCGTGAGGCTCGTTGCCACGGCGGCCCCGGAGCATCCGGGGCCGCCGTTGTCGTACCCGTCGGCGATACTGGAAGGCGCTGCAACGCATAGGGAAAGGCCACCAACGTGACTGAGATCGAGATCGGGCGCGGCAAGCGCGGCCGCCGGGCGTACGCCTTCGACGACATCGCCGTCGTCCCCAGCCGCCGTACGCGGGACCCGAAGGAGGTCTCGATCGCCTGGCAGATCGACGCCTACCGCTTCGAGCTGCCGTTCCTGGCCGCCCCCATGGACTCCGTGGTCTCCCCGGCCACCGCGATCCGCATCGGCGAGCTGGGCGGCCTCGGCGTGCTCAACCTGGAAGGCCTGTGGACGCGGTACGAGGACCCGCAGCCGCTGCTGGACGAGATCGCCGAGCTGCCCGCCGAGCAGGCGACCCGCCGCCTCCAGGAGATCTACGCGGCACCGATCAAGGAGGAGCTGATCGGCGCCCGCATCAAGGAGGTGCGCGACTCCGGCGTGGTCACCGCCGCCGCGCTCTCCCCGCAGCGCACCGCCCAGTTCTCCAAGGCGGTCGTGGACGCGGGCGTGGACATCTTCGTCATCCGGGGTACGACGGTCTCGGCGGAGCACGTGTCGTCCTCGCACGAGCCGCTGAACCTGAAGCAGTTCATCTACGAGCTGGACGTCCCGGTGATCGTCGGCGGCTGCGCCACGTACACGGCGGCCCTGCACCTGATGCGCACGGGTGCCGCGGGTGTCCTCGTCGGCTTCGGCGGCGGCGCCGCGCACACCACGCGCAACGTCCTCGGCATCCAGGTCCCGATGGCCACGGCCGTCGCCGACGTGGCCGCGGCCCGCCGGGACTACATGGACGAGTCCGGCGGCCGGTACGTGCACGTGATCGCGGACGGCGGTGTCGGCTGGTCCGGCGACCTGCCCAAGGCCATCGCCTGCGGCGCCGACGCCGTGATGATGGGCTCCCCGCTGGCCCGGGGCACGGACGCGCCCGGCAAGGGCCACCACTGGGGCATGGAGGCGGTCAACGAGGAGCTGCCCCGCGGCAAGAAGGTCGACCTCGGCACGGTCGGCACGGTCGAGGAGATCCTCACCGGTCCGTCCCACACCCCGGACGGCTCGATGAACTTCTTCGGCGCCCTGCGCCGCGCCATGGCCACCACCGGCTACAGCGAGCTGAAGGAGTTCCAGCGGGTCGAGGTGACGGTGGCGGACAGCCAGCACCGGCGGTAGTCGCCGGAAGCGGTCGCCACGACGCCGGAAGGGCCGGTCATCCCCAGCGGATGACCGGCCCTTCCGCATGCCCGGGCGTGGTCACGGGAACTGGCCACCCCGAGACGGAACAGGGGTGGACACTCCGATCACTTCCAGGAGCCTGCCGCAGTGACCCCTGCGGTGGGCTCCGAACCAGCCTCCAGCCCCGGCACCTCCACGCGCCCCCCTTCACAACCGATGCGCCGCCCCCGTGGGCGTGGCCCCCCGTGTGTCCAGCAGCAGCTGGGCCTTCACCGAGAGTCCCTGCAAGTCGTACGTCCGGTGCTGCTGGAGCAGGATCGTGAGGTCGGCGTCGGCCGCCGCCTCGTACAGGGAGTCCGCGCGCGGCACGGGCCGGTCCAGGACGCTCCACTCGGGCACGTACGGGTCGTGGTAGCTCACGGCCGCGCCCAGCCCCATCAGTCGTACGGCGATCTCCTGGGCCGGGGTGCCCTGCTGGTCGGCGAGGTCGGGCTTGTAGGTGACGCCAAGGAGCAGCACGCGGGCCCCGCGCGCGGACTTGCCGTGTTCGTTCAGGAGCGTGGCGGCGCGCTGGACGACGTACCGGGGCATCCGGCTGTTGACCTGCTGAGCCAGCTCGACCATGCGCAGGGTGCGGGTCGCGTGCCCGGTGAGGTCCAGCGGGACCCCGTGCCCGCCGACGCCCGGACCGGGCCGGAACGCCTGGAAGCCGAAGGGCTTGGTCTCCGCGCACCGGATGACGTCCCACAGGTCGACACCCAGCTCGTGGCAGAGCACGGCCATCTCGTTGACGAGCGCGATGTTGACGTGCCGGAAGTTGGTCTCCAGCAGTTGCACGGTCTCCGCCTCGCGCAGCCCACGCGCGCGTACCACCTTGTCGGTGAGCCGGCCGTAGAACGCGGCGGCCGACTCGGTGCAGGCGGGGGTGAGGCCGCCGATGACCTTGGGGGTGCTCGCGGGGGTGTGGTCGCGGCTGCCGGGGTCGACCCGGCTGGGGGAGTAGGCGAGGTGGAAGTCGCGGCCGGCGCGCAGCCCCGAGCCCTCCTCCAGCAGCGGGCGCAGGAACTCCTCCGTGGTTCCCGGGAGCACCGGCGACTCCAGGATGACCGTGGTGTGCGGGCGGAGCCGCGCGGCCAGGGTGCGGGCGGCGGCCTCGACCTGGCCGAGGTCGAGTCCGCCGTCGGCGCCGCGCGGGGTGGGCGCGCAGATCACCGCGGTGCGCACCCGGCCGAGCTGGGCGGGGTCGGTGACGGGGCGGAACCCGGCGGAGTGCATCCGGCGCAGCTCCGCGGGGCTGAGTGAGCCGGCCTCGGGGCCGGTGGCATAGCCGACGGTGGGGATACCGGCGGCGACGGCGGCCTGGGCGAGCGGCAAGCCGTAGGGACCGAGTCCGATGACGGCGAGGTCTGCGGGCATGGCGTGGGCCGTCCTTCCCAGTAGCCGAAGCGGGACAGGTGCGCAACCGCTGTGGAGAAGACGAGCGAGTGCACTGTCAGACTAGGTACATATATGACCGTTATGTGTGATTGTGTTTGTGTGTCTTCCCAGGGTTGTGCGCAAGTTGTCCACAGGGCGGGAGTCCGTGGTGGCTGAAGTCGGGCAGCCCGGTCAGAATTTGGGCATGAGGAGGGGATGAACCGGGCTTCGCCCACCGGGTGCGGCCGACGCGAGCGAGTCTGCGACAGCGGGAGGCAGCGGTGAGGACAGCGACTCTGGGACCGGCGCAGCGCGCCGGGGCACTGGCGGCGATGGCGGAGCGCGAGCTGGACGTGCTGGTGGTCGGCGGCGGAGTGGTGGGCGCCGGTACCGCGCTGGACGCCGTCACGCGTGGCCTGTCCACCGGCCTGGTCGAGGCCCGTGACTGGGCGTCCGGCACCTCCAGCCGCTCCAGCAAGCTGATACACGGCGGCCTGCGCTATCTGGAGATGCTCGACTTCGCCCTGGTCCGCGAGGCCCTCAAGGAGCGCGGACTGCTGCTGGAGCGCCTCGCCCCGCACCTGGTCAAGCCGGTCCCGTTCCTCTACCCGCTCCAGCACAAGGGCTGGGAGCGGCTGTACGCGGGCTCGGGCGTCGCGCTGTACGACGCGATGTCCATGGCCCGCGGCCACGGCCGGGGCCTGCCCGTGCACCGCCACCTCACCCGCCGCCACGCCCTGCGGGTGGCCCCCTGCCTGAAGAAGGACGCCCTGGTCGGCGCCCTCCAGTACTACGACGCCCAGATGGACGACGCCCGCTTCGTCGCCACCCTGGTGCGCACGGCCGCGTCCTACGGCGCGAAGGTGGCCAACCGCGCGCGTGTGACCGGGTTCCTGCGCGAGGGGGAGCGGGTCGTCGGCGCCCGGGTGCAGGACGTGGAGGCCGGCGGGGAGTACGAGATCCACGCCCAGCAGGTCGTCAACGCCACCGGTGTGTGGACCGACGACACGCAGGCCATGGTCGGCGAGCGCGGCCGGTTCCACGTCCGCGCCTCCAAGGGCATCCACCTGGTCGTGCCCAAGGACCGCGTCCACTCCACCACCGGCCTGATCCTGCGCACCGAGAAGTCCGTCCTCTTCGTCATCCCCTGGGGCCGGCACTGGATCATCGGCACCACCGACACCGACTGGGACCTGGACAAGGCCCACCCGGCCGCGTCCAGCGCCGACATCGACTATCTGCTGGAGCACGTCAACTCGGTGCTGGCCGTGCCGCTCAGCCGCGACGACGTACAGGGGGTGTACGCGGGGCTGCGCCCGCTGCTGGCCGGCGAGTCCGACGCCACCAGCAAGCTGTCCCGCGAGCACACGGTCGCCCACCCGGTGCCGGGACTGGTGGTCGTGGCCGGCGGCAAGTACACGACGTACCGGGTGATGGCCAAGGACGCCGTCGACGAGGCCGTGCACGGGCTCGACATGCGCGTGGCCGACTGTGTCACGGAGGAGACCCCGCTGCTCGGCGCGGAGGGCTACCAGGCGCTGTGGAACGCGCGGGCGCGGATCGCCGCGCGCACCGGACTGCACGTGGTCCGCGTGGAGCACCTGCTGAACCGGTACGGCTCGCTGGCCGAGGAGGTCCTGGACCTCATCGCCGCCGACCCCTCGCTCGGCGAGCCGCTGCACGCCGCCGACGACTACCTGCGCGCCGAGGTGGTGTACGCCGCCTCGCACGAGGGCGCCCGGCACCTGGACGACGTCCTCACGCGTCGCACCCGCATCTCCATCGAGACCTTCGACCGCGGCACCCGCAGCGCCCGCGAGGCGGCCGAGCTGATGGCACCCGTCCTCGGCTGGGACGAGGACCAGATCGCCCGCGAGGTCGAGCACTACGAGAAGCGGGTGGAGGCCGAGCGGGAGTCCCAGCTCCAGCCGGACGACCACACGGCGGACGCCGCGAGGCTGGGCGCGCCGGACATCGTGCCGCTGTAGCAGCGGCTGACGTTCACTCGAACGAGTGGCCGTTTTGGGGATCTCCGCTCGAATCCCGGCCGTTCTACCAGGTGCGAGGGCAGAACGCGGCGGCGAGCAGCCGGGGGGAGGGAGAGAGCGATGCGTACGGCCTGAGGTGCAGTCAAGGGCACAGCGTCCTGGGTGGCTTGGGTGAAGTCGGCCAGTCCGCTGGGGCGGGTGAGCAGCGCCCCCACCGGGGAGGTGCGCCGGGAGGTGTTCCGGACGGCGGCCGGGGGGAGCGGCAGCGCGGGGGCATCGGTGGGGACGGCACTGTCCGAAGCGTCGGCATGCCGGTTCATCCCTCCTTGCGGCCCATCATCCCGGTAAGCGGAACGCCTGCTTCAGGCGGGCTTCCGTGGCGGCGGGGGCGGGCGCAGGCCAGGGGCACCCTGGGCGTCGGGCACTTGCCGGGTGAGAGACAATGGAGGCTCTGTCAGGGCGGGTTGTATGAGGGGACGCATGTCGGAGGCGGAGCGGGCGGGTACATCTCGTCAGGAGACTCGTCAGGACAAGAACGAGCGGCGTCTCCTCGCGGGGCGGTACCGGCTGGGAGACGTGCTGGGCCGTGGCGGTATGGGCACGGTCTGGCGCGCCGAGGACGAGACCCTGGGCCGGACGGTCGCCGTCAAGGAGCTGCGGTTCCCGTCGAACATCGACGAGGAGGAGAAGCGGCGCCTGATCACGCGCACCCTGCGCGAGGCCAAGGCGATCGCCCGGATCCGCAACAACAGCGCGGTGACGGTCTTCGACGTGGTCGACGAGGACGACCGGCCCTGGATCGTCATGGAGCTGGTCGAGGGCAAGTCCCTCGCCGAGGTCATCCGCGAGGACGGCGTGCTGGAGCCGAAGCGCGCCGCCGAGGTGGGGCTCGCCGTCCTCGACGTGCTGCGCTCCGCGCACCGGGAGGGCATCCTGCACCGGGACGTGAAGCCGTCCAACGTGCTGATCGCCGAGGACGGCCGGGTCGTCCTCACCGACTTCGGCATCGCGCAGGTCGAGGGCGACCCGTCCATCACCTCCACCGGCATGCTCGTCGGCGCCCCCTCCTACATCTCCCCGGAGCGGGCCCGCGGCCACAAGCCGGGACCGGCGGCCGACCTCTGGTCGCTCGGCGGCCTGCTGTACGCGGCGGTCGAAGGCACCCCGCCCTACGACAAGGGCTCGGCGATCGCCACGCTCACCGCGGTGATGACCGAGTCCCTGGAGGAGCCGAAGAACGCGGGACCGCTGCGGGACGTCATCTACGGCCTGCTGACCAAGGACCCGGCCAAGCGGCTGGACGACGCCGGGGCGCGGGCCATGCTCAACGCCGTGATCCAGGCGCCCGAGCCCAAGCCGTTGGACGCCACGCAGGTGGTGCCGCTGCCGGCGCAGTCCGGTGGGCCCGAGGGCAGGCGGGGCGAGGAGGGCGGCGAGAAGCTGCGCGGCGCCCTGCGGTCGGTCCGCAAGGCGGCCGGGGCGGCCACGGCGGCGACCGCGCGGACCAAGAGCGGGAACGGGCCGTCCGCGCCGGGAACGGCTGGCGCGGCGGGCGCCGGGGGCGCTGCAGGCGCGGCTCCCGGTGGGGCGCGGCCCGGGTTCTCCGGTGGGCCGGGGGCTGTCCCCGCCGCGCGGCCGGGCGGTCCGGCGTCGGGTGCCGCCGGTGTGCCGAACTCCAGCGCGAACAAGCAGGGTTCCGGCTGGCCCGTGGTGCCGCCGCCGGACCTGGACCTGCCGACGCGGCCGGTGCCGAGGGCGCCGCTGACCGATGTGGTGTCGAAGCGCACGCTGCTGGTCATCGCCGTGGTGGTCGTGCTCGCGGTGCTCGGGACCGTGCTGGCCTTCGCCCTGGGCGGCGACGACGGCAAGGACGACAAGAGCGGCGGGGCCAAGGCGGCGGCCAGTGCCGACGCGTCCGCCAAGCAGGACAAGGGCACGGGCGGCACGGACAACGCGACCCGGACGGACGGGGCGGGTTCGGCCTCCGCGACCACCGGGCCGACGAAGGACGCCGGGGCGAGCCGGTCCGCCGGTACCGGTTCCGACTCGGACTCCGACTCCGACTCCGCCGACGGCTCCTCCGGCTCGAAGGAGAGCGGGAGCGCCCCGGTGGTCACCACCCGCAAGGGCGGCCAGGGGTACTCGATCGGGCTGCCCAAGGGGTGGAAGTACGGGTCCAGCGGGGCCGCCGGCGACCGCTACACCGGGCCCGGCGGGCAGAAGCTGCTCGTCGCCTGGACCGGCACGCCCAAGGACGACCCGGTGGCGGACTGGAGGAACCAGGAGCACTACATGGTGCGCTCCCAGTACCACAAGATCCGCATCGAGCAGGTGGACTACCGCGACTGGAACACCGCCGACTGGGAGTTCACGTACGTCGAGGGCGGCACCGAGTACCGCACGATCGACCGGGGTTTCGTGGTGAACGACCACCTCGGCTACGCGCTGATGTACACCGCGAAGGGCGCCGACTGGAACGGCGAACTGCGCAAGGACACCTGGAAGACGTTGACGAGGTCCTTCGAACCCAAGTCGTAGGCGCCGCGCGCCGGTTTCGTTCGTGAGAATCCGTCATCCTCTCAATGCGGGTTGCCTCCGGCACGTATCGTGAAGTGTCGCGGACCGTACGCGGCCGTATGCGTGTGCGAAACGGGTCGTGAGGCGAACGGACGTGACCAACCGGGCGGCCGGGGGAGGCAAAGTGGACGACTACGCGGGTCGGGTGCTCGCCGACCGCTACCGCCTGCCACTGCCGCCGTCCGACGAGTACGAACTCACCGAGACCCGCGCCTTCGACACCTACAGCGGTCAGGAAGTCCTCGTCCGGCAGGTGCCGTTGCCCGAGGTGGTCGAGGCCGAGGTGCTCGACGCGGAGGGGCTGCCCGCCGGGTTCACCGCACGGGAGCGCGCGTCCCGCCGGGCGCCGGAGGCGAGGGCCGCCACCCGGCAGCCCGCCGATCCGGCGGTGCGGCGCGCCGTCGAGGCCGCCCAGGCGGCGGCCGGCATCCCCGACCACCCCCGGCTGGACCAGGTCTTCGACGTGTTCGCCGAGGGCGGGTCGCTGTGGATCGTCAGCGAACTGGTGAACGCGCGTCCGCTGGCCGCCCTGCTCGCCGAGAGGCCGCTGACGCCGTACCGGGCGGCCGAGGTCGCCTCCGACGTGCTCATGGCGCTGCGGGTGCTGCACGCCCATGGCTGGGTCCACCGCAACGTCACCGTCCGCACGGTCCTCGTCTGCGACGACGGCCGCGTGATGCTGACGGGCCTCGCGGCCGGCGCGGCGGAGGAGGCGCTGTCCGGATACGACCCGGTGCCGGCCCCCGAGGGCCAGGACGGCGGCACGGGGGAGGGGTTCGGCGCCGCGCCGGGTTCCGTCGGCGGCGGAGCCCTGGGCGTCGGCCCCGGAACGGGAGCCGGCGAGGTCCCCGCCGGCGCGGGGCCGGCCGCGGACGTCGATCCCGAGGCCGCGCGGCGGGCCGCCATCCAGGCACGGGCGGCCGGGGCGCTCCCGGCGCCGGGGGCGAACGGCGTGTCCGGTACGGCGGGGCAGCCGGCCCTGGAGAGCGGTGCCGACATCCGCGCCGCCCGGGCCGGGGCCATCGCCGCGTACCGGGCGGGCGCCCGAGCCGCCGCCCGGGTGCACGAGGCCCAGCAGGACGAACGCGCCGCCCTGCCGGGCGCGCGGCCACCCGCCGACGACGACACCGACACCGGCACGGCACCGCCGTACCCCTCCCGCGAGGGCGCCGGCCCCACGGCGCCGCCCGGCCGGATAGCCGACCCCTACGGGGTGCGCGGCGCCCCCTGGCACGGCGCCGGACCGCGCCCCGGCTCCGGCGGCACGCCCCCGGCCCCGGACGGCGGGGCCCAACGGCCGGGCCTGCCCGCGGCGGACCCCGGCACCGGGCAGGCGTTCGTGCCGGGTCAGGGGTACGGGGCCGGGCGGCAGGCGTCGGCGCCCGGCCAGGGCTACGGCCCGGGACGTGCGCCGGCGCCGGGTGGTGAGCAGGGCCGGCAGGTGCGAGGGGGATCCGGGGCCGGCTATCCGGGCGCCACCCCGCCGTACTCCGAACTGTCCCCCGCCCCCGCGTCCGGCACCGCCCCCGCACCCGGCACCGCCCCCGGTGCCGGTCTCTCCGCGTCGCCGGGTGGGGGTGGTTGGGATCAGCCCGGGGCCGCGCGCCGTGGGCCCGGGACCGCGCTCGCCGCCGAGCGGGCGCGGCAGGTGCGGATGACCGTGGTGGGCCCGGTGACCGAGCGCTGGGCGCCGGAGCAGGCCGGGCCCGTGCACGAGAACTGGCAGCTCGCGGCGCCGATCGGCCCGGCCACCGACCTGTGGGCGCTGGGCGCCCTGCTGTTCCGGGCCGTGCAGGGGCACGCGCCGTACCCGGAGGAGTCCACGGCCGAGCTGGTGCAGCTGGTGTGCGCCGAGCCGCCCGCCTTCGCCGAGGAGTGCGGGCCGCTGCGGCCGGTCGTGGAGTCGTTGCTGCGTCAGGACCCCACCGAGCGGCCGGACGTCGAGGAGCTGAGCGGCTGGCTGCGGTCGCTGGTGCGGTCCGCGCCCGAGCCGGACGCCGGCGCCCATGTCGTCCCCACGCCGCCCGCCGACCCGAGCCGGCTGCCGATCGTCCGGCGCCGTGGCGAGCTGGTGCGCCGGCGGCGCGCCGGACTGCCCGCGGCCCATCCGCACGGCCGGCACAAGCGGGCCCGGGACGGCGAGGGTTCGCCGCGCAGCCTCGGCCGGACCCTGCTCCTGCTGATCCTGCTCCTGCTGGCCGGCGCGATCGCCTACGCGATGCTCTTCATGCCGAAACAGGGCGAGAGCGGCGCGGCGGGCGGCGACCGTGCCGGCGGCGCCGGGCAGACCGGCACCGCGCCCTCGCACACCCCGCAGCCCTCCACCGGGCAGAGCGCGCCGGGCGGCGACGCCTCCGCCTCCGCGCCCGCGACCGAGACGCAGACGGGCGGCGACCCCGCCGTCCCCGACGGGTTCACCCTGCGCAAGGACCCGGACGGCTTCAAGGTCGCCGTCGCCAAGGGCTGGGAGCGCAGCCCGAAGAACGGCAGCGGCCAAGCGGTCTACGCGCACGGGAACTTCGAGCTCATCGTCGTACCGGGACGGGACGGCACGTCCGCGTACGGCAGCGATCCGATGGTCTATCAGCGGGACAAGGAGCGCGAACTCCAGCCGTACCGCGACTCCAGCTGGGCCACGGCCACCGGGCTGCGGACCATCGAGGTGGGCGGACGGACCATGGCCGAGGGGCAGTTCACCTGGACCGACGGACAGGGCCGGGACCTGTTCGTGCGGAACATGGCGTTGCTGCTGAACGGCCGCTACCACGTCGTCCAGGTGCGGGGTCCGGAGGCGGAGCGGGACGAGGTGACGCGGTTGTACGAGGAGGCTACCGCGACGTATCGCTACACCGGTTGAGCAGCGTGCACCCGGGGCCGGGCGCTGCCGGCGCGGTTCCCTCTCTCGCGCGGAAATGACCATCGTCACAGTGCGGTGTCCTTGGCACCCCGCTGGTTCCCTGGGGGCAGGCCGGTCCTTACGCTGACCCTGTCAAGAGCATTGCGGGGCAACGTGAATCAGATGCAGGGCCTGCTCATAGCGGGCCGCTACCGGCTCGCCGACTCCATCGGCAGCGGCGGCATGGGCCGGGTGTGGCGCGCCCACGACGAGGTGCTGCACCGGAAGGTCGCCGTCAAGGAGCTGACCGCCGCGCTCTACGTCTCCGACAGCGACCGGTCCGTGCTGCTCGCCCGCACCCGGGCCGAGGCCCGGGCCGCCGCGCGCATCAACCACTCCGCCGTCGTCACCGTGCACGACGTGCTGGAACACGACGGCCGCCCGTGGATCGTGATGGAGCTGGTCGAGGGCGCCTCGCTGGCCGACGCGGTCAAGGAGCGGGGGCGCGTGGAGCCGGCGGAGGCCGCGCGGATCGGGCTGTGGGTGCTGCGGGCGCTGCGCGCCGCGCACTCCGCCGGGGTACTGCACCGGGACGTCAAGCCCGGCAACGTCCTCCTCGGCGCGGACGGCCGGGTCCTGCTCACCGACTTCGGCATCGCCCAGATCGAGGGCGACACCACCATCACCCGCACCGGGGAGGTCGTCGGCTCGGTCGACTACCTGGCCCCGGAGCGGGTGCGCGGCCACGACCCCGGCCCGGCCTCCGACCTGTGGGCGCTCGGTGCCACGCTGTACACGGCGGTCGAGGGACGCTCGCCGTTCCGGCGGACCTCCCCGCTGAGCACCATGCAGGCGGTCGTCGAGGAGGAGGCGGACGAGCCGCGCCACGCCGGTCCGCTCGCCCCGGTCATCGCCGCGTTCCTGCGCAAGGACCCGGCCCGGCGGCCGGGCGCGGAGGAGGCCGAGCAGATGCTCGCCGAGGCGGCGGAGGGCCGCCGGCCGCGCACGGCCCAGGCGTTCGTCCCGACCCAGGGCTCGGGCATCCCGGCAACCACCGACCGCCACCAGGACCCGGTCCCGGGCACGACCCCGCCCGGCCACGGCGACCCCACGTCGGGCGGAGGCTACGGCTCCGGGACCTCGCCCACCGGTTACGGCCCGAACTCCTCCGGCCAGGGCTACCGCTCCGGCGGCCCGACGGCCGCGTACGGTTCCGGTTCCGCCGCTTCCCCGTACGGTTCCGGTTCCACCCCGTACGGTTCCGGTTCCGCCACCTCCCCGTACGAGCCCGGAGCCCCCGTGCCCGGACACGACCCGGGTTCCGTCGGCGCGTTCACGGTCCGGGGACCCGCGCCCGCCCGGCCCCGCCGGCGGCTGCGCACCCTCGCGCTGGTCGTCGCCGTGGCCGCGGTGCTCGGCGCTGCCGGGGCGGTGGCGATCCAGCACTGGGGCGGGCAGAAGCCCGGGGCCGGCGGCGAGGTGAGCCCGGCGCCCGCCGACAGCGAGTCGGCCGGGACCGACGGCACGATCCCCGCCGGCTGGAGGACGTACCACGACCCGCTGGGCTTCAGCCTCTCCCTGCCCAGGGGCTGGAAGCGCGAGGTGTACGGCATCCAGGGGGACCTCAAGCAGATCGACTACACGCCCGACAACGGCAAGCACTTCGTCCGCATCGCCATCGACGGCTCACCGGACTTCGCCGACCCCCTCTCCCACCAGCAGGACCTGGAGCAGCAGCTCCAGCGGCTGGTCGACTACCAGCGCGTCACGATGAGGGAGAACATCTACCGCGACCGCAAGGGCGCCCGGTGGGAGTACACCTGGACCGCGCTGAAGAAGGACCCGCCGTACGTCCCCGGGCCGCGGCACGCGGTCGAGGAGACGTACTTCTCGCGGCAGGGCACCGAGTACGCCCTCTACATGTCCTCGCCGGCCGGGGACTGGGCCACGACCAGCAAGCAGTTCACCTGGGTGCTGCGCGGCTGGCAGCCCCCGGACGAAGGCTGAACCGGCGTCAGCGGCCGCCGAGTCGGCCGAAATTGGCAGGCTGACCGGTGTGTCTTGGCCGGTCGGCGTCCCGGGGGGCACGGGTCCGTTGCGGCATGATGGGCGCATGGGGACCGAGGGAGCCGGCTTCCGGCTGATCGCGGGCCGTTACCGCCTGGAGGAACGCATCGGGCGCGGCGGCATGGGCGTCGTGTGGCGGGCGAGCGACCAGGTGCTGGGCCGTCAGGTGGCGGTCAAGGAACTCCTGCCCGACGACGCGCTCCCGGACGACGACGCTCGCCGCCGCCGTGACCGCACGCTCCGCGAGGCGCGCGCGGTCTGCCAGTTGCGGCACCCGCACATCATCGTCGTGCACGATGTGGTGGAGCAGGACGAACGGCCGTATCTCGTCCTGGAGTTGATCGACGGCGGTTCGCTCGCCGACCGGATCGACCGGGACGGGCCGGTCGACGCCGCCGAGGCCGCGCGGATCGGCATCGCCCTGCTGAGCGCGGTGCGCACCGCGCACGAGGCGGGGGTGCTGCACCGGGACATCAAGCCCGCGAACGTGCTGATCGAGTCGGGTACCGACCGGGTCGTCCTCACCGACTTCGGCATCGCTCAGGTCGAGGGCGCCACCACGCTCACCGAGACCGGCTCGTTCGTCGGCTCGCCCGAGTACACCGCGCCGGAGCGGATGTCCGGGCTGCGCACCGGGCCGGAGTCCGACCTGTGGTCGCTGGGCGCGCTGCTGTGCACGGTGCTCAGCGGCGAGTCGCCGTTCCGCCGCGACTCGCTCGGCGGCATCCTGCACGCCGTCGTCTCCGACGACATCCGCCCGCCGGCCGAGGCCGAGCCGCTGCTGCCCGTCGTCCTGGGGCTGCTGGAGCGCGACCCGGACCGGCGGCTGGGCGCGGCGGACGCCGAGCGGATGCTGTGGACGTATCTGGAGACCGGCCGGACGCCGCCCGCGCCGGGCGACCCGGGCCCGGCCGGGGCGCACGGCGGCGGGCTCATCCACCGGATCGGCGGGAGCCTCACGCCGAGGTCCCCGGCACCGTACACGCCGACGCAGTGGGACCTGCCCCACGGCGGACCGCCGCCGGCCGGCCAGGTCCGGCCGCCGCTCGAACCGCCCCCGGCGCGTTCCTCCCCGCGCGGCCTGCTGGTCGCGGCACTGCTCGTCGCCGCGCTGGCCGGGGCCGGCGTGTCGGCCGCGGCGCTGCTGCTGCACGGGAACGGGGACGGGGGCGGCGGCACCCCGGGCGGTACCGCGACGAGCCCGGCGACCAGGACCGGCACGGGTGGCACGGCGGTGTCCCCGTCGCCGACCGGCACGGGCCGGGGAGGTACGACCGCCTCCCCGTCGCCCACCCCCGGCGCCGGCTCGCGCACCGCGCCCTCCGGTTACCGCACGGCCCGTGACCCGGCCGGCTTCTCCCTCGCCGTGCCGGAGGGCTTCACCCGCAGCCCGGAGGGGCCGCGCGTCTTCTACCTCTCACCGGGCGGGACCTTCCGCCTGGGCATCCGGGTCGGCGGGTCCCAGCCGGGCGGCCCCGAGGCGGCGATGAACCGCTCCGCCGCCGACGGCCCCTCCACGAACCCCGGGTACCACGACGGCCGGGTCATCCGGACCACGCACCACGGGCACCCGGCCGCGCTCTGGGAGTTCACCTGGGACGGCTTCAGCGCGGCGGAGGGCCCGCGTCACACCTACGACCTGTGCTGGGAGGAGAACGGCCGGCTGTACGACGTGTGGGTGTCGGCGCCGGTCGGGCAGGTGCGGGAGGCGCGGGAGTACTTCGACGTGGCGGTCGACACGTTCTCGTTCACGGGCGTGTGACCGGTTCGCCCTCCCGGCGCGGGGCGGCGACCGCCCGCCCGGAGATCAGGCAGCCCTGAGCCCCCGGTACGCGCTCGGTGTGATCCCGAACTCCCGGCTGAACGCGTGCGAGAGGGCGTACGGGCTGCCGTACCCCGTCTCCCGCGCCACCGTGGCGAGCGGCGCGTCCGTCTCGCGCAGCCGGGTCGCCGGGTCGAGTCGCGCGGCGAACGGGCGGTGTTCGTCGGCGACCTGCTGCACAGCCCGGTGCAGATCCTGCGGCCCGGGTGCAGCAGCTGCTTCTGCCTCGACCCCGGGCAGGCGGCGCGCACCCGGCAGCGGGTGCTGCAACGGGCGGCGGAGGAACGGGCGTTGGTGGTCCCGGCGCATTTCGGCGGGGCCGGGGCGGTGGAGGTGCGCGAGGCCGCGCACGGCTTCAGCCTGCACCGGTGGGCCGCGTGACCGCCCACCTCCGCTCCCCGGTCCTGTCCCCGACCTCCCGCTTCGACAACGGCGTGGTGCGCACGGTACTGATGTGACATGACTGAAGACGGCGAACACCCGCCCGACGCACGTCTGGTCGGCGGTCGTTACCGGCTGGCCGGGCGCCTCGGTTCCGGGCCGTCCGGGACCGTGTGGCGCGCCCGGGACGAACAGGGGCAGGCGCTGGTCGCCGTCAAGGAGCCCCTGCTGCCCGGCGATCCTGCCGTCGACGAGGACAGCCGGCGCATCGCGCACCGCCTCCACCACGAGGCCCGCGCCGCCACCCGGGTGCGGCACCCCTCGGCCGTGACGGTGTACGACGTCGTCACCGAGGACGGCATCCCGTGGATCGTCATGGAGCTGGTGGCCGGCGAGTCCCTGCGCGAGGTGCTGCGCCGCGGCCCGCTCCCCGCCGAGGAGGCCGCGCGCATCGGGCTCGCCGTGCTCGGCGCGCTGCGCGCCGCCCACGCCGTCGGGATCGTGCACCGGGACCTCAAACCGGCCAACGTGCTGCTGGAGTCCGGGACCGGGCGGGTCGTCCTCACCGACTTCGGCATCGGCGACGGGCACGCGGAGGACGCGCCCGCCGGCTTCGTCGCGCCCGAGCGGGCGGCGGGGCCCGGTGCCGGCCCCGCCTCCGACCTGTGGTCCCTGGGCGCCCTGCTCCGGGTCACCCTGGGCGACACGGACCCCGGCCCGCTGGGCCCGCTGCTGGACCGGCTGCACGCCGACGAGCCGGCGGCCCGGCCGGACGCGGCGGAGGCCGAGGCCGCGCTCCGCGAGTGCCTGGGGCTCACCGCCGTACCGGAACCGGCGCGCGAACCCCGCCCACCGGCCGCCGACCCGGCCCCCGAGCCGGCCCCCGAGCCGGCACCGGCCGCCGCCCCCGGCCCGGAATCCGACCCCGACCCGGCCCCCGACCCCGCGACCGCGCCCGAGCCGGCGCCCCGCCGTACCCCCCTCGCCGCCCTCGGGCTCCTGCTGGCGAGAAAGACCGAGATCGACTGATCGGGGGTGCGGTGCTCCGGCCCAACGCCCTGATCAGCGCATTCGCTGCCAGTGATCACTGGCAGCGTGTGAGCACTCGGTGAATCCGCGTTACCGACGGGTACACAAAGCCTCCGCCGCGGCATACCCTGCGCGTCATGACGGACACGCAGGCCCCGGACACCGCCGGTACCAACCCGCTCGCGCCCGCGCCCGAAGGCGCCCGCACCGCCGCCGACGTGGTCACCCCGGAGTTGGTGGCCCAGCTGACCAAGGGCGTCGTCGGCTCCGGCCGCACCGCCAACCACACCCCGTTCACCGGCGAGAAACTGGCCGATCTGCCCGAGTCCGGCCCGGAGGACGTCGCCGAGGCCTTCGGGGCGGCCCGCGCCGCCCAGGCCGTGTGGGCGAAGGTCCCGGTCCGGCAGCGGGCCGCCGTCCTGCTCCGCTTCCACGACCTGCTGCTGGAGCGGCAGGCCGAGGTCCTCGACCTGATCCAGCTGGAGACCGGCAAGGCCCGCCTGCACGCGCACGAGGAGGTGCAGGCCGTCGCCGTCGCGGCCCGCCACTACGGCCGCCGGGCCGCCGCCTACCTGAAGCCCAGGCGGCACGCGGGCGCCGTGCCGACGCTGACGAAGGTCACCGAACTGCGCCACCCGCGCGGGGTGGTGGGCCAGATCGTCCCCTGGAACTACCCGCTGGAGCTGTCCGTCGGCGACGCCCTGCCCGCCTTCGCCGCAGGCAACGCCGTCGTGATGAAACCGGACACGGAGACCTGCCTCACCGCGCTGTGGGCCCGTGACCTGCTCATCGAGGCCGGCCTGCCCGAGGGCGTCTTCCAGGTGGTCCTCGGCGAGGGCCCGGTCGTCGGCCCGGAGCTGGTCAAGCACGCCGACTACGTCTCCTTCACCGGCTCCACCCGCACAGGCCGCGAGGTCGCCGTCGGCGCCGCCTTGCGCCTGGTCGGCGTCTCCCTCGAACTCGGCGGCAAGAACGCCATGCTGGTGCTGGAGGACGCCGACATCGAGAAGGCCGCCGCCGGAGCCGTACGCGCCTGCTTCTCCTCCGCCGGCCAGCTGTGCATCTCCATCGAGCGGCTCTACGTCCACGAGTCGGTCGCCGACGCCTTCCTGGAGCGGTTCGCCGCCCGCACCAAGGCCATGCGGCTCGGCAACTCCCTCGCCTACGGCGCCGACATGGGCTCGCTGGTCGGCGAACGCCAGCTCCAGACCGTGCGGCGGCATGTCGAGGAGGCCGTCGCCAAGGGCGCCAAGGTGATCGCCGGCGGGGTGGCCCGCCCCGACGTCGGCCCCTACTTCTTCGAGCCCACCATCCTCGACGGCGTCGAGAGCTCCATGGCCGTCTGCGAGGAGGAGACCTTCGGCCCGGTGGTCTCGATCTACCGGTTCAAGAGCGACGACGAGGCCGTCGAACGCGCCAACGCCACGCCGTACGGCCTGAACGCCTCCGTGTGGACGACCGACGCCCGCCGCGGCCGGGACGTCGCCGCCCGTCTGCGCACCGGCACGGTCAACGTCAACGAGGGCTATGCCTCGGCCTACGGCAGCGTCCAGTCCCCGATGGGCGGCATGAAGGACTCCGGTCTGGGCCGCCGCCACGGCTCCGAGGGCCTCCTCAAGTACACGGAGGCCCAGACCGTCGCCCAGCAGCGGCTGCTGCCGATGGCGCCCTCGCTGGGGATGGACGACGAGTCCTACGCCCGCTTCATGAGCACGAGCCTGAAGCTGATGAAGGCATTCCGGTTCCGCTGACCGACCCGGGGGCGCGGGCAACCGCGACCGGCCACGACGACCCGCAGCCGCAACTCGACGAGGAGTACACGTGCCGCAAGACGCCTACGACTACGACGTCCTGATCGTCGGCTCCGGCTTCGGCGGCTCGGTGTCCGCCCTCCGGCTGACCGAGAAGGGGTACAAGGTCGGGGTACTGGAAGCCGGACGCCGCTTCACCCGCGCCACGCTGCCGAAGAACTCCTGGGACCTGAAGAACTACCTCTGGGCCCCGAGGCTCGGCATGTTCGGCATCCAGCGCATCCACCTGCTGGGCAATGTGATGGTGCTGGCCGGCGCGGGCGTCGGCGGCGGCTCCCTCAACTACGCCAACACCCTCTACGTGCCGCCGAAGCCCTTCTTCGAGGACCCCCAGTGGCGGCACATCACCGACTGGCAGGAGGAGCTGGGGCCGTACTACGACCAGGCCCGGCGCATGCTCGGGGTGCGGCTCAACCCCACCATGACCCCCTCCGACGTCCACCTGAAGGCGGCGGCCGAGCGGATGGGCGTCGGCGACACCTTCCACCTGGCCCCGGTAGGCGTGTTCTTCGGTGACGGCGAGGACGCCGACGGCAAGGCCAAGGCCCGGCCCGGCGAGCGGGTGAGCGACCCGTACTTCGGCGGGGCCGGCCCCGACCGGAGGGCCTGCACCGAGTGCGGCGAGTGCATGACCGGCTGCCGGCACGGCGCGAAGAACACCCTCAACGAGAACTACCTGTACCTCGCCGAGAAGGCCGGCGCCGTCGTGCACCCCATGACGACGGTCGTGTCCGTCACGGACGACTCGCGCGGCGGCTACGCGGTGGCGACCCTGCCGACGGACCGGAAGAAGACGGGCGAGGGCCGGCTCTTCACCGCCCGCAAGGTGGTCCTCGCGGCGGGCACCTACGGCACCCAGACCCTGCTGCACCGCATGAAGGCCGGCGGCCAGCTGCCCTACCTGTCCGCCCGGCTCGGCGACCTGACCCGCACCAACTCCGAGGCCCTGGTCGGCGCGCAGACCGACAACCGCCGCTACCGCAGGGCCACCGGCGCGCCGCGGGCCGACTTCACGCGGGGCGTCGCCATCACGTCCTCGATCCACCCCGACGAGAACACCCACATCGAACCCGTCCGGTACGGCAAGGGCTCCAACTCGATGGGCGGCCTGTCCATCCTCCAGGTGCCCTACGCCGAGGGCTCCTCGCGCGTCCTCGCCTGGCTGGCGAACGCGGCCCGGCACCCGATGCTGGTCGCCCGCTCCCTGTCCAACCGGCGCTGGTCGGAGCGGACCATCATCGGCCTGGTCATGCAGTCCCTGGACAACTCGCTGACCACGTACCTCAAGCCCGGCGGCATCGGCAGGGGTCTGCTCACCGCGCGGCAGGGACACGGCGCGCCGAACCCCAAGCAGATCAGGGCCGCGACCGAGGCCGCCTCCGCGCTCGCCGCCGAGATCAACGGCTTCGCCGGCAGCAACGTCGGCGAGCTGATGGGCACCCCGCTCACCGCGCACTTCCTCGGCGGCTGCCCCATCGGCGACTCCCCGGAGACGGGCGTGATCGACCCGTACCACCGGCTCTACGGCCACCCCGGCATCTCGGTCGTGGACGGCGCCGCGGTCTCGGCGAACCTGGGGGTGAACCCCTCGCTGACGATCACCGCGCAGGCCGAGCGGGCGATGTCGTTCTGGCCGAACAAGGGCGAGGAGGACCCGCGGCCGGCGCCCGGAGCGGCGTACGAGCGGCTCAAGCCGGTGGAGCCGAAGACCCCGGCGGTCCCGGCGGACGCGTTCGGCGCGCTGCGGCTGCCGTTCCTGGGGATGCCGGCGGTACCGCCGAAGAAGTGACCGGGCGGGCATCCGCCGGCCGGCCGGAACGGCACAGAGGGACCTGCATCCCCCTCCGAAGGCAGGTCCCTCTCACCGTTTTCTTGATCCGCAGGTTTGATCAGCGAAAAGCGTGAAGGGTTGCTCCGGAGACCCGGGATTCGCGTGTGAACTGAGTCACATCCTGGGGGTGGGCATGACGAAGGGCCCCGCGGGACGGAGAGGCCGCGGGGCCCTTCTTCCGGTCAGCACCGGCGTCAGGGCAGCGCCGGTGCCGGGGAGCGGCGCCGGGGGTCGCGCCGCTGGTTCCTGTGCCCTGTGTGTGGTTGTCGGTGTTCCGCCGGCCGGCCCCGGGCGTCCCCGGAGCCGGCCGTTCTCTTGGGTGACCGGGCTGCTGTCCCCTGCCGTCCGGTCACTTCCCGGAGCGAGGTCCCACGGCGTACGGCACGACCCGTACGCCTCATCGCTCCAGCGAGCCACGCGTGGTTCTTTCGGGCCCGCCCCTGGCTGGCACGGACACCCCCCTCAACGAAGCGGTGCGCGGACCGGTCACGCGCCGTACGGGTGAGAGCGGGACCGAACTCAGATACGACCCCGGCTCAGCTCCAGCAGGGTCATGGCCAGCGCGGTGCCCGGCTTGCCGAGCGCGTCCCGGTAGCGGCCGAGGATCTCCATCTCGCGGGACAGGTGCACCCGCCGCCCGCCGGAGGCGATACGGGTCTGCTGGACGACGGCGGAGACGGCCATCCGCTCCTGCACGAGACCGATGATCCGGTCGTCGAGCGCGTCGATGCGGTCACGGGCGTCGGCGATGATCGCCTCCGGCGCGGCGTCCTGCGCGTCCGGTGCGGTGTCCGGTGCGGTGGTGGTCATGTCGGGCTCCTCGCTGGGATGAGTGCCCCGGAACGACACGGCCCGGAGAAACGACAGGCGCCCCGGGCCTTGTCGGCCCGGGGCGCCTGGGAAGTCGCTTGGCGTCAGCTCAAGCAGCACGACCATGGCAGCCGGCGGGCCGGGTGCCATAGGTAAAGACGAAGGTCGAGTGCTTGCGCATGCGGTCAGTATGCCACGGCGGCTTCCCTCGGAAGGTCTCCCCGGCCACCCCGTTAGAATCGGAAGCACAGACCCCCGCCCGACCACCAGAAGGCACCCCGTGTCATCAGCGACCCAGTCTGCCGCCACCCCCGACACCGTCCTGGTCGTCGACTTCGGCGCGCAGTACGCCCAGCTCATCGCCCGACGCGTCCGCGAGGCGCGGGTCTACAGCGAGATCGTGCCCAGCACCATGCCGGTCGCCGAGATGCTCGCCAAGAACCCCGCGGCGATCATCCTCTCCGGCGGCCCCTCGTCCGTGTACGAGGAGGGCGCCCCCACCCTCGACCGTGAGATCTTCGAGGCCGGCGTCCCCGTCTTCGGCATGTGCTACGGCTTCCAGCTCATGGCGCAGGCCCTCGGCGGCACGGTCGACAACACCGGCGCCCGTGAGTACGGCCGTACGGACCTGCACGTCTCCAGGAACTCCTCCACCCTCTTCGAGGGCACCCCGGCCGAGCAGCACGTGTGGATGTCGCACGGCGACGCCTGCTCCGCCGCGCCCGAGGGCTTCACGGTCACCGCCTCCACGGACGTCGTCCCGGTCGCCGCGTTCGAGAACGACGACAAGAAGCTCTACGGCGTCCAGTACCACCCGGAGGTCATGCACTCCACGCACGGCCAGCAGGTGCTGGAGCACTTCCTGTACCGCGGTGCCGGTCTGGAGCCGAACTGGACCACCGGCAACGTGATCGAGGAGCAGGTCGAGGCCATCCGCGAGCTGGTCGGCGACAAGCGCGCGATCTGCGGCCTGTCCGGCGGCGTGGACTCCGCCGTCGCCGCCGCCCTCGTCCAGAAGGCCATCGGCTCCCAGCTGACCTGCGTGTACGTCGACCACGGCTTGATGCGCAAGGGCGAGACCGAGCAGGTCGAGAAGGACTTCGTCGCGGCGACCGGCGTGCAGCTGAAGGTCGTCGACGCCGAGGAGCGCTTCCTCAAGGCGCTCGCCGGGGTCAGCGACCCCGAGGAGAAGCGGAAGATCATCGGCCGGGAGTTCATCCGCGTCTTCGAGCAGGCGCAGGCCGAGATCATCGCCGACGAGGGCCCGGCCGTGGAGTTCCTGGTCCAGGGCACCCTCTACCCGGACGTCGTCGAGTCCGGCGGCGGCACCGGCACCGCGAACATCAAGTCGCACCACAACGTCGGCGGCCTCCCCGAGGACCTTGAGTTCAAGCTGATCGAGCCGCTGCGCAAGCTGTTCAAGGACGAGGTCCGCATGGTCGGCCAGGAGCTGGGCCTGCCGGAGGAGATCGTCCAGCGCCAGCCCTTCCCGGGCCCGGGCCTCGGCATCCGCATCGTCGGCGAGGTCACCAAGGAGCGGCTGGACCTGCTGCGCGAGGCCGACGCCATCGCCCGCGAGGAGCTGACCGCGGCCGGCCTGGACCGCGACATCTGGCAGTGCCCGGTGGTCCTGCTCGCCGACGTCCGCAGCGTGGGCGTCCAAGGCGACGGCCGCACCTACGGCCACCCGATCGTCCTGCGCCCGGTCTCCTCCGAGGACGCGATGACGGCCGACTGGTCGCGTCTGCCGTACGACGTGCTGGCGAAGATCTCCACCCGCATCACCAACGAGGTCCGTGACGTCAACCGGGTCGTCCTGGACGTGACGAGCAAGCCGCCGGGCACCATCGAGTGGGAGTAGGCCCTACGCGCGCCTGAGGGTGCGCAGGGGCTCACCGGGCCTCCAGACCTGGGTGACCAGATACGTGTCGTCCTCGACGTAGGTCCGTACGACCTCCGTCAGCTCGGTGCGGAAGAGGTGGAACGGCTGCGGCGGTTCCACCTCTTCCACGTACGCGGCCCTGGCCCGGCCGTCCTCCACCTCGTACGCCCGCCCGCCGACCCGGACGTCCCCGCCGCCCATGTCCGTGCCCGCGCCCGGGTTGGCCTGGAGGGCGAACCGGGGGTCGCGGCGCAGGTCGAGGGCTTTCACCGAGCCCGGCATCATGCCGAGCCACAGCTCCCCGCCCAGGAAGCGGACCTCGATCCCGCAGGTGCGGGGCGAGCCGTCCCTGCGGAGGGTCGCGAGGACATGGTGCCGGTAGGCGCCGAAGCGCTTCTCGGCGGTCCTCGCCAGACCGGGTACGGCGGTGCTGAAGGCTGTCCAGTTCATACGCGCCAGTCTCACCGGCAATCCCGACATCCCCTGTCGGGTATGCGCGGCATCTTCACAGCACGGCTCTGCCCTTTCGCGCCGGACGGCGGTACCTTCCGGCCCGTACCGCAATCCCCGTACGGGAGGATCCATGCACGGGCCCACGCCGCCCCTGCCGCTGCCCACCGACCGGCTCCGGTTCGCCATGCCGCCGATGCACGACTCGCCCGAGGACGAGCGCCGGTACCGCAAGGAGCGGCTCGCGGGCGCCCTGCGGATCTTCGGGCGGGCGGGGTTCGAGGACGGTGTGTCGGGACACATCACGGCCCGCGACCCGGAGTTCACCGACTGCTTCTGGGTCAACCCCTTCGGGATGCCGTTCAAGCACGTCACCGTCGGCGACCTCGTCCTCGTCAACCAGGACGGGCAGGTCGTCGAGGGCCGCTACCACGTCAACCAGGCCGCGTTCACCGTGCACGCCCAGGTGCACGCCGCCCGCCCCGACGTCGTCGCCGTCGCCCACTGCCACTCCGTGCACGGCCGCGCCCTCGCCGCCCTCGGTGACCTCATCGACCCCATCACCCAGGAGAGCTGCGCCTTCTACGAGGACCTCGCCCTGTACGACGCCTACACCGGCGTCACCGTGGACGCCGAGGAGGGCCGCCGGATCGCCGCCGCGCTCGGCTCCCGCAAGGCCCTGGTGCTGCGCAACCACGGGCTGCTCACCGTCGGCGACTCGGTCGACGCGGCGGCCTGGTGGTTCCTCTCCCTGGACCGGTCCTGCCAGGTGCAGCTGCTGGCGAAGGCCGCGGGCCGCCCGGTGCCCATCGACCACAAGCTCGCCGTCGCCACCCGCGAACAGCTCGGCGGCGACCTCGTGGCCTGGATCAACTACCAGCCCCTGTGGCAGGACATCAGCCGCGGCGAACCGGACCTGCTCGGCTGACGCGCCGCGGGCGGTGCGGTCCGTGACCGGTCCGCCACCAGGTTGACACGGCGGTACCGGCTTCACCCCCGGTGACCCGGCCCCGGCGCGCCGAGGGCCCGGCGTAGGGCACAATTCGCTGTCATCACAGGGGAGTTGCCCGGCCGTCGTACCCCACCACGGGGCCGGCGGCCGGATCGGCAGGTCGCGGGGAAGGCGGGCGTCGGGCGTGGCGGTGCAGGAGGCGGGAGGGCACACGGATGCCGACGGCGTCCACGAGGGCGGCTGCGTCTGCGGGGACTGTCCGCACGGCGCCCGCGAGGGACACCGGCGGGCCGTCGCCGCGTTCCTGCGCCGGCGCGACGAGTTCGCCGCCGGCCGGGGACTGCCCGCGGCCGTCGCCCACTCCGCCTCCGCGTCCCGCCAGTGGGTCTCCGAGGAACTGACCCAGCGGGCCGAGGCCGTCGCCGAACAGAGCCGGGCCGAGGGCGCGGCCCGGCTCGCCCGGCTGTGGCTGCGCACGCTGTACGCGGTCTGGGGCGCGGTCATCGCGCTGCTGCTGGCCGAGGCGCTCACCGCGATCGGCGCGGGCTGGACCGGCGCCCGCACCGCGGCCCTGCTCGCCGCGCTCGCCGTCGCCGCCGCGCTCACCACCGCCTGCTTCTTCCACCGGGCGCGCGGCGGAGCGCTCGCACCGGTGATCGGCGAGGACAACCGCCTGTCCACCTCCCGTACCGTCGCCGCCTGCTGGGTCCTGTTCGTCGCGTACGCCGTCCTGCTGCTCGCCGCCCGTCTGGCCGCCGCCTCCGACCACGCCGAACGCGACGCGCTGCTCGTGGGCCTCGACCTGGCGCGCGGCGCCGGCGTGGTGACCGTCCTCGCCGTGGTGTGCGGCGTCGCCGTGCTGGTCCGCCGGGTGGTGGGCCTGCGCATCCTCGCCCAGCGGCTGCAAAAGGTGCCCGCCCACCGCCCGCGCGCCGCCGACCTGCTCACCGACGACTCCGGCCGGGGCGCCTTCACCGACATCCAGTACGTCGCCATCAGCGCCGTCGCCCTGATCTTCGCCGCCGTCCGACTGGCCCGCCGCCCCGACCAGCTGCCCGACCTCCCCTGGGGCCTGGGCGTGATCGTGCTGATCTCGGCCGCGACCTACCTGGCCGGCAAGTACGCCGAGGGCGGCCGGCCGGTGATCCTCTCGGTGGTCCGGGCCCGCGAACCCGGCGACCTCGACGGCCCGATCCGCACCGGCGACGACATCGAGATCCGCGGCAGCGGCTTCGTACCGCCCGGCGCCCAGAGCGCCGACCGGCTCTCCCGCATGGTCGTCCGCATCGGCGCGGTCGACGTGCACGTCCCCCTGGTCCCGGTCACGGGCGGCTTCCGCAACCCCACGGACAACGCCCTGACCGTGCCCGTACCGGCCGAGGTGGAGCCCGGCGCGGTGGAGGTGCAGGTGGTGACCGCGGCCGGCGTGACGACCAACCGGTGCGTCGTCCAGGTGACGGAGTGAACGGGTGACGGAGTGAACGGGTGGGGGAGTGAACGGGCGGGGGGACGGGTGATGGGGTGAACGGGTGACGGAGTGAACGGCCCGTCCGGAGACGGGTTTTCGTCCTTTCGCCCGGCTCCTTCCGTGATCCTCGCTACAGTTGCCGCCAACCGCGGCCGGCGCCGCGGACGCGGTGGGGGGTACGGGGATGCGGGAACTGAGCGCGCCGATACGCGCGATCATCCATGCGGCGATGTCCGAACCGGACGCGCTGAGGCTGTGGTCGTCCGTCGCGCCGGAAGAGGTACTGGCGTCGGAGACCCACCGCAACATCGCGCTGCACGTCTTCGACCACCGCGACCGGCTCACCCCGGCGCACGCCGCCGCGGACCCGGACGTCCTCGACGCCGTGTACCTGACGGCCACCTACTACCTGGAGCGCTTGCAGCACCTGCCCGAAGGGGAGAGCTGGGAGGGGTACGCCTGCACCTTCCTCTTACGGATCGTGCACGCGGTGCGGCCCGCCGCCGTACCGCAGCCGCTGCGCGACGCCTTCGCCGAGCGCCCGCCGGAGGACGTGCCGCCGTACGAGACCGTGCACGCCGTGGGCAGGACACTGCTCGCCGCCGGCACCGCCGGGAAGGACCCGGAAGCGGTCCTGGCGGCCGGTGTGCTCCTGGCGCACGCCTGGGAGGAAGCCCGCGGCGGGGAGTCCGGGCCGCACATCGCCTTCGGCTTCGCCACCGGCCTCGTCGCGATGGCCGACCTCGGCGTCGGCCCCGAGGACGCGCGAGCGCGCGGGATCACCCTCATGCGCCTGGCCCTCGCCGAGCTGCCCGCCGACGACCAGTTCCGCGACGCGATGCTGGCCGCCCTCGCGTCGGAGCTGGCCAAGGCCCCGCGTCCGGCGCCGGACGAGGCAGGTCTGGCGGCCGACGTGACCGCCTACATGCGACAGGGCGGCTTGGAACGCCTCGAAGCGGCCGTCGACCGGCTCCGCACGGCCCTGGCCACGACCGCGACCGGGGAACCGGAGCACAGCCTGCGCCGCGCCGAACTGGGGCAGGTGCTGCGGATGCGGTTCGAGAGCACGGGCGAGCTGACCGACCTCGACGCCTCGGTCACCGAGCTGCGGGCCGCACTCGCGAGCGGGGCGCTGGACACCGAGAGCCGGGCGTCGGTCGCTTCCTTCCTCGGCCTCGCCCAGCTCGACCGGTACGTCCACTCCCAGGACCCCGCCGACCTCGACGCGGCCACGAGCGCCGTCCGGGACGGCTGCGACCCCGCCGTGGCCGCCTCGCCGGCCCACCCCCAGCGGCTGACCAACCTGGCCGCCGTCCTCACCGCGCGCTTCGACCGGTACGCGCGCGAGGCCGACCTCGACGAGGCCGTCGAGCACCTGACCTACGCCGTGAGCGCCACGCCGCCGGACCAGCACGACCACCCCGTGATGGCGGTCAAGCTGGCCGTCGCGCTGCGCAGACGCGGCACCCACCGGCGACGGCCCGCGGACCTGCGCCGGGCCGAGGAGATCCTGCGGCGGATCGCGGACGGCTCCCCGGGCACCGGCCCCACCCGGCAGCTCGCGCGGATGGAACTGGCGGAGCTGCTGGCGGAGCGGGGCACGCTCTTCGACGACGAGCGGGACGTCGCCGACGCCGTCGACCAGTACCGCGCCACCGCTCTCACCCCCACCGAGGACATCCGCACCCGGCTGCGCTCCGCCTACGGGTGGGGCGTCCACGCGGTCGCGCTGGGCGCCCTGGACCTCGCCCGCGAGGGCTTCCGCCTGGCGCTGACCGACCTGCTGCCCAAGCTGACCGGTCCCGCGCTGGGCCGGGAGTCGCAGGAGACCCGGCTGCGCGAGGTGTCCTCGCTGGCCACCGTCGCCGCGACCGCCTCCGTCATGGCCGGACGGCCCCGGGAAGCACTCGTCCGGCTGGAACAGGGCCGCGGTGTCCTGCTGGCCCAGGCCCTGCGGCTGCGCGGCCGGCACGACGACCTCTACGCCGCCTCACCCGAGCTCGCCGAACGGTTCGAGCGGGTCTGTGCCGAGCTGGTCGCGCGCCAACGCGGCCCCGAGGAACGCAAGGCGGCGGCGGCCGAGTTCGACCAGGTGGTCAGGGACATCCGCGCCCTGGAGGAGTGGCAGGACTTCCAGGAGCCGCTCGGCTGGGAACGGCTGAGCGAGGCCGCGGCAGACGGTCCCGTGGCCGTGGTCAACGTGTCCGCGTGGGGCTGCTTCGTGCTGCTCGTGACCCGGCCGCCGGGCCGGCCCGGCCGCGTGGAGACGCTGACGCTCGACGTCACCCAGGACGACATCGACCGACGCGCCGGAGCCTTCCGCGCCGCCGTGACCCGGCTGAGGGAAACGACGGGCCGCGAGCGCCTGCGGGCGGACAGGGAGCTGAAGGACACGCTGCGCTGGCTGGGGGCCCGCATCGTGCGTCCCGTCCTCGCTCACCTGGACCTGGCCGCCCCGGCGGACCCCGGCGTGCCCCCGCCGCGGCTGTGGTGGTGCCCGACCGGGGTGCTGTCCCTCCTCCCGCTGCACGCCGCCGTGCTGGAGGAGGGGCCCGACGGGCCGGTGTACACCCACGACCGGGTCGTCTCCTCGTTCACCCCGACCCTGGGCGCCCTGCTGCACGCCCGCTCCCAGCCGGTCACCGGCGAGAACCCGGCCTCCCTCCTGGCCGTGGCCGTGGACGTCGGCGGCGCGCACCCCCCGCTGGCCGCCCTGGACGACGAACTGGCCGTCACCGGCGGACTGCCGGGCCGCCGGGACGTGCTGCGCGGCACCGAGGCCACGCCCCGGGCGGTGCTGGCCGCGCTGCGCGGACACACCCACGCCCACCTGGCCTGCCACGGCGTACGGGACCCCGGGGACCCCGCGCGCAGCCGACTGCTCCTGCACGGCGGGGAACTCACCCTGAGCGAACTGGCGGGGGAACGGCTGACGGACGCCCGGTTCGCCTACCTCTCCGCCTGCCACAGCGCCGCACCCGGCGAGGAACTGGCCGACGAGGTCATCTCGGTGGCCTCCGCCTTCCAGCTCTGCGGCTACCGGCAGGTGATCGGAAGCCTGTGGACCGTCGACGACCGGATGGGCCCCCTGCTCGCCGCAGAGGTGTACCGCCACCTCGCCGCCCCCGGCACCCCGCCCGCCGCCGTCGCCCTGCACCGGGCCATCGGTGTGCTGCGGGAGCACCCCCGCTACCGCGATCCGCTGTTCTGGGGCTCGGTCATTCACCACGGACTGTGAGGAGTTGCCCGGTGGACGACGAACGCAGACTCCGCGCCGACTTCTGCGCGGCGCTCGAATGGCTGCCCGAGGAGCAGGAGGCAGCCGCACTGCGCGCCGCCGTGCGGTCCGTGCTCGACGGCACGGCCACGGTACGGCAGGCGATCGACGCCCTGGGTGTGCCGGAGCACGTCCTGACCGGCCCGGAGAGCGCGGTACGCGGCTGGGAACCGGGTGACTCCCTCCTCCCCGGCGCCGTGGCCCGCGCCGGCGGTGAGGTCTACCGCTGCCCCGAAGGCTGGTGCGGGCTGAACGAGCCCCGCCGGCCGAGCGGCACCATCCCGGCCGGCGGGCGCTGCTGGCTGCACGACAGACCGCTGCGCGTCGTGGAGGCCTGACCGGTGGCCCCGGTCCTCGACGGACTCGGCGAGAAGCTGGCCGAGAAGTGGCTGACCGCGCTGGCGGCCCCCGGCCTGCTGTTCGTGGGAGCCACCGCCACCGCCGCCGTCCTCGGGCACACCCACGCACTCGACTGGTCCCTGCTCCGCGGGCGAGCCGGCCACTGGGCGACGACGGCGGGACACTGGTCCACTGGCGGACAACTCGCCGCCGCGGCGGTCCTCATCCTCGCCGCCGTGGCCGTCGGCACGCTGGTCCGCACGTGCGGCGACGGCGCCGTACGGATCTGGACGGGAGACTGGCCCGGCCCCCTCCGACCGCCGGCCCACCGGCTGACCGCCCGCCGCGCACGGCGCTGGGACGATCTCCAGACGGACATCGAGCGACTGCGCACCCCCCGTCCGGCCCGCGACCGGACAGCGGACGTCCGCCAGGAGATCGACGCGTTGACCGTCCGCCGTGACCGCATCGCGCTCGCGCGGCCGACGCGCCCCACGTACACCGGCGACCGCCTCGCGGCCACCGTCGTCCGCGTGGACACCCAGTACGGCATCGACCTCGCCGCCTGCTGGCCCCGGCTGTGGATGGTGCTGCCGGAGGACGTGCGGACCGAACTGCGCACCGTCCGGACCCGCTTCGACACCGCCGTCGTGGGCTCCGTCTGGGCCGCCTGCTACGCCGTGCTCGGGTGTTTCTGGTGGCCGGCCGCCGTGGCCGCCGTCGTGACCGGGCTCCTGGCGCGGCAGCGGGTGCCGCAGGCCGCGGCGGCACTCGCCGAGCACGTGGAGTCCGCGGTCGACGTCCACCTGCGACGACTGGCGGAGGAGATCGGGCTCACCGGACTGGCCGACGGACCGCCCGACCGCCGCCTGGGTCTCGCCCTGAACCGCATCGCCCGCAAGGCCACGTGAGACCGGTGCGAGGCCCGCGGGAAGCCCGGCCCCGCTGTTCACGTCGACGCCCGAATTCCGGAAAATGGTTCAGGACAGGATTGAACGGGCTCCCTTCGTCATACGTATGGTCACGTGAGGGGTGCTTCGGCGGGCGAGAGGCGGCTGGCGGCGATGACTCACGGGATGCGGACGGGCATGCACACCACCGGGCTGGACGGCCACCGCACCTGGCGGGAGACCGCCAGCCACTACGCCCTGCTGCCACTGCGCGTCTTCCTCGGCGTCACCTTCGTCTACGCCGGTCTGGACAAGCTCACCGACAGCGCCTTCATGAAGTCCGGCGGCACCGGCTCCATCGGCGACACCATGCGCGCGGCCCGCGACTCCGCCGCCATCCCGGCCCTGGTCGACCTGGCTTTGAAGAGCCCGGTCGGCTTCGGCTACGCCATGGCCCTCGGTGAACTGGCCGTCGGCATCGGCGTCCTGCTCGGCCTGTTCGGCCGGCTGGCCGCACTCGGCGGCGCGCTGATCTCCCTCAGCCTCTGGCTGACGGTGAGCTGGGCGACCACCCCCTACTACTACGGCAACGACCTCGCCTACCTGATGGCCTGGCTCCCCCTGATCCTCGCCGGCACCCCCTACCTCTCCCTCGACGCCGCCTGGCGGGCCCGGCGCCGAATGACCGGCGGCTACCGCTGACCGCCCTCGGCGCCGCCCCGTCTGCGTATCCCCCGGGCCAGCGCCGCCGTGACGCCGGCCAGGCAGAGCCCGCCCACGACCAGCGGGACGACCGCGAACCACGGTGTCTCCCACAGACCGCCCGCGTCTCCCGCGAAGGCCACCGCGGTGGCGGTGAGGAAGAGCCCGGCGACCAGCTTCCCGGGCTGGAACTCATGACGCAGCACGGCTGACCTCCACCTGTCCCACTCCGACGCCGAGCGTCAGATCCAGCGTGCCGCCCTTCCCGGCGCCCTTGGCCGGCGTCAGCGTCACCTCCTCGTGCCTTCCGGGCCGCACGTCCACGTCCTTTCCGCTGTCCCCGGGCAACCGGATGTCGCCGACCCCCACATCGATGCTCAGCCGCACCGCCGCGCCCGCCGGCACGATCACCTTCAGCTGTCCCGCGCCCACCCGGACGTCCGTCGCGACCGTCTGCCCCTTGACCGGGTGCACCCGGGTCAGGTCCAGGGTGCCCCGCCCGGTGCCGAGGTCGTACCCGGACCGGAGCTGGGCCGCCGCGACCGGCTTCCAGGACGTCTCCCGCCAGTCGGTGGTGATGTCCCGGGGCAGCGCCGCCGCCCCCGCGAGCAGCCCCGCCGTGACCAGGGCCAGGAACACCGTGCCGGCCCCGGTGCGGCCCAGGAACGCGCTGAGCGCGATGCCGAGCCCGAACACCGCGAGCGCGCACGCCAGTCCGGTCTGGAGGCTGGTGCCCAGCGGGTGCGTGTCCCAGCCGAGCGCCGTGCCCAGGCCGCCCGCCAGCAGGGCGAGCAGGAACACCCAGCCGCCGATCCAGCGTGGGCCGCGCGGTCTCGGGGGCGCGGCGTGCGGCGGCGTCCGTATCGCCCCGGGGTGGGTCCAGGGGTTGGGTACCCCGACGTCCACGACCGAGGTCAGATCGCGCTCGCGGGCGTCACCGGGCCCCCACAGATAGCCGGTGCCGCCGACATGGGTACCGTCCTTGACGATCGGGTCCCGCCACCAGGAGGGGTAGGTGGTGACGACCGGCGGCGCCTGGGCCTCCGGTGGGGCGTCGGCCGCGGCCTGCGCGGCCAGGGGGTCGGGGTCGGGGGCGCCACGGCGCCGCGACCAGTACCCCGCGCCGGCGAGCAGCAGCGAGAGCACCGTGGCGAACGCCAGCACCCCGCCGTTCCTCAGCATCGTCAGGAAGATCCCGCAGCCGACCAGGGCGAACAGCACGGCGGCCAGCGCCTGGCCGTCCACCCGGCCCGTGAAGAGCTTGCGCAGCTCGTTCTCCTCCTCGTCCTGGTACGGCACCAGGAGCCAGGCGAAGCCGTAGAAGATCAGGCCCAGACCGCCGGTCGCGGAGAGCACGGCCAGCGTGATCCGGAAGATGACAGGGTCCATGTCGGTCTGCCGGCCGAGTCCCGCGCACACGCCCGCGATCATCTTGTGCCGGCGGTCGCGCCGGAACCGGTCGGGCACCTCGGCGCCCTCCTGCGGCTCCGGCTCGTGCGTGGGGGAGTGGGGGCCGGCGCCGGCCGCTCCCGTCTCGTCCGTCGCGGCGGGCGCGGCATCCGTCGGCCCGGTGCCCGGGACCGGGCGCGGGCCGGGGCCGGGTCCCGGACCCGTCGCGGCGTGCTCGTGATCCGTCATGCGTCCATGGTGACGGCCCGGCCGCCGCGGCGGCAGTCGGGACGACCCTGGGCCAACCCTGAAATCGGCCCTGAGACGGGGCGGGGAAGCGTTCGAGCGGCACCGGCCGCCGCGCACCGCCCGCCGAACCGCCCACCCGGACCGGCCCCGACGGAAGATCAGGGGCGTCTCGGGGGCAGACCCTGATGCCCCCTCCCGCCGCTCGTGTGACCATCGTTGGCATGCCGGAAGCCGCAAGCCTGCCACTCGACGACCCGCGGCCCCCGCGCAAGCTCTACCGCAGCAGCGACGGACGCTGGCTCGGCGGGGTGGCGCGGGGCCTCGCCGGGCATCTCGGGCTGCCCGTCGTGTGGGTGCGGCTCGCCTTCGTCGGCCTGTTCATGGCCGACGGACTCGGAGCGCTGCTGTACGCCGCGTTCTGGTTCTTCGTGCCGCTCGGCGTCGGCGGCGTCGGCGACCAGAAGCCGTCGCTGGTGGGCACGGAGGCCTCGCCGGACGGCCGCCGCAGACTGGTGGCCCGCAAGCCGGACCGGGGCCAGATCGTCGCGCTGCTCCTCATGGTCATCGTGTCCGTGGTCTTCGTGGGCAGCGTGAACCTGGGCAGCGCCACCAAGGCGTACCTGGTGCCCGCCGTGCTCGTCGCCGCCGGTGTCGCCCTGGTCTGGCGGCAGGCGGACAACGCCCGCCGGGCCCGCTGGGCCGAGGCCGGCCGCCGGCGCCGCACCCTCACCCTGCTCCGCGCGGCCGGCGGCGTCCTGCTCGTCACGGCCGGCGTCTCCGCCATCTTCGTCCTCCAGGGCTCGACCGCCCACCTCGGCGCCGTTCTTCAGGCCGCGCTCGCCGTCCTCGTCGGCATCACCCTGCTCGCCGGCCCCTACCTGGTCCGCATGACCCAGGATCTGTCCGAGGAGCGCCTGATGCGCATCCGCGCCCAGGAACGCGCCGAGGTCGCCGCCCATGTCCACGACTCCGTGCTGCACACCCTCACCCTGATCCAGCGCAACGCCGACAACGCGGGCGAGGTGCGCCGCCTCGCCCGCGCCCAGGAGCGCGACCTGCGCACCTGGCTGTACAAGCCGGAGGGCACCGGCAAGGACGAGGCCGACGAACCGGACACGGTCGCCGAGGCGGTGCGCCGCAACGCCGCCGAGGTGGAGGACAAGCACGGCGTGCCCATCGAGGTCGTGATCGTCGGCGACTGCCCGCTGGACGAGAAGACCGGTGCGCAGATGCAGGCCGCGCGCGAGGCGATGGTGAACGCCGCCAAGTACGGTGGCGAGGGCGGCGCCGTACAGGTCTACGCCGAAGTCGAGGGAAGGACGGTCTTCGTGTCCGTGCGGGACCGCGGCCCCGGCTTCGACCTCGACGCGATACCCGCCGACCGGATGGGTGTCAGAGAATCGATCATCGGCCGCATGGAGCGCAACGGCGGCACGGCCCGGCTGCGGGCGGTGCCGGGCGGCGGCACCGAGGTCGAGCTGGAGATGGAGAGGGCGGAGAAGACGTCATGAGCGACGCGACCGAGGCGAACGGCACGGCGGGAGCGGCGGAACCGGCCGAGGCCGGCCGGACCGGCGGCGGCGCGGGCGGGCGGCACGTACGGGTGGTGCTGGTGGACGACCACCGTATGTTCCGTACCGGCGTCCAGGCCGAGATCGGCCAGACCGCCGAGACCGGGGTCGAGGTGGTCGGCGAGGCCGCGGACGTCGACCAGGCCGTCGCGGTCATCACCGCCACCCGGCCCGAGGTGGTCCTGCTCGACGTCCACCTGCCGGGCGGCGGCGGGGTCGAAGTGCTGCGCCGGTGCGCCGCGTTGATGGCGGACGCCGAGCAGCCGGTCCGCTTCCTCGCGCTGTCCGTGTCGGACGCGGCGGAGGACGTGATCGGGGTGATCCGCGGCGGCGCCCGCGGCTATGTCACCAAGACCATCACCGGTACCGACCTGGTCGACTCGATCTTCCGCGTCCAGGAGGGCGACGCCGTCTTCTCCCCGCGGCTGGCCGGCTTCGTCCTGGACGCCTTCGCCTCCACCGACGCCCCGCCGGTGGACGAGGACCTGGACCGCCTCACCCAGCGGGAACGCGAGGTGTTGCGCCTGATCGCCCGGGGCTACGCCTACAAGGAGATCGCCAAGCAGCTCTTCATCTCGGTGAAGACGGTCGAGTCCCATGTCTCGGCGGTCCTGCGCAAGCTCCAGCTGTCCAACCGGCACGAACTGACCCGCTGGGCGACCGCGCGCCGGCTGGTCTGACCCCCACGGTCCCGCCCCGCCCCGACCCTCCCCGCGGCCGGCCCTCACTCCACCCTTGTCGCCCCCGCGAACGGCATCTGGTCGATCGGGGCGAGACGGACCGGTGCCGACGGGTTGGGGGCGTGGATCATCTGGCCGTTGCCCACATAGAGGCCGACGTGACTGATCCCGGAGTAGAAGAACACCAGGTCCCCCGGCTGGAGTTCGGAGCGGGAGACCCGCCTGCCCGCGTTGATCTGGGCGTAGGTGGTGCGGGGCAGGGAGATGCCGGCGGAGCGGTAGGCGGCCTGGACCAGCCCCGAGCAGTCGAAGGCGTGCGGGCCGGTGGCGCCCCACACATAGGGGCTGCCGAGCTTGCTGTAGGCGTAGGCGACGGCCGCCGCCGCGCGGGAGGTCGGGGCGGCGGTGGTCCCGGGCCGCACCAGCGGCTGCCGCGCGCCGGCGGCCGACCGGGAGGCGCGGGCGCCCGTACCGCCGGCACCGGTGACCTCGCTCCGCTGCGGCGCAGTCAGCCGTGCCAGCAGCCGCCGGGCCTCGTCCAGCTTGCCGGTGACGGTCCTCTTCTGCCGTCTCAGCTCCGCCTGCCGTGACCGCAGCGACGCCACCTCGACGCGCGCGGCTCCGCGTAACCGCTCGATCTCCCGCAGCTGTTGGCGCACCCGGGAGACCGCGGCGGCCTGCCGGTCACCGGCCCGCTCCGCGAGCGCGGCGCCGTCCAGATACCGGTCGGGGTCGCTGGAGAGGGCCAGTTGCCAGGCCGGGGCGATGCCGCCGTCCCGGTACTGCGCCGCGGCGATCGAACCCAGTGCTTCCCGGGCCGCGTTGAGCTTCGTCTGCTTGCGGGCGGTCTCGTCCTGGAGCGCGCTCAGCCGCCGCTGGCCGGCGTCCGCCTCCTCCTTCGCCCCGTTGTACTTCTCGGTGGCGGCCTCGGCCTCCCGGTACAACGTCTCCACCCTGGCCTTCACCTGCGCCGGCGTCAGCTGTGGTTCGGCGTGCCCCGTCCCGTCGAAGGCGGTCGCGGTGGCCGCGCCCGCCAGGGCGAGAGTGGCGGCCGTCCGGGCCGTATGGCCGCTGAGCGGGCGTTGCGGGCGCTTGCGGTGCGCTGCCACCTGGACCGTCACGTCCTTCCGTACGACTCGCACGACCGAGCGGTCGGTACGCCCCGCGGCGGCCCGCACAGGGGAGCGGGCCGCCGCCGGGCCTTTCTCGGCGGTGGTGTCCGACTGCCGCCCCTGGCCCGGGCGGCGGTGGGGAGCCGGTCACCTGGGGGAGGACGCTAGGCCGGACGGTGACGAGTGGGTAACGCGGTGTGCGGAACTGGTTCGGACGGATCGGGACGTGACCGTATGTGACCGTGCGGGCGGGCTGGAGTCGTCACCTTTACGGAGCGTGCTGACCGAAGAGCGGAAAGGGGGACTGGCGGGGGAGGTGAGGTGCTATGGGGCGCATATATGCAAGATCACTCGGACCGGGGCGTCGGTCGCCGGGGGTGTGGATGGGTGTGGTGACGGAGGGTCGCCGGGGGTGCGGTGACGGAGGGGCGCGGGGGTTGGTGGGCCCGGTGACGGGTGGGTCGGAGGGGGCTGGTTAGGCTCCGGCTCCATGGACGTACTCATCCATCTCTTCGTCGGCCTGCACATCATCGGCATCGCCGCGCTGCTCGGCGGTTTCCTCACCCAGATGAAGGCGATGGGCCAGGGCACGGCCCGGTTCGTGCCCGGGATGCTGCACGGCGCGCTGACGATGCTGGTCACCGGCGTGGCGCTGGTCGGCCTGAACCAGGCCGACGACCACCACGTCAACAACATCAAGATCGGCGTGAAGCTCGCCCTGCTGATCGTGATCCTCGGCCTGGTCTACGTGAAGCGCGACGAGGAGCGGATCGACAAGGGCCTCTTCGGGCTGGTCGGCCTGCTGACCACGGCCAACATCTTCATCGCCGTCCTGTGGACCTGATCGCCGTCTCCGGATTCGCCGGCCTCTGGATCTGAGCCTCGGCGCGGCTCGGGGTCAGCCCGGCCGCACCACGCTGTGGACGGCCGCCCCGATGCCGGAGACCGGTTCCTCGCGGACGTACGCACCCGGCCTGGGCGCGTGGATCATCATGCCGTCGCCGGTGCAGAGTCCGACGTGGCCGGCGTCGTCGTGGAAGAAGACGAGGTCGCCGGGGCGGGCGTCGGCCGGGGCGACCGGAGTGCCGGCGTCGGCCTGCTCGCGCGCGGTACGCGGGAGGGTGACGCCCGCGGATTTCCAGGCGGCCTGGGTGAGGCCCGCGCAGTCGTAGGAGCCGGGGCCCGCTGCGCCCCACACGCAGGGCTTGCCGACCTGGGCCCGGGCGAAGGCGATGGCTTTCCTGGCCTTGGTCGCGTAGGTGCCGGATGGTGCGGCGGCGGGCGGTACGGCGGCGGGCGGTGTGGCGGCGGCTGGTGCCGGGGTGGCTGGGGTCGGCGTGGCGAACGGCACGGTGCTGGGCGGTACGGCGGCGGTGGCCGCGGGGGTGGCATGTGCGGCGGGGAAAGGCGCAGCCGTAGAAGCCGTGGCAGTGGAAGCCGTGGCGATGAAGGGCGCGGCAGTGGCCTGTGCCGTCCGCTGGGACAGCAGCACGCGCGCGTGGGCGAGCTTTTTTTGCACGGTCGCCTTGGCCGCCTTCGGACCGTTCACGGCCACTTCCGCCTGACGGTCCGTGGGCGGAGCGGAGGGGGTGTCCGGCACAGGCGCGGTGGCGGTCATGTCCAGGGCAGACGGGGTAGCGGTCATGTCCAGGGCGGACGGGCTGGCGACCGTGCTCGGAGTGGGCACGGCGACGCCCGTGTCCGGAACGGGCGCGGGAATGGCCGTACCCCCTACAGGGCGGGCCATGGCGGTGTCCCCGGCGGGCGACGTCATGGCCGCGCCCCGGGCGCTGATCGTGCCGCGCTGGGCCGGGATCATGGGACGCTGTCCGGCGAGGCCCCGATGCTGAGCGCGGCGGGCGACCTCGTCCCGGAGCCGCTGGAGGCTGTCAGCGGGTCGTCGTGAGGTCGCGGCCGACTCGACCCGCTCGCCTCCCTCGGCGCCCCGATCGACCAGCGCGGCGCCCCAGTCGCCTCGCTCGGCTCCCCGCTCGGCTCGCCAGCTCTCGCGGTCGGCCCGTCTAGCCCTCCGGTCCGCACCCCCGATCCCCTGGCCGGCACCCCCGACGCCCCGATCGACCAGCGCAGCGCCCCGGTCGGCACCCCCGGCCCCCCGATCGACCAGTCCGGTCCCCCGGTCGGCTCGCCCGGCCCCCCGGTCGCCCCGGCCCCCGTTCCTTCCCGCGGTCGTCGTCTCTGTCGCTGATTCGGCTCGGCGGTAGAAGTCCTCGATCTTGCGTTCGATCTCCTCCTGGCTCGGGCGGCCCGGGACGGCCGAGGGGGCGGCCCCGGCCGTCTGGGAGAGCACGGCCACGGAGGTGAGGGCGGCGGTGGCGAGGGCGGGGGTGCGGACGCCCGCTCCCTCTGCTCCGCCGGGACGCGGCTGGGTTCCGCCGGGGCGCGGCTTGCGGTGCGACGCCAAGGGAGGCGACTCCTTCCGTACTGCCGCCTGCCGGGGTCGGCGGTGGGGGTACCCAGGCCTTGGTCAGGGGTCCGGGAGGATTCGGGCGGTGCCCGGAAGGGTTGCCCTACGGCGTCGTCCCGGGCGGGAGCGGCCGATTCACCCCAGGATCGGTGGGTCCCCGGCTCCGGGCACCGCGCGGGGCGTGCCGGATTCGGCGGAGGCCGCGCGGCCCGGCGACGTTCGCCGGAGGGGGGTCGTGCGGCCTGACGGAAACCTAGCCAACTCGTGTGTCTTCTGTGAAGGTTGGTGCGCGGTTTGTCCGATACATTTCCGTGACCTTTTCCCGGGGCGCGCGAAGGTTCACGTCCGTGTGACCAGGCGCTTCCGATGCGTGAGGGGTGGGTCCGTCCGCCTGGCACGAAGATCAACCCGTGCCCGGAGCCGCCATGTTCCGGGGACCGCGACCGGTTGTCGGTGGGGCGCCCTAGACTCGTAGAGCGATGAGCAGCCTCTTTGACGACAGCTTCCTGGCGGACCTCCAGACCCCTCGCGGGCACGAGGAGGAACCACCGCCGCCGCCCGAGGACGATCACGCTCCGGAGCCGCTTCCGGACGATCTGTTCGGCGGGAAGTTCGACGTGCCACCGGACCGGGACGCCTACTACCGCGACGGCGCCCCCCGCCCCGCCCTCGACGCGGCGGCGCTGCTGGAGGGGCTGAACGAGAACCAGCGCGCCGCGGTCGCGCACGCGGGCTCCCCGCTGCTCATCGTCGCCGGCGCCGGCTCCGGCAAGACCCGTGTGCTGACCCACCGCATCGCCTACCTGCTCGCCGAGCGGAACGTCCACCCGGGCCAGATCCTCGCGATCACCTTCACCAACAAGGCTGCGGGCGAGATGAAGGAGCGCGTCGAGCAGCTCGTCGGCCCCCGCGCGAACGCCATGTGGGTGATGACCTTCCACAGCGCGTGTGTGCGCATCCTGCGGCGCGAGAGCAAGAAGCTCGGCTTCACCTCGTCGTTCTCGATCTACGACGCCGCCGACAGCAAGCGCCTGATGGCCCTGGTCTGCCGCGACCTGGAGCTCGACCCCAAGCGCTTCCCGCCGAAGTCCTTCAGCGCCAAGATCAGCAACCTGAAGAACGAGCTGATCGACGAGGAGGACTTCGCCGCCCAGGCCACCGACGGCTTCGAGAAGACCCTGGCGCAGGCCTACGCCCTGTACCAGTCGCGGCTGCGCGAGGCGAACGCGCTGGACTTCGACGACCTGATCATGACGACGGTCAACCTGCTGCGCGCCTTCCCGGACGTCGCCGAGCACTACCGCCGCCGCTTCCGGCACGTCCTGGTGGACGAGTACCAGGACACCAACCACGCCCAGTACGCGCTCGTGCGGGAACTCGTCGGCACCGGCGAACACGATGAGGACACCCCGCCCGGCGAGTACGACATCCCGCCCGCCGAACTCTGCGTCGTGGGCGACGCGGACCAGTCGATCTACGCCTTCCGGGGTGCGACGATCCGCAACATCCTCCAGTTCGAGGAGGACTACCCGAACGCGACGACGATCCTGCTGGAGCAGAACTACCGCTCCACGCAGACCATCCTGTCCGCCGCCAACGCGGTCATCGAGCGCAACGAGTCCCGCCGCCCGAAGAACCTGTGGACCAACGCCGGTCAGGGCGCCCGGATCGTCGGGTACGTCGCCGACACCGAGCACGACGAGGCCCAGTTCGTCGCCGAGGAGATAGACCGCCTGGTCGACGCGGGCCACGCGCGCGCGGGAGACGTCGCCGTCTTCTACCGCACCAACGCCCAGTCCCGTGTGTTCGAAGAGATCTTCATCCGCGTCGGCCTGCCCTACAAGGTCGTCGGCGGAGTCCGCTTCTACGAGCGCAAGGAGGTCCGGGACGTCCTCGCCTACCTGCGCGTCCTCGCCAACCCGGAGGACTCGGTGCCGCTGCGCCGCATCCTCAACGTGCCCAAGCGGGGCATCGGCGAGCGCGCGGAGGCGATGGTCGACGCCCTCGCCCAGCGCGAGAAGATCAGTTTCCCGCAGGCCCTGAAGCGGGTGGACGAGGCGTACGGCATGGCCGCGCGCTCCACCAACGCGGTCAAGCGGTTCAACACGCTGATGGAGGACCTGCGGACGATCGTCGAGTCCGGCGCCGGACCGGCCACCGTGCTGGAGGCCGTCCTCGAACGCACCGGTTACCTGGCCGAGTTGCAGGCCTCCACCGACCCGCAGGACGAGACCCGGATCGAGAACCTCCAGGAGCTCGCGGCCGTGGCCCTGGAGTTCGAGCAGGAACGGGGCGAGGACGAGCAGGCGACCCTGGCCGATTTCCTGGAGCAGGTCGCCCTGGTCGCCGACTCCGACCAGATCCCGGACGAGGAGGACGGCGACGGCGTCATCACGCTGATGACCCTGCACACCGCCAAGGGTCTGGAGTTCCCGGTCGTGTTCCTGACCGGCATGGAGGACGGCGTCTTCCCGCACATGCGCGCCCTCGGCGAGATCAAGGAGCTGGAGGAGGAGCGGCGTCTGGCGTACGTCGGCATCACGCGCGCGCGGGAGCGGCTCTACCTCACGCGGTCGGCGATGCGCAGCGCCTGGGGCCAGCCGTCGTACAACCCGCCCTCCCGCTTCCTGGAGGAGATCCCGCCCGCCCACGTGGAGTGGAAGCGGACCGGGGCGGCGGCGCCCATGGCCTCCGGGCCGGCGTCCGGGATCGCCGCCTCGCTGTCCTCGACCCGTTCCCGCTCCTCGGCCTCGGGCGCGTCCGGGTTCGCCACACGGCGCACGTCGGAGAAGCCGGTGGTCGCGCTGGCCGTCGGTGACCGGGTCACCCACGACCAGTTCGGGCTCGGCACGGTCGTCGCCGTGAAGGGGACGGGCGCGAACGCGGAGGCGACGATCGACTTCGGCGACGCCAAGCCGAAGCGGCTGCTGCTGCGGTACGCGCCGGTGGAGAGGCTGTAACAGGAGGAAGGGCCCCGCTGAAGAGCGGGGCCCTGCTGCCTGCGGGGGATGTGCCCGCGGGGGATGGGTCTACGTGGGATCCAGTCCGTGGCTCCGCAGCCACGGCAGCGGGTCCATGGCCGCCCCGCCCGCCGGCCGTACCTCGAAATGCAGGTGCGGACCGGTGGAGTTGCCGGAGTTGCCGGAGTGGCCGATCGGCTGTCCGGCCTTGACGGTCGTACCGGAGGCGACGCTGTAGCTGGAGAGGTGGCAGTACCAGGTCTCCGTGCCGTCCTTCGCCGTCACGATCATCATGTTGCCGTAGGCGCTGTTCCACTTGGTGGTGACGGTGCCGTCGGTGGCGGCCATCACCGTGGTGCCGTAGGAGACCGGGAAGTCGATGCCGGTGTGCACCGACATCCAGTTGATGCCCGCCTGGCCGAAGTAGGCGCTGAGTCCGTGCTGCGCGACCGGCAGCGCGAACTTCGGCCGCAGCCGCTCCTTGAGCGCGGCCTCCGCGGCAGCCTTCTTCTTCTCCAGCTCCTGCTGCGCCTTGAGGTCGATCCGCTCCTGGGTGCGGCTCGCCCGGTCGGCGAAGTCGTCGGCGCCCGCGGAGAGCGTCTTGAGCTGGCTGTCCAGTTTGCTGTTGGCGACGGACGGCTTGACGGGCTGCGCGTCCGAGGCGGTGGTGGCGGTGTCCTTGGAGTCGTCGGTCAGTGCGCCGACCGAGGCGGCGGCGATCCCGGCCACCCCCATCACACAGGCCGACGGCACGGCGACGGTCAGCAGCGCGGAGCGCTTGGCGGGCGTACGGCGCCGGGAGCGCGCCCCGCCGCGTGAGCCCGCGCGGGTCGTCGGCGCCGGGGTGACCTCTTCCTGGTCGTCCAGCAGACCGCTCACGGCGGGCAGTTCGCCGGTGGAGTCCGACTCGCCCTCGCCGGCGTGCTGTTCCTCGAAGGCGGTGTCCTCGTACGGCACCTGCTCGAAGGCCGCGGTCGCCTGCGGATCGCCCGCGTGCTCGAACCCGGACTGCGGGTCGCCGACCGCCTGGAAGGTCGCGGTGGCCTGCTGGTCGAACGGTTCGCCACCCGGCTCGGACTGCGCCGGCACGCTGTGCCCCGCGGAGTTCCACTGCGTGGCGTCGTAGGCGCCCGTGTCGAAGGTCTGGGTGCCCCACTCCCACTGCTGGGTGGGGTCGGCGGCGCCGGACGGGTCCGGCTGCGACCAGGCGCTGGCGTCCCACTGGCCGCTGACGTCGTTCCCGGTGGGCTGTGCGGGGACGGTCCAGGCGGTGCTGTCGTGGACGCCGGAGTCGTAGGCGGCGTAGTGCTGCGCCGCGTACGGGTCGTAGCCCGGGGTCTGGGCGGTGCCGGTCTGCCAGTGCGTGGTGTCGTACGCGCCGGTGTTCTGCTCGCCGCCCGGCAGGCTGCCGAAGAGCGGGTCGGTGTGGAAGGCCGTGGTGCCTCCGGACTCACCGGCAAAACCGGTGGCGTCGTAGCCGCCGTACGTGGTGAGGTCGTCGTAGGGGGCTTCCTGTGCCCCGTACGGCGCGTAGTGCGCGGTGGAGGCGTCGGAAGCCGGGGCCGGGGTGGTCATGGTCCCCGACGGGTGACGGTCGTTCACCAACTTCTCTTTCGCCTCGACAACAGGGGCTGCCAGAGCAGTGCGGCGACTGTACCCGTCGGTACCTGGGCGCGACAATCTTCGGCCTGTTTCGCGTGGGCCGGAAACGGGCATTCGGCCGTGTTTCGGGGCTCCAGGACCCGACCTTGGCCTTGCGTTCGAAGAGTGTTCGATGTCGAGCGGTGAGGTGCGGGCTGTGCATCGGTGGTGCGCCGGCTGTGCGTCGGGCGGTCTGTCGGCTGTGTGTCGGGGAATCCGTCGGCTGTGTGCCGGGGGTCCTTCGGCTGTGCGCGGGCTCCGCGCTCCGGTCGCGGCCGGGTCTCAGGCCACCGTCAGGCCGTCGGCGGCCCGGTCCTCCGGGTGCGGGACGTCCAGGGCCTCGCGTATCCCGGCCGCCACGGCGGGATGCACGGGCAGGGCGAGATGGCCGATGCCGGTCACCCGGACGTTCTGCGCGTCCAGGTCCGGGTGCTCCAGTCGGGCCGACTCCAGGGGGTCCATCAGGGAGTCCAGGTCGCTCCAGAAGCTCACGAAGCGGGTCCGGCAGCCGGGGGCGGGCCGGGCCAGCTCCTCGATCACCGCGGAGCCGGGCCGCATCTGCCGCACGATCGGGTGCGCGTCCGCCAGCGGCGCCACCCGGGTCCCCGAGTGCGGGGTGCCGAGGGTGACCAGCGTGCGTACCCGCAGGTCACCGCCCAGGCACTGGGTGTAGTAGCGCGCTATCAGACCCCCGAGGCTGTGCCCGACGATGTCGACCCGGGCACTGCCGGTGCGCTCGCAGATCTCCTCGATGTGCCGGCCGAGCAGCTCGGCCGCGATGCGAATGTCGCAGGTCAGCGGCGAGTAGTTGAGCGACTCCACCCGGTGCCTGCCGTGCTGGGCGAGGGTGCGGCGGAGCAGGACGAACACCGAACGGTTGTCGATGAAGCCGTGCAGCAGGACGACCGGTGTCGCGGGGCGGACCGGCAGCCGGGCGGCGCCGTCCGGGGCGGGCAGGGCGGCGGAGCGCCGCTCCTGGATCAGGCCGGTCGGGTACAGCAGGAGGTGGCCCGCCAGGATCGCCGCCTCCAGGGCCGTCGCCCGCAGCAGCGTCATGGACACTCCGGCCAGTCTGCCGGGCCACAGGCGGCGGCAGAGCGGGAAGAAGAGCGGCAAAACCCCGGTGACCTTCATGGGCACCTCCTGTCGGCACGCCGGGGGACGGCTCGACTCCCGTGTGCCTCATGTCCCACCATGTGATTTCCCCCTCGCAGCGCACCGTAAAACTGCCGCTTGCGGGATGCTGGAGATAACGTTCGTTCACTTCGCGACGGTGGCGGAACGCGCCAAAAGTGCGGTACTTGTCGATACGGACGGAAGCGATCGCTTCCGTGGTCGCTTGATGGAGGCAGTGATGGGTGTGGCAGCCGGTCCGATCCGCGTGGTGGTCGCCAAGCCGGGGCTCGACGGCCACGATCGGGGGGCCAAGGTCATCGCGCGGGCCCTGCGCGACGCCGGTATGGAGGTCATCTACACCGGGCTCCACCAGACGCCGGAACAGATCGTCGACACCGCCATCCAGGAGGACGCCGACGCGATCGGCCTGTCCATCCTCTCCGGCGCCCACAACACGCTGTTCGCCGCGGTCATCGAGCTGCTCAAGGAGCGCGAGGCCGAGGACATCCTCGTCTTCGGCGGCGGCATCATCCCGGACGAGGACATCCCGCCGCTGAAGGAGAAGGGCGTGGCGGAGATCTTCACCCCCGGGGCGACGACCGCGTCGATCGTGGAGTGGGTCCGCGCGAACGTCCGCCAGCCGGCGGCGTCGGGGGGCTGACGGCTGCCTCCGGCGGTTGCGCGGCTGCTGCCGGGGTGCCGACCTACTTCCGGGTTGCCGACCTGCTCCCGGTGGCCGGGGGCCTGCTCCTGCCGGGCAGGGGCTCTCCTCGGGCCGTCACTCGGCTGCTTACGCCCGCTCTGCGGCTGCCCTCGGCTGCCCCTCGTCGGGCCGTTGAGCGGTGGCCCCTCGTCGGGCCGTTGAGCGGTGGCCCCTTGCCGAGCCGCCTCGCGGCTGCTGCCGGCGGTTCCGCAGTCGCGTGTCGCGCGTGCTCGGCTGCTTGCGCAAGCCTGGTACTCGCCTGCTTACGCAAGCGCTCGGCTGCTTGCGCAAGCCTGGTACTCGCCTGCTTACGCAAGCGCTCGGCTGCCCCGGCCGTTACGTGGCTGCCCCCGGCGGCCAAGGGGTTCTTTCGTGGGTCACGCGGCTTCCTCCCGTGGCTGCGGCGGTGTCTCCGGCGGTCGCGCGGGTGTTCTCGGCGGTGGAGTGTCCGGGGTGGGCGGGGTCAGTTCCCGGGTCATCGCCGCCCGCAGCCGCAGGGTCGTGACCAGCCGCTGGAACGCCTCCGCCCAGTACCCGCCGGCCCCCGGCGCGGCGTCCTCCCGCTCGTCGGGCACCGCCAGCAGCGCCTCCAGCCGGACGGCCTCCGCCGGGTCCAGGCAGCGCTCCGCCAGCCCCATCACCCCGCTGAAGCTCCACGGGTAACTGCCCGCGTCCCGAGCGATGTTCAGGGCGTCCACGACCGCTTGGCCCAGCGGGGGAGCCCAGGGGACCGCGCACACCCCGAGCAACTGGAACGCCTCCGACAGGCCGTGCGTGGCGATGAACCCGGCGACCCACGCGGCGCGTTCCGCCGGATCCAGCGCGGCCAGCAGCTTCGCCCGCTCCGCCAGGGACACCGCGCCCGGCCCACCCGCCTCCGGCGCGGACGGCGAGCCGAGCAGGGCCCGCGACCAGGCGGCGTCCCGCTGCCGTACCGCCGCCCGGCACCAGGCCGCGTGCAGCTCACCCTGCCAGCCGTCCGCCACCGGCAGCGCGACGATCTCCTGGGGCGTGCGCCCGCCGAGCCGCTGCGACCAGGTGCCGAGCGGGGCGGCCTCCACCAACTGGCCCAGCCACCAGGACCGTTCCCCCCGCCCCGCGGGCGGTACGGCCACGACACCGTCCCGCTCCATGCCCGCGTCGCATTCGAGCGGCGCCTCCACCGCGATCGCCGGCGCGCTCCCCGTACGGTCCAGGGCCACACACGCCGAGGCCCGTACGGCCATCCGCGCGGCGAGCGCCGAGTCCGGCAGCGCCGACAGCAGTTCCGCCGCCGTCGCCCGGACATTGCGGCTACGGTCGCCCAACGCCTGCTCCAGGAACGGTTCGTCCGCGTCCGACAACCCCGTGCGCAGCGAGTCGAGGAACATCAGACGGTCCTCCGCCCGCTCCGCCGCCCATGTCGACGCCAGCAACTCACGGCCCAGCGCGGGCGTGCGGACGCGCAGGGCCCCCAGCAGCGCCGCCCGCTCGGCGAACAGCCCCTCCTGCCACAGCCGGCGCACCGCCTCGGCGTCCCCCGGATCGGGCAGCGCCGCGCCGCCGCCGGGGGCCGCGCGCAGGGCGAACCGCCAGTCCGGGTTCAGCCGGGCCAGCCACAGCGCGCGCGGACCGGCGAAGGCCAGCGCCGCCGGGCGCAGGTCCGTACGGCCCCGGGCCGCGTCCAGCAGTGCGGGCAGCACCTGCGGGGGCGCCGCGTACCCGTGCGCGTTGGCCGCCGCGAGCCACTGGGGGAGCAGCTCCATGAGGTCGGGGGAGCTGCCCCGCCGGCTGCCGGCCGCGCCCCCGGACCGGTCGGCCAGCAGGGTGGTGAGTCTGCGGGCCGCCGGTGCGGGCAGGGCGGGGCGCGGATCGGCGGGCGCCGGACCGGGCCGCCGCGCCGCCCGCGCAGGCCGCAGCCCGGCCCGCCGCCGTACGGTCGCCACGGCCGCCGCGTCGAGCAGTGCCATCGGGGCCGGGCGACCCGGCACGACGTGCGCCGGGGCACGCCGGTCGGTACCGAGGAGCGCGGTGGTGACCAGCTCCTCCCAGGAGGGCGCCGGGGCCTGCGAGGGGTGTGCGGAGGAGCCGGCCGAGTCGTCCGCGGTGCTGGCCGGCTTCTTCCGGGAGTGCCCCGGGTCGCCCGCGTCCCCGTCGGCCCGTGTCCCGTCGCTGGGCGGTGCCCCGTTCATCACGTTCCCTTCCCCTCCATCTTTCCTTCCGCCTTCTTGCCGTCCGCCTTCTTCCCTTCCGCGTGCGCCCGCCGGGATCAGCACAGCGGCACCGCCTCGCCCTCTCCCTCCGCCCAGGCCGTGAGCGGGGTGAAGCCGCGGTGGCCGCACTCGCCGAAGACCGTGACGGGGGCGCCGCCGGACAGGGCGACCAGCCGCCACAGGCCGGGCCGTGAGCGGGCGGCCCGGGTCACCGGCAGGGCCGTGTCCGTGTCCGCGTCGGCCAGTTGCCATCCCTCGCCGTCCGGTACGGGCGTCACCCGGTCCAGGGTCACGGGGACCGCGTCCAGCCACGGGTCGTCGCGCAGGGCCTCGCCGTACCGGGCCGCCGCCTCGGCCGTCGTCACGCCGGGTGGGCGGAACGCGGCCGGGACCGGCGGGGCGAACCGCTCGCCCAGGGCGGCCCGGGACCGGCCGGAGCCCGGGTACGCCGTCAGCTCGGCGTCCAGGGCGAGGCCCACCGGCAGCGACAGCTCCGGTGCCCGGCCCGCCGCTCCGTAGGACAGCAGCAGTCGGGTACCGCCGGACTCGGCGCCGTGCAGCCATATCCGGCGCGTCGTCAGTTTCGGGTCCGCCGTGTCGTACTGGGCGAGGACCAGCCAGCGGTCGCGCAGCGGCGGGCCGTCCGGCGTGGCGGGCAGGCCGAGCCGGGAGCGGACCGTGGCCGCGAGGCCGTCCGGCAGCCGGTCGCGGTGCAGCCAGCCCTGGTCGAGCAGGTGCAGCAGCGCGCACTCCTCCAGCAGCCGTGCCGGCCAGCCCGCGCCGGACGCCGGGACCGCCCCCAGTTCCCGGACTCGCGCGGCCAGTCCTGGCGCCTGGGCGTCGACCATGCGGGCCGCCGTCTCGTCCCACAGGCCGTACCCCGCGTGTTCGGCCGCGGCCAGGCCGCCGCGCAGCAGGTCGGTCAGGCGTTGCTCCAGCTCGCTCGCGCCCGCCGTGACCCGCTCGGCCCGGCGTTCGGCCCGGCGCCGGGCCGCCTCCGGATCGGCGGGCCCGGCGGCCGGACCCGCCTCGGCCCGCGCCCGTGCGGTCTCGGCGCGTCCGCGCCGGTCCGCGAGCCACTGCCCGGCCCACTCCGGCGGCTGCGCGGCGGCCGGCACCGCGCCGTCGTCACCCGCCCACAGCAGAAGCAGCCCGAGCGCGTGCTTGCACGGGAACTTACGGCTCGGGCAACTGCACTTGTACGCCGGCCCGGCCGCGCCGGCCAGGTCCACCACCGTCTGGTACGGCCTGCTGCCGCTGCCCTTGCACAGCCCCCACACCGTCCCCTCTCCGCTCCCCGTCCCGGACCACGGCCCGGCCACGGCGAGTTTGCTCCCCGCCTTGCGTGACGCGGCGTCAGGCGCCAGTGCCAGCACCTGGTCCGCGGTCCAGCGCACCCCCTGCTCAGTCATGTCCCCGACGGTAGGTCCCCCCACTGACAATCGGCCCGGCGAGCGCGTTTGTGCTGGTCAGAGCGATTGTCAGTGGCGTGGTGCACGGTGGATGGCAGATCCGAACCGGCCGAGCTGGAGGGGGCCTCAGCCATGTCTGTGTCCGTGGAACCGACGACCGCCACACCCGACCGCGACGAGACCGCGCAGGCGCTGCGACCGCACGCCGAGCACGCCTTCGCGGCCGAACTCGCCGCGCTCGCCGCCCAGGACGACCGCCCGCGCCCGGCCCGCTGGAAGCTGTCGCCGTGGGCGGTGGCGACGTACCTGCTCGGCGGCACCCTGCCGGACGGCACGGTGATCACACCCAAGTACGTGGGCCCGCGCCGCATCGTCGAGGTCGCCGTCACCACGCTCGCCACCGACCGCGCCCTGCTCCTGCTCGGGGTGCCCGGCACCGCCAAGACCTGGGTGTCGGAACACCTGGCCGCCGCCGTGAGCGGGGACTCGACGCTGCTGGTGCAGGGCACGGCCGGCACCCCGGAGGAGGCGATCCGGTACGGCTGGAACTACGCGCAGCTCCTCGCGCACGGCCCGAGCCGCGACGCGCTCGTGCCCAGCCCCGTCATGCGGGCCATGGCCGAGGGCATGACGGCCCGGGTGGAGGAGCTGACCCGCATCCCGGCCGACGTGCAGGACACGCTCATCACGATCCTGTCCGAGAAGACCCTGCCCATCCCCGAGCTGGGCCAAGAGGTCCAGGCGGTCCGCGGTTTCAACCTCATCGCCACCGCCAACGACCGCGACCGCGGGGTCAACGACCTCTCCAGCGCCCTGCGCCGCCGCTTCAACACCGTCGTGCTGCCGCTGCCGGAGAGCGCCGACGCCGAGGTCGACATCGTCACCCGCCGGGTCGAGCAGCTCGGCCGCTCCCTCGACCTGCCGGCCGCGCCCGACGGGATCGAGGAGATCCGCCGGGTCGTCACCGTCTTCCGCGAGCTGCGCGACGGCATCACCGCCGACGGCCGGACGAAGCTGAAGTCGCCCAGCGGCACGCTGTCCACGGCGGAGGCGATCTCCGTCGTCACGAACGGCCTCGCGCTCGCCACCCACTTCGGCGACGGCGTGCTGCGGCCGGGAGACGTCGCCGCCGGCATCCTCGGCGCCGTCGTCCGGGACCCGGCGGCCGACCGGGTCGTCTGGCAGGAGTACCTGGAGACGGTCGTCCGCGAGCGCGAGGGCTGGACCGACTTCTACCGCGCCTGCCGGGAGGTGAGCGCATGACCGGTACCGGCGGGGGGACGGCGTACGCCTCCGGGCCGCTGCTGCTCGGGGTACGGCACCACGGGCCCGGATCCGCGCGCGCGGTGCGGACCGCGCTGGACGCCGCCCGGCCGGCCGCCGTGCTGATCGAGGGCCCGCCCGAGGCCGACGCGCTGATCCCGCTGGCCGCCGACCCGGGCCTGCGGCCCCCGGTCGCCCTGCTCGCCCACGCCGTGGACGAACCCGGCCGCTCGGCCTTCTGGCCGTTCGCCGAGTTCAGCCCCGAGTGGGTGGCCCTGCGGTGGGCCCTGGAGCAGGGCGTCCCGGCCCGCTTCATCGACCTGCCGGCCACGCACACGCTGGCGTGGCAGAAGGAAGCGGACGAGTCCCGTCACGACGGCGGCGACGACGGCGACGGCGGCGACGAGGGCGACGACGACGGTGACGACGCCGGGGAGTCCGGGCCCGCACCCGATCCCGGCTCCGGTCACGGTGAGCAGGTCCGTGTCGACCCGCTCGCCGTGCTCGCCGAGGCAGCCGGGTACGACGATCCCGAGCGCTGGTGGGAGGACGTCGTGGAACACCGGGGGCCGGGCGCCCGTGACCCCTTCGCGCCGTTCGCGGCGGTGGCGGAGGCCATGGGAGCGCTGCGCGAGCGGTACGGCGCCGGCGGACGCCGGGACCTCGTCCGCGAGGCACACATGCGGCTCCGGCTGCGGGACGCGCGCAAGGAGTTCGGGGACGCCGTGGCCGTGGTCTGCGGGGCCTGGCACGTGCCCGCGCTGCGCGAGCGGACCACCGTCACCGCCGACCGGGCACTGCTCAAGGGGCTGCCCCGGACCAGGACCGACCTGACCTGGGTGCCGTGGACCCACCGCAGGCTGGCCCGGTCCGGCGGCTACGGCGCCGGCATCGACTCGCCCGGTTGGTACGGGCACCTGTTCCACGCGCCCGACCGGCCGGTCGAGCGGTGGTTGACCAAGGTGGCCCGGCTGCTGCGCGAGGAGGACCGGATCGTGTCCTCCGCGCACGTCATCGAGGCCGTACGGCTCGCGGAGACCCTGGCCGTGCTGCGGGGCCGCCCGCTGCCCGGCCTGGGCGAGACGACCGACGCGGTGCGGGCGGTGCTGTGCGACGGCTCGGACGTACCGCTGGCGCTGGTGCACGACCGGCTGGTGGTCGGGGACGTCCTGGGCGAGGTCCCGGAGTCGGCGCCCGCGGTGCCGTTGCAGCGCGACCTGGCCCGGCAGCAGCGGTCGCTGCGACTGAAACCCGAGGCGCTGGAGCGCGAGCTGGAGCTGGATCTGCGCGGGGACACCGACGCCGGCCGTAGCAGGTTGCTGCACCGGCTGCGGCTGCTCGGCGTCGGCTGGGGCGAGCCGGCCCGGTCCCGGGGGAGCACGGGCACGTTCCGGGAGACGTGGCGGCTGCGCTGGGAGCCCGAGCTGTCGGTGCGGGTCGCCGAGGCGGGCGTGTGGGGGACGACCGTCCACGCGGCGGCACGGGCCAAGGCGGAGGCGGACGCGACGGCGGCGCGGGCACTCGCCGAGGTCACCGCGCTCGCCGAGCAGTGCCTGCTGGCCGGGCTGCCGGACGCGCTGCCCGTGGTCATGCGGGTGCTCGCCGACCGGGCGGCCCTGGACACCGACGTCGGCCATCTCGCCCAGGCCCTGCCCGCCCTGGTCCGCTCGCTGCGCTACGGCGACGTGCGCGGCACCGACACCGGCGCGCTGGCCGAGGTCGCGGCGGGCCTCGCCGAACGCGTCTTCGTCGGCCTGCCCCCGGCCTGCGTCGCACTCGACACCGACGCGGCGGAGGAGATGCGCGGCCACGTGGACGCCGTGCACACGGCGGTGGGGCTCCTGACGGAGAGCCTGACCGGGGTGTCCGCGGGGACGGCCGACGGGGGCGCCGCCGGCCCCACGGAAGGCGGGAACGGCACCGGTGCGGCTCCGGCAGGGTGCGGCAACGGCATCGGTGCGGCCGCGACCGCCGGGGCGGTCGGCGAGGGTGCGGGTGCTGCTGCCGGAGGCGGTGGGCTGCGGGGGCGCTGGCGGGCCGTGTTGCGGGTGCTGGCCCTGCGGGACACCGCGCCCGGTGTCATCCGGGGCCGGGCCGTGCGGCTGTTGCTGGACGACGGGGCGCTGGCACCCGAGGAGGCGGCCCGGCTGATGGGGCTCGCGCTGTCGCCGGGCACGCCTCCCGCCGCTGCCGCCGCCTGGGTGGAGGGCTTCGCCGGTGGCGGGGGCGGCCTGCTGCTCGTGCACGACGAGCGGCTGCTCGCCCTGCTGGACACCTGGCTGACCGGGGTTCCGGCGGACGCCTTCACGGACGTACTGCCGCTGCTGCGGCGCACCTTCGCGGCGTACGAGCCGGGGGTGCGCAGAACCCTCGGCGAACTGGTCCGGCGCGGCCCCGGCGGCCGGCCCGGCGGGGACACCGCCCAGGGAGCCACCCTCCCCGGCTTCGCCGCCGAACCGGACACCGGACGTGCCGATGCCGTGGTCCCGGTCCTGCGGCTGCTGCTCGGCCTGGACACGCGCCTCGACACGGTGCCCGCCCCGGCGCACACCCCTCCACCCAGTGCGGCGCGCGAAGCGACACACGAGACGGCACCCGATTCCACGCACGACGACAGCCTCACGGGGGTGGGCGCATGACGGACAGGGCGGACAGGACGAGCAGCAGGTCAGGCAGGTCAGGCAGGTCAGCCCCGCCGGACAGGACGGCCACGACGGACAGCTCGGCCGCCGCGATCGCAGCCGCGGCCGGGTCAACGGTGTCGGCCGCGGACGTGGACCCCGCGCGGGAGCGGCTGCGGCGGTGGCGGATGGTGCTCGGCGGGGACCAGGCCGACGGCACCGGGTACGCGCTGTCCGGGCGGGACGCGGCGATGGACGGCACGCTGGCCGCGCTCTATGGCAGGGGCGACAAGCCGCAGACGGGCCGGGACCGCTCGGCGGGGCTCGGTGCCTCGGCACCGTCCGTGGCGCGCTGGCTCGGGGACATCCGCCGCTACTTCCCGTCCTCCGTCGTCCAGGTCATGCAGCGCGACGCGATCGACCGCCTCGGCCTCGCCTCCCTGCTGCTGGAGCCGGAGATGCTGGAGGCGGTGGAGGCGGACGTGCACCTGGTCGGCACGTTGCTCTCGCTGCACAAGGCGATGCCGGAGACGACCCGGGAGACGGCCCGCGCGGTCGTGCGCAAGGTGGTGGAGGACCTGGAGAAGCGGCTCGCCACCCGAACCCGGGCCACCCTCACCGGCGCCCTGGACCGCAGTGCCCGCGTCACCCGCCCGCGCCACCACGACATCGACTGGAACCGCACCGTCGCGGCCAACCTCAAGCACTATCTGCCCGAGCACCGCACGGTCGTGCCGGAGCGGCTCATCGGCTACGGGCGGGCCGCGCGGTCGGTGAAGAAGGAGGTCGTGCTCTGCATCGACCAGTCCGGGTCGATGGCGTCGTCCGTGGTGTACGCGTCGGTGTTCGGCGCGGTCCTCGCCTCGATGCGGTCGCTCAGCACCCGGCTGGTCGTCTTCGACACGGCGGTCGTCGATCTCACCGACCAACTGGACGACCCGGTCGACGTGCTCTTCGGCACCCAGCTCGGCGGCGGTACCGACATCAACCGGGCGCTCGCCTACTGCCAGGCGCAGATCACCCGGCCGGCCGAGACCGTCGTCGTGCTGATCAGCGATCTCTTCGAGGGCGGTATCCGCCAGGAGATGCTCAAGCGGGTCGCGGCGATGAAGGCGTCGGGGACGCAGTTCGTGGCGCTGCTCGCGCTGTCGGACGAGGGGGCGCCCGCGTACGACCGCGACCACGCGGCGGCGCTGGCCGCGCTCGGCGCACCGGCGTTCGCCTGCACGCCCGACCTGTTCCCCGAGGTGATGGCCGCCGCACTGGAGAAACGGCCCCTGCCGATACCGGAGACGGCGTGACACCGGGCCCGAGGGGGCACCCGGTATCCGGAGTGGGTGGCGCGCACAGCTCCGCGGGGTGGCCGGCCCGGGTGGCCGAAAGCCGTCGGCTCGTCCGGGCGGAGCCTCGCGGACGGGGTGCGTGGTCCCCATTGGGGTGGGGATCAAGCGCCCCGGCCCCGGGGCGACCCGGGGCCGCCAGGGGGTCTCACCGGGTCAACCCCAGCCCGGTGAGGCCTCGCACAACGCCCGTACCGCACGCGGAGGCGGCACGCTGTGCCAGGGAAACCGGCATCATGTGACAGGTATCACCGCTCAGGTGTGACCCGCGATTTAGAGGGCCCCCGCAAGCAGCGATAACCTGCGAGACGGACATGCCGCGCGCTCGGACACCGTGTGCGCTTCCCTAGTGACAGCGGACGTCACGTTGCCCTTCGCGGCACGCCCACGCATCCAACGAACCGCGAGATCACTGATAGGGACGGAAGCGCGTGGACCTGTTCGAGTACCAGGCGAGGGACCTCTTCGCCAAGCACGATGTACCGGTGCTGGCCGGTGAAGTCATCGACACGCCTGAGGCGGCGCGCGAGATCACCGAGCGGCTCGGCGGCAAGTCCGTCGTCAAGGCGCAGGTGAAGGTCGGTGGTCGCGGCAAGGCCGGCGGCGTCAAGCTGGCCGCCTCCCCGGACGAGGCCGTCGCCCGCGCGACGGACATCCTCGGCATGGACATCAAGGGCCACACGGTCCACAAGGTCATGATCGCCGAGACCGCTCCGGAGATCGTCGAGGAGTACTACGTCTCCTTCCTCCTCGACCGTGCCAACCGCACCTTCCTGTCCATCGCGTCCGTCGAGGGCGGCATGGAGATCGAGGAGGTGGCGGCCACCCGTCCGGAGGCCGTCGCCAAGACCCCGATCGACCCGATCGACGGTGTGGACGAGGCCAAGGCCCGCGAGATCGTGGAGGCCGCCAAGTTCCCGGCCGAGGTCGCGGACAAGGTCGTCAACGTCCTGATCAAGCTGTGGGACACCTTCCTCAAGTCGGACGCCCTCCTCGTCGAGGTCAACCCGCTCGCGAAGGTCGCCTCCGGTGAGGTCATCGCGCTCGACGGCAAGGTGTCGCTCGACGACAACGCCGAGTTCCGTCACCCCGAGTACGAGGCGCTCCACGACAAGGCCGCGGCCAACCCGCTGGAGGCCGCCGCCAAGGAGAAGAACCTCAACTACGTCAAGCTCGACGGTGAGGTCGGCATCATCGGCAACGGCGCCGGTCTCGTCATGAGCACCCTGGACGTCGTCGCGTACGCCGGTGAGAAGCACGGTGGCGTCAAGCCCGCCAACTTCCTGGACATCGGCGGCGGTGCCTCCGCCCAGGTGATGGCGAACGGCCTGGAGATCATCCTGGGCGACCCGGACGTCAAGTCCGTCTTCGTGAACGTCTTCGGTGGCATCACCGCCTGCGACGAGGTCGCCAACGGCATCGTGCAGGCCCTGAAGCTCCTGGAGGACCGCGGCGAGAAGGTCGAGAAGCCGCTCGTCGTCCGCCTCGACGGCAACAACGCCGAGCTGGGCCGGAAGATCCTCACGGACGCCAACCACCCGCTGGTGCAGCGCGTCGACACCATGGACGGCGCGGCCGACAAGGCCGCCGAGCTGGCCGCCGCCAAGTAAGCACGAGGACGAGGACTCAAACCACCATGGCTATCTGGCTCAACAAGGACAGCAAGGTCATCGTCCAGGGCATGACCGGCGCCACCGGCATGAAGCACACCAAGCTCATGCTCGGTGACGGCACGAACGTCGTGGGCGGCGTGAACCCGCGCAAGGCGGGTCAGACCGTGGACTTCGACGGCACCGAGGTACCCGTCTTCGGCACCGTCAAGGAGGCCGTCGAGAAGACCGGCGCCAACGTCTCCGTCATCTTCGTGCCGGAGAAGTTCACCAAGGACGCGGTCGTCGAGGCCATCGACGCCGAGATCCCGCTGGCCGTCGTGATCACCGAGGGCATCGCCGTGCACGACACGGCCGCCTTCTGGGCGTACGCCGGCAAGAAGGGCAACAAGACCCGGATCATCGGCCCGAACTGCCCCGGCATCATCACCCCGGGCCAGTCGAACGTCGGCATCATCCCGGGCGACATCACCAAGCCGGGCCGCATCGGCCTGGTGTCGAAGTCCGGCACGCTGACGTACCAGATGATGTACGAGCTGCGCGACATCGGCTTCTCCACCGCCGTCGGCATCGGTGGCGACCCGATCATCGGCACCACGCACATCGACGCCCTGGCCGCGTTCCAGGACGACCCCGACACCGACCTGATCGTGATGATCGGTGAGATCGGTGGCGACGCCGAGGAGCGCGCGGCCGCGTTCATCAAGGAGAACGTGACCAAGCCGGTCGTCGGTTACGTCGCGGGCTTCACCGCGCCCGAGGGCAAGACCATGGGCCACGCCGGCGCCATCGTCTCCGGCTCGTCCGGTACCGCCCAGGCGAAGAAGGAGGCCCTGGAGGCCGCGGGCGTCAAGGTCGGCAAGACCCCGACCGAGACGGCGAAGCTGGCCCGGGAGATCCTGAGCGCCTGACCTCCCCCTTTCCACAGTCGGTAGGCCCGTTCCCCCGCCGGGGCGGGCCTACCGGCGTTTCCTGGAGCGCCACCGCTCACTTCGGCTCCGGTGCCAGTCTCTCCGGTCCGCTCGCCTCCGACCGGTGGAGCTTCGTCCGCAGTTCCTGCTCCTGCCGGGAGAGCGGGCCCAGGCCGGCAGGCGGGGGAACGCCCTGCACCGCCCGGGCGGGTGCGACCGGGGCCTCGTAGCGCGTCGGCGCGGTGCGGAGCGTGAGCGTCGTCGCGCCGATGATCGTCACGGTGAAGGCGATGGCCGCGCGGGTCCAGAAGACGTTCCGCCGTTCGGAGCCGGTCCGCACCGTCGTCGACCTCTCCGCGCGGAGCCGCTCCCTGGAGGACAGTTCGAGCATGCGGCGGTGCAGCGTTTCCGGATCGGCCAGTTCCGGCAGCAGCGCGGCCACCGCCTCCCGGGCGTGGATCAGCCGGTTCGCGGCGGCCGGTGTGCTCGCCTCCGTCTCCGCCGCCGTCTCCGGCAGGTCGAGGCCCACACCGTCGTACAGCACGAGCGTGCGCCGGTACGACGCCGGGAGCCCGAGCAGGGCGTTCAGCAGGGCCCGGTCGGCCGGGTCGGCGGGCGGGGGTTCCGGGGAGCGGTAGCGGGGGCGGAAGCGGTGCCAGGGGGAGAGCGCGCAGTCGTACGCGACCGCCCGCACCCAGCCGGCCGGGTCGCGGTCCCGGGCCACCTCGGGCCAGCGCTGCCAGGCGAGCTGGAAGGCCCGCTCCACGGATTCGCGGGCCAGTTCGCGGCGCCCGGTGAGCAGATAGGTCTGGCGCACGAGGGCGGGGGCGCAGAAGGCGTACAGCGCGTCGAAGGCCTGAGCGGGGGTCAGCGAGGGCGTCTGTCCGGTCGTCAGGCGCGCCGCGGGCGAAGGGTTCTGAGGGGCCGTCGACTCGGGGCTCTGTGTCGTCACGATGCACCCTTCTGTACGAAAAAGAACATAAACGTATATTGAGCGACACTTCGGAGGTTCGCCTGTTACGACGGGAAAGCGCGTGTCGTTGGGAGCATGGCCAGCGTGATCCAGACGACCGTTCGCCGCTCCTCGATGTCGCCCGTGGTCAACCGGATGCGCGACCGCTCACCCGGACTCGGCGCGAGCCTGCTGGGCGGTGCCGTCGCGGCCGGACTGGGCCTCGCCTCGTTCGCCGTGCTCGTGATGATCCTGTGGGTCAGCTCGCCCTATCCGGACAGCGGGCCGGACGGCGCGCTGCACATCGCCGCCGCCCTGTGGCTGCTGGCGCACGGTGTGGAACTGACCCGCACCGGCACGCTCTCCGGCGCGCCCATGCCCGTCGGCCTCACCCCGCTGCTGCTGCTCGCCCTGCCGCTGTGGCTGCTGTACCGGGCGGCGCGGGACGCCACCGACGCGCCCGTAGAACCGGACGGCCCGCCACCGGTGCCGGCGCGTACGGCGTGGACGGGCGTGGTCCTCGGCTATCTGGGTGTCGGCGTCGCCGCGGCGCTGTACTGCGCCCGGGGTGAACTGCGCCCGGGGTGGATCTGGGTGACGCTGTGTCTGCCGCTGGTCGCGGCGGGCGCGGCCGGTGCCGGGGTGTGGTCGGCGTACGGCCGCCCGCGCGAACCGGTGCTGAGCGCGCTGGTGGTGGTGCCGGGGCCGGTGCGGCGGCTGCTGTTCGGCACGGACGAGTGGGCGCGGCTGAGCGCGGCCGTACGCGCCGCCGGTGCCGCGACGACGGTGCTGTTCGGGGGCGGCGCGCTGCTGGTCGGGGTGTCACTGGTGTGGCACGGCGAGCCCGCGCGGGCCTCCTTCCTCCAGCTCACACAGGGCTGGACGGGCCGGTTCGCCGTACTGCTGCTCGGCATCGCGCTGATCCCCAACGCGGCCGTCTGGGCCGCCTCCTACGCGCTCGGCCCCGGCTTCCTCCTCGGCGCCGGACACCTGGTCCGCCCGCTCGCCTCCGACCCGGCGCCGCTGCTGCCGCCGTTCCCGCTGCTGGCCGCGGTGCCGGAGCCGGGCGCCGGTGCGCCGGGGCACTGGGCGGCGGGGGTGGTGCCGGCGGTGGCCGGGATGACGGCGGGGTGGTTCGTGGCGCGGGCGGCCGTACGCCGGACGGAGGCCGGGGGACCACCCCGGGCCCGCTGGTCGGCCGGCCGCACCGCCGGGGTGGTGCTGCTGACGGCACTGGTCTGCGCGGCGGCCCTCGCCCTGCTCGCCGCGCTGGCGGGCGGTCCCCTGGGCGTCGGTGCGCTGTCCCGCCTCGGCCCGCCGTGGTGGCGGACCGGGGGCGCGGCCGGGGCCTGGACGCTGGTGTTCGCGCTGCCGGTGGCCCTGATCGCCCGGGCCTGGCGGCTGCGCACCTGGCTGCGGCGCCCCGACGGCCCCCCGGCCCAGGGCACGGAGACGGGGGCCACGGGCCTGAAGGGGGCACAGGGCGGCAAGGGGGCGGCGACGCCGGCGGCCGGGGCGAACGGTGGTGTCGCGGTGGTGACTTTGACGGCCGCGGGGAGCGACGGTGCCGGGGTGGTGACGGCGACGGCCGCGGTGACGGCGGGGCGGGCGGGAGACGGAGTGGGGACGGGGGCTGTGGAAGACGCCGTGGTGGCGGCGGTCACGGGCCGGGACACGGGCAGGGCGGCCGGGGAAGCCGGGCGCGGCGAGGGCGGGCCCGGCGGTACGGGAAGCGGGGGCGCGGCGGGCAGGCCCAAGGGGTGGGGCCGCAGCCAGGACGGCAAGGGGGGTACGGCCGCTCGGACGGGGGCGGGGGCGGTGACCGGTGCGACCGGAGCGGAGGAGGAGGACCGGTACGAGGTCCTTCCCGCCGATGACGCGTTCCCGACCTCGTACCCGACTCCGGTCCCCGCGCCGGTTCGGAATCCGGTCCCCGAGCCGTTCGCCGCGGGCCGGCCCGGCGACGTCGCCCGCGCCTCCCGCCGGGCGGCCCCGAAGCAGGCGGCAGGAACCCGGGAGAACACCCGCGAGACCGACCGGGGGAACGCCCGCGGGAACGACCGCGAGGGCGCCGCCCCCGACACCGCACCCCGCCCCCACACGGAGCCCCACACCGAGACGCCCCCCGAGAGGCACCCTGGGACGCACGCCGAGCCTCAGCCGGAGCCGGACGCCGACCGGCGCCCCGAGTCCCGCCCCTACCTCAGCGCGGACCCCGGCCCCGGCCCCCGAGCGGGCTCCTCCGGGTGAGGGGCCTCAGCTGTTCTGCGTGCCCAGCACGCCCCGCAGCTCACGGGGCAGCAGGGTGTCGCAGGACTGCTTGGCCTCATGGGTGAGGGCGTCGTTGACGCAGGTGTAGTAGTCGCGGTAGACGAGCTGGACGGTGAAGGTGGAGGCCACCAGGACCAGGGCCAGGCCCGCTGTGACCAGGCCGCTGACGGCCGCCGTCGTCTGCGGCCGGCCGGCCGGGGCCGCAGGGGCGCCGGGGGCTGCCGGGGCGTCCGGGGACGGACGGCGCGGCGTGGCGCGCAGGGCGCTGATGCCCCAGTACAGGGCGAGCGCGCCCAGCAGCAGGGCTACGTAGGGCCAGCTGAACAGGGCGAAGAAGACCGCCCACATGCCGGAGAGCAGGGCGTACCGCGCGCGGCGCTGGGCCGGGTCCGCCGGGTCCCAGCGCATACCGGGGCCGGCCGGTCCGCCGGGGCCCTGCGGGCCGCCGCCCGGGCGCTGGCCGAAGCCGTCGGGGGAGCGGCCGGGCTGCCGGTCACTCCACTGACTGCCCCAAGGAGAGTGGCCGCCAGGCCCCTGACCACCACCAGGTCCCTGCCCACCATCAGGCCCCTGCCCGGGAGCGTGGCCCGGCCCCGGACCGTGGCCCTGACCGTGCCCCTGCCCATGTCCGTGCCCCGTGCCGGACGGATCCCCGTGATGGCGCGGGCGCCACGGCTGGTCCGGAGCACCCTCCGGCGGTGGCGCGAACGGGTTGTCGTCCTGCCGCTCACCACCCGCCCCGGAGACGCCGTGCCCGGAGCCGCCGTGCCCAGAACCGCCCTGTCCCGAACCACCGTGTCCCGAGCCGCCCTGCCCGGCGCCCCCTTGGCCGGAACCACCCCGCGGCGACTGCGTGGGCGGCGAGGTCGGGCGCTCCCGCAGCAGTGCGGCGCCACGCTCGCCCCCCTGGGCCGGGCGCGGCGGGAACGTGAGGAGTCGCAGGCTGCGAGCGGGCATCAAAAGAGCGTCTTCCCCTAGGTGGCTACGGCTGTCCGACATGAGCTTCCACCCCGTGAACGCACCGCACGACGACCCGGTTCCCGAGGCTGCTCCTTCGTGTCTCCTTGCGAACGCTACCGTCCGGCCGTCCACCCGTCCCGAGGGCCCCTTCCCGAGTGCCGGTATCGTTGCTGGCGGTCGGCCGCTTCGTAGACTTCCCCGTATCCGGGGGCGTGAAGCATTCGTACGACTGTACAAACCAGCCGTACGAAACCGGCCGTACACGGATCGCAACCGCAGAAAGGGCCCCATCGTGGCCGCCACCACCGCCGGCCCGGCAGTCAAGCGCCTCGTCGTGCTGGTCTCCGGCTCCGGCACCAATCTCCAGGCGCTGCTGGACGAGATCGCCGCCGTCGGCGCCGAGGCGTACGGCGCCCGGGTCGTGGCCGTCGGCGCGGACCGCACCGGCATCGAGGGGCTGGCCCGCGCAGAACGCGCCGGCATCCCCACCTTCGTGTGCAAGGTCAAGGACCACGGCTCCCGCGAGGAGTGGGACGCCGCCCTCGCCGAGGCGGTGGCCGCCCACCGGCCCGACCTCGTCGTCTCCGCCGGCTTCATGAAGATCGTCGGCAAGGAGTTCCTCGCGCGGTTCGGCGGGCGGTTCGTGAACACCCACCCGGCCCTGCTGCCCAGTTTTCCCGGGGCCCACGGAGTCCGTGACGCGCTCGCGTACGGCGCCAGGGTCACCGGCTGCACCGTCCACTTCGTCGACGACGGCGTCGACACCGGCCCGATCATCGCCCAGGGCGTGGTCGAGATCCGGGACGAGGACGACGAGAGCGCGCTGCACGAGCGCATCAAGGAAGTCGAGCGAAGGCTGCTCGTCGAGGTCGTGGGGCGGCTCGCCCGCAACGGCTATCGCATCGAGGGACGAAAGGTAGTTATCCAGTGACCGCCGAGAGCAACAAGCGGGCCATCCGTCGCGCGCTCGTCAGCGTCTATGACAAGACCGGCCTGGAGGAGCTGGCCCGCGGGCTGCACGAGGCCGGTGTGGAGCTGGTCTCCACCGGGTCGACGGCCGGGCGGATCGCCGCCGCCGGCGTCCCCGTCACCAAGGTCGAGGAGCTGACCGGCTTCCCCGAGTGCCTGGACGGCCGGGTGAAGACCCTGCACCCGAAGGTGCACGCCGGCATCCTCGCCGACCTGCGGCTGGACAGCCACCGCGAGCAGCTCGCCGAGCTGGGCGTGGAGCCGTTCGACCTGGTCGTCGTCAACCTCTACCCGTTCCGCGAGACGGTCGCCTCCGGTGCCTCGGACGACGAGTGCGTGGAGCAGATCGACATCGGCGGCCCGTCCATGGTCCGCGCCGCCGCCAAGAACCACCCGTCGGTGGCCGTGGTCACCAGCCCGGAGCGGTACGCCGACGTCCTCGCCGCGGTGAAGGACGGCGGCTTCGACCTCGCCGCCCGCAAGCGGCTGGCCGCCGAGGCCTTCCGGCACACCGCCGAGTACGACATCGCCGTCTCCACCTGGTTCGCCTCCTCCTACGCGCCGGCCGACGACTCGCAGTTCCCGGACTTCATCGCCTCCAGCCTGGAGCGCGCGCACACCCTGCGCTACGGCGAGAACCCGCACCAGCCCGCCGCCCTCTACACCTCCGGCGAGGGCGGGCTCGCGGCGGCCGAGCAGCTGCACGGCAAGGAGATGTCGTACAACAACTACACGGACACGGACGCCGCCCGCCGTGCCGCGTACGACCACGCCGAGCCCTGTGTCGCGATCATCAAGCACGCCAACCCGTGCGGCATCGCGGTCGGCGCGGACGTCGCCGAGGCGCACCGCAAGGCGCACGCCTGCGACCCGCTGTCCGCGTTCGGCGGTGTCATCGCCGTGAACCGGCCGGTCAGCAAGGAGATGGCCGAGCAGGTCGCGGAGATCTTCACCGAGGTCATCGTGGCGCCGGACTACGAGGAGGGCGCGCTGGAGGCCCTCACCAAGAAGAAGAACATCCGCGTGCTGCGCTGCGCCGACGGCCCGGCCCACCCGGTCGAGGTCAAGCCGATCGACGGCGGCGCGCTGCTCCAGGTCGCCGACCGGCTCCAGGCCGAGGGCGACGACCCGGCCCACTGGACGCTGGCCTCGGGCGAGGCCTTGGACGAGGACGAGCTGGCCCAGCTCGCCTTCGCCTGGAAGGCGTGCCGTGCGGTGAAGTCCAACGCGATCCTGCTGGCCAAGGACGGCGCCTCGGTCGGCGTCGGCATGGGCCAGGTCAACCGCGTCGACTCCTGCAAGCTGGCCGTCGAGCGGGCCGGCGAAGAGCGGGCCCGGGGCGCCTACGCCGCCTCCGACGCCTTCTTCCCCTTCCCGGACGGCCCGCAGATCCTCATCGACGCCGGTGTCCGGGCGATCGTCCAGCCGGGCGGTTCGATCCGGGACGAGCAGGTCGTGGAGGCCGCCAAGAAGGCGGGCGTGACCATGTACTTCACCGGGACGCGCCACTTCTTCCACTGAGCCGCACCCGCTGACCCCGCCGAGTCCCGCCCGTCCCCGACGGGCGGGACTCGGCCGTATCCGGACGCCACCCGTCCGGCACGCCCTCGCCGGCCGCCCGCAACGGTCAGCAATGTTTCAGTCCATCGTCAGCGGTGGACGCGAGGGTGGTGGGCATGACGTCGATCGTGGCAGTCTCCAGCTGCCTTCCCGACACCATCCCGATCGCCCGGTTCCACCGCGAACTCGGGCTGACGGACGTCCAGTTGCGGCGTTACCAGCGCTTCTACGGGCTGTCGGACGTGTGCCGCGACCCGCAGGCCGACGAGACGCGGCTGCTGCTGCGCGCCGTGGCCAAACTGGCGGAGCTGCGCGGGCAGGAGGAGCGGGTCAGGTACGTGCTCCAGGCGCGCACCATGCCCGCCCCGCTGCCGTACCCGCTGACCTCGCTCGGCCCGGTCCAGGACGAACTGGGGCTGCGCCACGCCACCGCGTTCGTCGTCTCCCAGCACGCCTGCGCCTCGGGTCTGCTCGCCGTCGACCTGGCCGGCACCCTGCTCGCCGCCGACCCCGACCCGGACGCCCTCGCCCTCGTCCTGACCGGCGAGAAGGCCGGCACCGGCCACAACCAGTCCATCCCCGACGTCACCGTCATGGGCGAGGGCACCGCCGCGCTGCTGGTCAGCGCCGACCGCACCGGACGCAACCGGATGCTCGGCTACGCCGCCCGCACCCACAGCCGGTTCGGCACCGAGTTCATCATGGGCGCCGAGGCCGCCGCCGACTTCCAGGACCGGTACGGGCCCGGCCTGTGCGAGGTCATCGCCGCGGCCCTGGAGGAGGCCGGCTGCACCCTCGACGAGCTGGCCCTCGTCCTGCCGCACAACGTCAACCGGCTGTCCTGGATCGGCGTGTGCCGCACCCTCGGGCTGCCCCTGGAGCGCGTCTTCCTCGACCTGGTGCCGCACACCGGGCACTGCTTCTGCGCCGATCCCTTCATCAACTTGCAGAGAGCCACCGAGGTCGGCCGGCTGCGCCCCGGCGACCGCTATCTGATGACCAGTGTCGGCCTGGGCGCGACCTTCGCCGCCATGGTCTTCGAGCACTGAGCCCGCGAGCCCGCGCCGAACCCGGTGCGCCCGCGCGGCCCCGCCGGCCCGTGCGCACCCGAGAGAGTCAAGAGGTCGATATGCAATCACCGCCCCCCGGTTTCACCGGCCGGCTCAAGCGTGCCGTCACCGGTGACGCGGGCACCCCGCTGGTGTTCTTCGGGAACTTCGAGGTGGAGAACCAGTGGGCCCTCGGCGAGCCCGCCCTGCCCCGGGTCGCCGCGCACGCGGGCAGCGCCGTCGTCAACCGCATGGACGAGTTCGCGCTGCTGCTCGGCGGCAAGGACGACCACGTGGTGCTGAAGACCGCCGTGGACGACGGTTACCGCGCCTACCTGGAGGGGCTCGGCCTCGCCCTGCCCACCGTGCACGTGGCCGCCGGGCAGGAACCCCGGCGCACGGTCGGCGAGGACGCCCTCGCCGACCCGGCCCTGCTGCGCACCCTCACCACGCTCGCCGCCGACGGCGCCCGGCTGACCGCCCACGGCATCTCCACGGTGGAGGAGGAGCTGTCCGAGCGGACCGGGCTGCGGCTCGCGGCCCCGCCCGCCGACCGCTGCAAACACGTCAACAGCAAGGTCTACAGCCGCCGGCTCGCCGACGAGCTGGGCATCCGGCAGGCGCGCGGCTGGGCCTGCGAGACCCCGGAGGAGCTGGCGGCGGCGGTCGCCGCGGCCGGCGACCTGCTCGCCGCCGGGCACCGGGTCGTGGTCAAGGACGCGTTCGGGGTGTCCGGCAAGGGCATCGTCGTGGTGGACAGCGAGCGGACGCTGGCCCGGCTGCACCGCATGGCCGCCGCCCAGGCCGAGCGCACCGCACGGGCCGCCGGCACCGCCGTACGCACCGCGCTGGTCATCGAGGAGTGGGTGGCCAAGCGGGCCGACCTCAACTACCAGTTCACCGTGGGCCGCGACGGCGCCGTGCACTTCGACTTCGTCAAGGAACTGCTCACCGAGGGCGGGGTCCACAAGGGCCACCGCATGCCCGCGCGGCTCACCGAGCGGCAGGTGGCGCAGATCCGCGGGACCGCGCACCGGCTCGGCGAACGCCTCGCCGCGGACGGCTACTTCGGGGTCGTCGGCGTCGACGCGATGGTCGACCCGGACGAGGGCCTCTACCCCGTGGTGGAGATCAACGCCCGGAACAACATGTCCACCTACCAGGCCGTGGTGCACGAGGTCCTGGCCGGGCCGGACGACGTCGCCGTCGCCCGCCACTTCACCGTGCGCCCGCGCCGCCCGCTGCCCTTCGCCGAACTGCGCGAGCTGCTCGGACCGACGCTGCTCACCCAGCCCGGCGGACGCCCGCACGGCCTGTTCGTCAACAACTACGCCACGGTCAACGCCGCAGCCGCCGACGCCGGCGAGAACGGCTTCGAGGGACGGCTGTACGGCGTGCTCCTCGCCGCCTCCGACACGGAGATCGAGGCCCTCGAAACGGACATCACCCGCCGCCTCGCGGCCCTGACGGAACGGAGCTGACCATGAGCGACGCCTTCGAGGTGCAGGGCCTGAGCGTCAGCCGGCTCGCCGAGGAGTTCGGCACCCCGCTGTACGTGTACGACGGCGCGGAGATCACCGGCCGCTTCCGGGACCTGCGCGCGCGCCTGCACCCCGCCCTGGAGGTCTTCTACTCCCTGAAGGCCAACCCCAACATCTCCGTGTGCGCCCTGCTGCACCGCAGCGGCGCCCGCGCCGAGGTGTCCTCGCTCACCGAGCTGGTCACCGCCCGGCGTGCCGGGGTGGCCCCGCACGACATCATCTTCCTCGGCCCCGGCAAGAGCGCCGCCGAGCTGGCCGCCTGCCTGGACGCGGACATCCACGCCATCGTCTGCGAGAACCTGGACGAACTCGCGCTCATCGACCGGGCGGCCCGCGAGCGGGGCGTCACCGCGCGGGTGATGCTGCGCGTCAACCCGGCCTTCTCCGTGAAGGGTTCGGGCCTGACGATGGGCGGCAAGCCCCGCCAGTTCGGCATGGACGAGGAGCAGCTCCTCGCCGCGGGCCCCGGCCTCGCCGCCCGGTACGACGCCGTACGCCTCATGGGCGTCCAGGTGTACCTGGGCACGCGCATCCTCGGCGAGGACATCGTCGTGGACAACACCCGGCGCATCCTCGACCTCGCCGAGCGGCTCGCGCAGCGGATCGGCTTCCCGCTCCAGACCGTGGACGTCGGCGGCGGCCTCGGCATCGCCTACTTCGACAACGAGAAGGACCTGGACGTCGCCGAGCTGACCACCCGGCTCAACCCGGTCGTGGAGGCCTTCCGCACCCGGCACCCCGACACCCGCATGATCATGGAGCTGGGCCGGTTCCTGGTCGCCGCGTCCGGCACCTACGTCACCCGGGTCCGCTACACGAAGACCTCGATGGGCGAGAACTTCGCGGTCACCGACGGCGGCACCAACCACCACATGGCGGCGGTCGGCATCGGCTCGTACGTCAAGCGCAACTTCCCGATGGCCGCGCTGGAACGGCTGGACGAGCAGCCCACCGACCCGTGGAACATCACCGGGCCGCTGTGCACCCCGAACGACGTCATCGGCAAGAAGGTGCCCATGCCGCCGCTGCGCGCCGGCGACCTGATCGGCGTGCAGCGCTCCGGCGCCTACGGCCCGACCGCCTCGCCGGTGCACTTCCTCAGCCACGGCTACCCGGCCGAGGTCCTCGTCCTGGACGGCACCGCCCATCTGATCCGGGAACGCGACGACAGCGAGGCGATGCTCGCCCGCCAGCGGCTCTACGACGCCGGTCCCGGCGCCCACTGAACTCCCCACCACCACAAGGAGAACGACATGACCGAGAACACCCTCACCGAGCGCGGCCGGTACCTGGACGCCGTCCGGCAGGGCCTGACCGAGGTGCTGAACAAGGACGTCACCGGCGCCGAGGAGGGCGTCCGGCTCTTCGACGAGCTGGGCCTGGACTCCAGCAGCGCGCTCGAACTGCTCATCACCATCGAGGAGATCCTCGACGTGCAGTTCGACGCCGAGGAACTGGAGATGACGCACTTCGAGACGGTCGGTTCGCTCGCCGACTTCGTGGCGGCGGAAGCGGGCGCCTGAGCATGTTCCGCGCGACCGCGCCGGTACGGCCTCCGGCCCCGGCGACCGGTGCCGCGGGCGGTATGCCGCGGCTGCTGCGGGCCGGCCGGTACGCGCCCGCCGGGCCCGGCACGCCGTACGTGCCGGCCGCCGACCGGGAGGAGTTCTTCCGGCAGCTCGGCGCCCCGCACGGGATGCCGTTCGACCGTGCCGGGTTCGCCGCCGCGCCCCGCCGCACCTCCGTGGAGCTGGCCCGGGGCGCGCTCGCCGGACTGGGGCCGCTGTCCGCCGAGGAGGCACCCGAGGTGGCCGTGGTGGCCTCGGCCGCCCCGGACTTCGAGCACGCCGAGCTGGTCGGGTCCTGTGTGCAGGGCATGCTGCCCGGCGAGCCGCTGACGTTCGGCGTGTCCGACCAGGGCATGCTGGCCCCCTTCAGCGCGCTGCGGGTGGCGCTGGAGTACGCCCGGCGCCAAGCCTTCCGGCGGCTGCTGGTGCTGGCCGTCGACCAGAGCAGCCAGCCGTTCGCGCTGCCGGCGGACCATCCCGCGGCCGTCCGCGCGGACGTGGCGGTGGCGCTGCTGTTCGAGTGGGGCGGCGGCGCGGACCCGGTGCACGGCGTGGGGCAGCGGCCCTGGCCGGCGCCCGGGGCCGCGGTGCCGTGGGACGCGGAGCTGCCGCTGGTGGCGGGCGCCGGGGTGCGCACCGCCGTGCCGGGGGTGTGGCCCTGGGCGACCTGGGCCGGCACCGGGCAGCCGGCCACGGCGGTGTGGTCGGTGCTGGCCGGCCTCGCGGGCGGCGGACCGGCCCGGGTGGTCGTGGCCGAGCACGATCCGCAACGCGCGGTGCTGGCGCACTGCACGCTCGACCTCGGGGTGCCGGGGCGGACGACGACGGGGGAGTGAGACGACGATGACGGTTCCGCCCGAGGTGCGGGAGCACGGCGAGCAGGCCCGGACGAGCGCGCGCACGGACGGCCTGGTCCCCGCGCTGACCCTGCTGGTCCGCGCCCTGTCCCCGAAGGTGCCGCCCCGCGGCCCGCGCGGTCACGCGGTGCTGCCGAGGGAACTCCTGGAGGAGTTCGCGGCGGAGGAGGCGGCCACGCGGGAGGGCGCGCGCCCGGAGGCGGCAAGCCCCGCCGGAACGAACGGTGCCGACGACTCGGGACCGCTCCCGGGGCTCGCCGTGCTGCGGCCCGTGCCCGGCCGGGCGGCCGAGGCCGCCCCGCCCGCATGGGGGTGGGCCCTGGCCTGGCTGCGGCTCGGCATGTCCGAGCGGCTGCGGGACGCCTGCCTGGCGCACCTGGCGGCCCGGCAGAGCGAGGGCACCTCGCTGCTGATGCAGCAGATGGTGAAGGGCACGCTCGCCGACGTCCTGCTGGAACACCTGGAGATCGAGGGCGTCCTCGACGACCTCGCCACCGGCCGGACCGGGCCCCTCGGCCCGCTGCGGCCCGCCGACGACGAGCGGCACCTCGCCGGTCTCCAGGAGCAGATCACCCGCGTCGACCGCGCGCTGCTGCGGCTGCTCGGCGCCCACGGCTTCACCGCGGAGGGCCCGGGCGCCGCCGCCCACGCCTCCGAACTGCTCGCCGACGCCTACGGCACGGCCGGCCCCGGCACCGCACGGGAGGACGCGTGATCAGCCTGCCCGCCTCGCTGGCCACGGCACACCGGGAGGTGAGCCGCTGGGCCGACGACCTCCGGCAGGGCGCCCTGGAGCTGGACCGGGACCCGGACGCCATCCACCGCCACCTGGACCTGCCCGCCGTGCGGTTCCTCGCCGGCCACCAGGTGCCGGCCGACTGGGACCGGGAGAGCGCGGCCCCCGGCAGCGGGCCCGCGCACGGGCTGGCCACCCTGGAGCGGGTGCTGGTGAGCGAGGAACTGGCCCGCGGCGACGCCGGGATGATGCTGGCGTCACCGGGTGCGTCGATGTGCGGGGTGCTGCTCGGCGTGCTGGGCTCCCCCGAGCAGCGCGCGTGGGTCCACGGCCGGCTCGCCGAGCGTCCCCGCTGGACCTGCTTCGCGCTGACCGAGCCCGAACGGGGCTCGGCCATCGGCGAGATGACGAGCACCCTCACCCCGGTGGGCGACGGCTCGTACGTCCTGGACGGCGAGAAGCGCTACGTCGGCAACGCCGCCCGCGCCGACCTGGGCGCCGTCTTCGCCCGGGTCGCGGGCACCGAGCGGCTGGGCGTGCTGGCGGTGCTGGTCGACACCTCCGACCCCGGCTTCCACGCCGAGCCGCTGCCCACGGTTGGGCTGCGCGGCGCCCAGCTCACCCGGATCCGGTTCGACGGGGTGCGGGTGCCGGCCGAGCGGGTGCTGGGCACGCATCTGCCGCCGACCCGGCGCGGCATGTGGAGCATCGTGCACGTCTTCAACCGGCTTAGGCCGAGCGTCGCCGCCATCGCCCTCGGCATCGCGCGGGCCGCCCACGACTACGTCGGCGAGCACCGGCTGTCGTTGCGCGGTCCGGAGCGGGAGGCGTACGAGGAGCTGGGCCGGCGGATCGACGCGGCCCGGTCGCTGACGTACCGGGCGGCCCTCGCGGTCGACCGCAGGCCCTCCGCCGGCCATCTGGCGTCGGCGGCGAAGGCCAGGGCCTGCGAGGTCGCCGAGGAGGTCACGCTGCGCGCCCTGGGCTTCTTCGGCCCCGGCGCCCGCATCGACCATCCGCTGCTCGACAAATGGGCCCGGGACGCCCGGGGCGTGGAGTTCATGGAAGGCACCCGGAACATCCAGAGACTCAACCTGTTCCAGGGGCTCCACACCGGAAAGGTGGGCCGGAACTGACCATGCCGGAACTGACCATGCCGGAACTGACCATGCCGGAACCGGTGAACCCGGAACCGGCCGGGGGCACACCGGTATCCGCGTCCGGTGCCGACGAGGTGGAGATCTGGCGGATTCCGCTGGACTCCTGGCCGGATCCGGAAGGATATCCGCCGGAACTTGAGGACATCCTGGACGACGCCGAGAAGGAACGCGCCCGGCGGGGCACGGAACCGGGAATGCGGCGGCGTTTCGTCATCGCGCACGCCGCCCTGCGGATCATCCTCGGGGAACGGCTGGGCCGGGCCCCGGAATCGGTGCGCCTCACCCGGGGCCGCTGGGGAAAGCCGCGGCTCGCGCAGGGCGACGGGCCGCACTTCAGCCTGTCCCACTCCGGTGAACTGGCCCTGCTCGCCCTCGCGCCGCGGCCGGTGGGCGTCGACGTGGAACGGCCGCGTGCCGGACTGGACCCGGCGCGCCTGGCCGAGCGGTTCTTCCCGGCCGAGGAGAGCGCCTGGGTGGCACGCGACGGCCGGCGTGCCTTCGCCCGGTTGTGGACGAGGAAAGAGGCGTGCGTCAAAGCGGCCGGCGGACGGCTCGCCCAGGGAATGGCGCTGCCCGTGGGACGGTTCTCCGGGCAGGCCGCCGTCCGCGATCCCACGGGATCTCTTCCCGGGACCTGGCGCGTGCAGGACGTACCGCTCACCGGTGCGTATGCGGGGGCCGTCGCCCTGCTCGGCGACGGTCCCTTTTCCGTTTCACTCCGGATGTGGTATCACATCCCGCCGGAACAATCCGGCTCCGTGTGGAACACGTTGGGTGTCAAGTAGAAGAAACTCCCCCCACATCGGAGTACTTGTACCCGTGATCGCGCTCCGGGCCCTCACTAGTTTTCTGTCAGTGAGGAGCGCGCCAATGTACCGGGCGGTGCCCACACCCCGGCCGTTTCCCGTGATCCGGGTATTTCTTTCCAGGAGGGGAGAGCAGACGTGGCAGGCAGGAACCTGATCACCAGGGCCGCCCGGTGGAGCGCCGTCCACCCGTGGTGGGCGATGACGCTCTGGGTGGTGTTCGTGCTCGGTGCCCTGGCGGTCGGCGGTATGACGGGGACCCGGTCCGCCACCGACTCGGATCTGGCCATCGGGCAGTCCGGGCGGGCCGCCGCCCTGGCGCGCAGCGGCGGCCTGGAGAGCCGCGCGGTGGAGAACATCCTGGTCACGCCCTACCGGGGCAGCCTGGACAAGGCTGCCGCCGAGCGCGCCTCGGGCGAGGCCGTCAGCGCCCTGAAGGGCGTCGAGGGCGTCGCCGCCGTCGGCCGGCCCGTCTTCGCCCCGGACGGGTCGGCGCTGCTCGTGCCCGTGACCCTGGCCGGTGACCCCGAGACCGCGGCCGACCGGGTGGGGCCGCTGCTCCAGAAGGTGGCGAAGGTCCGCGACGCGCACACCGACGTACGCGTCGAACTCGTCGGCGCCGGCTCCATCAAGGCGGGCCTGAACGACATGCTCGACCGGGACCTGGGCAAGGCCACCGTGCTGAGCCTGCCGGTGACGCTGGTCGTGATGGTGTTCGTGTTCGGGGCGATCGTCGCCGCCAGCGTCCCGGTGCTGCTCGGCATCTCCTCGGTGCTCGCCGGGCTCGGCCTGTGGGGCGTGGCCTCGCAGCTGGTGCCCGACCCCGGTCCGGTGACCCACATCATCGTCCTGATGGGCATGGCCATCGGCGTCGACTACTCGCTCTTCTACCTCAAACGGCAGCGCGAGGAACGGGCGTTGGGCGCCGACCACATCGACGCCATCGAGATCGCCGCCGCCACCTCCGGGCACTCGGTGATGATCTCGGGCCTGGTCGTGATGGCGTCCATGGGCGCGCTCTACCTCGCCGGGCACATCGCCTTCGAGTCGATGGCCACGGGCGCGGTGCTGGTGGTGGCCATCGCGATGCTCGCCTCGCTGACCGTGCTGCCGGCCATGCTCTCCAAGTTCGGCCGCTACCTGGACAAGCCGCGGGTGCCGCTGGTGTGGCGGCTCACCCAGAAGGGCGGCGTCAAGCCGCGGCTGTGGTCGGCGATGCTGAAGCCGGCCCTGCGCCACCCGGCGCTGGCGCTGGTCCTCTCCGTCGGCGCGCTGCTCGCCCTGTCCGTGCCCGCCCTGGACCTGCGGCTGAAGGCCACCGGCATCGACGACCTGCCCCGGTCGATCCCCGCGATGCAGGCCAACGAGCGGCTGACGCGGTCCTTCCCGAGCCAGGCGGACACGCACACGGTCGTCGTCCGGGTGCCCGCGGGGCACCGCGCGGAGCTGGCCGAGGGGATCGACGCGCTCGTCACGCGCGTCGGGCACGACGGTCTGTTCGTGCACACCCCGGCCCCCGAGGTGCGCACCTCGCGGGACGGGCGGGTGGCGACGATCGCCGTCGGCACGCGCTTCGACAGCAGTTCGCGGCAGGCGCAGGAGTCCCTGTTCCGGCTGCGCGACGACATCGCCCCGGCCACGGTGGGCCGGATCGAGGGCGCCCGGTACGCGGTGGGCGGCAGCGACGTCGCCTACGACGTGGACTACCGGGCGAACGTCGTCGACAAGATGCCCTGGGTGCTGCTGGTGGCGCTGGTGTTCACCTTCCTGGTGATGGCGGCGGCGTTCCGCTCGCTGATGCTGGCCGCGATCACCGTGGTGCTGAACGTGCTGTCCGCCGTGGCCTCCTTCGGGGTGCTCGCGCTGATCTTCCAGCGGACCTGGGCGGAGGGTCTGCTGGGCTTCGAGTCGACCGGACGGGTGGTGGCCTGGCTGCCGTTGCTGCTGTTCGTGATCCTGCTGGGGCTGTCGATGGACTACCACGTGTTCGTGATCAGCCGGATCAGGGAGGCGGCGCGCGGCGGGCTCGGCATCCGGGAGGCGGTGGAGCAGGGCATCACCCGCACGGCCGGCGTGGTGACGAGCGCGGCCGTGGTGATGGTCTGCGTGTTCGCCCTGCTGGCCTCGCTCAACTTCATCGAGATGAAGCAGCTGGGCGTGGGCATGGCCTGCGCGGTGCTGCTGGACGCCACGCTCATCCGGATCGTCGTCCTGCCGTCGGTGGTGACGCTGCTCGGCTGGAAGACCTGGTGGCCCTCGCGCCTGGCCCGCCAGGACGAGACACGGCCGGTGCGCGTTCCGGCCACGGTGGCGGGGCGGGCCACGGTGTCGTGAGGCCGGGCGCTCGGCGGTGAGCGCCACGGCCCGGGACGGCCGGGGAGACGGGTGACTCCGTCTCCCCGGCCGTTTCACGTGGTCCGGGCCGGGCTCGCCTGTGAATTCCGGCGGTGGAGTTCTTTGTCTGCGACTTCGGTTGCCAGGGCGCTACACTCGGTCCCGCGTTCGACGGAAACAAGCCGACCAAGTGTTTCCGGCGGACGCTGACGGGGGAAGCGGGGCGATCACGGGGAGTGGCCCTTATGCACGGTGACGACGGCCTGCCGTCGACTCGTTGGCAGTATCAGCTCACCCAGGTGGAGTCGCTCTCGGAGCGCGAGAGGCAGGTCTTCTCGTTGCTCGGAGCGGGGTTATCGAATCGCGCGATCGCGGTCAGGTTGCGTGTGACGGAACGCACGGTGAAGGCCCATGTGGCGAGCATCCTGGCGAAGCTGAAAGTGGAATCCCGTCTTCAGGTGGGTCTCGTGGCACAGGCTCACCTGCTCATGTACGAAGGTACAGTGCCTAACCGGCCAGATATGACTGATAATTGATCAGTTCTGACTCTCGGACGTTTCCCTGTGTCGGGCGCCGCTGATTGCGCCCACCCACGGTTCCGTGGCCGCCCCGTGGGTCGCGAGGTGGGGGCTTGTGACCGGTTTTTATGAGTAGGGACGGGAATTTGGTGCACATCTCCATATTGGGTCCGCTGCTGATCGGGGATGGTCAAAGAACCATCGGCGTGCGGGCGAAGAAGATTCGCGTGATGCTGACCATGCTCGCGCTGAATCCTGGTCAAGTCGTCGGTTTCGATGAACTGATCGACGAACTCTGGGGCGAGGCCCCGCTGAAGAACACGCGGAACGCCTTGCAGGCGAATGTGCGGCGCATGCGGAAGTCGCTGGCCGAACTCGGCTTCCCGGACGGGGAGGAGGGGCTGATCCGCACCGTCGACAACGGCTACATGCTCGACGTGCCGCAGGAGGCCCTCGACGCCTACCGCTTCCTGCGGCTGGCCGAACAGGGCGCCACCCTGGTCGCCCGGGAGCCGCACGAGTCCGTCCGGCTGCTGCGGGAATCCCTCGCCATGTGGCGCGGGCCCGCCCTGCTCGACGTGAGCGACGGACCGCGCTGCCGGGCCGTGGCCCTGCGGCTGGACGAACAGCGCAAGACCGCGCGGGAGGATCTGATCCAGGCGCAACTGCAGGCCGGCGAGGCGGGGGTCGTCGTTGCCGAGCTGAAGCAGCTCCTGGCGCAGTATCCCGAACGGGAGCGGTTCAGCGAGCAGTTGATGATCGCGCTCTACCGGTGCGGACGCCAGTCCGAGGCCGTCGACATCTTCCACCGCACCCGCAAGTGGCTCGACGACGAACTGGGCCTCAAGCCGAGCAAGCGGCTGCACACCCTGTACCAGGCGATCCTGATGCAGGACCCCTCGCTGCTGTGACCGGACGAGCGGTGATCGGCTGAACGGACGGACGGAGCGCCGGCGCCACCCAGGCCGCCGGCGCTTTCCCGTGCCCGCGTTCACGCCTCCCGCAGCGCGCTGTCGGTGAGCGCGCCGATCTGCCGTACCGCCGCACCGCCCAGCATCTCCTCGTGTCCGCACGCGACCTCGTGCACGGTGAGCGGGCCGTCCACGTACGGCCGCCAACGCGCCGCCAGTTCGCCGGTGGGAGCCGGCTGCCCGTGCGTCGCCACGAGCAGCGTCAGCGGACCGGCGAACCGTCCGGGGGTGAACCCCCGCGCGATGTCGGTGTGGTGGCGCATCACCGTCATCAGCCGGTCCAGGTCCCGGTCCGCGACCGTCGTGCCGCGTGCGTGGTGGGCGAGGAAGGCCGACCGGATCTCCTCGTCGGTGGGGTTCGGATCGCCGGGCGCCACCGGGAAGGCGTCGAGGGCCGCCAGGAACGCCACCCGCTCGCCCGCCGCCTGGAGCAGGACGGCCATCTCGTGCGCGACCAGCCCGCCGAACGACCAGCCCAGCAGGTGGTAGGGCCCGTGCGGCCGGACCCGCCGCACCCGTTCCACATACGTCGCCGCCAGCTCCCGCACGTTTGCCGGCCGGTCCCAGGCGCCCGGCTGCGCCGCGACACCGTCGGACTGGAGCGCGTACACCGGCCGGTCCGGGTCGAGACGCGCGGCCAGCTCCGCGAACGGCAGCCCGAAGCCGACCCCGCCGTGCACGCAGAACAACGGCGCGGCCGTGCCCTGCGGCCGGATCTCCAGCAGCGGTACGGCGACCGCCTCCCGGGCCCCGGCCGGGGTCGCGGCCGCCGCCAGGGCCGCCACCGTGCGGTGCGCGAAGACATCGGACAGGGCGAGCGTCAGCCCGGCCTTGGCGGCCCGGCCGACCACCTCCACCGACCGCAGACTGTCCCCGCCCAGCGCGAAGAAGTCCCCGTCGGCACCGACCTCGTCCAGCCCCAGCACCTCGCAGAACACCTCCGCGAGCGCCCGCTCGGCCGGGGTGCGCGGGGCCCGCCCGGTGGCCGCGGGCGCCGGGGCGCCGGGCGCGGGCAGGGCCCGGACGTCGAGCTTGCCGTTCGCGGTCAGCGGCAGCGCGGGCAGCGACACCAGCGCGGTGGGCACCATGTGCGAGGGCAGCGACTCGGCGAGGTACGCGCTCAGCACGGGCACGTCGACGGCGGCCACGCCCGCTACCGGCACCACGTACCCGGTCAGCCGGCCGCCGCCGTCCGCCGGGGTCAGCACCACGGCGGCCTGCGCGATCACCGGGTGCCGGGTGAGCGCGGCCTCGATCTCCCCCGGCTCGATCCGGAAGCCGCGCAGCTTGATCTGCTGGTCGGCGCGGCCCACGTAGTCCAGCTCGCCGTCCGCGCGCCGGCGCACCAGGTCCCCGGTGCGGTACATGCGGGTGCCGGGCGGCCCGTAGGGGTCGGCGACGAACCGTTCCGCCGTGGTGGCCGGGCGGCCCCGGTAGCCCAGGGCCAGACCCGCGCCCGCGATGTAGAGCTCGCCGGTGATCCCGTCCGGCACCGGCGCGAGAGCCGTGTCCAGGACGTACACCCGGACGTTGGGCAGGGGCCGGCCGATCGGCGGCCGGCCGCCGTCCGGGGCGAGCGGGGCGCTGAGGGTGGCGGCCACCGTGATCTCGGTCGGGCCGTAGGCGTTGCGCAGCGTCACGCGGGCCGCCGTGCGCTCCACCACGGCGGGCGGGCAGGCCTCGCCGCCGACCATCAGGCACAGGTCCGCGGGCAGGGCGGCCGGGTCCGGGAAGCGGCCGACGACGGTCGGCGGCAGCAGCGCGTGGGTGATCCGCTCCTCGCTGAGCAGGCCGGCGAGCAGCGGAGCGGACAGCCGGCTCTCGGCGGTGGCCGGCACCAGGGTGCCGCCGGAGAACAGCGAGGCGGCCAGCTCCCACACGGTCGCGTCGAAACTGAACGAGGCGAACTGGAGCACCCGGGTGTCCGGCCCGGTCCCCAGCTCCTCCCGGTGGTGGGCGACCAGGTGGGCCGCGCCCGCGTGCGGCACCGCCACCCCCTTGGGCCGGCCGGTCGACCCGGACGTGTAGATGACGTACGCGGTGTCCCGCGCCGACAGCGGGCGCGTCCGCTCGGCGTCGGTGACGTCGGCGCCGGACAGGCCGGCGACGAGGTCCGTGGTGGCCGGGTCGTCCAGCACCACCCGGGCCGTGCCGTCCGGCACCCGGCCGGCGGACTCCCGGACGGTGAGGACGGCGGCCGGGGCCGCGTCGCCGAGCATGTACGCGATGCGCTCGGCCGGGTAGTCCGGGTCGACGGGCAGATAGGCCGCGCCGGTCTTCAGCACCGCCAGCAGCGCCGTCACGGTGAGCGGGGAGCGGGGCAGGATCAGCGCGACCACGGCACCCGGGCCGGCCCCGTGGCCGAGCAGCAGCCGGGCGAGCCGGTTGGCGTCCGCGTTCAGCCGCCCGTACGACACCTCCGCCCCGCCGGGCACCGCCAGCGCCGCGCGGTCCGGTGCCGCCGCCGCGTGCGCCTCGAACAGCGCCGGGAGCGTCGCCTTTGGGCGGGGCCGGGACGGGCCGTGCCCCGCGGCCAGCGAGGCGCGGCGCTCGTCCGGGGTGAGCAGGGCGAGGGCGCCGATCGGCGCGCCCGGGGTGCGGGCCGCGTCGGCGAGGAGCACGGCCAGGGCACCGGCGAGGCGGTCCGCCGTGGCCCCGGTGAACAGGTCCGTGCTGTACTCCAGGCGGATGTCGAGCCCGGCGGGGCCGCCGTCGGCGCCACGGCGCTCCGTCACCTCGAAGGCCAGGTCGAACTTGGCCGTGCGGGAGGGCACCGGCTCCACGGTGGCCGTCAGTTCCGGCAGCGCGGGCAGCGGGTCGTCGCCCGGGGTGACCGAGAGCACCACCTGCACCAGCGGGTGCCGGGCCAGCGACCGCTGCGGCTTCAGCTCGTCGACGAGATGCTCGAACGGCAGCTCGGCGTGCGCGTACGCCGTCAGGTCCGTCTCCCGCACCCGCTCCAGCAGCGCCGCGAACGACGGGTCGCCGGAGGTGTCGGTGCGCAGCACCAGCGTGTTGACGAAGCAGCCGACCAGGTCGCGCACCGCCTCGTCGGTCCGCCCGGCGACCGGGCTGCCCAGCGGGATGTCGGTGCCCGCGCCGAGCCGGGTCAGGACGGCCGCGAGACCCGCCTGGACGGCCATGAACAGGCTTGCACCGGCGTCCCGGGCCAGCTCGGCGAGCCGGGCGTGGGCGTCGGCGGGCAGCGTACGGGTGACCGCGGCGCCGCGCTGCGAGGACCGGGCCGGCCGGGGGAAGTCGGCCGGCAGCTCCAGCTCCTGCGGCATGCCCGCCAACGCCTTCGTCCAGTGCCCGAGTTCGGCGGACAGCAGACTGTCCGGGTCGTCCTTGGCGCCGAGCAGCGCGCGCTGCCAGCGGGCGTGGTCGGCGTACCGCACGGGCAGCGGCGGCCAGTTCGGGGCGCGACCGGCCCGACGGGCCGCGTAGGCGGTGGTGAGGTCGCGGGCGAGCGGCCCGAACGACCACCCGTCGGCGGCTATGTGATGAAGCGTCAGGGCCAGTACGTGCGTGTCGTCGCCGAGCGCGAACAGGCGAGAGCGCACCGGGATCCGGGCGGCCAGGTCGAACGGCTCGGCCGCCTCGGCGGCCAGCGCCCCGGCCAGGGCGTCCTCGTCCGGCACCGGTACGACCTCAAGGCGGGCGTCCGCCTCCTCCGGGGCGAGCACCAGCGGCGCCGCCCCGGCGCCGGCCGCCACGAACAGCGTGCGCAGCGTCTCGTGCCGGGCGACCACATCGGCCACCGCCGCGCCCAGCGCCCCCGTGTCGAGCGGGCCGGACAGCCGTACCGCCAGCGGGATGTTGTAGCCGGCCCCCGCGCCCATCCGGTCCAGGAACCACAGGCGCTCCTGCGCGTACGACAGGACGTCCGGCGCCTCCGGGCGCGCCGCCGCGCGCAGCGCGGGCCGGACCGGCGGCGAGGTCCCGTCCGGCTCCCCGGCCAGGGCGCGTGCCAGCGCCTCGGCCGAGCGGGCGTCGAACAGGGTGCGCAGCGGGACCTCCGTGCCCAGTTCGGCCCGCAGCCGGTTGACGACCCGGATCGCGGACAGCGAGTGGCCGCCGAGCGCGAAGAAGTCGTCGTCGGCCCCCACCCGGTCCAGACCCAGCACCTCGGCGAAGACCGCGCACAGCAGTTCCTCGCGCGCTCCGGACGGCGGCCGGCCCGTGCCCGCCCGCCGCTCGGCCGGGGCGGGCAGTGCCTTGCGGTCGACCTTGCCGTTGGGCGTCAGCGGCAGCTCGTCCAGGAAGACGTACACGGCAGGGACCATGTGCGTGGGCAACACCGCGGACGCGCGCTCCCGCAGCCGGTCGCGGTCGGTCCCTGCCGGTACGACATGGGCGACCAGGCGGGTGTCCCCGCTCCGGTCGGTGCGGGCGGTGACGACCGCCCGCTCGACGCCGGGCTGTGCTCCCAGCACGGATTCGATCTCGCCGAGCTCGATGCGGTGCCCGCGGATCTTCACCTGGTGGTCGGTGCGGCCCCCGTACTCCAGGGCCGTGCCGTCCGGCGACCAGCGCACCACGTCCCCGGTGCGGTACATGCGGGTGCCGGGCGGCCCGAACGGATCGGCCGTGAACCGCTCGGCGGTCAGGCCCGGACGGCCCAGGTAGCCGCGGGCGAGACCGGCGCCGGCGAGGTACAGCTCGCCGAAGCAGCCGTCGGGCACCGGGCGCAGCGCCGCGTCCAGGACGTAGGCCCGGGTGTTGGCGATGGGGCGGCCGATGGGCGGCGGGCCGGACGGCACCGGGGGCAGGGGCGCCGCCGTCGACCAGATCGTCGTCTCCGTCGGGCCGTACACATTGGTGACCGACGCGCAGTGCGCGGTCAGCGACCGGGCCAGGGGTTCGGGCAGCGCCTCGCCGCCGACGAGGGCCCGCAGGCCGGCGAGGGCCTGGGCGTGCGAGCCGGCGAGGGCCTGCCACAGGCTCGGCGTGGCCTGGAGCAGGGTGGCACCGCAGTCCCCGATCAGCGTCGCCAGGGCGGCCGGGTCGCGGACCGTCTCCCGGTCGGCGACGACCAGTTCGGCGCCCGCCGCGAGCGGCACGAACAGCTCCAGGTTGGCGATGTCGAACCCGAACGTCGTCACCGCGAGGAACCGGTCCGCCGCCGTCACCGCACAGCGCCGGCCCATGTCCGCGACGAGGTTCACGAGCGCGCCGTGCGGAACGACGACACCCTTCGGCCGGCCGGTCGAGCCGGAGGTGTGGATGACGTAGGCCGGGTGGTCGGCATGGGGAGGGAGGGGCGCGGTGTCCGCGGGGCCGGCGGGAGAGGCGGGGGGAGGGGGAGTGGCCGGGGCCGGGGCCGCGGGGGGCGCCGGGTGTGCGGCCGGTGCGGTGGTGGCTGACGGCGGTGGGGTGGCCGGGAGGGGGGCGGGGGGTGTCTCGGGGCTCGACCGGTGGGCCGGGAGGGCGGGCAGTGGGTCCTCGTCCAGCACCCACAAGGGCCCCGTGAGCGGCGTGCCCATCGTGTCCAGCAAGGGGCGGATCCGGTGGTGGGTGAGGGTGACCACCGGCGTGGCGTCCGCCAGCATGAGGCGCAGGCGCTCCGCCGGGTGGTCCGGGTCGAGCGGCAGGTAGGCCGCGCCCGCCTTCAGCACGGCCAGCGCCGCCACCACCAGATCGGCCGACCGGTCCAGGGCCAGCCCGACCAGCCGCTCCGGACCGGCGCCCGCCGCCCGCAGCGCCGCCGCCAGCCGGTCCGCCCGCTCGTGCAGCTCCCGGTACGTCAGCCGCTCGGTGCCGCAGCGCAGCGCCGGGGCGTCGGGCGTGCGCGCGGCCCACCGCTCCAGCAGCGGTGCCAGCCCCGGCCCCGGCACCGGCTCCTGCGTGCGGTTGCGGTCCGTCAGGACGCGGCCCGCCTCCCCCGCGTCCAGCAGGTCCAGCCGGCCGCACGGCTCGTCCGGCCGGCGCACCGTCTCCTCCAGCAGCCGGACGAGACACCGTCCGACACGGCGCGCCTCGGCCTCCGGGACGAGCGCCGGCAGATGGTCGACGGCCAGCTCGAACGGCTCACCGGGGAACACCGTCACGGTCAGCGGGTAGTGGGTGGCGGAGCGGATGTCCACGCCGGTCACCCGGGGTCCCGACAGGGCCGGTTCGGCATCCGGCCCGCCCATCGGATAGTTCTGGAACAGCAGCACCGTGTCGAACAGCTCACCGCGCACCGCCGTCCCCTGCTGGATCTCCGCCAGCGGCAGGTGCTCGTGCGCCAGCAGCCCCGTCCGCGCCCGCTGCACCCGCTCGAACAGCTCCGCCGGGGTCAGCCGGGCGGTCACGTCGGCGCGTACCGGCAGCGTGTTGGCGAACAGGCCCACCATCCGCTCGACGTCCGGCAACTGCGCGGGCCTGCCGGAGGCGACAGTTCCGAACACCACCGTGTCCTGCCCGGTCAGCCGGGACAGCAGCAGCGCCCAGCAGCCCTGCACCACCGCGCCGACGGTCAGCCCCCGGGACCGGGCGAAGCCGGCCAGCGCGGAGGAGACCCCGGGCGGCACGTCGACGGTGATCCGCCGCGGCAGCCCGGTACTCCCGCCGGCCCCCGCGGCCGCGGCCCCGCCGGTGTCCCCGCCCCCCGGCACCAGCCGCGTCGGCTCCGTCACCCCCTCCAGGGCCCGGCGCCACGCCGTTCGGGCCGCCTCCTTGTCCTGCGTGCCCAGCCAGGCGAGGTAGGCCTGGTACGGCGGGGCCGCCGGCCGGTCCGGCAGCGTGCCGCCGTCCCGGAACCGCACGAAGGCCTCGGCGAGTTCCCGGGTGAGCGTGGCCATCGACCAGCCGTCCACCAGGATGTGGTGGACCGTCCACAGCAGCCGGGCCCGTCCGTCGTCCGCCCGCAGCAGCAGGAAGCGGTGCAGCGGTGGCCGGGCCAGGTCGAAGCGGCGCAGCCGCTCCTCGCCGGTCGCCCGGTCGAACCCGGCGGCGGGCAGCCGCCGCTCGGCCCACGGCAGCTCCACCGACCGGGGCAGCACCTGGACGGCCTCGCCGCTCTTGCGGTGCCGGAAGCACGCCGCCAGATTCGGGTACCGGTCGAGCAGCGCGCCCGAGGCGCCCCGCAGCGCCTCCGCGTCCGCGTCGGTCACGTCCGCGAGGTCGAGCACCAGTTGCAGCGCGTACACGTCCGTGGCGTCCCGGTCGTACGCGGACAGGAACAGCAGCCCCTGTTGCAGCGGCGACAGCGGGAGGACTTCACTGATGGCGGATTGCCGGTTCAAGCCGTGCTCCTCACGGAAGAGCGGGGATGAGCGCGGGAACATTTCCGGCCCGCACGATTCCAACCGGACGACGATTTCACGAGCACGCTGACGAACAACTGACCGCCAGCTGACACCTCGCGGGCGCGCCGACATGGCCGGAAACCGTCAGCAAACCGTCAGTCCACGGTCAGTGCACGTCGACAGGCTTGCCGGCGAGGCCCATTCGCCGCCGAAGGCCAGGAGTGCCAGTGCCGGTCATCACCGCGTCGCACGAATTCGATGTCAGCGACCTCTTCGTGAATCTTCAGCCGCTGTTCGGGCGCCGCCTGTTCCTGAAGATCGAGGGATTCAACTTCGCCGGATCCATCAAACTCAAGGCCGCCCGCGAGATGGTCGCCCAGGCGGAGGCCGCAGGCCGGCTCCGCCCGGGTTCCACCCTCGTGGAGTCCTCGTCCGGCAACATGGGCGTCGCGCTCGCCCTGCTCGCGGCGAGCCGCGGCTACCGCTTCCTGTGCGTGACCGACACCCGCTGCAACGCGGTGACCCGGCGCACCATGGAGTCCCTCGGCGCCGAGGTCCACGTCGTCACCGAACCGCACGAGACCGAGGGCTTCCTCGGCGCGCGGATCCGCCACGTCAAGGCACTGCTCGCCGCCGACGACTCCCGGGTGTGGCTGAACCAGTACCTCAGCCCCGGCAACTGGATGGCCCACTACCGCACCACCGCCCCCGCCATCGCCCGCCAGTTCCCCGACCTGAACGTGCTGTTCGTCGGCGCCGGCACCACCGGCACCCTGATGGGCTGCGCCCGCTGGTTCCGGGAACGCCGGCCCTCGGTGCGGGTGGTGGCCGTCGACAGCATCGGCTCCGTCACCTTCGGCGGACCGGCCGGCACCCGGCACATCCCCGGCCTCGGCACCAGCGTGCGGCCGGCGCTGCTCGACGAGAGCCTGGTCGACGCCGTGGTGCACGTGCCCGAGGCGGCCACCGTGCGGACCTGCCGGACGCTGATGCGGCACGGCTTCCCCGTCGGCGGCTCCACCGGGACCGCGGTGACCGGCGCCCTGCGCTGGCTGGAGGAGCACTACGGCGACGGGGCCGGCGGAGTCCGCGAGCAGATCACCGCGGTCACCATCTCGCCCGACCTGGGCGACCGCTACATGGAGACCGTCTACCACGACGAGTGGGTGCGCGGTGCCTTCGGCCCCGGCCCGCTGACCGGGCCGGCGGCGGACCGGGCCGGCCGGGACGGCACGGGCGAGCTCACGCCGGCCGCCGCTGCCGCCGCCGCGGACTGAACGGGCCGGCCGGGGCTGACTTCGAGAATGACGGAGAGCAAAGAGATGACGACAAACCGAGGCGCCGTCCTCCCGCTCACCGCGGCGCAGGCCGAGATCTGGTTCGACGAGCAGTTCGCCACCGGACCGCTCGGCTACAACATGGCCGACTACATCGACCTGCGCGGGCCGCTCGACACCGGGCTGCTGGAGCGGGCGCTGCACCGCCTGGGACACGAGGCCGAGGGACTGCGCGTGCAGTTCGTGGAGGAGGCCGGCGCCCCCGGCCAGATCATCCGGCCGCTCGCCCGGCTCCCGCTGCGGACACTCGACTTCAGCGGCGAACCCGACCCGCTCGGCGCCGCCGGGCGCTGGATGCGCGCCGACCACGCCGACCCGCTCCGGATCACCGACTTCCCGCTGTTCCGGGGCGCGCTGCTCACCCTCGGCCCCGAGCACCACCTGCTCTACCTGTGCATGCACCACATCCTGGCCGACGGCTTCAGCCGCGCCCTGCTCTACCCGAAGCTCGCCGCCCTCTACACGCGGCTGGCCGCCGGCGAGGACGACGCGGCCCTGGACGCCGACGCCATCCCCGCCTTCCACCGGTTGCTGGACGGCGAACGCCGCTACCTGGAGTCCCGGCACGTCGACCGAGACCGCGCCTACTGGACCGGCCGCCTCACCGCCTCCGGCGACGGCCCGGCACCCGAACTCGTCTCGCTCTCCGACCGCGACCCGGCCCCCGGCCGCAGCGCCCTGCGCCACACCACCCGGCTCGGCCCCGAGGCCACCGAGGCGCTGCGGGACCTCGCCCGGACCGGCAAGGTCACCCTGCCCGTCCTCATGGTCGGCGCCATGGCCGCCTACACCCAACGGGTCACCGGAGCCGCCGAGCCGCTGCTCACCCTCCCGGTCACCGGCCGTACCGGCGCGGTCGCCCGCGAGATCCCCGGCATGCTCGCCAACTACCTGCCGCTCGCCGTGCGCGTCCGCCCCGAACTGACGGCCCGGCAACTGCTGCGGCGGGCCTGGACCGAGGTGTCCGGCGCCCTGAAGCACCAGCGGTACCGCGGGGACCGCATCCGCCGCGACATCGGCCTGCGCACCGACGACCGGCGCGTCTTCGGCCCCTTCATCAACGTCCTCAACCAGGACCCGGCGCTGGCCTTCGGCGACTGCCCGGGCACGGTCGTCAACCTGTCCACCGGCATCGTCAACGACCTCATCGTGACCGTCCTCAACACCGTCGACGGCACGATGGAGATCCACCTCGACGGCAACCCGGAGCTGTACACCGACGCCGAACTCGCCGCCCACCTGGCCCGGTTCGAGGCGTTCCTGGCCGACCTCGCCGCGCTCCCCGCCGACCAGCCCCTCGCCCGCGTCGGCCTGCGCGCGCCCGGCGAGCCGGTCGGCCTGCTGGGCACCTGGGACCCGGAGGCCGAGCGTGCCGGGTACGAGGGCCTGGTCGAGCGGGTGCGCGCGGTGGCCGCCCGCACCCCGGACGCCGTCGCCGTCACCGACGGCACGGCCGGCGTCACCTACCGGGAGCTGCTGACCCGGGCCGCCGGTGTCGCCGCCCGTCTGACCGCCGCCGGGTTCCGTCCCGGCTCGGTGGCGGCGATGCTCGCCGACCCCGGGGTGCCGTTCGTGGCCGGTGTGCTCGGCGTACTCGCCGCGGGCGGGGCGTATCTGCCGCTGGACCCGGCGGCTCCGGCGGCCCGCAACGCGTCCCTGCTCGCCGACAGCGGCGCCCGCCACCTCCTCACCGGCGGCGCGTACGACGCCCCGGACCACCCCGGTCTGACCGCCCTGCCGCTCGCCGACCCCTCCGACACCACCCGCACCACCGAACTCCCCTGCGTCGGCGGGGGCCTGGATCTGGCGTACGTGATGTTCACGTCCGGGTCCACGGGCCGGCCGAAGGGGGCGATGGTGCAGCGCTCGGGGATGGTGAACCACCTGTGGGCCAAGGTCGGGGATCTGGAGTTGGTGGCGGGGGAGTCGGTGGTGCAGAACGCGCCGCTGACGTTCGACGTCTCGGTGTGGCAGATGCTGGCCCCGCTGCTGGTCGGTGGCACGGTGCGGGTGGCGGGGGAGCT
>NZ_KQ948354.1:335587-337912 GCF_001514055.1 Streptomyces corchorusii | reverse complement strand
TGAGCTGTACGTCGGTGGGGCGGGTGTCGGCCGGGGGTATCTGGACGATCCGGCGCGTACGGCGGGCACGTTCGTGGCGGATCCGTTCGGTCCCGTGGGTGCGCGGATGTACCGCACCGGGGACCGGGTGGTGCAGCGGGCGGACGGTCGGCTGGAGTTCATCGAGCGGCGTGACCACCAGGTCAAGATCCGGGGCCGCCGGGTGGAGACGGGGGAGATCGAGTCGGTCATCCGTTCCCTGGAGGGTGTGACGGACGCGGCGGTGGCCGTGCTGCCCGACGCCTCCGGCAACCCCCGCCTGGTCGGCTACCTCACCGGACCCGGCGTGGACGCGGTCCGGGTCCGTGCCGAGCTGGCCCAACTGCTTCCCGCCTACATGATCCCGGCGTCCTGGCTGGTGCTGGAGGCGCTGCCGCTGACGGCCAACGGCAAGCTGGACCGCAAGGCGCTGCCCCGGCCGGCGCTGGCCGGGCAGGAGGTGAAGCGGGTGGCGGGCAACGACCGTGAGCGGGTCCTGTCCGAGATTTTCGCCGATGTCCTCGGGGTCACCGAGGTGGGCGTGGACGAGGACTTCTTCGCGCTCGGCGGTGACAGCATCCGCTCCATCCAGCTGGTCAGCCGGGCCCGTGCCGCCGGGCTCGCCCTGACCACCCGCGACGTCTTCGAGCACAAGTCGGTCACCGCCCTCGCCCGCGCCGCCGGCAGCCTCGACGCGCGCGCCGCGGCGAGCGAGGACGACGGGGTGGGGCCGTATGAACTGACCCCGATCATGGCCCAGCTGCACGAGGAGACCGGCACGCTGACCGGGCCGGTGGTCAAGTACAGCCAGCACGTCGTCGTCGGCGTGCCCGCCGGGCTCGACGCTGTACTGCTCGACGCGGCCCTGCACGCCGTGGTGGACCACCACGACGCCCTGCGCACCCGGGCCACCGAACCGGCGCCCGGCCTGTGGCACATGGAGGTCCTCGCCCCCGGCGCCTCGGACGGTGTGTCGCTGGTCGCCGTCGCCGAACCGGACGGCAAGGACGACCCGGCCCGCGCCGAACGGCAGGCCGCCGCCGCCCGCGCCCGCCTCGACCCCGCCCGCGCGGTCATGATCCAGGCCGTGCTGCTCACCGCCCCGCCCGGCGCGGACACCGCCCGGCTGGTGCTGTGCGCCCACCACCTCGTCGTGGACGGCGTGTCCTGGCGCGTGCTGCTGCCCGACCTGGAAGCCGCCTACCGCGCCCTCGCCGAGGGCCGTGCCCCGGCGCTCGACCCGGTCGGCACCTCGTACCGCGGCTGGTCCGCGCTCCTCGCCGAGCAGGCCCGCACCCAGGTGCGCGGCGCCGAACTCGCCGTGTGGCAGCGGCAGCTGGCGGGCCCCGACCCGCTGGTCGGCACCCGCCGCGCGGACCCCGCCCGGGACGTCCACGGCACGATGCGCACCCTGCGCCTGGAGCTGGGCCCCGCGGCCACCGCGCCGCTGCTCACCGAGGTGCCGGCGGCCTTCCACGCCGAGATCAACGACGTCCTGCTCACCGGGCTCGCCCTCGCCGTCGCGGACTGGCGCCGCCGGCACGGCCACACCCACCACGCGCAGACCCTGATCGAGCTGGAGGGACACGGCCGGGAGCAGCTGGGCGACGACCTGGACCTGTCCCGCACGGTCGGCTGGTTCACCAGCGCCTTCCCGGTCCGCCTGGACATCGGCGCCGTCGACTGGTCCGAGCTGTGGGCGGGCGGCCCCGCGCTGGGCGCCGTCCTGAAGCGGATCAAGGAACAGCTGCACGCCCTGCCCGACCGGGGCGTCGGCTTCGGCCTGCTGCGCTACCTCAATCCGCACGCCGCCCGTGTCCTCGCCCGCCACCCGCGGCCCCAGATCGGCTTCAACTACATGGGCCGCTTCGACGCCCGCGAGGACCGGCCGTGGCAGCCCGTCGGCGGGGACGGGGTCGTCGGCACCGGCGCCCACCCGGGCATGCCGCTGCCGCACCTGATCGACGTCACCCCGGCGACCGAGGACCGCCCCGACGGACCCCACCTGATCGCCAACTGGGCGTGGGCCGGGGACGCGGTGGCCGAGGAGGACGTGCACGACCTCGCCGGCACCTGGTTCCGGGCGCTGGAACTGCTCGGCCGGCACGCCCCGGCCACGGGCGGCCGTACCCCCTCCGACCTGCCGCTGGTCGACCTGGCCCAGGAGGAGATCGAGGCGTACGAGGCCGAACTCGCCGACGCCGGAAGCGTCCTGGCCGACGTCCTGCCCATCACCCCGCTCCAGCAGGGCATGCTCTTCCACGCCGACTACGACACGGCGACCGCCGACGGCACCGACGTCTACAC
>NZ_KQ948354.1:333191-335135 GCF_001514055.1 Streptomyces corchorusii | reverse complement strand
CCTCCAGATCGTCGCCGAGATCGAGGGCGACCTCGACCCGGCCGCACTGCGCGCCGCCGGCCAGGCCGTCCTGGACCGGCACCCCAACCTGCGCGCGTCCTTCCGGGCCCGGCCCGCCGGCGCCCCCGTGCAGCTGATCCCCGCCCGCGCGGAACTCCCCTGGCAGGAGATCGACCTGCGCGACCTGCCGGAACCCGAGCGCGGCGCCGAGCTGGAGCGGATCACCGCCGCCGAACGCGGCCACCGCTTCGACCTGGAGCGCCCGCCGCTGCTGCGGTTCACGCTCGTCACCCACGGCGAGGGCCGGCACCGCTTCCTGTGGACCAGCCACCACATCCTCGTCGACGGCTGGTCGATGCCGCTGCTGGTCCGGGAGCTGTTCACCCTCGGCCGGCCCGGCACCGACGGCACCGCGCTGCCCGCCCCCGTCCCCTACCGCTCCTACCTCCGATGGCTGGCCCGGCAGGACCGGGAGGCCGCCCGCGCGGCCTGGCGCGCGGCGCTCGCCGACCTCGACGGGCCGACCCTCCTCGTGGACGCCGGCCCCGACCGGGCGCCGGTGCTCCCCGAATCCCTGCGGCTCGACCTCCCGCGCGACCTGACCCAGGCCCTCACCGCCTGGGCCCGCGCCCGGGGACTGCCCCTCAACACCGTGCTCCAGGGCTGCTGGGCGCTGCTGCTCGGCCGGCTCACCGGCCGCCAGGACGTCGTCTTCGGCGCCGTCACCTCCGGGCGGCCCGCCGAGGTCCCCGACGTCGAGTCGATGATCGGCATGTTCCTCACCACCGTGCCCGTGCGGGCCCGGCTGCACCCCGGCACCCGGCTCGCCGAGCTGCTGCGCACCCTCCAGCACCAGCAGACCGCGCTGCTGCCGCACGAGCACCTGGGCCTCGCCGAGATCCACAAGGCGGCGGGCCTGTCCGGCGAGGTCTTCGACACCGTCGTCCTCTTCGAGAACTTCCCGCTCGACGCGGCCGGCCCGGCCACCGGCACCGACGGACCCCGCGTGGTGCGCACCGAGGCCCTGGACGCCCGCCACCACCCGCTCAGCATGGCGGTGTTCCCCGGCGACACCCTGACCCTGCGCTTCGACTACGCGCCCGACCTGTTCACCGGCGCCGACGTCGACCGCATCGCCGTCATGGTCCGCCACCTGCTGCACACCGTCGTCGACGACGGCGACCTGCCGCTCGCCCGGATCGACATCACCGGACCGGCCACCCTGGGCCGCCCCGGGCAGCCCGGCGAACTCGGCGGACTGCTCGGCTCCTGGGACCCCGGCCTGCCCGAGGAGAGCCTCGGCGTCGTGGAACGCGTGCGGGCCGTCGCGGCCCGCGTGCCGGACGCCGTCGCCGTGGCCGACGGCACGGACAGCGTCACCTACGGCGACCTCGTGGAGCGCGCCGGCGGCCTGTCGGCGCTCCTGACCGAGGCCGGCGCGGGCCTCGGTTCGGTGGTGGCGATGCTCGCCGACCCCGGGGTGCCGTTCGTGACGGGCGTCCTGGGCGTCCTGGGCGCGGGCGGGGCGTATCTGCCGCTGGACCCGGCGGCCCCGGCGGCCCGCAACGCGTCCCTGCTCGCCGACAGCGGCGCCCGCCACCTCCTCACCGGGCGCGCGCACGCGGCTCAGGCCCGTGAACTCGCCGGTGACGTCACCGTCCTGGTCCTGGAGGACTCCCTCCACGACCACGCCCTGCCGGCCGCCCTCGGCGGGGGCCTGGACCTGGCGTACGTGATGTTCACGTCCGGGTCCACGGGCCGGCCGAAGGGGGCGATGGTGCAGCGCTCGGGGATGGTGAACCACCTGTGGGCCAAGGTGGGTGACCTGGAGTTGGTGGCGGGTGAGTCGGTGGTGCAGAACGCGCCGCTGACGTTCGACGTCTCCGTGTGGCAGATGCTGGCCCCGCTCCTGGTCGGTGGGACCGTGCGGGTGGCGGGGGAGTT
>NZ_KQ948354.1:0-332752 GCF_001514055.1 Streptomyces corchorusii | reverse complement strand
AGAGCTGTACGTCGGTGGGGCGGGTGTCGGCCGGGGGTACCTGGACGATCCGGCGCGTACGGCGAGCACGTTCGTGGCGGATCCGTTCGGTCCCGTGGGTGCGCGGATGTACCGCACCGGGGACCGGGTGGTGCAGCGGGCGGACGGTCGGCTGGAGTTCATCGAGCGGCGTGACCACCAGGTCAAGATCCGGGGCCGCCGGGTGGAGACGGGGGAGATCGAGTCGGTCATCCGTTCCCTGAAGGGTGTGACGGACGCGGCGGTGGCCGTGCTGCCCGACGCCTCCGGCAACCCCCGCCTCGTCGGCTACCTCACCGGACCGGGCGTCGATGCCGGCCAGGTGCGCTCGGAACTCGTCCGGCTGCTCCCGTCGTACATGATTCCGGCGTCCTGGCTGGTGCTGGAGGCGCTGCCGCTGACGGCCAACGGCAAGCTGGACCGCAAGGCGCTGCCCCGGCCGGCCCTGGCCGGACAGGAGGCCAAGCGGGCGGCGGGCAACGATCGCGAACGCGTGCTGAGCGAGATCTTCGCCGATGTCCTCGGGGTCACCGAGGTCGGTGTGGACGAGGACTTCTTCGTGCTCGGCGGTGACAGCATCCGCTCCATCCAGCTGGTCAGCCGGGCCCGTGCCGCCGGGCTCGCCCTGACCACCCGCGACGTCTTCGAACGGCGCACGGTCGCCGACCTCGCCCGGACCGCCACCGAGACGCCCGCCGAAGAAGCCGCCGCGCCGGAGCCCGCCGACGCGCTCATCACTCTGTCCGCCGAAGAACTCGCCGACCTCGAACTTGAGTTGAGTGAGGACCTGACGTGACCGAATCCAGCACCGGGTCGAAGATCAGCGCAGTGCTTCCGCTCTCGCCGCTGCAACAGGGGCTGCTCTTCCTGTCCTCGTACGACCGCGCGGCGACCGACCACTACGTCCTCCAGTTCACCGCGGACATCGAGGGCGACGGCACCGACCTGGAACGCAGGCTGCGGGACGCCTCGGCCGCGCTGCTGCGCCGGCACCCGAACCTGCGGGCCTGCTTCCGGCACCGCAAGAACGGCGAGCCGGTGCAGATCGTGCTCCGCGAGGACGACGTGACGCCCGAGTGGGCCGTGCACGACCTCACCCGGCTGCCCGCCGGGGAGCGGGCCGCCGCCGCGGACCGGCTGGCGCGGGAGGACCGCGGGCGCCGGATCGACCCGGCCCGCCCGCCGCTCATGCGGTTCAGCCTCATCCGGCTCGGCGAGCGCAGCCACCGGCTGGTGTGGTCGGTGCACCACATCCTGGTCGACGGCTGGTCACTGCCCCTGGCGGTACGCGAACTCACCCTGCTCGCCGGCCGTACCGGGGAACCGCCGGCGCCCGCGCCGTTCGGCTCCTACCTCGCCTGGCTCGGCACCCGCGACAAGAACGCGGCGCGCGGCGCCTGGGCCGACCTGCTGCGCGGGCTCGACGGTCCCGTCCGGGTGGCCCCCGACGCCACCGGCGCCGGGGAGCCGCCCGTCGAGGCCGAGGCCGTCCTGCCACGCGAGCACACCGGCGCGCTGCTGGCGTGGAGCCGGGCACAGGGACTCACCCTCAACTCCGTGGTGCAGGGCTGCTGGGCGCTGCTGCTCGGCCGGCTCACCGGACGCGACGACGTCGTCTTCGGCGCCGTCACCTCCGGGCGGCCCGCCGAGGTGCCGGACGTCGAGTCGATGATCGGGCTGTTCGCCAACACCCTGCCCGTGCGGGCCGACGTACGGCCCGGGCGGACGGCCGGTGAACTCTTCCGGGACCTGGCCCGCCAGCAGATCGCGATGATGCCGCACGAGCACCTGCCGCTGGCCGAGGTGCAGGCCGCCTGCGGCATCCAGGGCGAACTCTTCGACACCGTCCTCGCCTTCCAGAACTATCCGCTGGACGAGGAGGAACTGCACCGCGACACCGGCGGTACGGTCGTGGCCGCGCGGGTGCACGCGGCCACGCACTACCCCCTCCACCTGACCGTGCTGCCCGGCGAGAGCCTCGGGCTGCGGCTGTCGTACCGGGCGTCGGCGCTGGGGGAGGGCGCCGAGGCCGCGCGGCGGCTGCTGGACCGGCTGGTCCGCACCCTCGCCGAGGTGGCCACCACCCCGGACGCCCCCCTCGCCCACCTCGGCGCCCTGGACCCGGCGGAACACCACCGCATCCTCACGGAGTGGAGCACCACACCGGCCCCCGCCGGGCCAACGGCCACCGACACCCCGGCCTCCGGCCCGCCTGCCGACGGTGCCGTCGAGGCCGAGGAGGCCGTCGGGGGCGGCAACCCCGGGGCGACCCTTCCCGCCCGGTTCGCCGCCCAGGCCGCCCGTACCCCCGACGCCGTGGCCGTCACCGATCACACCGGTGTGCGGCTCACCTACCGCGAACTGGACGAGCGGTCGAACCGGCTGGCCCACCTGATCGCGGCGCGCGGGGCCGGTCCGGAGGACTTCGTCGCCGTGGCCCTGCCGCGCGGGGCCGAGCTGATCGTCGCCGTGCTCGCGGTGCTCAAGGCGGGCGCCGCCTACCTGCCGCTCGAACCCACGCACCCGGCCGAGCGCGTCGCCCACACCCTGCGGGACGCCCGCCCCGCGCTGCTGCTGACCACGACCGGGACCGCGCTGCCCGGCCCGGCGGACGTGCCCGGCCCGGTCCGCGTCGACCTCGACACGGACGCCGTCGGCGCCGAGGCCGCCGCCCACCCGGTCACCGCGCCCGAGCCCGCCGCCCTCACCGCGGACCACCCCGCCTACGTCATCTACACCTCCGGCTCCACCGGCCGGCCCAAGGGCGTGGTCGTACCCCACCGGAACGTGATCCGGCTGCTGGACGCCACCGACGGCTGGTTCGGCTTCGGCCCGGACGACGTGTGGACCCTCTTCCACTCCATCGCCTTCGACTTCACCGTCTGGGAGCTGTGGGGCGCGCTGCTGTACGGCGGGCGCCTGGTCGTCGTACCGCACGACGTGGCCCGCTCGCCCGACGCCTTCCTGGACCTCCTCGCGGCCGAGCGGGTCACCGTCCTCAACCAGACGCCGTCGGCCTTCTACCAGCTGATGCGCGCCGACGCCGACCGGCCGCGCGCACTCGCCCTGCGCCACGTGGTGTTCGGCGGCGAGGCGCTCGACCTCGGCCGGCTCGCCGACTGGTACGCCCGGCACCCGGACGGCCCGCGCCTGGTCAACATGTACGGCATCACCGAGACCACCGTGCACGTGTCGTACCAGGAGCTGGACCGGGACCTCGCGGCGGCCGGCCGGGGCAGCGTCATCGGGCGCGGCATCCCGGACCTGCGGGTGTACGTCCTGGACAGCGCGCTGCGGCCGGTGCCGGCCGGTGTGCCCGGCGAGCTGTACGTGGCCGGGCCCGGGCTGGCTCGCGGCTATCTGGGCCGCCCCGCGCTGACCGCCGGACGGTTCGTGGCCTGCCCGTACGGCGAGCCCGGCGCGCGCATGTACCGCACCGGCGACCTCGGCCGCTGGCGGTCCGACGGCACCCTCGAATACCTGGGCCGCGCCGACGAACAGGTGCAGCTGCGCGGGTTCCGCATCGAACTCGGCGAGATCGCCACCGTGCTGGGCCGGCACCCCCGGCTGGCCGAGGTGGCCGTCGTGGCCCGCGAGGACCGGCCCGGCGACCCGCGCCTGGTCGCCTACGCCGTCCCGCACGACCCGGACGGCGGCCCCTCGGACCGCGAACTGACCGCCGAGCTGCGGGCGTTCGCCGCCGAGCGGCTGCCCGACCACATGGTGCCCGCGGCCGTCGTACGGCTGCCCGCGCTGCCGCTGACCGCGAACGGCAAGCTCGACCGGCGGGCCCTGCCCGCGCCCGCCTACACCACTTCCGACCGCGCCCCGCGCACCCGCGAGGAGGCCGTCCTCTGCACGGTCTTCGCCGCGGTCCTCGGGCTCGAACGCGTCGGCGCGGACGACGACTTCTTCGCCCTCGGCGGCCACTCGCTGCTCGCCACCCGCATCGTCAACCGGGTCCGCGCCGAACTCGACGCGCGACTGGAACTCCGGGACCTGTTCGAGGCCCCGAGCCCCGCCGCGCTCGCCGCCCGGCTGACCCGCGCCACCCCCGGCCGGCCCGCGCTGACCCCCCGGCCGCGCCCGGCGGTCGTCCCCCTGTCCCACGCCCAGCAGCGGCTGTGGTTCATCGAGCGGCTCGGCGCGCCCGGCGGGCTCTACGCCATCCCGCTCGCGGTCCGGCTCACCGGCCCGCTCGACGTCCCCGCGCTCCACGCGGCGCTGCGCGACCTCGTCGCCCGTCACGAGGCGCTGCGGACCGTGTTCCCGGCGCGCACCGCCACCGGTGCCGCCACCGACCCCGGTGCCGAGCACCCCCCCGTCCCCGGCACCGGTCCGGCGGACGGCGTCGGCCCGGCCGAACAGCGGGTGCTCGCGCCGGCCGACGCCTCCGTGCCGCTGCCCACGAGCACCGTCGACGAGGCCGGGCTGCCCGCCGCGCTGGCCGCGGAGGCCGCCCGCGGCTTCGACCTGGAGACCGAGGTCCCGCTGCGCGCCCGGCTGTTCGCGCTCGGCCCCGACGAGCACGTCCTGCTGCTCGTCCTGCACCACATCGCCGGCGACCGCTGGTCCCTCACCCCGCTGCTACGGGACCTGACCGCCGCCTACGCGGCACGCGGCGCCGGGCACGCGCCCGAACTGCCGCCGCTGCCGGTGACGTACACCGACTTCACGCTGTGGCAGCGCGACCTGCTCGGCGACGCGGACCGGCCGGACAGCGAACTCGCCCGCCAGCTCTCCTACTGGACGACGGCCCTGGCCGGTCTGCCCGAGGAACTGCCGCTGCCCCGCGACTTCCCGCGCGGCGCCCGCGCCGGCCACCGGGGCGGCACCGAGCGCGCCGCCCTGCCGGAGGGGCTCGCCGCCCGGCTGCGGGAGCGGGCGGCCGAGTGGAACGCCAGCCCGTTCATGGTGCTTCAGGCGGCCCTCGCCGCCCTGCTCACCCGGCTCGGCGCGGGCACCGACATCCCGCTCGGCACCCCCGTGGCGGGCCGCGCCGACGAACGCCTCGACGACGTGGTCGGCATGTTCGTCAACACCCTGGTGCTGCGTACCGACACCGGCGGCGACCCCGGCCTGCGCGCGCTCGTCGACCGGGTGCGCGCGTGGGACCTGGCGGCCTTCCGGCACCAGGACGTGCCGTTCGAGAAGCTGGTGGAGGTCCTCAGGCCCGAGCGGTCGGCGGCCCGGCACCCGCTGTTCCAGGTGATGTTCGCCTTCCAGCAGCAGGCCTTCCGGCAACCGGAGACGGTCACCGGACCCGCCGGGTCGGCCGGGCTCGCGGTACGGCCCGAGGAGGTGCCGTCGGCCACCGCCAAGTGGGACCTGTTCTTCCAGTTCACCGAGGTCGGGCCCGGCATCGAGCTGGCCCTGGAGTACAGCGCCGACCTGTTCGGACCCGGCACCGCCCGGACCATCGCCGACGCCTGCGTACGGCTGCTCGGTGCCGCGCTGGCCGACCCGGACCGCCCGGTGTCCCGGCTGGACCTCCTCGGCGCCGAGGAACGCGCCGCGCTGCTGGCCCACGGCACGCGCCGCACCGGCACGCCCGCGGCCACCCTCACCGAACTGGTCGCCCGGCGGGCCGCCGCGACCCCGGACGCGGTCGCCCTCGTCCACCGGGATCCGGCCGGCCGGATCGTCCACACCGGCTACGGCGAGCTGTGGGACGCCGCCGGCCGTCTGGCACGGCTGCTGACCGCCCGGGGCATCGGCCGCGGCGACCTGGTCGCGCTGTGCCTGGAACGCGGCCCGGCCACGGTGACCGCGCTGCTCGGCATCGCTCGCTCCGGCGCCGCCTACCTGCCGCTCGACCCCGCCTACCCGGCCGACCGCATACGGGACACGCTCACCGACGCCGGGGCCCGCCTCCTGCTCACCGAGGAGTCCCTGACCGCCCACTGCACACGGGCCGCCGCCGGGGAGCCCGTCGCCGAGGAGTATGCGCGGGGCGCCGGTTCCGGTGTCGAAGTCGTCGTCCTGGACGCGCCCGGCACCCGGGAGGCCCTCGCCGGGCTGCCCGGCGACGGGCCGGACGTGCCCGCGCCGCACCCCGACGACCTGCTGTACGTCATCTACACCTCGGGCTCCACCGGCCGTCCCAAGGGCGTGGCCGTCTCCCACCGGGCCGCCGCGCGCCTGGTGCACGGGCTGCCCGAGCTGCGGTTCACCGCCGACGACACGTTCCCGTACTTCGCGCCGGTCGCCTTCGACGCCTCCACGTTCGAGATCTGGGCCCCGCTCGTGCACGGCGCCCGGCTCGCCATCTGCCCCCCGGGACCCGCCGACCCCGAGGCGCTCGGCACGTTCCTGCGGCAGGCCGGGGTGACCGTCGCCTTCCTCACCACCCAGTTCGTCAACGCCGTCGCCGACACCCGGCCGCGCGCCCTCGCTCCGCTGCGCGCCCTGCTCACCGGCGGTGAGGCCCACTCCCGCGACCACCTGGACCGGCTGCGGGCCGCGCTGCCGGACACGGCGGTGTACAACGTGTACGGCCCCACCGAGACCACCACGTTCGCCACCCTCCAGGACACCGCGGACGCGGTCGACGCCCCGGCCGGCGTGCCCATCGGCCTGCCGGTCGGGGACACCGGCGCCTACGTCCTGGACGAGGCACTGCGACCGGTGCCGCGGGGGGTGGTCGGCGAGCTGTACCTGACCGGCCCCGGGCTGGCCCGCGGCTATCTGGGCCGCCCCGCGCTGACCGCCGGACGGTTCGTGGCCTGCCCGTACGGCGAGCCCGGCGCGCGCATGTACCGCACCGGCGACCTGGTGCGCTGGGACGCCCGCGGCCGGATCGACTACGTGGGCCGCGCCGACCACCAGGTCAAGATCCGCGGCTACCGCATCGAACCCGGCGAGATCGAACGCCGGTTGACGGCGCACCCGGCCGTCGCCCGGGCCGCCGTCCTCGCCCCCGCCGACCCCCTGGGGCGCCGGCAGCTGGTCGCCTACGTCGTCCCCGCCGCCGGCGGGCCCGCGCCCGAGCCGGACGAGCTGCGCCGGCACCTGGCCCGCGCGCTGCCCGACTACATGGTGCCGGGCGCCTATGTGCCGCTGCCGGAGCTGCCGACGACCGTCAACGGCAAGCTCGACGTCGCCGCCCTGCCGCCCGCCCCGGCCCGTCCCGCCGGCTCCGGTGCCGTGCGTCCGCCCCGCACCGACGCCGAGCGGCGGCTGTGCGCGGCCGTCACGGAGGTGCTCGGCGTGCCGGCCGGCCCCGACGACTCGTTCTTCGCGCTCGGCGGCGACAGTCTGAAGGCCATCCGCCTGGTCAACACGGCCACCGCGGCCGGCCTGCGCGTCACGCTGGCGTCCGTCTTCGAACACCGCACGCTGGAGGCGCTGGCGGCGAGCGTCGTGACCGGGGACGGGACCGCCGGCCGGCACCGCGCCCCGGAGACCGCCGGCCCACCCGCCGGCCAGGGTGCCGTCGACCTGCTCGGGCCCGTGCTGCCCATCCGCTCCGCCGGCACCCTGCCGCCGCTGTTCTGCGTGCACGGCGGGCTCGGCTTCGGCATCCCGTTCGCCGCGCTCGCCGAGCACCTCCACCCCGAGCGGCCCGTGCACGCCCTCCAGGCCCGCGGTCTCGGCGACGGCGGCCCGCTGCCCGGCAGCATCGGCGAGGTCGCGGCCGACTACCTGGCGCGGATCAGGGCCGTACAGCCGCACGGCCCGTACCACCTGCTCGGCTGGTCCTACGGCGGCATCGTCGCCCACGAGATCGCGGCCCTGCTGCACGCGTCCGGCGAGGAGGTCGCCCACCTCGCCAACCTGGACGCCTACCCCGACGACGGGCGCGGCGTCCACCCCACCGACGCGGAGTTCCTCGCCGACTTCCTCGCCGAGGCCGGCGTCGACGGCACGGGCCTGGACCGGCTCGACCCGGCCGCCGTCGCCGCCCACCTGGCCCGCACCGGCGGCCCGCTCGCCGGGCTCGGCCAGACCACCCTGGAACGGCTGCTCGCGGTCATGCGCAACCACCTCGACCTGGTCCAACGGCACACCCCGACCCGCTTCGACGGCTGCCCGATGACGCTGTTCCGGGCCGCCGACGGGCTCTCCGCGGAGGAGCGCGCGCTGAAGACCAAGAGCTGGGAGCCGTACCTGGGCCGCCCCGTCGAGACGCACGACGTGCCCTGCGGCCACCAGCAGATGCTGCGGCCCGCCCCGGCGGCGCTGATCGGCGCCGCCGTGGAGCGCCGGCTGGGCGCCGTCGCCGCCGCCCGCTGACCCGACGCCGTACCACCCACCGACCGTCCACCACCGTCCGAGATCTGGAGACCCGCCATGGCCAATCCCTTCGACAACGAAGACGGCACCTTCCTCGTCCTCGTCAACGACGAGGGGCAGCACTCCCTGTGGCCGTCCTTCGCCGCCGTGCCCGACGGCTGGCGCGTGGCCCTCGACGCCACCGACCGCGCCTCCGCCGTCGCCTACGTGGAGAGCAACTGGACCGACCTGCGCCCGCTGAGCCTCCAGCGGCAGGCGGGCTGACCGTGGCCGCGTCCGACACGGCGATCCTCGCCGAGGGGCTGGGCAAGAGCTACCGCTCCCACACCGCGCTGCACGGCATCGACCTGGCGGTGCCGGCCGGCACCGTCCTCGGGGTCCTCGGCCCCAACGGCGCCGGCAAGACCACCACCGTGCGCATCCTCGCCACCCTGGTGCGGCCGACCGGCGGCCGGGCCGCCGTCGCCGGGTACGACGTGGTCCGCGAGGGCCGGGAGGTGCGCCGGCGCATCGGCCTGGCCGGGCAGTACGCCGCCGTGGACGAACTCCTCACCGGGCGCGAGAACCTGGTCCTGCTGGCCCGGCTGCTGCGGTTCGGCCGGCGCGGGGCCGCCCGCCGGGCCGCCGAGCTGCTGGACCGGTTCGAGCTGACCGAGGCCGCCGACCGGCCCGCGGGCACCTACTCCGGCGGGATGCGCCGCCGGCTCGACCTCGCCACGTGTGTCATCGGCGACCCCGAGGTGCTGTTCCTGGACGAGCCCACCACCGGTCTGGACCCGGCCAGCCGCAATGTGCTGTGGGACGTGGTGCGGGACCTGGCCGCCGGTGGCGTGACCATCCTGCTCACCACCCAGTACCTGGAGGAGGCCGACCAGCTCGCCGACCGCATCGCCGTCATCGACGCCGGCCGGGTCATCGCCGAGGGCACCCCGGACTCCCTCAAGCGGCAGGTCGGCAGCGACCGGCTGGAGGTGACCGTGGCCGGCCCCGAGGACCTCGCCGACGCGGTCGCCGCGCTGGCCGTGCTCGGCGGTCCGGCCCCCGTCACCGACGAGGCCGCCCGCCGGGTGTCCGTCCAGCTCGGCCCGGACGGCCTGGACGACCTGGCCCGCGCCGCGCAGGCCCTGCGCGACAAGGGCGTACCCACCGTCGACATCGACCTGCGCAAGCCCACGCTCGACGACGTCTTCTTCGACCTCACGGGCACGGGCGCCGAACAGACCCCGCAAGACCCCGCGAAGCCGGTGCCGGCCGCGGAGCAGCGGCCCGTGCGGGCGACGAGCGAAGGGCCGGTGCCGGAGACGACGGACGCCCCCGTGCCGGCCGCGGAGGAGGGGCCCGTGACGTCCGTGGGGGCGGAGCCGGTGCCGGCGAAGCGGCCGGCGGCGGCTGCGGAGAGGCGTCCACTGACGTCCACGACGAGCGCCCCCGCGAAGAACGCCCCCTTGGCGGCGGTGGAAGAAGAGCCCGCGACGGCCGCGACGGCGGAGCCGGTGCCGGTCGTGGAGGAGCGGCCCGTGCGGGCCGTGCAAGGGGAGTCCCCGACGGCTGCGGAAGAGCCCCTCGCGCCGGCCGTGGGAGGAGAACCCGTGGCGGCCGTGGCGGAAGCCCCCGTGCCGGTCGCGGAAGCGGAGCCCCCGGTGGTCGCGGACCCGCGGCCCCTGACGGTCACGAAAGAGGAGTCCCAGTGACGGCCACGGCCACCGCTCCGACCACCCCGTCCCGGCCCGCCGCCGCCCGTCCCGGTCCGGGCGGGCCCGTGCGCGGTCACCTCGGTGACACGTTCGCCCTGGCCGGCCGCCATCTGACCCATCTGCGCCGCTCACCGGGCCGGCTGGTGCTGGTCACCATGAACCCGCTGGTCATGCTGATCGCCGTCGGCTACCTCTTCCGCAGCTCCATGCACATCCCGGGCGGCGTGGCCTACGAGGACTTCATCATGGCCGGCATCGCCATCCAGGTCGGCCTGACCGGCGTGGGCCCCACCGCCATCGGCGTCGCCCTGGACCTGCGGCACGGACTGGTCGACCGGTTCCGCTCGCTGCCGATCTCCCCGTCCTCCGTGCTGCTCGGACGCACCCTGTCCGACCTGGCCGTCGGCGCGGTCAGCCTCACCGCGGTCAGCCTCGTCGGCCTGGGCGTGGGCTGGCGCCCGCACGAGGGCGTGCTGCGCACCGCCGCCGGCTTCGGGGTGCTGCTCGCCTTCGTCTACGTGATGACCTGGGTCGGCATCCTGCTCGGCACCACCCAGCGCAACATCGAGGCCATCGACGGCACCGGCGCGCTGGTGCTGGTCATCCTCAGCTTCCTGTCCAACGCCTACGTCCCCGTCAGCGGCCTGCCCGGCTGGCTGCGCCCGGTCGCCGAGTGGAACCCCGTCACGTCGGTCGTCACGACCTGCCGGCGGCTGTGGGGCAACGACCCGGGCGTGGCGGCCACCGGCGGCTTCCCCGCCCACCACCCGGGCCTGGTGACCGCCGTGACGCTCACGGCGCTGCTGCTCGCCGCGGTGTGGGGCGGCGTCCGCGGGTTCCGCCGGGCGGGCGGCCACTGACCGCCGTCAGCGGTCCGTCAGTTGACGGTCACTGGGCAGTCATCGCAGCTGTCTAGGTTTTTGCCGAGCCCCCTCGCTGCCCATTTCCCGCAGCTTTCCCGCTCTTTTCGCGAATTCTCCTCGCAGGTCTTCCGCGAATCACCCACCGGCCATCCGAAAACGGAGGAACGAGCCATGACGACGGCCGCTCCCGAGCGCCTCACCCGTATCCGGGAAATCATCGCCGAGAACATCGACGTGGACCTGGAGCGCCTTTCCGACACGGCGCTCTTCATCGACGAACTGGGCGCGGACTCCCTGAAGCTGATCGATGTCCTCAGCGCGCTGGAAATGGAGTACTCCATCGTCATCGACATGAACGAGCTGCCGAAGATGGTCAACGTGGAGGCCACCTACCAGGTGGCCGCCACGGCCGCCGGCTGGTGACGCCCATGACCACCACGGCACCCACCGACCGGGCCGGGCAGCGACGGGTCGTCGTCACCGGCTTCGGGGTGATCTCCAGCATCGGCACCGGGGTCGAGGAGTACACCGCGGGCCTGCGGGCCGGCCGCTCCGGCGCCCGGCCGATCACCCGCTTCGACACCGAGGGCTTCGGGCAGAACACCGCCTGCGAGGTCCCCGACTTCGAGCCGGAGCGCTGGATCCGCAACCTGCCGTCCGGCCACGTGGGCCGCGCCGGCCAGTTCGCCGTCGCCGCGGCCCGCATGGCCGTCGAGGACGCCGGGCTGACCGAGACCGACCTCGCCGACCGGCCCGCCGTCATCACCGTCGGCACCACCGACGGCGAGTCCCACGACATCGCCGTCCTGCTGGAGCAGGAGCTGGCCGCCGGGGACCCCGAGGCGATGGACCCGGTGCTCGCCCGCCGGGTCTACGCCGGCCGGCTCTCCACCGCCATCGCCCGCGAACTGCGCATGCCGAACGTGGAGGCGACCACCGTCACCACGGCCTGCGCGGCCGGCAACTACTCGATCGGCTACGGCCTGGACGCCATCCGCTCCGGCGAGGTCGACCTGGCGCTGTGCGGCGGCGCCGACGCCGTCTGCCGCAAGGCGTTCGCCCTGTTCAAGCGGTTCGGCGCGCTCAGCCCGGACGTGGTGCGCCCCTTCGACAAGGACCGGGGCGGCATCCTGACCGGCGAGGGCGCCGGCATCCTCGTCCTGGAGAGCCTGGAGTCGGCCCTGGCCCGCGGCGCGCGCATCTACGCCGAGGTCCTCGGCTACGGCCTGAGCTGCGACGCCGCCCACCCCACCGCCCCCAACCGGGACGGCATCGCCCGGGGCATCCGGCTCGCCCTGGACGACGCCGGCGTCAAGCGGCAGGAGGTCGACTTCATCTCCGCGCACGGCACCGGCACCAAGGCCAACGACAGCACCGAGACGGCCGCCATCCTGGACGTGTACGGGGACGCGCCGCCGCGCACGGTCGCCGTGAAGTCGATGCTGGGCCACTCGATGGGCGCGGCCAGCGCGCTCGGCGCCATCGCCTGCGGTCTCGCCATCGAGCACGGGTTCATCCCGCCCACCATCAACCACCGCGAGACCGACCCGGAGTGCCCGCTCGACGTCGTACCCAACGAGGCCGTCACGGCGGACGTCCGGATCGTGCAGAACAACTCCAGCGCCTTCGCCGGCAACAACGCCGTGCTGATCCTGGGCACCTACGGGGAGAAGGTCCGAGCATGAGCAACGCAACTGCCGTCCCGCGGGCCGCGCTGCCCCCGGACACGCCCGTCATCACCGGCTGGTCGGCGGTGTCGCCGTACGGCATCGGACGCGAGGCGTTCACCGCCGGCGTGCGCGCCGGCGCGAAGACGGCCGTGATGGCGGACGCCGCTTACGGCACCCTGCCGTCGCCGGAGGTGTGCGTCGTGCCCGGCTTCGACATCCAGGAGCTGCTCGGCAAGCGGGGCACCGCGAAGATGGACCGGCTCACCGCGCTCACCCTGGTCGCCTCCGACGGGCTGCTGCGGGACGCCGACGGCGAACCGGCCGTCACCACCGACGACCTGACCGGCGTCGTCCTCGGCATCACCATGGGCAGCCTGGAGAACGTCACCGACTTCCTGCGCCAGTCCTACACCAACGAGCGCCCCTTCTACGTCGACGCCGGCCGCATCCCGTTCGGCAGCCTCAACCACGCCGCCGGCGCCACCGCCATCCGGCACGGCCTGAAGGGCCCCAACACCACGGTCGCCGGCGGCCGGGCCGCCGGGCTGCTCGCCCTGAACTACGCCCGCCGGCTGCTGGGGCAGGGCCGGGCGACCAAGTACGTGGCCGGTTCGGCGGAGGAGTTCTCCGCCGCGCACGCCTGGTACGAGGCCACCGCCGCGCAGCCGGGCGAGCCCGCGCCGCTGCTCGGCGAGGGCTGCGGACTGTTCCTGCTGGAGCCCGCCGGGACGGCCGAACGCCCGCCGTTGGCCGCCGTGCTGAGCATCGAGACCCGCGTCGACATCGACGACGACCCGTTCGCGACGGCCGACGCCTGCGCCCGCCGCGCCCTGGAGCGGGCCGGGGTCAGCGCCGACGACGTCTGGGCGGCCGTACCCAGCGCGGCGCCGAGCGACGCGGGCCGCGCCGAGTACGAGGCGCTCGCCGCGCTGGTGCCGGCAGAGGCGCTGCGCCGGGTGCCGTCGATGGAACTGCTCGGCGACACCAGTGCCGCCGCCGCGTCCTTCCAGATCGCCGCGGTGCTCTCCGTCGCCGCGGCCGACCCGGACTCCCGGGGCCGGGCCGCGCTGGTGACCGCCGTGGACCGGGACGGCGCCGTCGCCGCCGCCGTACTGCGACTGCTCGGGGAGGACGCGTGATCGCGCTGGTCAGCGGCGGTTCCCGGGGCATCGGCCGGGCCGTGGTCCGACGGCTCGCGCGGGACGGCTTCGACGTGTCGTTCTGCTACCGCTCGAACCAGGACGCCGCCGAGGAACTCGCCAAGGAGGCCGCCGAGCACGGCACCCGGGTGCTCGCCGTCCGCTGCGACGTCGCCGACCCCGAGGACGTGCGCGAGTGGTACGCGCGCACCGAACGCGAACTCGGCCCCGTCGACGCGGTGGTCACCTCGGCGGGCGTCACCCGCGACCGGCCGCTGGTGCTGATGGGCCAGGACGACTGGGACGGGGTGCTGCGCACCAACCTGGACGGGGTCTACCACGTGTGCCGGGCCGCCGCGTTCTCCATGAGCAAGCGCCGCACCGGCGTCATCGTCAACCTGTCCTCCGTGGCGGGCCTCTACGGCAACACCGGCCAGGCCAACTACGCCGCCTCCAAGGCCGGGATCATCGGCTTCACCAAGTCCCTCGCCAAGGAGCTGGGCCCGCGGGGCGTGCGCGCCAACGTCGTCGCACCCGGGCTGATCGAGACCGACATGGTCGGCGGCATGCCGGCCGCGGCCCTGGAACGCCAGCTCAAGGGCGTGCCGCTGGGCCGGCTCGGCCGCGCCGGGGAAGTGGCCGACCTGGTGGCGTTCCTGGTGTCCGACCAGGCCGCGTACATCACCGGAGCGGTCGTGGAGATCCACGGGGGCGGCGTCTTCTGATGGGGGACCAGATGCAGGGTGCGGGGGAGCGGTACGACGCGATCGTGGTCGGCAGCGGCGTCGGCGGCCTGGTGACGGCCGGCTATCTCGCCGCCGACGGCCGCCGGGTCCTCGTCCTGGAACAGCACGACGTGGCCGGCGGCAACGCCCATGTCTTCCGGCGCCGGCGCAAGTACGAGTTCGACGTCGGCACCCACTACCTCGGCGACTGCGGCCCGGACGGGATGCTGCCCGCCGTCCTGTCCGGGCTGGGCGTCGCCGACCGGGTGCGGTTCCGGCCGATGGACAACGACGGCGGCTTCGACCGCATCATCACACCCACCGCGCAGGTCGACGTACCGGCCGGCTGGGACCGCTACCGCGACCGGATCAAGGCGGCCCTGCCCGCCGAGGCCGACGCCGTGGACCGCTTCGTCGACCTCGCCACGGCCGTCGCCGGGGCCGGCCGGGCCAGCCTGCTCGGCACCCCGATGGTGGAGCTGTTCCGCCGGTCGCCGGAGACCATGCGCTGGAACCGGCGCACCCTCGGCCAGGCCCTGGACCACTGCGGGCTGTCCGCCAAGGGCCGCACCCTGCTCGCCGCGCAGGCCGGCAACTACGGCGCCCTGCCCGCCGACGTCGGCTTCGCCGAGCACGTCACGATGATGGACCACTACCTGCGCGGCGCCTACTTCCCGGAGGGCGGCGGCCAGACCCTGGTCGCCGCGTTCGTGGAGGCCCTGGAGGCGTACGGCGGCGAGCTGCGCACCCGTTGCGAGGTGCGCCGCATCCTGGTCGAGCGGGGCCGCGCCACCGGCGTCGAACTCGCCGACGGCACCCGGGTCTCCGCCCCGCTGGTCGTCTCCAACGCCGACTACCGCCGTACCGTGCTGGAGCTGTGCGGCGGCGAGGAGACCTTCCCCGCCGACCTGGTCGCCCGCACCCGCGCGGCCCGGATGCGGGACGCGGTGGTCGCGGTGTACGTCGCCCTGGACACCGAGCTGCCCGGCCTGCCCAACGCCAACATCTGGTGGCACGACAGCGACGACATGGAGGGCGCGCAGGCCGGGATGCTGGACCGCTGGGCCCGCACCGGCACCCTGGACCGGATCCCCCAGCTCGCCTTCTCCTTCGCCTCCGTGAAGGACGCCGGGTCCCCGGCCGTGTGCCCGCCGGGCCACAGCAACTTCCAGCTGCTGACGATCCTCCCGCCCGGACCCGCCTTCTGGGGCGCGGACGGCGGCCCGCTCACGGGCGAGCCGTACCGCCGCCGGCCCGCGTACCTGGCCCGCAAGCGGGAGGTCACCGAGCTGGTCCTGGACACCGCCGAGCGGGTCCTCGGCCCGTTCCGGGACCGGATCACCCATGTGGAGGCCGCCACCCCGCTCACCCACGAGCGCTACATCCGCGCCAGCGGCGGCACCCCGTACGGCATGGCCGGCTGGGGCGCGCGCGGTCAGCGGCCCGATGTGCGCACCGACGTCGAGGGGCTGTACGTGGTCGGGCAGAACACCCGGCACGGCAGCGGGATGGCCGGGGTCGCCGCCGGCGGCATGGCCGCGGTCTCCCACATCCTGGGGCGCCCCCTGCTGCCCGAGGTGATGTCCGGCACGGTGCTCGGCGACCCCGCCCGGCTGCCCCGGCGCGCGCCCGGCTGGGACCCGTTGCAGGTGTCGCGCGGACGCGCCCGCCGGCACGCCAAGGGGCTGGCCCGCATCGGCTGACCGGCCCGCCGGCCCGCCCCCTTCGCCCAACGAATCCCCTGGAGCAGTGTTCCCATGACCTCACAGGTGTCCCAGGTCCCGTCCTTCTCCGTGATCTCCGGTGCCCAGGTGCACCAGGTGCTCGCCGGCGCCGAGGACGAGGTCGTCTCGACCGTCGAGGCCGCCTACCGGCTGCACGGCGAGGCACGGACGGTCAACCCCGACTCGTACTTCCTGCGCTTCCCGGACCGCCCGTCCTCCCGGATCATCGCGCTGCCCGCCTCGGTGGGCGGTGACGTGGACGTGCACGGCATCAAGTGGATCTCCAGCTTCCCGGAGAACGTGGCCGCCGGCCTGCCGCGCGCCTCGGCCGTCCTCGTCCTCAACGACGCGCGGACGGGTTACCCGTTCGCCTGTCTGGAGTCCTCCATCATCAGCGCCGCCCGCACCGCCGCCTCGGCGGCCCTCGCGGCCGACCGGATCAGCCGGGCGCGCGGCACCCGGCCCACCCGGGTCGGCTTCATCGGCACCGGCCTGATCGCCCGCTACCTGCACACCTACCTGGCGGCCTCCGGCTTCGCCTTCGACGCCCTCGGCGTGCACGACCTGTCCGCCGAGCACGCCGAGGGCTTCACGGGCTATCTGCGGCGCACGGCCGGGGACGGCGCGGAGATCACCGTGCACGACAAGCCGGAGGACCTGATCCGCGCCAGCGACCTCGTCGTCTTCGCGACCGTGGCGGGCGAGCCGCACGTGACCGACCCGGAGTGGTTCACGCACAACCCGCTGGTGCTGCACGTGTCGCTGCGCGACCTGTCCCCGCAGATCATCCTCTCCGCCTGGAACGCGGTCGACGACATCGACCACTGCCTCAAGGCCAACACCTCGCCCCACCTGGCCGAACAGCTCACCGGCAACCGGGACTTCGTCGCCGGCACCCTCCACGACGTGCTGACCGGCGCGATCACCCCGCCCGCCGACCGGCCGGTGGTCTTCTCGCCGTTCGGCCTGGGCGTGCTCGACCTGGCGGTCGCGAAGTACGTGTACGACCGGGTCCGGGACGCCGGCCAACTGCACACCGTGCCCGGGTTCTTCCACGAGCTGAAGCGGTACGGCTGACCCCGTGCGCGCCGCGGCCGGCCCGGCCCGGCGCGCGCACTGACCAACGGATGACGGCTCGCTGACCGAACGGCCGAGCGGCGGGCGACCGCCTTGTCCGGCCGTCCGGCAGCCGCACAGAATCGACGCCATGAGATCTTTCGCCAGTCTGGACGAGTTCTCCGCCGCCGTCGGCGAACACCTCGGCCACAGCGAGTGGCTGCGGGTGACGCAGGAACAGGTGGACCAGTTCGCGGGGGCGACCGGCGACTCGCAGTGGATCCACACGGATCCGGAGCGGGCCGCGACCGGCCCGTTCGGCGGCACCATCCTGCACGGCTACCTGACCCTGGCCCTGCTGCCCGCCATGATGCGGGCCATCTTCGACATCGAGAAGGTTCAGCTGGGCGTCAACTTCGGCCTGGACAAGGTGCGTTTCCCGCGCCCGGTGCCGGTCGGCTCCCGGGTGCGCGGCGGGGCGAAGCTCACCGGTGTGCGCGAGACGCCCGCCGGCCACCTGGCCGCCGTCCGCATGACGGTGGAGGTCGAGGGGGAGCCGCGGGCCGCCTGCGTGGCCGACACGCTCTCGCTGTTCGTCGCCCCCTGACGGGAGTCGGCCGAGAAGGGCCCCAAGAGGGGGGTTTTTACCACCGATTTCCCGGCCCCTCGGCCACCACAATGAGTGCGGGCCCCTCGGACCACGACAGACGTACGGCACCGGCGCCGCGCACGGCGGAGCAAGGCCAGGAAGGAGCGTGTCGCATGGACGACCGCACGATGCAGCTCGGCGGGATCCGCCCGCCGGCGGCGATCAGGGGATTCTCGGTGTCGGCCGGGCTGACGGGTCTGCGCCGGGTGGTGACCCTGTGCTGGATGTCGATGGCGGCCTTCGGCCGTTCGCTCGCCGTCTCCGGCGCGATCAGCCTGGTCGGCCCCGGCCTCGGCATGGTGCCGCGGGCCATGGAGGGCGTGCGAAACCTGGCCGCGCAGCAGCGCGAACTCGCCCGGCGCTGGGCGGGCGTGGAGATCCCCGGCCCGCCCGGACCGCTGCCGCCCGCGCCCGCCGGGGCCTCCGGTGCCGTCGCCCGCTACCGCTGGATCATGAGCGACCCGCAGACCCGGCGCGAGTACGTCTGGGTGCTCACGGACCCGATCGCCGGCGGCTTCCTCGCCTTCTTCCCGCTGGCCCTGATCCTCAGCGGCCTCTGGGGCGTCTTCCTCGCCTTCTTCGGGGTGCCGCTGTCCACCGAGTGGGACGGGCTGTGGTACCAGTTCATCCCGATCGAGGGCCAGGCCACGGCGGTGCTCGCCGGCGTCCTCGGGCTGCTGCAACTGCCCCTGGCCCTGTGGGCGGCCCCGCGCGCGGTGCGCCGGCACGCCCTCTACACCCGGGCGATGCTGGCGCCGAGCGAGAGCGAGATGATGGCCAGCCGGATCCAGCACCTGGCCGCCACCCGCTCCGACGCCGTGGACACGCAGATGGCCGAGATCCGCCGGATCGAGCGCGATCTGCACGACGGCGCCCAGGCCCGTCTGGTCGCCATGGGCATGACCCTGGACGCGGCCGAGCACCTGCTGGAGACCAACCCGGAGGCCGTCCGCGCCCTGCTCATCGAGGCCCGGCAGTCGTCCTCGGCGGCGCTGGAGGAACTGCGCAACCTGGTCCGCGGCATCCACCCGCCGGTCCTCGCCGACCGCGGACTCGCCGACGCCGTACGGGCGCTGGCGATGACCTGCCCGGTGCGCACCGAGGTCCAGGTCGACCTGCCCGGCCGCCCCGAGATGCCCGTCGAGTCCGCCGCGTACTTCGCCATCTCCGAGATCCTCACCAATGTCGCGAAGCACGCGGGTGCCGCCCGCGCCTGGATCGACCTTCGTTACGATCGCGGGATGCTGCACATCACCGTGACCGACGACGGCCACGGCGGCGCCGACGCCTCCCGCGGCACCGGCCTGCGCGGCATCGAGCGCCGGCTCGCCACCTTCGACGGCGTGCTGGCCGTGAGCAGTCCCGTGGGCGGGCCGACGATGGTGACGATGGAGATCCCGTGCGTATTGTCCTCGCCGAAGACCACTTCCTCCTGAGGGACGGGCTGATCCGCCTGCTCGGGGCCTACGGCCACGACGTGGTGGCCGCCGTGGACAACGGCACCGACCTGCTCGAAGCCCTGGACCGGGAACAGCCGGACGTCGCGGTCGTCGACGTCCGGCTGCCGCCGAACTTCACCGACGAGGGCCTGCGCGCCGTCCTCGCCGCGCGCAAGCGGAACCCGGACCTCCCGGTGCTCCTGCTCTCCCAGTACGTCGAACCGCTCTACGCCCGCGAACTGCTCACCAGCGGCGGCCGGGGCGTCGGCTACATGCTCAAGGACCGCGTGACCAACGGCGGCCAGTTCCTGGACTCCATCCAGCGGGTGGCCGCGGGCGGCACCGCCATGGACCCCGAGGTCATCTCCCAGCTGCTGGTCCGCAAGGAGCGCGACGAATCCGTCGGCAGCCTCTCCGAACGCGAACGCGAGGTCCTCGAACTCGTCGCCCAGGGCCGCTCCAACGCGGGCATCGCCCAGGCCCTGTTCGTCACCGAGAAGGCCGTCGCCAAGCACATCAGCAACATCTTCACCAAGCTGGGCCTGCTCCCGACGGACGGCGACAACCGCCGCGTCCTGGCCGTGCTGGCCTACCTGGACCAGTGAGCCGCGCGCACCGGTGCGCCCGATGGCCGGAAACGACACCGGGCCGCACCCCGTCCGGACGGACGGAACGCGGCCCTGGTGTGTCGGACGCGGCGCGGCTCAGTACTGCGGACGGTTGAACCAGGAACCGCCGGCCTTGTTGGCGCAGAACACGATGATGAGGATGCTCAGCACCAGGCTGATCAGGGCGAGGAAGTTGCCGCCCAGCAGGGTCACCAGGCTGACCAGGGTGACGACCGAGCCGTAGATGATCGCCGAGACGCGGGCGCCGCCGCGTCCGCCCGCGAACTTGACGGCGGTGAAGATCGCCCAGAAGGCGAAGGCCAGGACGATGACGCCGAAGACGATCATCACGCCCACACCGATGCTGGCGGCCTTGTCGGCGTCCGTCGACGAGACGCTGCTGTCCGACGAGATGGCGTCACGGATCCGGTCGGCGAACATGGCGCTGCCCACGACCAGCAGCAGACCGGCGAGCGCCTGGCAGACGCCCAGGATCCAGAGGAACACGCGCGCGGCCTTCACCCCGCCCGGCATCTGAGCCGGCCCGGCCGGGTAGCCGTAGCCGGGCTGCTGGAACCCGGGGGCCGCCGGGTAGCCGTAACCGGGCTGCTGCTGCGGGTAGCCGTAGCCGGCCTGCTGGCCCTGCGGCGGGCCGTAGGGGTTGTTGGGGTCGCCAAAACTCATGGCGGTCTTCCTCCGTCTGCTCAAGTGCGGGGACGACGCGCGGCACGGTTCGGAGGAAGTTCTACAGATGCGGTCCGTCCCCCCGGTACTGCCCGCGGCACTGTCCGCTCATCGTTCTTTAACGGACTCTTACTTGTCCAGCCGGAGGCATCAGGTGTTGTGCAAGTGCAACATCGCTGATCATGCCGTGACACCCGGATTGGAACCGGGGCCGGGTCATCCGCGAGGATGGGACCCATGACCGCCCAGATTCTCGATGGCAAGGCCACCGCAGCCGAGATCAAGTCCGATCTGACCGCCCGCGTGGCGGCGCTGAAGGAGAAGGGCGTCACGCCCGGCCTCGGCACGATCCTGGTCGGGGACGACCCCGGCAGCCAGAAGTACGTCGCCGGCAAGCACCGCGACTGCGCCCAGGTGGGCATCGCCTCCATCCAGCGCGAGCTGCCGGCCACCGCCACCCAGGAGGAGATCGAGGCGGTCGTCCGCGAGCTGAACGAGGACCCGGCCTGCACCGGCTACATCGTCCAGCTCCCGCTGCCCAAGGGCATCGACGAGAACCGCGTCCTGGAGCTGATGGACCCGGCCAAGGACGCCGACGGCCTGCACCCGATGAACCTCGGCCGCCTCGTCCTGAACGAGCCGGCCCCGCTGCCCTGCACCCCCAACGGCATCCTCACCCTGCTCCGCCGCCACGGCGTGGAGATCAAGGGCGCCGAGGTCGTGGTCGTCGGCCGCGGTGTCACCATCGGCCGCCCGATGCCGCTGCTGCTCACCCGGCGCAGCGAGAACGCCACCGTCACCCAGTGCCACACCGGCACCCGCGACCTCTCCGCCCACCTGAAGCGGGCCGACATCATCATCGCCGCGGCCGGCTCCCCGCACCTGATCCGCGCCGAGGACGTCAAGCCGGGCGCGGCCGTCCTGGACGTCGGCGTCTCCCGCAACGCCGAGGGCAAGATCGTCGGCGACGTCCACCCGGACGTGACCGAGGTGGCCGGCTGGATCTCCCCGAACCCCGGCGGGGTCGGCCCGATGACCCGGGCCCTGCTGCTGGTCAACGTGGTCGAGGCGGCGGAGCGCAGTGCCGGCTGAGGACACCCGCGGGCCCGCGGAGCCGACCGCGCGCGACGCGATCAGCGCCCCTGACGCCGAGGGGCGCCCGCGCCGCGTCACCCGCCGCTTCCCGCTGTTCACCAGGGACACCGCGCGCCCCGAGGGCGGCGGCCGGGCCGCGGCCGGCGACGCCCCGGCGCCCGCCCGGCAGTGGCCCCTGCTCGTCGTGCTGTCGACGGTGGCGCTCGGCCTGCTGCTGACCGCGCTCGACGTGTTCCGCTACGGCACCCTGCTGGTCGGCGCCGCCCTGCTGGCCGGCGCGGTCATGCGCTGGATGCTGCCGGGCGTCGGCATGCTCGCCGTCCGCTCCCGCTTCACCGACATCGCCACCTACGGCGTCCTCGGCCTGGCCATCGTGCTGCTCGCGATGATGGCCCAGCCCTCGCCGTGGCTCCAGATCCCCTTCCTCAAGGACATCCTGCACTTCACGCTCGACAAGTAGCGCGAACGGTACGGCAGGTGGCCTGCCTCCCCCAGGGACGCGGGCCACCTGCCGGGTCCGAGGGGTACGGCGGCCGGGAGCCGCAACGTCCCCGGCAGCGCGCGCGGTTGACTCGCGGACCCGGCCGCGCGCGTTACCCTGCGGCGATGCGACCGAGGACTCCCCGCCCGCTCGTCGTGGACACGTTGATCGCGGTAGCCATGGCCGTGGTGGCCGTCCTGGTCGCGCAGGAGTCCCGGGCGCAGGGATGGCCGGAACTCGACGCGCGCGCCTACGCCCTCGTCGCCCTCGCCCACCTCCCGGTCGCCCTGCGCGGGCGCCACCCCGTCGCCGTCTTCGCGGTCGTCGAGGCCGCCGCGGCCTGCTACATCAGCCTCGGCCACTGGCCGGTGGTGTGCACCTTCGGCGCCATGCTCGCCCTGTACACCGTGGCCTCCGTGCGCCCGCCGCACACCGCTCTCGCCTGCGCCGTCTGCACCTCCGCGGTGTGGGTGTACGCCGGCGTGGTCAGCCACAGCCCCTCCATGGCGTCCGTGATCGGCCAGGCCCTGCTCTACAGCTCGGTGCTCGTCTGGTTCGGGTACCTGGCCCGCCGCAGCGCCGAACTCACCCGGCGGCTGCGCGCCGAACACGCCGAGCGGGCCCGGCGCGCGGTCGCCGAGGAACGCGGCCGGATCGCCCGCGAACTGCACGACGTCGTCGCCCACCACATGTCGGTCATCTCCGTGCAGGCCGGCCTCGCCCGGTTCGTCTTCGACTCCGACCCCGCCAAGGCGCGCGGCGCGCTCGGCACCATAGCCGACACCAGCCGCGAGGCCCTGGAGGAACTGCGCCGCATGCTCCAGGTGCTGCGCGAGGAGGACCCCGAGGCCCCGCAGCGGGCCCCGATGCCCACCCTGGCCCGGCTCGGCGAACTCGTGGACCGGGTCCGGGCCGGCGGCCTGCCCGTGGACCTCGACGTCGAGGGCACCGCCCGCCCGCTGCCGCCCGGTGTCGAACTGTGCGCCTACCGCGTCGTCCAGGAAGCCCTCACCAACGCCCTCAAACACGCCGGTCCCGCGCACGCGCGCGTCGAACTCCGGTACGGGGCCCACGAACTGACCGTCCGCGTCACCGACGACGGCGAGGGGGCAGATCCGGACAGAATGCCCACAGGGGGCGGTCATGGCTTGATTGGCATGCGGGAGCGGGCCACGCTCTACGGCGGGACGATCAGCGTCGGCCCACGCACCGAGGGCGGCTACGAGGTCCGGCTGACCCTGCCGACCTCGGCCGCCGAACGCGACCGCGGGGGTGCGCGAGAAGCGGAGCGGTAAGGGACGGCGCGCGGCCGGGGGGACGACCGTACGGAATGATCAGAGTGCTCGTCGTGGACGACCAGTTCCTCATCCGCGCCGGACTCGTCGGCCTGCTCGACGCGGCGCCCGGCTTCGAGGTGGTGGGCGAGGCGGGGGACGGTGAGCAGGCCGTGCGGCTCGCCGCCGAGACCCGGCCCGACGTCGTCCTCATGGACATCCGGATGCCCGGCGTCAACGGCATCGAGGCCACCGAACGGATCCTCGCCGAGGCCGCCGACCGGCCGCCCCGGGTCCTGGTGCTGACCACCTTCGACCTGGACGAGTACGTGTACGGCGCGCTGCGCGCCGGCGCCTCCGGTTTCCTCCTGAAGGACTCCGGCCCCGAGCGGCTGCTGGCGGCGGTCACGGCGGTCGACGGCGGCGACGCCCTGTTCGCCCCCAGCGTCACCCGGCGCCTGGTGGAGTCCTTCGCCCGCCGGCAGGAGCCCGTCCACACCGCGCCGCCGCCCGACCTGGGCGTGCTCACCTCCCGCGAGGTGGAGGTCCTCAGACTCACCGCCCGCGGCCTGTCCAACCTGGAGATCGCCGACCGCCTCTACATCAGCGAGGCCACCGTCAAGACCCACCTCAACCGCACCATGACCAAGCTCGACCTCGGCAGCCGGGCGCAGGCGGTGGTGCTGGCGTACGAGACGGGACTGGTGACCCCTGGCGGTTGACCGCCGCCCTGGCATCCTTTTGCTCGGCGCGTACCGCGCGACCTGCAAGGAAGACGGGGGAAGAGGGGAAGAGGGGGTAGGCGATGCCTCGGTGGAAAGCCCTGCCGGAGGATCTGGACCCGCAGATGAGGGAGCTCACCGTCCGGTTGCGGCAACTGGCCGACCGCAGTGGCCTGAACACCGCGGCACTGGCCGACCGCACGGGCTACGGCAGGACGTCCTGGGAGCGCTACCTGGGCGGCCGGCTCCTCGCCCCCAAGGGCGCGGTCATCGCCCTCGCCGAGGTCACGGGCGCCGACCCCGGCCCCCTGGCCGCCCTGTGGGAACGGGCCGAACGGTCCTGGACCCGGGCGGAGTCGAACGACGACCACACGCTCCAGGCCATCGGCATCACCGAATCCCAAGCGGCCCTGGGCGCCCTGGCCCGCCCGGCGGAGGAATCCGGCCGGGTGCCTGGGGCAAGGCCGCCGGGACGGGCCGCCGGGACCGCCGGGGGCACGTCCGCGGGGCTGGCTGGCGGAGCGACCGGGAGCAGGCCCCAGGGGTCGGCCGGGGGTACGTCCGTGAGGTCGGACGGCCGGAAGGGCGCCGGTGCGGGCGAGGGCGGTGGCCTCGCGGCCGCACTGGGGATCGCCGGTCCCGCCGGTGTCTCGCCCAAGATCCCGGCCCAGCCGACGGACTCGAAGCCCGCCGACGTCCGCGACAGCGCGCCGGACGGTACCGGGACCGGCGACGACCCGGGCACCGGCAGCGCCGTCGGCTCCGGCGCGGCGGGGAGCGGCGACCGGGGTGCGGGTTCCGGCGCCGGCTCGGGCGCGGGCAGCGGCAAAGCCTCCGCCACGGCGAGGGTGAGCGGCCAAGGTCCGGCGGCGGGCGGCGGCTCGGACACGGGCGGCGGCGATGGTTCGGACGAGGTCGGGAGCGCCGGCTCGGGCACGGGTTCCGGCGCCGGCTCGGGCGCGGCGGGGGCAAGCGGCCGGGATGCGGCGCCGGGCGGTGGCTCGGGCGCAGGCAGTGGCGACGGCTCGGGCTCGGGGCCGAGGGGCGGCGACGGCCCCGGCGCGGGGCGTGGCGGTGGCCCCGAAGCGGAGGGCGGCCGTCGCGCCGGTGCGGCGGCAGGCGCCGACTCCCGTACCGCCGCCGGCGATGACGACCCGCCCGTCGGGAACTCCTGGGGCCTGGCCGGTTACCGGGGCCCGTCGAAGGCGAGCGTCCGCCCTGGCACCCGGCCCCCCGGCCCGGCGCAGACTCCGTCCCCCTCCCTGAGCCCGGACACGCCCGCCCGGACCTCGGGCCTCCCGACCGGAGCACCGGGCGCGGCTGCCCGGTTCCCGGACGCCCCCGGCGGAGGCCCGAGCACCTCTGCCTGGCCCCCGGGCCTCACCGTGGGAACCCCGGCCGCCTCCCCCCGCACCCCGGGCCGCGCCGCGGGAACCCCGGCCGGCCCTGTCCGTACGTCAAGCGTCCCGGGCGGAGCCTCAGGCACCTCTGCCCGCACCACGGGCGTCCCCGGCGGAGCCCCGGCCACTCCTGCCCGCACCCCAGGCGCACCCGGCGGAGCCGTCGGCGGGCAAGCCGTGGTTCCCCTCGGGCGGTGGTCCGTGCACCGGCAGCAGGTGGTGATGTTCTTCGCGGGGCTGGTCGGTGTCGGGGTGCTCATCGCCGGGGCCTTCTTCTTCACCCACCGGGGTGGGGACGGGAACCCGGACGCGGGTGCCCGCACGTCCCCCTCCCCGTCCGCCCCGGCACGGACGAGTCCGCCCCCCGGCGTGAAGTGCGCCGGCGCCGCCTGTACCGGCAAGGACGCGGAGGCGATGGGGTGCAGCGGTGACCTGGTGAGCACCGCGAAGACCGCCACCGTCGGCACCACCACCCTGGAGGTCCGCTACAGCAAGGCGTGCGGCACGGCCTGGGGCCGGATCACCAGCGGCGCGCCGGGCGACACCGTACGGGTGACCATGGGCAAGGCCCGGCAGACGGGTGGCATCACCGCCGCGGGGGACACCATCGGCTACACCCCGATGGTCGCCGTACACGACCCGGCACAGGCCACGGCCTGCGCCACGCTCGCCTCGGGCGCGACCGGCTGCACGGACTAGCCGCGGCACCCGCGTGCGGCCGGGCGGAAGAAACGGAGGGGGAATTTCCAGAAGACGGCGCATACGGGGCCGGATCCTGGGCACGCGCACGGTGTCCCCCCACGGGAGTCCGGCACGCCGGTACCCCCACCGGCGGCCGTCTCCGTCCCCCCTCTCCCGGACGGGCGGCCGCCTCTTCCGTACCCCCTCCGGCACCCCTCCCGGCAGGGGTCGCATCCCGTGATCCCCTTGTGGGGTGAGCCACACGGCCCCGGACGTCTCACCTGCCGGATGCGCGATAGCCTGACCGCTGGATCTCTCTTGACGCCAAGAGATCGATCATCCGCCCGGGGCAGGGTGCCCCACCGCCAGCTGTCATACGGAGAACGCCATGACCCGCACTCCCGTGAACGTCACCGTCACCGGCGCGGCCGGCCAGATCGGTTACGCCCTGCTCTTCCGCATCGCCTCGGGCCAGCTGCTCGGCGCGGACGTGCCGGTCCGCCTGCGCCTCCTTGAGATCACCCCGGCCCTGAAGGCCGCCGAGGGCACGGCCATGGAGCTGGACGACTGCGCCTTCCCGCTGCTCCAGGGCATCGACATCACCGACGACCCGAACGTCGCGTTCGACGGCGCCAACGTGGCCCTGCTGGTGGGCGCCCGTCCGCGCACCAAGGGCATGGAGCGCGGTGACCTGCTGGAGGCCAACGGCGGCATCTTCAAGCCGCAGGGCAAGGCCATCAACGACCACGCGGCGGACGACATCAGGGTCCTCGTCGTCGGCAACCCGGCCAACACCAACGCGCTCATCGCGCAGGCCGCCGCCCCGGACGTCCCGGCCGAGCGCTTCACCGCGATGACCCGCCTGGACCACAACCGTGCGCTGACCCAGCTGGCGAAGAAGACGGGCAGCAGCGTCTCCGACATCAAGCGGCTCACCATCTGGGGCAACCACTCCGCCACCCAGTACCCGGACATCTTCCACGCCACGGTCGCCGGCAAGAACGCCGCCGAGGTGGTGAACGACGAGAAGTGGCTGGCCGAGGACTTCATCCCGACCGTCGCCAAGCGCGGTGCGGCGATCATCGAGGCCCGTGGCGCGTCCTCCGCCGCCTCCGCCGCCAACGCCGCGATCGACCACGTCCACACCTGGGTCAACGGCACCGCCGAGGGTGACTGGACCTCCATGGGCATCCCGTCGGACGGCTCCTACGGCGTCCCGGAGGGCCTGATCTCCTCCTTCCCGGTCACCTGCAAGGACGGCAAGTACGAGATCGTCCAGGGCCTGGACGTCAACGAGTTCTCCCGGGCCCGCATCGACGCCTCCGTCAAGGAGCTGGAGGAGGAGCGCGAGGCGGTCCGCGGCCTCGGCCTCATCTGATCCGACGTGGTGTCACCCGGCGCCGGTGCGCTATAGTTGATCACGCACCGGCCGCCGGAAACCCGGCACCAGGTGATGCGTTGGTGGTCCAAGGAAAGACGCCCCGCTTCCTGCGGGGAGATGCAGGTGCAAGGCCTGCCCGGCGCTCCATGTACGAGGTCCCCTTCCGCGGTGGCGGAAGGGGACCTCGTTCGTTGTGGGCCGGTCCACGCCCCCCACGCCCGCGCACGGGAACTGACGCCCCGTGAGTCAGGTGTGCTCCAGTTCGTGCTGGAGCTCGGAGATGTCCACGGACTGCGCCGGGGCCGGGGTGGCGGACGGGACCGGCTCGTCGTACCCCGTGAAGGTCAGGTCCTGGTCGGTGCCGGGTCCCTGCCGCGTGGCCCGGACCAGGCGGTGCGGGCCGGCCGAGGTGACGTAGAGGGTGATCTTCTTGCCGTCGTCCTCGGTTCCGGTCAGCGGGATCACCTTCGTGCCGTCGACCTTGGTCTCCTTGCCCTTGGTCAGCGCGGTGCGGGGGGAGGGCTCGGCGGCGGCCTCCCTCTGGAAGACGCTCAGGTCGCAGGTGTCGGACATGCCCCGGAGCACGGCGTCCTTCGTGGAGCCGTGCAGATAGCGGTTCTTCAGGCGTGCGGCCACGGCATCGCCCCGGCGGTCGGGCAACTGCGCCTTCCAGAACGCGGCGTCCGGCTTCATCCACACCTGGTCGCCCCGCTTGACCAGGGCGACGCTGCCGCCGTCGTCGCCCATGACCAGCCTGCCCACGCAGTTGCCGCCGCGGTCGAGCGTCAGCTCCAGCGTGGCCGGGGCGGTCCGGTCGCCGGCCGCGCGGTGATCCGCGAACCCGAGGTGCACCGAACGCGCCGCGAGCAGACGGGCGCGCGCCTCGCGCGCGAGGGCGCGGGCGCTCGGACCGTCGTCCGCGGGGGTCCTCGGGGCGCCGGAACCGGAGCGTGCCGGGGCCGGGAGAGCGGGTGTCGCGGCGGCCGGAACAGGGGACGCGGGCGCCGCGGCGGGGGCCGTACCGGGCAGGGCGAACGGGGTCAGCAGGGCCGCGGTGATGCTTGCCCCCGCACAGAGTCGCGATCCACGAGCCATCGCGCCACCTCCCGACCCCCCTCCTCACCCTACTTTTGCCCCTTTTCGACCGCATTTTCAGTGACGCGGCGCACTTTCGGCCACCGATTGCGCATGCGATGCGAGGCCCTGGGCAGGCGGCGACGGTCCCCAGCCGAGGCAGCTCTGTCACGTAGGGGCACGGATCGAAAACGGAAGGCGACACCGATCATGGCGGACAGAACGGAACGACACGCCCGGGCGACCATCCACGCGGGCGGCGAGTGGCTGACGGCGGTCTCCGGCGCGACCCGGGAGATCCTCGACCCCGCGGACGCCCGGCCGTTCGCCGTGGTCGCCGAGGGCGACGAGAAGGACGCCGAGCGCGCGGTGGCCGCCGCCCGGCACGCGTTCGACCGGGGCCCCTGGCCGCACACCCCGGTCGCCGAGCGCGCCGCCCTGCTGCGCCGCGTCGCCGACCTGCTGGTGCGCGACCGCGAGGAGCTCGGCCTGCTGGAGAGCCGAGACGCGGGCAAGACCGTCGAGGAGGGCCGCGTCGACATCGACTGCGTCGCCGACGCCTTCCGCTACTTCGCCGACCTGGTCGCCGCCGAGGCCCCGGGCCGGGTCGTCGACGCGGGCTCGCCCGACATCCACAGCGTGGTCGTCCACGAACCGGTCGGCGTCTGCGCGTTGATCACCCCCTGGAACTACCCGCTCCTCCAGGCCAGCTGGAAGATCGCCCCGGCGCTCGCCGCCGGCAACACCTTCGTGATCAAGCCCAGCGAGATCACCCCGATGACCACCATCGCCCTGATCGAGCTGCTGGCCGAGGCGGGCCTGCCCGCGGGCGTGGCCAACCTCGTCACCGGCCCCGGTCACACGGTCGGCGCCCGGCTCGCCGAGCATCCCGACGTCGACCTGGTCTCCTTCACCGGCGGTCTGCTCAGCGGCACCAAGGTCGCCCAGGCCGCCGCGCCCACCGTCAAGAAGGTCGCCCTCGAACTCGGCGGCAAGAACCCCAACGTGGTCTTCGCCGACGCCTGCGCCACCGAGGAGGGCTTCGACACCGCCGTCGACCAGGCCCTCAACGCGGCCTTCATCCACAGCGGCCAGGTCTGCTCGGCCGGCGCCCGCCTCATCGTCGAGGAGTCGGTCCGCGAGCGCTTCGTCGCCGAACTCGCCCGCCGGGCCCAGCGGATCAGGCTCGGCCGCGGCACGGCCGACGGCGTCGAGTGCGGCCCGCTCGTCTCCGAGCAGCAGCGCGCCAAGGTCGAGGCGTACGTCGCCTCCGCGCTCGAAGAGGGTGCCGTGCTGCGCTGCGGCGGCAAACGGCCGGAGCCGTCACCGCAGCGCCCCGAGGGCGGTTACTTCTACGAGCCGACCGTCCTCGACGCCTGCCACCGCGAGATGCGGGTCGTCCGCGAGGAGGTCTTCGGCCCGGTCCTCACCGTCGAGACCTTCCGCACCGAGGAAGAGGCCGTCTTCCTCGCCAACGACACCGAGTACGGCCTCGCGGGCGCCGTCTGGACCTCCGACGCCGGCCGCGCCCGCAGGGTCGCCGCCCGGCTGCGCCACGGCACCGTCTGGATCAACGACTTCCACCCCTACCTGCCGCAGGCGGAGTGGGGCGGCTTCGGCAGGAGCGGCACCGGCCGCGAGCTGGGGCCGGCCGGCCTCGCCGAGTACCGCGAGACCAAGCACGTCTACCAGAACCTCGCGCCGAAGCCGGTGCGCTGGTTCGCCGGCTGAGCCCCGCCCCGTAAGCCGTCCGTCCCCACCTGGAGCAGCACCCCCATGTCCCACACCACGCACGTCTACGACTACGTCGTCATCGGCGGCGGCACGGCGGGCTCCGTCATCGCCTCCCGCCTCACCGAGAACCCCGACGTCACCGTCGCCGTCATCGAGGGCGGCCCGAGCGACGTCGGCCGCGACGACGTCCTCACCCTGCGCCGCTGGATGGGCCTGCTCGGCGGCGAACTCGACTACGACTACCCGACGGTGGAGCAGCCCCGCGGCAACTCCCACATCCGGCACAGCCGCGCCCGCGTCCTCGGCGGCTGCTCCTCGCACAACACCCTCATCTCGTTCAAGCCCCTGCCCTCCGACTGGGACGAGTGGGAGGAGGCCGGCGCCAAGGGCTGGGGCGCCGTCCCCATGGAGGCCTACTTCGCCCGCCTCAAGAACAACATCGTCTCCGTCGACGAGAAGGACCGGAACGCCATCGCCCGCGACTTCGTCGACGCGGCCCGGTCGGCGCTCGGGGTACCCCGGGTCGAGGGCTTCAACCGCAAGCCGTTCACCGAGGGCGTCGGCTTCTTCGACCTCGCCTACCACCCCGAGGACAACAAGCGCTCCTCGGCGTCGGTGGCGTACCTGCACCCGGTGATGGACGAGCGGCCCAACCTCCGCCTCTTCCTGGAGACCTGGGCGTACCGGCTGGAACTGGACGGCACCCGCGCCGAGGGCGTCCACGTGCGCACCAAGGACGGCGAGGAACTGCTGGTCCGCGCCCGCGAGGAGGTCGTCCTGTGCGCGGGCGCCGTCGACTCCCCGCGCCTGCTGCTCCACTCGGGCATCGGCCCCGCCGAGGACCTCCGGGCGCTCGGCATCCCCGTCGTGCACGACCTGCCGGGCGTCGGCGAGAACCTGCTCGACCACCCCGAGTCGGTCATCGTCTGGGAGACCCACGGCCCGATCCCGGAGAACTCCGCGATGGACTCCGACGCGGGCCTGTTCGTCCGCCGCGACCCCGCACACGCGGGCCCGGACCTGATGTTCCACTTCTACCAGATCCCGTTCACGGACAACCCGGAGCGCCTGGGCTACGAACGCCCGCGGTACGGCGTCTCGATGACCCCCAACATCCCCAAGCCGAAGAGCCGTGGCCGCCTCTACCTGACCAGCGCCGACCCTGCCGTCAAGCCGGCGCTCGACTTCCGCTACTTCACCGACGAGGACGACTACGACGCGCGCACTCTCGTCGACGGCATCCGCATCGCCCGGGAGATCGCCAGGACCGAGCCGCTGGCCGGCTGGCTCAAGCGCGAGGTCTGCCCCGGCCCCGAGATCCTCGGCGACGCCGAGCTGAGCGAGTACGCACGCAAGGTCGCGCACACCGTCTACCACCCGGCCGGCACCTGCAAGATGGGCGCCGCCGACGACGAACTCGCCGTGGTCGACCCGGAGTTGAAGATCCGGGGCCTCGACGGCATTCGCATCGCCGACGCGTCCGTCTTCCCGACCATGACCGCCGTGAACCCGATGATCGGGGTGCTCATGGTCGGGGAGAAGGCCGTCGACCTGATCGGAGGTGACCGATGAGTCTCACCGTCCCCACCCGCAAGCCGCCCACCACGACCGAGCCCGTCTTCTCGGTGTCCGGACTGTGGAAGGTGTTCGGCCCCAAGCCCGAGCGCGTCCCCGAGGACCCGGAACTCGGCACGCTGACCCCCGCCGAACTCCGCTCCCGCACCGGCTGCACGGCCGCCGTCCGGGACGTCTCCTTCGACGTCCGCAAGGGCGAGGTCTTCGTCGTGATGGGCCTGTCCGGCTCCGGCAAGTCCACCCTGGTCCGCTGCCTGACCCGCCTGATCGAGCCGACGGCGGGCACGATCGCCATCGACGGCGAGGACGTCCGCGCGATGGACAAGGCCCGTCTGCGCGAGCTGCGCCGGCACCGGGCCGCGATGGTCTTCCAGCACTTCGGCCTCCTGCCGCACCGCACGGTCCTCGACAACGTCGCCTACGGCCTGGAGATCCAGGGCGTCGGCAAGTCCGAACGCCGCGAGCGCGCCGCCCGGTTCATCGCCAAGGTCGGCCTCGAAGGCATGGAGAAGCGCCGCCCCGGCCAGCTCTCCGGCGGCCAGCGCCAGCGGGTGGGCCTGGCCCGGGCACTGGCGGTGGACCCCGAGGTGCTGCTCTTCGACGAGCCGTTCAGCGCCCTCGACCCGCTCATCCGGCGCGACATGCAGGACGAGGTGGCCCGCCTGCACCGCGAGGAGGGCCGCACCATGGTCTTCATCACCCACGACCTCACCGAGGCCCTCAAACTCGGCGACCGCATCGCCCTGATGCGCGACGGCCAGGTGGTCCAGCTGGGCACCCCCGAGGAGATCGTCGGCAGCCCGGCCGACGACTACGTCCGCGAGTTCGTCCGGGACGTGCCGCGCGAACAGGTGATGACGGCACGCAGGGCGATGCGCCCGGCCTCCGCCGCGGAAACGGCCGAGGGCCCCGCGGTGCGCCCCGAGGCCACGGTGGCCGAGGCCATCGAGGCGGTGGCCCGCGCGGGCACCCCGGCCCGCGTCATGGACAAGGGCCGCTGCCTCGGCGTGGTCGACCACGAGCGACTGCTCGGCGTGGTGGCGGGCGTGGACACGGCGACAGCCACGCCGGCGCGGGACGACGCTGCCGCCGCAGCCGCGGGCGGCCGTGCCGCCGGGACGGCGCCCGGCCCGAAGAAGGCGGCACCCGGCCGGCGCCGGCAAGCGACCGCACCCGGCCCCCGCACCAGCCCGGAGGCCGTCTGATGGCAACGCTCAGCATCCCGACCTCCGGCACGGGCAAACCCCGCGTCCTCAGAAGCCGGGCCGTGGGTAAACTCCTGCTGCTCGCCCTCCTCACTGCGGTCCTCCTGCCGCTCCTCGGCCGCTGGGGCAACGGCTCCTGGCCGCACGCGCTGACGGTCCGCCTCGACGCACCCCTCGCCACCGCCAGCGACTGGGTCATGGACAACCGGGACAGCCACCCGCTGTTCCTGTACTTCTTCGGCTACGTCAGCAACGCCGTCATCTGGGCCGTCCGGGCCGTCTACCTCACCCTCCTCGCCGCCGGCTGGGCAGGCGTCACCGCCTTCGCCGCCCTGCTCGCCTGGCGCGTGGCCGGTGTCCGGCTGGCCGCCGGCACAGCCGTCGCCTTCCTCGCCTGCGGCGCCCTCGACATGTGGGTCCCGACCATGCAGACCCTCGCGCTGATGGTCGTGGCGGTCCTCGCCTCCGTCGTCGTCGGCGCGCTCCTCGGCCTGGCCGCCGGCCTCTCCGACCGCCTGGACCGCGCCCTGCGCCCGGTCCTGGACACCATGCAGGTGCTCCCGGCCTTCGCCTACCTCCTCCCCGTCGTCCTGGTCTTCGGCATCGGCGTCCCCGCGGCCGTCCTCGCCACCGTCGTCTACGCCGCCCCGCCGATGGCCCGCCTCACCGCGCTCGGCCTGCGCGGCGCCGACCCCGAAGTCCTGGAGGCCGTGGAGTCGCTCGGCGCCACCCGCCGCCAGCGGCTGCTGACGGCCCGCATCCCGCTGGCCCGCAAGGAACTCCTCCTCGGCCTCAACCAGACGATCATGATGGCCCTGTCCATGGCCGTGATCGCCGCCGTCATCGGCGCCGGCGGCCTCGGCGACCGCGTCTACCAGGCCCTCGCCTCCGTCGACGTCGGCGCGGCCCTCGCGGCCGGCATCCCCATCGTGCTGCTCGCGGTGGTCCTGGACCGCGTGACCGCCGCCGCCGGGGACGGCACCGCCCGCCCCCGCACGATCGGCTGGCCGTACGCCCTCGCCGTCACCGCGGCCGTCGCCCTCGCCACCCGCCTCCTCGGCGCGCCGGACTGGCCCGGCGGCTGGACCGTGGGCATCGCCGAACCGGTCAACCGGGCCGTCGACTGGATGACCGCCCACCTGTACTCCGGCGTCCCGGTCGTCGGCGGCACCGCCGACTGGGCGGGCCACTTCACCACCTGGGTCCTGGACCCCGTACGCGACGGCCTCCAGTGGCTGCCCTGGTGGGCGGTGCTGCTCGTCGTCGCCGCCCTGGCCTGGCTGATCGGCACCTGGCGCACCGCGCTGACCGCCGTCCTCGCCATGGCCGCGATCGGTGTCCTCGGCGTGTGGGAGCCGTCGCTCGACACCCTCTCCCAGGTGCTGGCCGCCGTCGCCGTCACCCTCGTCCTGGGCTTCGCGACCGGCATCGCCGCCGCCCGCAGCGACCGCGTCGAACGCGCCCTGCGCCCGGTCCTGGACGTCTTCCAGACCATGCCGCAGTTCGTGTACCTGATCCCGGTCGTCGCGCTGTTCGGCGTGGGCCGCGCGCCCGCCGTCGCCGCGGCCGTCGTCTACGCGCTGCCGGCCGTCGTCCGGATCACCGCGCAGGGCCTGCGCCAGGTCGACCAGGCCGCGCTGGAGTCCGCGCGCTCGCTGGGCGCGACCGGCCGCCAGCAGCTGTGGCAGGTCCAGCTCCCGCTGGCCCGGCGCGCGCTGCTGCTCGCCGTCAACCAGGGCGTGGTACTGGTCCTCGCCGTCGTCATCATCGGCGGCCTGGTCGGCGGCGGCGCCCTCGGCTACGACGTCGCGTTCGGCCTCGCCCAGGGCGACCTGGCGACCGGTCTGGTCGCCGGCGGCGCCATCGTCTGCCTGGGCCTGATGCTGGACCGGGTGACCCAGCCGACCGAGCGGCGCGCGAAGAAGGGAGCCTGACATGCGACGTCGTACGACCGCCCTGGTGGGCTCACTGGTGCTGCTGACCGCGACCGGCTGCGGCGCCGCCGACATGACCAAGCAGGCCTCGCCCTTCGCGAACGCCGGGGGCGCGAAGTCGGTCACCCTGTCCGTGCAGTCCTGGGTGGGCGCGCAGTCCAACGTGGCCGTCGCCCAGTACATCCTCCAGCACAAGCTCGGCTACCGCGTGGACACCGTCCAGGTCGACGAGGTGCCCGCCTGGGACGCGCTCAGCCAGGGCCGGGTCGACGCCCTCCTGGAGGACTGGGGCCACCCGGACCAGGAGAAGCGGTACGTCCAGGACAAGAAGACGATCGCGCGCGGCGGCGACCTCGGGGTGACCGGGCACATCGGCTGGTTCGTGCCGACGTACCTCGCCAAGGAGCACCCGGACATCACCGACTGGCGCAACCTGAACAAGTACGCCTCGCTCTTCCGCACCGCGGAGAGCGGCGGCAAGGGCCAGCTGATGGACGGCTCCCCGTCCTACGTCACCAACGACAAGGCGCTGGTGAAGAACCTGAAGCTGGACTTCCAGGTGGTCTTCGCCGGTTCCGAGGCGGCCCAGATCACCCAGATGAAGCAGTTCGCCAAGGAGAAGAAGCCCTTCCTGACCTACTGGTACTCGCCCCAGTGGCTGTTCGAGAAGGTGCCGATGACGGAGGTGAAGCTGCCGCCGTACAAGGAGGGCTGCGACGCGGACGCGGCCAAGGTGGCCTGCTCCTATCCGCACACCCCGCTCCAGAAGTACCTCAACGCCGACTTCGCGCGGTCCGGCGGGAAGGCCGCGGCCTTCCTGAAGAAGTTCCGGTGGACGACGCGGGACCAGAACGAGGTCTCCCTGATGATCGCCGAACAGAAGCTGGACCCGCAGGAGGCGGCGGAGAAGTGGGTGGACAGCCACCCCGCCGTGTGGAAGAAGTGGCTGTCCTGACCGCCGTCACGCCGGCAGACCGCCGACGATCTCCCGCAGCCCGGCCTCGGCCCGCCGCTGGAGGCCCGGCCCGAAGGTGATCCGGGTGGCCCCGAGTCCGCCGAGCACGGCGGGCCCGGGGCCGTCCCCGTCCAGCCCGGCCAGAACGTTCAGCGGGCCCTTGATCCCGGCCCGCAACAGGGGCAGGACCTCCACGGGGGCGAGGATCGGGTACACGCAGTCCGCGCCCGCCGCGACGTACGAGGCGGCCCGCTCGACGGCCTGTCCGGGATCGCCGTCGCCGTGGACGAAGGTGTCCACGCGGGCGTTCACGAACAGCCGGCCGGCCGCCGCTTCGCGGACCTCGGCGAGGAACCCGGCGTGCTCGTGCGGGTCCTTGAGGACGCCCTGCTCGGAGTCCTCCAGGTTGCAGCCGACGGCCCCCGCCTCCAGCAGCCGCTCGACCAGTTCCGCCGCGCCGAGCCCGTACCCTCCCTCGACGTCCGCCGACACCGGCACGTCCACGGCCCGTGTGATCCGCGCGACCGCCGCGAACATCTCGTCGGCCGGAGTGGTCCCGTCCGCGTACCCGAGGGACGCGGCGATCCCGGCGCTCGGTGTGGCCAGCGCCGGGAACCCGGCGGCCTCCAGCACCCGCGCGCTCGCCGCGTCCCACGGCCCGGGCAGCACCAGCGGGTCCCCCGGGGCGCGCCCCCGGTGCAGCGCGCGGAACCGCTCGGCCCTGTCCCGCGCCGGGCTGCGGCTCACCCGTGCTGACCGGGCTGGTAGTGGCCCGGGGTCATCCGGAAGGCGACTCCGAACCGGTTCCAGGCGTTGATCACCGTGATCGCGGCGACCAGCTGGGCCAGCTCGGCCTCCTCGAAGTGCTTGGCGGCCCGCTCGTACACCTCGTCCGGCACGAAGCCCTCCGTCAGGACGGTGACCGCCTCGGTCAGCTCGATCGCGGCCAGCTCCTTCTCGGTGTAGAAGTGCCGGGACTCCTGCCAGGCGCTGAGCTGCACGATCCGCTCGACGCTCTCACCGGCGGCGAGGGCGTCCTTGGTGTGCATGTCGAGGCAGAACGCGCAGTGGTTGAGCTGCGAGGCGCGGATCTTCACCAGCTCGTACAGCTTGGGGTCCAGGCCCCGCCTGGCGACGCTGTCCAGGCGGATCATGGCCTTGTAGACGTCGGGGGCGTGCTCGGCCCAGGGCAGGCGCGGGGCTTCTTCGGGGGCGTACGCGGTGGTTTCCTGTGCAGTGGTCATGCCTCGACTCTAGGAGTGAGGCTGCCCAGGAGTATGGTCCATTTCCATGGCGGAATCGTGGGCCACTCTGGGCGTCGACCTGCACCTCGAACCGAGCGGCTCGGGCGGTCTGCGCCGGGGCCTGACCGACGCCCTGCGCGACGCGGTCCGCTCCGGCCGGCTCGCCCCCGGCACCCGGCTGCCGTCCTCCCGCTCGCTCGCCGCCGACCTCGGCATCGCCCGCAACACCGTCGCCGAGGCCTACGCCGACCTAGTCGCCGAGGGCTGGCTCACCGCCCGCCAGGGCTCCGGCACCCGAGTGGCACCGGGCACGCCCGGCACCGGCGCGCCCTCCCGCACCCGCCCCGCCCCCGGAACACCCCGCGCCACCACCCCGGCGACCTCGCACCGCGCCCCCGCCCGCCCGCTCCACGACCTCGTCCCCGGCACCCCCGACCTCGCCGCCTTCCCGCGCACCGAGTGGCTGAAGGCCGCCCGCCGGGCCCTGGCCACGGCCCCCTTCCACGCCTTCGGCTACGGCGACCCGCGCGGCCGGCCCGAACTGCGCACCGCCCTCGCCGGCTACCTCGCGCGGGCCCGCGGCGTGCGCACCGACCCCGACGCGATCCTGATCACCGCGGGTTTCTCGCACGCCCTGACGATCCTCGGCACGGTGCTGCGGGCGCGCGGGGTGCGGACGGTGGCCGTGGAGTCGTACGGCCTGGACGTCCACTGGGCGCTGCTGCGCGGGGCGGGCCTGGCCACGCCCGCGCTGCCGTACGACACACTGGGCACCGACCCCGCCGAGCCGGGGACCGCCGGTGCGGTGCTGCTGACCCCGGCGCACCAGTTCCCCATGGGCACCGCCCTGCACCCCGACCGGCGGGCCGCCGTGGTCGCCTGGGCCCGGCGCACCGGCGGGCTGGTCCTGGAGGACGACTACGACGGCGAGTTCCGCTACGACCGCCAGCCCGTCGGCGCCTTGCAGGGCCTCGCCCCCGACCGGGTCGTCTACCTCGGCACGGCCAGCAAGTCGCTCGCGCCCGGACTGCGGCTGGGCTGGATGGTGCTCCCGCCGGCCCTCGCGGCGGAGGCGGCCTCGGCCAAGGGCCACGCCGACACCGTCGGCGTGCTGGATCAGCTCACCCTCGCGGAGTTCCTCACCTCCGGCGCGTACGACCGCCACGTCCGCTCCTCCCGCCTGCGCTACCGGCGCCGCCGCGACGCCCTCGCCACCGCCGTCGCCGAGCGGGCACCGGAGGTGGAGGTCACGGGGATCGCGGCCGGCCTGCACGCGGTCCTGCGGCTCCCGCCCGGTACGGAGGAGTCGGTGGTCCAGGCGGCGGCATGGCAGGGCCTGGCCCTGCACGGCCTCTCCTACCACCGCCACCCCCAGGCCGTCACCGACCCGGTGGACGCCCTGGTCGTCGGCTACGGCACCCCACCGGACAGCGCGTGGACGGGGGCGCTGGAGGCGCTGTGCCGGGTGCTGCCGTGAGGAAGGTGGGGCGGTAGCGGGGGCGCCGGGAACCGCGCGACCAGCCGCACACGACCCGCACGCGCGGGACGGGCCCGCGACGGACCTACTCCACCGGCGCCTCCCCGAACCGCGCCAGCGCCAACGCCCCCGCCACGGCCACCGCGAACCCCAGCGCCGCGAGCCACCCCAGCCCCTCGCGCGTCCGGTCCCCGAGCCAGACCACCCCCACCGCGGCCGGCCCGATCGTCTCGCCGAGCACCATCCCGGCCGTCGCGGTCGTCACCGATCCCCGCTGGAGGGCCGAGGTGAGCAGCAGGAACGCGGCACCGCCACCGAGCAGCAGCGCGTAGGCGGCCGGGTTGCCCAGCAGATCCCCCACCCGCAGCGAGTCGATCAGCCGTACCGCGACCTCCACCACCCCGAACCCGAACCCGGCGCCGAGCCCCAGCAGCAGCGCCCGGGTCCGGCCGGACAGGCGCCCGCCGACCCCGCCGAGCAGCAGCACGCCCACCGCCGCGGCGACCATCGCGTACCGCAGCCAGTGCGGCCCGCCCCGGTCGCCCTCGGTGCCCGAGGCCAGCCCCAGCAGGGCGAGCCCCGCGCACACCACCCCCACGGCGGCCCACTCCACCCCGCTCAGCCGGACCCGCAGCAGCCGCGCCGCCACCACCGCCGTGACCGCGAGGCTCGCCGCCAGCGCCGCGCCCACCGCGTAGATCGGCACCGAGCGCAGGGCCGCGATCTGGAGCAGGAAGCCCAGCCCGTCCAGCGCGAGACCGGCGAGATACCGCCACTGCCGCAGCGCCCGCAGCAGCAGCGCCGCGTCCCCGCCGCCACCCCCCTCGGCGCCCGCCGTTCGCGCGGCCACCGCCTGCAACACCGTCGCCGTACCGAAGCAGACCGCCGCGCCAAGGGCGCACACCATTCCAAACAGCACGAAGTGACTCTAGGCGAGCGGTAGATGAAGGACCCGCCGGGGGGAATACTCACACCGATCTCTAGGCTGGCCGCCGAACACGGCGGCTGGATCCGGGCGACTGGATCCAGCCGGTCACGACATCCGAATCCGACGGGGGAGACACCACCATGGACCGCACACGCCGACCACTGCGCTCCGGCACGGTCGTCCTCGGCGGCGTGGGCCTGCTGGCCGCCGCGCTCACCGCCTGCTCGTCCGAACCGGACAAGCGCTGCGTCGACCGGGACAGCTACGACCTCGCCAAGGGGTACAAGGTCGTCTCGGACAAGAACTGCAAGACCACCGGCGCGTCCGGGAAGACGACGGGCAAGAAGACGCCGGGCAGGAAGACGACCGTCAAGAAGAAGGCCGACGCCGCCTGGTACTACGAGGGCGACGAGAAGAACGGCTGGGTCGACGGCGGCTCCTTCACCAAGCCCGGCAAGGGCTCGGGCAGCGGTTCGTCCGACGATGACGACGACCACCACAGCGGAAGCGGCGGAGTCCACCGCGGCGGCTTCGGCGGCGGCAAGGGCAGCTCCGGCGGCTGACCGGAACAGGCACATGGAACGCCGTACCACCACCCCCCGCCCCGGCTGGCAGCAGACCGTGGAGGCGCAGGGCCTGGTCTACCCGCTCACCCGCCACCCCGACGGCTCGCTGCGCCCCTACTGGGACGAGAGCGCCTACTACGTCTTCACCCTGGAGGAGGTGGAGGCGCTGGAGGAGACCGTCGAGGAACTCCACCGCATGTGCCTGGCCGCCGCCGGGCACATCGTGTCCGAGAACCGCCTCGCGGACCTCGGCATCACGGACCCGCGGGTGGCCGCCGCGGTCACCGAGGCCTGGCACCGCCGCGCCGAACTGCCCTCCGTCTACGGCCGTTTCGACCTGCGCTACGACGGCACGGGACCGGCGAAGCTGCTGGAGTACAACGCCGACACCCCGACCTCGCTGGTGGAGGCCGCCTCCCCGCAGTGGTTCTGGATGGAGGACCGTTTCCCCGGCGCGGACCAGTGGAACTCCCTGCACGAACGCCTGGTCGAAGCCTGGCGCGCCCAGTCGGCGCTGCTGCCCCCGGGCGGCCCGCTGCACTTCGCGCACTCCTCGGCCGACGAACTCGGCGAGGACCTGATGACGGTCGCCTACCTGAAGGAGACCGCCGAGCAGGCCGGCCTCACCACCGACTGGCTGGCCATGGAGGAGATCGGCTGGGACGCCCTCTCCGGCCGCTTCGTCGACAACCGGCTCCGCTTCATCCGCGGCATCTTCAAGCTCTACCCCTGGGAGTGGCTCACCACCGACGCCTTCGGCGGACACGTCCTGGACACCCTGGACAACGGCGGCGGCACCGGCAGCACCCTGTGGATCGAACCGGCCTGGAAGATGCTCCTGAGCAACAAGGCCCTCCTGGCGATCCTGTGGGAGCTGTACCCCGGCCACCCGAACCTCCTGCCCGCCTACCTGGACGGCCCCCGCGAGCTGACCGGCACGGCCGGCTACGTGGCCAAGCCCCTCCTCGGCCGCGAGGGCGAGGGCGTCACGATCCACGAGCCGGGATCGCCGGGCGTCCCGCGCGACGAGCCCTGCTGCTACCAGCAGTTGGCGCCCCTGCCCGCCTTCGACGGCAACCACGTGGTCCTGGGCGCCTGGGTGGTCCAGGACGAACCCGCGGGCCTCGGCCTCCGCGAGTCCACCGGCCTGATCACCGACGAGTACGCCCGCTTCCTGCCCCACGTGATCCTCTAGGGCCTCTCGTTTGGATCATGCCGGGCTGATCCAAACGAAAGACCTCAGCCGGCCGTCACCGCGGCGCCCCCGAGCAGCGCCTCCACCGCCGCCCGTGCGTGCCCCGCCGGGGCCGGGTCGCCGGTGATGGCCGCGGTGACGATGGCTCCCTCGGCGAGCAGGAAGACCGGTTCGGCCACCGGTGCGCCGGTGGCGCGGACCCAGGTCGCCAGCTGGTCGTGGAAGGCGCGCTTGTGGGCGCGGACCTCCGCCAGCACCGGCTCCGACGACGAGCCGAGCTCGCCGTGGGCGTTGATCCAGGCGCAGCCGCGGAAGCCGGGTTCGGCGAACCACGCGGCGAGCCAGTCGAAGACCGCGAGCACCCGTGCGCGGGGGTCCTGGACGCTCTCCACGTGGGCGGCGAGGTTCGCGCGCCAGCGCCGGTCGCGGTGCCTGAGCATGGCGACGACCAGGTCCTCCTTGGTCGCGAAGAGCCGGTAGATGCGCTTCAGGGGCAGACCGGAGGCCTCGCGGACCCGGTCCATGCCGACGGCCTGGATGCCGTGCGCGTAGAAGAGCGCCTCCGCCGCGTCCAGGAGCGCTGCGCGGTCCAGGCGGTTCTGTTCCTCGGTGGCGGCGGCGGGCATCGGGGCTCCTTGACGTTGAGAACGAGCGTTCTCTATCGTAGCGCCATCGATGGAGAACGCTCGTTCTCGACTCCGTCCCGACGTGGTCCCGACGCCGTTCCCCGCCTCGCCCCGACCCGAGGAGGCCGCCGTGCCCGAAGACCGCCCGCCCTACCCGCCGTTCACCCTGGAGACCGCCCGCCGGAAGGTGCAGGCGGCTGAGGACGCCTGGAACACCCGCGACCCCCACCGGGTGGCCCTCGCCTACACCCCGGACTCCGTCTGGCGGAACCGGGACCAGTTCGTCACCGGCCGCGAGGAGATCGTCGCCTTCCTGACCGAGAAGTGGGAGCGCGAGCGGGACTACGCGCTGCGCAAGGGCCTGTGGAGCTTCCACGAGAACCGCATCGCCGTCCGCTTCCAGTACGAGTGCCACGACGCCGACGGCCAGTGGTGGCGCTCCTACGGCAACGAGCTGTGGGAGTTCGACGAGCACGGCCTGATGCTCCGCCGCGAGGCCAGCATCAACGACGTGGCCATCGAGGAGTCCGACCGGCGCATCTTCGGGCCCCGGCCCGCCGACGAGCACGGCGCCGACTTCCCCCTCCACTGACCGGGCCCCGCCCCCATCACGCCCCGGTCAGCACCGCCCGGAGCTGCTCCACCCCCCAGTCCAGGTCGTCCTCCCCGATCACCAGCGGCGGCGCGATCCGGACGGTCGACCCGTGGGTGTCCTTGGCCAGGACCCCACGGGCCAGCAGCCGCTCGGAGACCTCCCGCCCGGTGCCCACCGCCGGGGAGACGTCCACCCCGGCCCACAGCCCCCGGCCCCGTACCGCCGTCACCCGGCCCGTGCCCAGCAGCCCGCCCAGCCGTCCGTGCAGCCGCTCGCCCAGCCGCGCCGCCCGCTCCTGGTACTCACCGGTCCGCAACATCGCGATCACCTCCAGCGCCACCGCGCAGGCCAGCGGGTTCCCGCCGAACGTCGACCCGTGCTCGCCCGGCCGGTACACCCCGAGCACCGCCGCGCTCGACACCACGGCCGACACCGGCAGGATCCCGCCGCCCAGCGCCTTGCCCAGCACGTACACGTCCGGGACCACCCCCTCGTGCTCGCACGCGAAGGTCCGCCCGGTGCGCCCCAGGCCCGACTGGATCTCGTCGGCGACGAAGAGGACGTTCCGCTCGCGGGTCAGCTCGCGCACCCCGGCCAGATAACCGGCGGGCGGCACGATCACCCCCGACTCGCCCTGGATCGGCTCCAGCAGCACCGCCACCGTGTTCTCCGTCAGCGCCGACCGCATCGCCGTCAGGTCCCCGTACGGCACGATCTCGAAGCCCGGGGTGTACGGCCCGAAGTCCGCACGCGCCTCCGGATCGGTGGAGAAGCTGATGAGAGTCGTCGTACGGCCGTGGAAGTTGCCGCCCGCCACGACGACCTTCGCCATCTCCCCGGGCACCCCCTTCACCCGGTACCCCCACTTCCGGGCCGTCTTCACCGCGCTCTCCACCGCCTCCGCGCCCGTGTTCATGGGCAGCACCATCTCCATCCCGCACAGCTCGGCGAGCTCCGTGCAGAACGCGGCGAACCGGTCGTGGTGGAAGGCGCGGGAGGTCAGCGTCACCCGGTCGAGCTGCCGCCGGGCCGCCTCGGCCAGCCGCCGGTTGCCGTGCCCGAAGTTCAGCGCCGAGTAACCGGCCAGCAGATCCAGGTAGCGCCGCCCCGCCACGTCGGTCAGCCACGCCCCCTCACCCGTGGCGATCACCACCGGCAGCGGGTCGTAGGTGGGCGCGCAGTGCGCGTCGGCGGCGGCGATGAGGTCTTGCGCAGCGGTCACGGCCTCTCCCGGAGACGACTCTGACTCGACGGTGACCTCCTTCTTATCCTCGCTCGCATGGTGGACGCGGGACCTGCCCCGCGCGGCGCGCCCGGTAGGCTGACGAGCGGGCCGTGACTGGCGCGCTGGGATGGGACGGACCATCAGGGAGCGGCCCGAGCGGGAAGAGTGCCGTGCGCCTGGGCCGAACGTGAACGCTGTACGCACACCGTCCGGAGGTCCCCCGATGCCCGAGAATTCCGCCTCCCTCTCCACCGAGTCGACCGCCTTCCGTGCCGCCCTCGACGTGATCCGCGCCGTCGAGCCGCGCGTCGCCGACGCCATCGGCCAGGAGGTCGCCGACCAGCGCGAGATGCTCAAGCTGATCGCCTCGGAGAACTACGCCTCCCCGGCGACCCTGCTCGCGATGGGCAACTGGTTCAGCGACAAGTATGCCGAGGGCACCGTCGGCCGCCGCTTCTACGCCGGCTGCCGCAACGTCGACACCGTCGAGGCCCTCGCTGCAGAGCACGCCCGCGAACTCTTCGGCGCCCGCCACGCCTACGTCCAGCCGCACTCCGGCATCGACGCCAACCTGGTCGCCTTCTGGGCCGTCCTCGCCGACCGCGTCGAGGCGCCCTTCCTGGAGAAGGCCGGCGCCCGCCAGGTCAACGACCTGACCGAGGCCGACTGGGCCGAGCTCCGCCAGGCCTTCGGCAACCAGCGCATGCTCGGCATGTCCCTGGACGCCGGCGGCCACCTCACCCACGGCTTCCGCCCGAACATCTCCGGCAAGATGTTCGACCAGCGCTCCTACGGCACCGACCCGGCCACCGGCCTCATCGACTACGAGGCCCTGCGCGCCCAGGCCCGCGAGTTCAAGCCGCTGATCATCGTCGCCGGCTACTCCGCGTACCCCCGGCTGGTGAACTTCCGGATCATGCGCGAGATCGCCGACGAGGTCGGCGCCACCCTCATGGTCGACATGGCGCACTTCGCCGGCCTGGTCGCGGGCAAGGTCCTCACCGGCGACTTCGACCCGGTCCCGCACGCCCAGATCGTCACCACGACCACCCACAAGTCGCTGCGCGGCCCGCGCGGCGGCATGGTCCTGTGCGACGACTCCCTCAAGGACCAGGTGGACCGCGGCTGCCCGATGGTCCTCGGCGGCCCGCTCCCGCACGTCATGGCCGCCAAGGCCGTGGCCCTGGCCGAGGCCCGGCAGCCCGCCTTCCAGGACTACGCCCAGCGCATCGTGGACAACTCCCGCGCCCTGGCCGAGGGCCTGATGCGCCGCGGCGCCACCCTCGTCACCGGCGGCACCGACAACCACCTCTGCCTGATCGACGTCGCCACCTCCTACGGCCTCACCGGCCGCCAGGCCGAGGCCGCGCTGCTCGATTCCGGCATCGTCACCAACCGCAACGCCATCCCGGCCGACCCGAACGGCGCCTGGTACACCTCCGGCATCCGCATCGGCACCCCGGCGCTCACCACCCGCGGCCTCGGCACGGCGGAGATGGACGAGGTGGCGGGCCTGATCGACCGCGTCCTCGGCACCACCGAGCCGGGCACCACCAAGTCCGGCGCCCCCTCCAAGGCGGCCCACGTCCTGGACGAGAAGGTCTCCCAGGAGATCTCCCAGCGGGCCACGGACCTGGTGGCGGGCTTCCCGCTCTACCCGGAAGTCGACCTCGGCTGAAACGCCCCCGGCACAGGCACGGGGGACTGCGGGCCACCACAGGCGGCCCGCAGTTCCCCACGCACCGAACCCGTCAAACTCTCTGCGACAATAAAAAGCATGGCTGACCGACCTCGCGTGCTCTCCGGCATCCAGCCCACGGCTGGCTCGTTCCACCTCGGCAACTACCTCGGCGCCGTCCGCCAGTGGGTGGCCCTCCAGGAGTCCCACGACGCGTTCTACATGGTCGTCGACCTGCACGCGATCACGGTCCCGCAGGACCCGAAGGAGCTGCGCGCCAACACCCGGCTCGCCGCCGCCCAGCTGCTGGCCGCCGGACTGGACCCCGACCGCTGCACCCTCTTCGTGCAGAGCCACGTCCCCGAGCACGCCCAGCTCGCCTGGATCATGAACTGCCTCACCGGCTTCGGCGAGGCCAGCCGCATGACCCAGTTCAAGGACAAGTCCGCCAAGCAGGGCGCCGACCGCGCCTCCGTCGGCCTCTTCACGTACCCGATCCTCCAGGTCGCGGACATCCTGCTGTACCAGGCGGGCGAGGTGCCCGTGGGCGAGGACCAGCGCCAGCACATCGAGCTGACCCGCGACCTCGCCGAGCGCTTCAACGGCCGCTTCGGCGACACCTTCACGATCCCGAAGCCGTACATCCTCAAGGAGACGGCGAAGATCTACGACCTCCAGGACCCGTCGGTCAAGATGAGCAAGTCGGCGTCCACGCCGAAGGGCCTCATCAACCTCCTCGACGAGCCGAAGACCACGGCCAAGAAGGTCAAGAGCGCCGTCACCGACACGGACACGGTGATCCGCTACGACGTCGAGACCAAGCCGGGCGTCTCCAACCTCCTCACCATCTACTCCACGCTCACCGGCAAGACCGTCGCGGAGCTGGAGCAGGAGTACGAGGGCAAGATGTACGGCGCGCTCAAGACGGACCTCGCCGACGTCATGGTCGAGTTCGTCACGCCGTTCCGCGAGCGCACCCGGCAGTACCTGGACGACTCCGAGACGCTGGACGCGGTCCTCGCCAAGGGCGCCGAGAAGGCCCGCGCCGTCGCCGCCGAGACCCTCGCGCAGGCGTACGACCGCGTGGGCTTCCTCCCGGCCAAGCACTGAGGCGTACGACCGCACGGGTCCGCGCGGGCAGAGCGCTGCACATCACTTCCGCCGCGCCTGCCCGAAGGACATCCGTGGCCGTACAGTCGATAGCCGACGGCCGGGACGAGACGGCCGAGAAGACGACAGACGCGACGACAGGAGACGACGTGGGGACCGTAACGATCGGCGTGTCGATCGCGGTCCCGGAGCCTCACGGCAGCCTGCTCCAGGAGCGGCGCGCGGGCTTCGGCGACGCCGCGGCTCACGGGATCCCCACGCACGTCACGCTGCTGCCGCCGACCGAGGTGGACGAGGCCGACCTGCCGGCGATCGACGCACACCTCTCCGAGGTCGCCACCGCGGGCCGGCCGTTCCCGATGCGGCTGTCCGGCACCGGCACCTTCCGGCCCCTGTCGCCGGTGGTCTACGTGCGGGTCGTCGAGGGCGCCGACGCGTGCGCCTGGCTCCAGCAGCGCATCCGGGACGCCTCCGGGCCGGTGGCGCGCGAGTTGCAGTTCCCGTACCACCCGCACGTCACCGTCGCGCACGGCATCGACGACGCGGCCATGGACCGCGCCTTCGAGGAACTGGCCCGGTTCGAGGCCGAGTGGCCGTGCACCGGCTTCGCGCTGTACGAGCAGGGCGCCGACGGCGTCTGGCGCAAGCTGCGCGAGTACGCCTTCGGGGGGCCCGTGGTGCCGCCCCAGCCGGGCCACGCGGAAGTGGAACGGGGCACGATCGCCAGCCGTTAGGCCGTCAACCAGCGGTACACCGCGCGGGGCGCGTGCCGCAGGGCTGTCATCAGCGGGCGGAGCGCACCCGGTACCCACACCGTCTCCGAGCGGCGGCGCAGACCCAGTTCGATGGCCGTGGCGACCGCCTCCGGAGTGCTGGCGAGCGGTGTCCGCCTCCCGGCGGCCGGATGTCCCGTCCGCACGGTCCCGGGACGTACGACCATGACGTGGACGCCGGTGCCGTGCAGGGCGTCGCCGAGGCCCTGGGCGAAGACGTCGAGACCGGCCTTGCTGGAGCCGTAGATGAAGTCGGCGCGGCGGGCGCGTTCGGCGGCGGTGGAGGAGAGCACGACGAGGGAGCCGTGGCCCTGGCTCTGCAAGGCACGCCCGGCGACCAGGCCGGCCGAGACGGCCCCGGTGTAGTTGGTCTGGGCGACCCGCACCGCCCGCACCGGGTCGCGCTCGTCGTGTGCCTGGTCGCCGAGGATGCCGAAGGCGAGCAGCACCATGTCGACGGGCCCGTCGGCGAACACCTTGCCGAGGACGGCCTCGTGGGACTCGGGATCGAGCGCGTCGAAGGCGACGGTGTGCACGTCCGCGCCGAGCGCGCGCAGGCTCCCGGCGGCGTTCTGAAGCGCCGGGGAGGGGCGGCCCGCCAGCCACACCGTGCGGGTGCGGCGGGCGATCAGCCGGCGCGCGGTGGCCAGCGCGATCTCGGACGTGCCGCCGAGGACGAGCAGGGACTGGGGAAGAGCGGTGGCGTCCTTCATGACAGCCGACCGTATCGCCCGCATATGACCGTTCTGCCGGAGAAACGCGGTGTTGGCGTCCATGGGCAGCGGGCACAGTCGGATCATGGACTGGCTGAAGAGGCTCCCCGGCATCGGGCCGATCGTCACCCGGCTGATGCTCACCCACGCGTGGCGGTGCTACGAGCGGCTGGACCGGGTGAAGTGGACCCGGCTCGCCGCCGCCATGACGTTCGTCAGCTTCGTGGCGCTGTTCCCGCTGCTGACCGTGGCCGCCGCGATCACCGCCGCCACGCTCGGCCCGTCCCGCCAGAAGACCGTGGAGCACCGGATCGCCGACCAGTTCCCGGGCCTCGCCGACCAGTTGGACCTCACCTCCCTGGTGCAGAACGCGGGCACGGTCGGTGTCATCGCGGGCGCGGTCCTGCTGTTCACGGGCATCGGCTGGGTCGGTCAGGTGCGGGACTGCCTGCGCGCGGTGTGGGAGCTGCCGGACCGCGAGGAGAACCCGGTCGTCACCAAGGCCAAGGACGCGGTCATCCTGCTGGGCTTCGGCGGCGCCCTGCTGGTCACCCTCGCCGCGTCCACCCTCGCCTCGGCCGCCGTCGGCGTGGTCTCCCGGCAGATCGGCCTGGACGAACACAGCTGGGGCAGCGTCCTGTTGCAGATCGCCGCGTTCGCCGTCGCCGTGCTCGCCGACTTCCTCGTCCTGCTCTACGTCCTGACCCTGCTGCCCGGGGTCGAGCCGCCGCGCCGCCGCCTGCTGGTCGCCGCGCTGCTCGGCGCGATCGGCTTCGAACTGCTGAAGCTGCTCCTGAGCGGCTACATCCAGGGGGTCGCCGCGAAGAGCATGTACGGCGCGTTCGGCGTCCCCGTGGCACTGCTGCTGTGGATCAACTTCACGGCCAAACTGGTCCTGTTCTGCGCCTCCTGGACGGCGACGCCGAGCAAGGAGGAGGCGGCGGGGCTCAGGGACGCGCCCGACGGCGCATCAGGTCCGGCAGCGGCCACCGGCGGTTGACCAGGAACGCCCCGCCCCCGAGCAGCACCAGCAGCCCGCCCGCGACGGCCAGGGCGATCCCGACCCCGCCGGAGCCGGACGCGGCGGTGGCGCTCGCCACGGGCTTCGACCCCGGCCCTCCGGTCCCGGCCGCCTGCCCCGGGTCCTGCGCGGCGGACGTGCTCGGGCCGGGCTGCGGGGCCGTTGAGGAGGCGCTCTTCGGCGGCACCAGTTCGCCCACCGCGTTGACCTTGCCGACGGCCTGGAAGCCCCAGTCGAACAGCTTGGCGGTCTCCTTGTAGACCTCGTTGTGCTCGTGCTTCTCCGGGTTCATCACCGTGACGAGCAGCACCTTGCCGTTCCGCTCGGCGACCCCGGTGAAGGTGGCGCCCGCGTGCGTGGTGTTGCCGTTCTTCACGCCCGCGATGCCCTGGTAGACGGGGACGTCGGTGTCGCCGCTCAGCAGCCGGTTGGTGTTGCGGATCTCGGCGGAGCCGAACGTCGCGCTGACCGTCGAGCAGTAGTCGCGGAAGTCCTTCTTCTGCAACCCGGAGCGGGCGAACAGCGTCAGGTCGTACGCCGACGACACCTGCCCCGGCGCGTCGTAGCCGTCCGGCGAGACCACGTTCGTGTCCAGGGCCTGGAGTTCCTCGGCGTGGTCCTGCATGTCCTGGACGGTCTGCTCGACGCCGCCGTTCATCTGGGACAGCACGTGCACGGCGTCGTTGCCCGAACGCAGGAAGACCCCGAGCCACAGGTCGTGGACGGAGTAGGTGGCGCCCTCCTTTATCCCGACCACGCTGGAGCCGACACCGACACCCTTGAGGTCCGACGCCGCCACCTTGTGCTCGGCGCTCCGGGGGAACCGGGGCAGCACGGTGTCCGCGAACAGCATCTTCAGCGTGCTGGCCGGGGGCAGCCGCCAGTGCGCGTTGTGCGCGGCGAGGACCTCGCCCGACTCGGCGTCGGAGACGATCCAGGAACGGGCGGTGAGGTCTTTGGGCAGGACCGGCACACCGGGGGCGAGGTTGACCTGCGTGCCGGGCATGCCGAGCCGGGCGCCGCCCACGGTGGACATCCGGGCCGGGGGCGTGGCCGTCGGGCTCGTCGAGGGGGTCGGCGCGGCGAGGGCGGCGGGCGCGGTGACGGACAGGGACAGCAGGGTGGCGGAGGTGACCAGCAGGGATCGCCTGACGGTCGTGTTCGGTGCGGGCACGACCGAGAACGTACCCGCAGCCGACCGCGAAGTCCCGCGCCCCCTCCCACCCCCGGCAAGGAACCGGACACGGGACGGCGATACTGGACCCATGAAGCTCAGCCGCCCGGTGTCCTGGTTCCTGCTCGTGTTCGGGGTGTGGTCCTGGGTCATCTGGGTCACTTTCGTCAAGAACCTGGTCAAGGACAGCAGCGGGCTCGCCTTCGACGACGGTCATCCGACCGCGTACTTCTGGGTGCACCTGCTGCTGGCGGTCGTCTCCTTCGTATGGGGGACGGCCATCGGGGTCATCGGGTTGCGCGGTCTGCGCGCACTGCGCCGGAATTCATAGCGGGGGACCGGTCGGGGTGGTCATCGTCTTCGCGCTCGTCGCACTGGCCGTCCTGGCCGTCGTGGCGGGCCTGCACTGGTACGTGTGGCGGCGCCTGGTCCGCGACAGCACGCGGGGTCCGGGCCCGGCCCGCCGCGCCGGCACCGCGGTGTTCGTCGCCGGCCCGGTCCTGATGACCGGAGCCCTGGTCGCCGAACGCGCGGGCGCCCCCTTCTGGCTCCAGCGCACCCTGGCCTGGCCGGGCTTCCTGTGGATGGCCCTCGCGCTGTACCTGCTGCTGGCGGTCCTGGCGTCCGAGGCCGTACGCCCGCTCGTGAACCGCCTGAGCCGGCGCATCGCGCCCTCACCCCTCGACCACCCGAGCCCGGACCCCGCGGCTTCACCTCTCGGCGAACCGGGTCCGGAGGTCCAAGGGGCGGAGCCCCCTGGGGCGGTCACCACGGCACCGGCACCGGCACGGACACCCGCACCGGCACAGGCACCCGCACCGGCACCGCGCGTCCAGGAACCCACCCGGCGCCTCGTCGTCTCCCGCCTCCTCGCCGGCGCGGCCACCACCGCCGCCGTGGCGACAGTCGGCCACGGCACCTACGGAGTCCTGAAGGGCCCCCGGGTCAAACGCGTCACCGTACCGCTGGCCAAACTCCCGCGAGCAGCCCACGGCTTCCGCATAGCCGTCGTCAGCGACATCCACCTCGGCCCCGTCCTCGGCCGGGGCTTCGCACAGCGGGTCGTCGACACGGTGAACGCCACCCGGCCGGACCTGATCGCGGTCGTCGGCGACCTGGTCGACGGCAGCGTCAAGGACCTCGGCCCGGCCGCCGCCCCCCTCGCCCGGCTCAGCGCCCGCCACGGCGCCTACTTCGTCACGGGCAACCACGAGTACTTCTCCGGCGCCGAGCAGTGGATCGAAGAGGTCCGCGACCTCGGCCTGCACCCGCTCCAGAACGCCCGCACCGAGCTGCCGTACTTCGACCTGGCCGGAGTCAACGACGTCCAGGGCGAGAGCGAGGGCCAGGGCCCGGACTTCGCCAGGGCACTCGACGACCGGGACCCGGCACGCGCGTGCGTGCTGCTCGCCCACCAGCCCGTGCAGATCCACGAGGCCGTACGCCACGGCGTCGACCTCCAGCTCTCCGGCCACACCCACGGCGGCCAGCTCTGGCCCGGCAGCCTCCTGGCCGCCGCGGCCAACCCGACCGTCGCCGGTCTCGACCGCTACGGCGACACGCAGTTGTACGTCAGCAGGGGCGCGGGCGCCTGGGGACCGCCCACGCGCGTGGGGGCGCCGTCGGACGTGACGGTGATCGAACTGGCCGCCACCCGCGCGTAGGCCGGCACCCGTGTGACCGGGACCGCTCCCACGCCTGTGGAGGAGCTGTGAAACCCGGCGGAAACAACACCTCGGTAAGTTCTTCCACAACTGGGCAGAAAGCCCTTCCCCGCGGTGAAACCGGTGTGATTAGGTGAGCCGCGCCACTTAGGGGAGTGGCCGATTGATGCTGGCCAGGGGTAGGGCCCCGACGGGCCTGGGGAGGGCACCACCATGCGATCTGTTCGCATGCGGATTCTCGTGACGCTGCTCGTGTTGGCGGTCGTGGGGATCGGCGGCTGGCAGCTGCTGCCGTCGCAGGAGGACCAGAACAAGACCATCACGGTCGGTACGACGGACGCGGTCACCGCACTCGACCCGGCCGGCGCCTACGACGCCGGTTCCTGGGCGCTGTTCAGCAATGTGTTCCAGTCGTTGCTGACGTTCGAGCCGGGCGGGGTCGAGCCGGTCCCGGACGCGGCGCAGAGCTGCGCGTTCCAGGGCAGCGGCCTCAGGACGTACCGGTGCACCCTCCGCTCCGGGATCACCTTCCCGAGCGGGCGCGCCATGACGGCGCAGGACGTCAAGTACTCCTTCGACCGGGTCAAGAAGATCAACTCCGATGTCGGCCCGGCGTCCCTGTTCGACACGCTCGCCTCGGTGACCGCCGACGACGCGCACACCGTCACCTTCCACCTGTCGTCCGCGGACGCCACCTTCCCGCTGAAGGTCGCCACCGGCGCCGGCGCGATCGTGGACAAGGACAAGTACCCCGCCGACGCCCTGCGCACGGGCACCGCCGTCGACGGCACCGGGCCGTACACGCTGACGGCGTACGTCAAGGACCAGAAGGCCGACCTCGCGCCGAACGGGCACTACAAGGGCTATCTGAGCGGCGTCGGCCGCCCGGTCGAGCTGCGGTACTACGCCGACTCCGCGAAGCTGGACCGGGCCTGGAAGGGCCGGGAGGTCGACGTGGCCACCCGGACCCTGCCGCCGGGCGTGCTCTCCGGGCTGAACCCGAGCGATCCCGAGCAGCGGGTCACCGAGTCCGACAGCGCCGAGACCCGCAACCTGTACCTCAACACCCGCTCCGGCTCCCCGCTGCACGACGTGCGGGTGCGCCGGGCGATGGCCTGGCTGGTCAACCGTGAGCAGCTCGCCACGACGGTGTACGAGGGCACGGTCGACCCGCTGTACTCGCTGATCCCGACGGGCATCACCGGCCACACCACCTCGTTCTTCGACTCCTACCCGACCCAGAGCACCGACAAGGCGCGCCGGCTGCTCACCGAGGCCGGGGTGAGCCTGCCGGTCCGCTTCACCCTCGGCTACGGCATCGGCCGGGGCGCGGGCGCGGAGGAGTCCGCGGAGCTGAAGAAGCAGCTGGAGGCGGGCGGCCTGTTCAAGGTGGACGTCAAGGGCTACGAGTGGACCGACTTCCAGAAGCGCTGGGCCGCCGGGAAGATGGACGCCTGGGGGGTCGGCTGGGTCGCCGACTACCCCGACCCGGACACCTTCGGCGGCCCGCTCGTCGGCACCGGCTCCACCATGAGCACCGGGTACAGCAACAAGCTGGTCGACCACCTCATCCTGGACAGCCGGCAGTACGCCGACCGGACCCGGGCCGCGAAGGACTTCAAGGACATCCAGACGGACGTGGCCGAGGACGTCCCGCTCATCCCGCTCTGGCAGCGCAAGGAGTACGTGGTCAGCACCGAGGACGTGGGCGGCGGCCAGTACCTGTCGGACGGCACCGGCGTGTTCCGCCTGTGGCGCCTGACCTGGATCTGATCAGTCGGCCTTCTTCTGCCCGGCCCTGATGATCTGCTCCACGTCGAGCGCGACCTCGGCACCGATCGAGTCGGGCAGCGTCACCGTCTCGCCGGGGGCGTGGACGCGGTGGTTCGCGTACTCGCTCCCGGCGGGCTCAGTGAGGACGTGGAGGCGCTGGTGCTTGCGGTCGACCACGAGGTAGACGGGCACCTTGGCCTCGGCGTACGCGCCGACCTTGGTCTTCAGGTCGTCCCGCCAGTTGCCGGAGGTGACCTCCAGGACCAGGCGGAAGCAGACCGGGTCGTAGGCGTTGTTCTCGATGAAGTGGTCGTCGATGTCGGCGTCCACGACGACCAGGTCGGGGATGCAGTAGTCCTCGGCCCCGGTGGGGAGCTTGATCGCGACGCTCTGGAGCACCTCGGTCTCGCCGTCGTCCAGGCCCGCGGCGATGAAGGGGCGCATGAGCTTGGTCAGCGCGCGGGCGTGGGGGGCATCCGGTGAAGGGGTCACGAGGAGATGGCCTCCGATGATCTCGACGCGGTAGCCCGGATGGCGCTCCATGATCTCGTCGGCGATGGCCGTGAGGGAGAACGGCTCGTCGGCGTCGAAGGGCTGCTCGACGGATGCAGCGGACATCGCGTGCCTCCTAGGGGCTGGTGTCGAGAACATCATCGTAGGCAGCCAGGGCCCTGGACGTCGTGTTCCCGCGCCTTCACCCGAAAGTGATCACTCGCCCTCCCGGCTCCCCCGCCCCGGGTCCGGCAGGACCTTCGTCATCCCCGGCAGGAAGTCCGTGAACAGCTCGTGGATCTCCAGGACCAGGGGCCGCAGCACCCGGAACCGGGCGAGGGAGACACCGCGGGCGGTCAGACTGGCCCCCCGCCGCGCCAGCCGGTAGCTGCGCTCCCGCCCCTCCGTGCGGTCGAAGATCCAGTACAGGACCAGACCCATCTGGGCCAGCCACATCAGCTCCGGGAGCACGTCCCGCAGCTCGGGGGCCACCTTGGACTGGGAACCGGCCAGCACCTCCCGGTGCACGCTGATGGCCTGCTCGCGCGCGTGCTCGCTCTCGGGCGAGAAGGGGCTGAGCGGGCTGTCGGGGTCGGCGGCGTTCTTGAAGAACTGCACCGCGAACTCGTGGTACGGCCGGGCGATGTCCAGCCACGCGGTCAGCACGCCCGCGAGCCGCGCCTCCAGGTCGGTCTCCCGGTCCAGGATCTCCCGGACCGCCGCCTGGTGCTCGGCGGCGATCCGGTCGTAGAAGCCCTGGATGAGGTGTTCCTTGCCCTCGAAGTAGTAGTAGGCGTTGCCGACGGAGACCCCGGCCTCCTTGGCGATGGCCCGCATCGTCGTCTTGTCGTACCCGTGCTCCTGGAACAACCGCATCGCGGTCTCCAGGATCAGCGCACGGGTCTGCTCGGACTTGCTGCTCTGGGGACCGGCCGCCTCGGGGCCGTCGTTCTTCGCGGGCACGGGAGGAGCCTAACGAGTGACGGGCGCCGCCCCGGAGCAGGACGGCGTCCGCGCCCGGCACCGGCAGGACCGTCTCAAGGTCTGCGGCCCAGTGCCGGGCGTTTGGTGTAGTCGGTGAAACCGAGGACGTTGCCCCAGGGGTCGGCGATCTCCACCGTCCAGCCGGTGGCCACCGGGAAGACCTCGTCCAGGGTTTCGATTCCGGCGGCGGCCAGCTTCCGCGCCGCCGCCCGCGCGTCCGGCACCTCCAGCCAGACGCGGGGCGAGGGCCAGGGCGGGGTCCGCCGCCGCAGCTCCTCCTCCGTGCGCAGCAGGATGCCGGGCGTCTCCCCGCCGACCTTCAGCTGTGCGATCCCGCCCTCGTCGAACCGGAAGCCCACGGCGAACCCGGCCCGCTCGTAGAATGCGACCGCCTCGCCGAGGTCGCCGACGGGGAGCAGCACGTTGTCGAAACCGAGCAGTTCGTACGACTCTTCGTCTGACATGTCGTCACATTAGGAGCCTTGCCGCCGGGAAGCGAGGAGCCCCACCGGAGCGGACTGCGCGTCGCCGTCCCGGTGCCCGGCCGCGGACGCTGCCCGGAAGAGGACTCATCCGACGGCGAGAGGTGTCTTCCACCAGGTGGTGGGAGCGATGACCTCCGTTCCCGAGCCGGGGAGGCTGGTGCGGTCGCCGGCGTGGAAGCGCACCGGGCCGTCGGAGCGGACGGCCCACGGATCGGGAAGGCCGTCGCCGTTGGCCTCGGGCGTGCGCCGCAGGTACGGGATGGACGCGTTGTGCCGGCCTTCGCCGGTCCAGTAGGTGTCGGCGCCTCCGGACTGGCCGGCACCCGCGCCGCGACGACAAGGGCCCCGCTTTCCGGTGCGAGACCGGAAAGCGGGGCCCGAGTGCGTCAGGCGCGTCCGAGGGTCAGTAGCGGCGCGTGATCAGCGCGCGCTTCACTTCCTGGATCGCCTTCGTGACCTCGATGCCGCGCGGGCAGGCGTCCGTGCAGTTGAAGGTCGTGCGGCAACGCCACACGCCGTCACGGTCGTTGAGGATCTCCAGCCGCTGCTCGCCGGCCTCGTCACGCGAGTCGAAGATGAAGCGGTGGGCGTTCACGATCGCGGCCGGACCGAAGTACTGGCCGTCGTTCCAGAACACCGGGCAGGACGACGTGCACGCGGCGCACAGGATGCACTTGGTGGTGTCGTCGAACCGCTCGCGGTCCTCGGCGGACTGCAACCGCTCCCGGGTCGGCTCGTTCGTGTCCTTGGTGACCAGGAACGGCATGACGTCCCGGTACGCCTGGAAGAACGGCTCCATGTCCACGACCAGGTCCTTCAGGACCGTCAGGCCCTTGATGGGCTCGATCGTGATCGGCTTCTCGGGGTTGATGTCCTTGATCAGCGTCTTGCAGGCAAGGCGGTTCTTGCCGTTGATCCGCATCGCGTCCGAGCCGCAGATGCCGTGCGCGCACGAGCGGCGGAAGGTGAGGGTGCCGTCGACGTCCCACTTGATCTTGTGGAGGCCGTCGAGGACCCGCTCCTTGGGGTCGATCTCCAGCTGGAAGTCTTCCCAGGTGGCCTCCGCCGCGACCTCCGGGTTGAACCGGCGGATGCGGAAGGTGACCGTGATGTAGGGGGAGTCGGCGAAGCCGGGCTCGGGCTGGCCGGCCGCGTCCGCCTTGTCCAGAACAGGGGTAGCCATCAGTACTTACGCTCCATCGGCTGGTAGCGGGTCTGGACGACCGGCTTGTAGTCGAGACGGACGGTTTCCGAGCCGTCGGCGCCGACCTCGCGGTACGCCATGGTGTGGCGCATGAAGTTGACGTCGTCGCGGTTCGGGTAGTCCTCGCGGTAGTGACCACCGCGGGACTCCTTGCGGGCGAGGGCCGACACCGCCATGACCTCGGCCAGGTCGAGCAGGTTGCCCAGCTCGATCGCCTCCAGCAGGTCCGTGTTGAAACGCCGGCCCTTGTCCTGGATCGCCACGTTCTTGTAGCGCTCCTTGAGCTCGGCGATCTTCTCGACGGCCGTCTTGATCGTCTGCTCGGTGCGGAACACCATGACGTTGGCGTCCATGGTCTCCTGGAGCTCGCGGCGCAGCGTCGCCACCCGCTCGTTGCCGGTGGAGGTGCGCAGCCGCTCGATCTGCTCGACGACGAAGGACTCCGGGGCCTCCGGCAGCTCGACGTAGTCGGCCTTCGCCGAGTACTCGGCGGCGGCGATGCCCGCGCGGCGGCCGAAGACGTTGATGTCCAGCAGCGAGTTGGTGCCGAGGCGGTTGGCGCCGTGCACGGACACGCAGGCGACCTCGCCGGCCGCGTACAGACCCGGGACGACGGTGGTGTTGTCCGCCAGGACCTCACCCTCGACGTTCGTCGGGATGCCGCCCATCGCGTAGTGCGCGGTCGGCTGGATCGGGATCGGGTCCGTGTACGGCTCGATGCCGAGGTAGGTCCGCGCGAACTCGGTGATGTCCGGGAGCTTGGCGTCCAGCTGCTCCGGCGGCAGGTGGGTCAGGTCCAGGTAGACGTGGTCGCCCTCGGGACCGCAGCCGCGGCCCTCACGGATCTCCGTGTAGATGGAGCGGGACACGACGTCACGGGACGCCAGGTCCTTCATGACGGGAGCGTACTTCTCCATGAAGCGCTCGCCGTCCTTGTTGCGCAGGATGCCGCCCTCGCCGCGGGCGCCCTCGGTGAGCAGGATGCCCATGCGCCAGATGCCGGTCGGGTGGAACTGGAAGAACTCCATGTCCTCCAGCGGCAGGCCGCGCCGGTAGACCGCCGCCTGACCGTCACCGGTCAGGGTGTGGGCGTTCGACGTCACCTTGAAGAACTTGCCGGTGCCGCCGGAGGCGTAGATGACGGCCTTCGCCTGGAAGACGTGGATCTCGCCGGTGGCGAGCTCGTACGCCACCACACCGGCCGACCTCTTGACGCCGTCGACCTCGGTGATCAGCTGGTCCAGGACGTAGAACTCGTTGAAGAACTCCACGCCCTCCTTGACGCAGTTCTGGTACAGCGTCTGGAGGATCATGTGGCCGGTGCGGTCCGCGGCGTAGCAGGACCGGCGGACCGGGGCCTCGCCGTGGTTGCGGCTGTGACCGCCGAAGCGGCGCTGGTCGATGGTGCCGTTCGGCGTCCGGTTGAACGGCAGGCCCATCTTCTCCAGGTCGAGGACGGCGTCGATGGCCTCCTTCGCCAGGATCTCGGCGGCGTCCTGGTCGACCAGGTAGTCACCGCCCTTGACCGTGTCGAAGGTGTGCCACTCCCAGTTGTCCTCCTCCACGTTGGCCAGCGCGGCGGCCATGCCGCCCTGCGCGGCGCCCGTGTGGGAGCGGGTGGGGTAGAGCTTGGTCAGGACCGCGGTGCGGCTGCGCTTCGTCGCCTCGATGGCGGCGCGCATGCCCGCGCCGCCGGCGCCGACGATGACGGTGTCGTACTTGTGGATCTTCATGATTCTCGCAGCCCCGTGCCTAGCGGATGTTCGGGTCGAAGGTGAAGATCACCAGCGTGCCCAGCAGGATGGTGAACACCGTGGCGGTGTAGAGCAGGCCCTTCAGCCACAGCCGGCTGGTCGGGCGCTCCGCGTAGTCGTTGATGATCGTGCGCAGGCCGTTGGCGCCGTGCAGCATCGCCAGCCACAGCATCAGCAGGTCCCAGACCTGCCAGAACGGGGACGCCCAGCGGCCGGCCACGAAGGCGAAGCCGATCTTGGAGACGCCGCCGTCCAGCACGAGCTGGATCAGCAGGTGGCCGATGACGAGGACGACCAGCACGATGCCGGACAGGCGCATGAACAGCCAGGCGGCGAGCTCGAAGTTGCCCCGGGTCGACTTCGGGGACTTCTTGGTGCGCTTGCGCGGCGCCTCGATCAGCGGGGCCGGGTTGTCGACGGTGTAGACGGGAGCGCCCTCGACGGGGCCGACTCCGGAGGCCGCGGTTTCAGTCGTGGACATCGGCGTCAGCTCCCAAACAGGACACGGTAGGCGTGGCCGAGGACCGGGTAGATCGCCCCGAGCATCAGCACGATCCAGACACCCATCACGGTCCAGAACATCTGCTTCTGGTAGCGCGGGCCCTTCGACCAGAAGTCGACGGCGATGACGCGCAGGCCGTTGAGCGCGTGGAAGAGGATGGCGGCGACGAGGCCGTACTCCAGCAGCGCGACGATCGGCGTCTTGTACGTGGCTACGACCTTGTCGTAGTCCTCGGGGGAGACACGCACGAGAGCGGTGTCCAGCACGTGAACGAACAGGAAGAAGAAGATGAGGACGCCGGTGACTCGGTGAGCCACCCAGGACCACATTCCTTCCCGGCCGCGGTACAGCGTTCCAGCCGGCACGGAAGAACCCTCCGGGAGCGGGGACTAGGGCCGCGCCGGCTTCACTGTCGGTCGGGCCCGGCCGGGTACGGTCCACCGGCCCTCTGCATGGTATCCACGTGCCGCCGTGGTGCTTACGGGGGGCCTACCGGTGTGATCAAAGTGGCACGCGGTTGGGCTAGCGGGCGCGCTCGGCGGGGCGGGTTCGACTGTCATTTGCCGGGTGCGGGGGCGTTTGGGCTGGTCGCGCCCATGTGGCGGCTGCCACAAATCGAACACAGCCCCACGCCACTGAGCAGGGCCAGCAGCCGTCCCCGGGCGAGGCGCCGGAGCTCGTCCGCCGCCACCACCCGTTCCTCCTCGGGATCGTTTGCCAATCGTGACCGGATCGCTTCGAGGATGTGGTCGATGACCTCGCCCGGGGCGGCATCGCCCGGATTGATGACGAACGCGTGTCCGAATCGGGCCTCGTACGCGGCGTGCGCGGCGCCCAGGGCCATGTGGGCCGCCGAGTAGGTGCCCTCGGGAAGCTCGGGGAGGGGCTCGCCGGCCAGGGCCTCGGCCAGATCGCCCGGGGAGAGGTCGTACGCCGCCTCGTCCGCCGCGGCCAGCAGGGCGCCCAGGTCGGGGTAGGGGCGGTGGTCGGCGATCCGGTGCGACCAGCGGGGGCTGCGCAGGCAGTGCAGGAGAAGGGCGCGCGCCTCGTCCGCGGACGCGGTGTTGAAGGCGTCGAGAGGGGTGGGGAGATACGGCAGGCGGTGGGCGGGCAGCGTGGGTCCTCGCGTCACATGCGGTGTGGCAGGGGATGCTGTGAAAAGTGTGACGTCAGGTTATCGAGAGTGGTCACGCTGTGTCCGAGGGATGCCTGAAATTCACCCGGACGGGAGAGTTTCGGAACACCTGGATGACAGCTGAGCGGGCGATCGGTCGTACGTTGGCAGGGTGATCCAGCACAGGCACAGGCGCCGGGGCCCGGCGCGGCAGGTGATACGGAAGCGGGCGGTGGTGGCCGCCGCGTTCGTCGGGACCGTCGCGCTCGGCGCGGGCGTCGGCGTGTGGGCCGCCTCGGACGGGGGCCCCGGACAGCCGGACGGAAGCGCGCGGCAGTCGTCGGCCGGCCGGGCGGCCGGCGATCCGGGCACACCGTCGGCGAGTCCCAGCCCGAGCCGCTCCTATCCGCTGTCGCGGGCGCCGCGCACGATACCCGCGGTGCGCTCGCACACCCCGGCGCGCGGCCCCGGCTGGACACCGCGGCCGGGCGGGCGGGTGGTGGTGAGCGACCCGGAGCTGGCCGACGAGGGGCGGCTCGTCGCCGGGGAGCTGGGACTGCGCTACGCGGGGGAGAAGGACGACGTGCGGGCGGGCGACGTACGGCTGGCGCTCGGCGGCGGGGACGGGAGCGAGGAGTCGTACACCATGACCGTCCGCGGCGGGCGGGTCGACATCAGCGGACCCGGCGAGGCCGGCGTCTTCTACGGCACCCGCACCCTGAAGCAGGAGGTCCACGGCGGCGGTACGGCACCCGAGGGCGTCGTACGGGACGAGCCCGCCAAGCCGGTGCGCGGGTTCATGCTGGACATCGCGCGCAAGCCGTACGACGAGACCTGGATCGAGGACCGGATACGCGAGCTGGGGGACCTGAAGTTCAACGAGCTGGGCCTGCACTTCTCCGACGACCAGGCCTTCCGGATCGAGTCCGACAGCCACCCCGAGATCGTCTCCAAGGACCACCTGACCAAGGCCCAGGTCAGGAGGATCGTCGCGCTGGCGGACAGCCGGCACATCACCGTCGTCCCCGAGATCGACTCGCCGGGACACCTGGGCGCCGTCATCGCCGCCCATCCTGACCTCCAGCTGCGCAACGCCGGTGGCGTGCCGACGCGGGGTGCCGTCGACATCTCCGAGGACGCCTCCGCGAGGATCGTCGACGACCTGCTCGACGAGTACGCCGGGCTGTTCACCGGCGGCCAGTGGCACCTGGGCGGGGACGAGTACCAGGCGCTGACCGTCAGGGACCCGCAGGCCTCGTACCCGCAACTGGCCGCCGCCGCCCGGCGGGCCTTCGGCGCCGGCGCGACCGTCGCCGACCTCGCCACCGGCTGGCTGGGCGACCGCGCCGCCACCGTCCGCGCCCACGACCGGACCGTCCGCGCCTGGAACGACGGCTTCTACCGCGGCACCTCCGTGCGGCCCGACCCGGACATCCAGGTCGCCTACTGGACCGGCAAGGAGATCGGCGCCCGGCAGCCCGCGGAGTACCTGAGCGCGGGGCGGAAGGTGCTCAACTACAACGACGAGTTCCTCTACTACGTGCTCGGACAGCCGCAGACCTTCGTCTACCCGACCGGACAGCGGATCTACGAGCAGTGGAACCCGCGCGTGCTGCGCGGCACGACCGCCGTGCCGGAGCGCTACGACGGGCAGATCCTCGGCGGCTCCTTCGCGGTCTGGTCCGACTTCCCGAACGCGCAGACGCAGGCACAGGTCGCCGCCGGCATCCGGATGCCGCTGCGGGCCACCGCGCAGAAGCTGTGGGACCCGGGCACGCCCGCGCTGTCCTGGGCCGACTTCCGCGGACTGGCGGACCGGCTGGACCGGTAACCGGGTGGACGCGCGGCGGCGTCCGACCGTATGTTCCGGTGTCCGCGCGCGTCCCCGTGACGCGCGCGTCCGCACCAGTGGCCGCGCCTCGCCTCGGGGAGAGCCGACGCGCCGGCCCGGCTCTCTTCGTCCCGGGGGAACTCCGTCATGACCTCGCCCATGCCCACGCCGCCGTATCCGACGCCGCCGCCCCCCGGGCCGCCGTACCCCGCCCCGCCCGGCGCCTGGCTGCGCTCGCCGGCCGCGCTCGGCCGGGCCACCGCCGTACTGCTCGGGCTCGTCATCGCCACCGATCTGTTCGCCTGCCTCGCGGACCTGCTGGAACTCGACGTAACCGGCGACATCGCCGACGGCGCCGGCGGGACCGGCGTCGTCGACCGGGCCGACCGCGCGGACGCGCTCTACGCGGTGGCCGGCGTCTCGCAGATGGTCGCGCTGGTCGCCACGACGGTCGTCTACCTGTGCTGGCTGTGGCGGGTCCGGGTGAACGCCGAGGTGTTCGACGCCTCCCGGCACCGGATGAGGCGCGGCTGGACGATCGGCGGCTGGTTCTGCCCGGTGGTGAACCTCTGGTTCCCGCGCCGGATCGTCGCCGACAGCTGGGACGCCAGCGCCCCCTGGGGCGCGCGGTCCGGGCACACAGCGGTCAACGCCTGGTGGACGCTGTGGCTCGTCAGCCTCCTCGCGGGCCGGTACGCGTACACCACGTCCCGGAACGCCGAGACGGCGGCCGAACTGCGCGAGGCCGCCCGGGTGATGCTGTTCTCCGACGCAATCGACATCGCGGCGGCCGTCCTCGCCATCGTGGTGGTCGTCCGGCTGACCGGTATGCAGGAGCGCAAGGTGTTCTCGGGTGAGCTGCCGGCCCCCGTCCTCGGCTGACCCCGCCACTGTCACCCTTGGCTGAAATCCCTCTGCTGTGACACTCCCGTGCCGTCGCGCGCAGTAAGGGGGAGTGCGGGCTCCGTACCGGTCGGCGCCCTGGCGAGGGAGGCATTCATGAGCCTGGTGGAACTGATCGCACAGGCCGACGAACGCGGACTGGCCGCCAGCGGATTGGCTTGTTTGGATCGGTGTCTGCCGCTGCTCGGAGGCGACGACGAGCTGCTGCGCCCGCTGTGGGCCCGCCTCGCCGACGGCTCCGACTGGTCCGCCGGTCTGGCCCTGGCCCGCGCCGCGCTCGGGCCCGCGGACCCCGCCGACGACGAGGCCGCGCGGCTCACCCGGCGCATGCTGGAGTCCGCCCCGGCCGAACGCACCGCCGACGCGGTACGGCCCTGGGCCGACGCCTGCTCGGCCGCCTCGCTGCGCGTGCACGGGCTGCTCGACCCCGCCGCGGACGGCGGTCCGGCCCCGGACGGCCTCGATGCCGGGCGCGCGGGCGACCCGGCGGATCTGCCGCCGCTCGTCGCCGCCGAACTGCGCCGCCAGGCCGCCGTGCTGGAACTCCTCGCGGGGCACGGCGCGCAGGGGCTGCGCCGGGCGCTGGAGGTGTCGATGGAGGGCCGACGGGTGCTGCGCGCGGTGGTCTCGCGCCGGGCGCGCAGCGTCGCCGGTCCGGGGGCGTGAGGGGAGCCTGTGATCTTCGTGCGGCGGACGTGGGACGGTCCTGCGACGGTTGGCCGAACGTCGGGAGAAACGTTTCGAACGACAGTGACGGAACTCCGCCCCGGCTCGCTCTTCCCTATGTGACAGCCCAAGTGACGACTCATGTGACAGCTCAGGCGGCCGCCCCGTCCCAGGCAGCACGGCAGGAGACCAGGCCGAATGCCGCGGCCAAGCCCGTGCGGTGGGCGGCGGACGCGGTGGCGACCCTGCGCGAGGGCGCGCGGGTGCGGCTCGACTACTCGGCCCAGAGCCTGTGGCGGGTGGACCGGATGATCGAGGAGATACGGCGCGAGGGGCCGCCGTACGAGGCCGTCGAGGGCGCGCTGCGCGGCTTCGGCGCCTACGCCGGCGAGGTGATCGTCCGGCAGACCGGCGCCGAGTGGTGGGCGACCGGCGGCGAGCACTGGCTGCGCACCCCCGACGGCCGGATGTGGGACCCCATCGACGAGGCCCGCCGCTGCTACGGCGGCCACGGCTCGCTGCGGCTGCTGTGCCGGGACGCGACCGCCCCCGGCTGACCGGTCCGGCCCGGCTGTGACACTTCCGTCGGGGCCGACGCTGATGATCGTGAAGGGCGGGGACACGGCCGGAGCGTGTCGCACCGTGAGGCAAGCGCCACGCAGTGGCCAGGAACTCGGCACGAACGAGGACGGTCTTGGGCCAGGGAGGGGAACCCCGCCGCCCGCAGCCGCGGGACGGGGAGCTGGGCGCGGCCGTCGCGCGGGCCCAGGACGGCGACGAGACCGCGTTCGCGGCGGCCTACCGGATCGTGCAGCCCGGCCTGCTGGGCTACCTGCGGGGACTGGTCGGCGAGGACGCGGAGGACGTCGCCTCCGAGGCCTGGCTGGAGATCGCGCGCGACCTCGGCCGGTTCCGGGGCGACGGCGCGGGCTTCCGCGGCTGGACCGCGACCATCGCCCGGCACCGCGCGCTGGACCATCTGCGCCGGCAGCGGGTACGGCCCCGGGCGGCGCGGCTGGAGCAGGACGCCCTGGAGCTGCCCGGCCGGCACAGCACCCACGACCAGGCCCTGGAGTCGCTCTCCACCGAACGCGCGCTGGAACTGGTCCGCGCGCTGCCCCGGGACCAGGCCGAGGCGGTGCTGCTGCGGGTGGTCGTCGGCCTCGACGGCCCGGCCGCGGCCCGGGTCCTCGGCAAACGCCCCGGTGCCGTCCGCACGGCCGCGTACCGGGGCCTGCGGCGCCTGGCCCGCCAACTGGGCATGGACGGTGCGAGGGACACGGATACGCCGCCGCCGCGGGACGAGCCGGGGTGAACGCGCCGGCGGGTGTGGGCCGTATCCATGGGGGCGGGCGTCGGCTCCGCCCCCGCCCCCGGCAGCGGCGCCGGGGCGGGGGACGTGGGCGTCGGGGTCGCGGCCGCAGGGTCGTCGGGGCCTTGGCCCCGGAGGTCCGGGTCGGGCTTCGGCGGGGTGCGAGGTCCGGGGCGGGTCGTATGGCCTTCGCTCCCCCGGGCGCGTTCGCGGCTCGGCTCCGGGGCGTCCGGGGGCTGGGCTTCCGGCGCCTGTGGGGCCTTGGGGGCGGGGGCTCGCGGGCCCGGGGCGGCTGGTGGCTCCGGGCCGGGGCCGTCGTGACCGGTGGTCGTGGGGCGTACGGCTCGGGTGGTCCGTCGGCCCGGGCGCGGGGCTGTCGCGGCCGGCAGGCACGGGCGCGGGGTTGTGATGGTCGGCAGGCACGGGCGCGTGGCTGTGGTGGTCGGCAGGTGTGGGCGCCCGGGGTTCAGGTCCCTGGGTGCGGGTGGATCGGCGTACGGAGTTCCGGGTGGACCGGGTGAGGGTGGGAACGGGCATGGGTGAACGGCACAGCGGCGGGCTGACCGGTCGTCGGCGTGCGCACCCCGGCGGTCCCGTCGCCACGCCGGACCCGGCCGGCGCCTCCGGGCTGGAGGCACGGCTCGCCGCCGCGCTGCGCGCCGACCGCGTCGACGCCGAGGCCGAGCGCAGCGCCGTCGCCGCCTTCCGGGCCGCGCGCGACGCGGGAGCGCACGACGCGCGGACCCGCGCCCGGGACGACTGGCGGCCCGGACGGCCGGCACCCGCCCGCCGCTCGCTGCGGACCACCCTCTCGGTCGTGCTGGCGAGCCTCACACTGGGCGGAGTCGCCGTCGCGGCCATCGGCTCCGCCGGGTCCGGCACGCACGCCGACGACCGGAGCCGATCACCACGGTCCACGCGGCCGGCGGCGAGCACTCCGCCCGTCTCGGCCGCCGCCACGGCGGCCGGGCCCTCGGCCACCGCACCCGCGGACCGCCCCGGCCGGCCGCCCACCGCCCGGGACACCCTCGCCCACTGCCGTGCCTACACCCGGGCCGGGGACCGCGGCGGTGCCCTGGAGGCGACGGCCTGGCAGCGGCTCGTCACGGCGGCGGGAGGACCGGAGAAGGTCGCCGCCTACTGCGCCGCCCGGATGGAGCGGAAGCGGGGCGGGAACGAGGGCAACGCGAGCACGTCCCCCAACTCCGGTAACCCGGGCAACTCTGGCAACTCCGGGAACACCGGGAACGGGGAGGACAAGGGCGGCGGCGGCCAGGGGAGCGCGGGCGCGGGCAACTCGACCGAAGGGAACTCGGCCGGCGGCAAGGCGGCCGGCGGTGACTCGTCCGGCGGCAAGCCCGGGACATCGCGTCGGTGACCGGTTCAGGAGAGCCGGACCGCACGGCACGGAGTGGCCGACGTGGCGTGGGGCGGCCGAGCCGCCGGGGCCGCGGCGCCGGAACCGAGGCAACGGCCGGGGCCGCCACCCCCCACAGGAGAGGCCCCGGCCGTCGCGCGGACGGGCCGCGCGCGGCCCGTACTCCCTTCAGCGCCGTGGGTGCGGTTTCTGTCACACCTCGCCACAGCGCGGCCACATCGCGACCCCGAGCCGATCTCACGCTGCGCACATCCGGACCCGGTCACGAGTTAGTTGCATCTTCTACAGACATGGACGTCAGCGGGTTCACGCCGTAACGTGCCTTTCGCGCCGACCGAAGACAGGCGTAAAGGGAGTACGGTGCTGGGGGACGACGCGGAGCTGACCGCCGCGGTGCGTGCGGCACAGGACGGAGACGAGACCGCTTTCCGTACGGTGTACCGCGCGGTGCATCCGCGCCTGCTCGGATACGTCCGCACCCTGGTCGGCGACCTCGACGCCGAGGACGTCGCGTCCGAGGCCTGGCTCCAGATCGCCCGCGACCTGCACCGCTTCAGCGGTGACGCCGACCGGTTCCGCGGCTGGGCCGCCCGGATCGCCCGCAACCGCGCCCTGGACCACATACGCATGCGGGGCCGGCGCCCCGCCATAGGCGGCGACGAGACCGAGCTGACCGGCCGTGCCGCCGAGTCCGACACGGCCGGCGAGGCCATCGAGGCCCTGGCCACCGACAGCACCCTCTCCCTGATCGCCCGGCTCCCGCAGGACCAGGCCGAGGCGGTCGTCCTGCGCGTGGTCGTGGGCCTGGACGCCAAGACCGCCGCCGAGACCCTCGGCAAACGCGCGGGCGCCGTCCGTACCGCCGCGCACCGCGGTCTGAAGCGCCTCGCGGAGCTGATCGGCGCCGATCCGGAATCGGCGGGCGGACTGGACGCGCTCCCGCCGCCAAGAGAACCGCGCCGAGGCGCGGTGACGTCCGCAACTGTGACGCATACACGTGCGCGGACGCAGAAGGACATGTGATGGCCGACGAGCAGTACACGTGGCTGAACCGTGAGACGGCGGAACGCCTGCTGCGCGGCGAGTCACTGGAAGCCGTCGACCCCTCCGCCCGTGACCAGGCCGAACGCCTCTCCCGGGCGCTCGGCGCGCTGTCCGCGGAGGCGGCTCCCGCCCCCGGTGAACTCCCCGGCGAGCAGGCCGCCCTGGCCGCGTTCCGCAAGGCCCGCGAGGCCGCCGAGGCGGAGCGCACCGCCGCCGCGCACGCTCCCACCGCCCCCCGCACCCCGGCACGCGGCGCCGACGCCGGCCTGGTCCGCATCGGTGCCCCGGCCCGTACCGGAATCCGCACCCGGCGCCCCCGCTGGGCCCGCCCGGTGCGCCTGGCCCTCGCCGCGGCGGTGGTCGCGGGCACGCTCGGCGGGGTCGCCGTGGCCGCCGGCACCGGAGTGCTGCCCACGCCGTTCGGTGACGACCACCCCCGCCCCGCCACCTCCGTCTCCCCGGACACGACCACCGGACAGCCGCTCACCTCACCGTCCGCACCGGGCGGCGGGACGGGCACGGGCGCACCGGACGGCGGTACGCGCGGGCATCGCGGCGGCACCGATGACGAGGCCGCGGGGACGGACGACGGCACCGGTGCCCCCTCCGCGACGTCCGGCGCCGGGAGGCCGGGCGCCACCGCGGCCTGCCGTGCGCTGCGGGACGGCAAGGACCTGGACACCGGCCGCAAGCGCGCGCTGGAACACCTGGCGGGCGGCCCCGGCCGGGTGACCGCGTACTGCAAGGTGCTGCTGGGCGCCGGCGACTCCGCCTCCGGCGGCACGGGCGGCGCGAACAGCGGCGGCAGCGGCGGGAACACCACCGGCCAGGGCTCGGACAACGGCAAGGGCGGGGGCAAGGGCAGTGGCAAGGACAACGGCAAGGGCAACGGCAAGGGCGGCGACGACGGCCCCGCCGACCCGGACGGCGGCAAGGGCAGCGGCAGGGGCGGAGACAACGGCAAGGGCAGCGGAAACGGCGGGGACAAGGGCAAGGGCAGCGGCGAAGGCAACGGCAAGGGCGGCGGCCGGCAGCACGGTGGCGCCGACCTCGCTTCCCCGGCCTCCGCGCCCGCGCACCGCAGCGCACCCGGCAACGGCTCCACGTCCCCGTCACCGACTCCGACGTACACCGCGCACTGACCGACGTAACCCCATCTGACCTGCAATTTTGTCGTCGTCGAAAGTTTCTCGGCGCGAGGTGTGACGTTTCCGGAGCCCGGGACGCAGTACTGAGTGAGCCGACTGGTCATCGGCCGTCGCACGGAGCCGGGGTTCCCCCCGTACCCGCGGCTCGTGCACCTGGCGCGGGCGGGACACGTTCCCCCGGTCCCGCCCGCGCCCCGCAACGCACAGCCCTCGGCAGGGCGTCTCACCAGGACACGACGACCTTGTCGCCGATCCTCACCTGCGCGAAGAGCCGGGCGATCGCCGTCTCGTCCCGGACGTTGACGCAGCCGTGGGAACCGCCCGCGTAGCCGCGCGCCGCGAAGTCGTACGAGTAGTGGACCGCCTGGCCACCGCTGAAGAACATCGCGTACGGCATCGGCGAGTGGTAGAGGGTCGACACATGGTGCCGTGACTTCCAGTAGACGGTGAACACCCCTTCGCGGGTCGGGGTGTACTGCGCGCCGAACCGCACCGCCATCGTGGACAGGGTCCGTCCGTCGACCATCCAGCGCAGGGTCCGGCTGGTCTTGCTGATGCACAGCACCCGCCCGGTCAGACAGCGCGGATCCGCCGCGGCGGCCGGCCGGGCAGCCCCCGGATACAGCTCACCCCTGCCCGGCGGACGGGTCATCGCCACCAGCCGCTGCCAGGTGACGGAGTCCGTCGCACCGGTCCGGGGCAGTCCGCGCTTGCCCTGGAAGCCCTTGACGGCCCGCTCGGTCGGACCGTCGTACGACCCGGTCGGCCCCACGGCCAGCCAGGCCACCTGGCGCAGCCGTGCCTGGAGTTCCCGCACGGCCGGACCGGTGTCCCCGCGCGACCACAGCACCGGTGGCGCGGGCACGGCGGGCGCGGCGCTCGGCGGGGCGGCCGGCGTACCTGCCGGCGTGCCCGCCGGTGCCGTACGGGTGACGCCGGGCACCGGGCTGCTCCGGGCGGCGCCGGGACCCGGACTGCCCGGCAGTTCCACCTGCACCGGCAGGCCTCGTTTCCCATCGGCGCCCGCCGGCTGCACGGTGCACCCGCAGAGCGCGGCGAGTGCGGCGGCCGAGGCGAGCAGAGCGGCAGGTCTCCCCGGGATCCTCATGCCCGGGATGCTTCCCCGCGTGACCGCCGCCGAACTACGGGGCATGGTGAGGAGTACCCGTCCTACCGCGCGGAGGCAGCGATGGCACAGCAGTCGGCACGTCAGTCGGAGTCGGGCCTGCCCATCGAGCCGGTCTACGGGCCGGCCGGCCTGGCCGGCTGGGACCCGGCCCGGAAACTGGGCGAACCGGGCGCGTACCCGTTCACCCGCGGGGTCTACCCGACCATGTACACCGGCCGGCCCTGGACCATGCGCCAGTACGCGGGCTTCGGCACGGCGGCGGAGTCCAACGCCCGCTACCGGCAGCTCATCGCCCACGGCACCACCGGCCTGTCCGTCGCCTTCGACCTGCCCACCCAGATGGGCCACGACTCCGACGCGCCCCTCGCGCACGGCGAGGTCGGCAAGGTGGGCGTGGCGATCGACTCCGTCGAGGACATGCGGGTCCTCTTCGACGGCATCCCGCTGGACCAGGTCTCGACGTCCATGACGATCAACGCGCCCGCCGCACTGCTCCTGCTCCTGTACCAGCTGGTGGCGGAGGAACAGGGGGTGCCCGCGGACCGGCTGACGGGCACGATCCAGAACGACGTCCTGAAGGAGTACATCGCCCGGGGCACGTACATCTTCCCGCCGAAGCCGTCCCTGCGGCTGACCGCGGACATCTTCCGGTACTGCACCGCCGAGATCCCGAAGTGGAACACGATCTCGATCTCCGGCTACCACATGGCCGAGGCGGGCGCGTCCCCGGTGCAGGAGATCGCGTTCACCCTCGCCGACGGCATCGAGTACGTCCGTACGGCGGTGGCGGCCAGCATGGACGTGGACGACTTCGCCCCGCGCCTGTCGTTCTTCTTCGTGGCCCGTACGACGCTGCTGGAGGAGGTCGCCAAGTTCCGCGCGGCGCGCAGGATCTGGGCGCGGGTGATGAGGGAGGAGTTCGGCGCGCGGAACCCCAAGTCGCTGATGCTGCGCTTCCACACCCAGACGGCGGGGGTCCAGCTGACGGCCCAGCAGCCGGAGGTGAACCTGGTCCGGGTCACCGTCCAGGCCCTGGCGGCGGTCCTCGGCGGCACGCAGTCCCTGCACACCAACTCCTTCGACGAGGCCATCGCGCTGCCGACGGACAAGAGCGCGCGGCTGGCCCTGCGGACGCAGCAGGTGCTGGCGCACGAGACGGACGTCCCGGCGACGGTGGACCCGTTCGCCGGTTCCTACGCCGTCGAGCGGATGACGGACGACGTGGAGGAGGCGGCCGTCGACCTGATGCGCAGGGTGGAGGACCTGGGCGGGGCGGTCGCCGCGATCGAGCGGGGCTTCCAGAAGGCCGAGATCGAGCGGAACGCGTACCGCATCGCGCAGGAGACCGACTCCGGTGACCGGGTGGTGGTCGGGGTCAACCGCTTCCGGCTGGACGAGGAGGAACCGTACGAGCCGTTGCGGGTGGACCCGGCGATCGAGGCGCGCCAGGCCGGGCGCCTGGCCCGGCTGCGGGCCGAACGCGACGGGGCCGCGGTGAGCACGGCACTGGACGCGCTGCGGAAGGCGGCGGAGGGCGAGGACAACGTCCTGTACCCGATGCGGGAGGCGCTGCGGGCGCGGGCGACGGTGGGGGAGGTCTGCGGCGCGCTCCGCGAGGTCTGGGGGAGCCACGTACCGAGTGACACCTTCTGACCCCTGGGGCGCCCTGCCGGACGCGGAGGACCGGGTGTCGTACCCGCGTGCGACACTCCCTCCATGTTCGGCGTCATCGACCTCCCCACTTATCTCGCGGGCCTGATCCTGATCGTGCTGCTGCCCGGCCCCAACTCCCTCTACGTCCTCTCCGTGGCCGCCCGCCGCGGGGTGCGGGCCGGTTACACGGCCGCGGCCGGTGTGTGGTGCGGGGACACCGTGCTGATGACGCTGTCCGCGGCCGGGGTCGCCTCGCTGCTCCAGGGGAACGCGCTGCTGTTCGGGATCGTGAAGTACGCCGGCGCCGGATATCTGAGCTGGCTGGCGATCGGCATGCTGCGGGCCGCCCGGCAGATGTGGCGGACCCGGCGGGAGCGGGCCGTCGAGGAGGCCGCGCCCGCCCAGGGCCCCGACGAGCGGCCCTTCCGCCGGGCCCTCGTCGTCAGCCTCTTCAACCCCAAGGCGATCCTCTTCTTCGTCGCCTTCTTCGTGCAGTTCGTCGACCCGGGCTACGCCTATCCGGCCCTGTCCTTCGTCGTCCTAGGCGCCTTCGCCCAGCTGGCCAGTTTCCTGTACCTGAGCGCCCTGATATTCAGCGGCACGCGGCTCGCCGCGGCGTTCCGGCGGCGCAAGCGGCTGTCCGCGACGGCCACGTCGGCGGCCGGGGCGCTGTTCCTGGGGTTCGCGGTGAAGCTTTCGATCGCCAGCGCGTGAGCGTTTGACCAGCCTTCGGCCCGGGACGGTCAGGCGGTGGTGCCGACGTGGCGGGGTTCGCGGAGCGGCTCTCGCCCCGGATCACCGACGACTCAGCTCATGGCGTCAGCCGCTGCAACACCCCTCTTCAGCATCCTTTTCAGGCGTGGCCCGAACGGTTTCTCCACGAACCGGTGGATCAGCCACGCCAAGGTCAGCATGCCCAGCACGGTCACGGCGAGCGTCGGCCACGGCGGCAGCCCGAGCCCCCGGTGCAGCACCCGGATGGCGAACCAGCCCAGGTGCTCGTGGACCAGGTAGAACGGGTACGTCAGCGCGCCTGCCGTGACGAGCCAGCGCCAGGAGGCCCACTGCGTCCAGCCCATCGCCACCGCGGCCACCGCGGCGAAGGCGAGGGTGACGACGGCGATGATGACGTACGGGCTGCGGTGGAAGTCGCCCTGCGCGCCGGCGTGCCACAGACTCTGCGTGGCGGTGCTCTGTCCCAGCAGCCAGGACACCGCGACGATGCCCCACAGCAGCATGTCGCCGCCGAAGCGGTGGATCAGGTACAGGGCGAGGCCGCCGATGAAGAAGGGGGCGTACTCGGGCATGACCAACTGGTCGGTGAGCGCGTTGCCGGAGGTGCGGCACACCACCGCCGCCAGCGTCCACACGCAGCAGAAGAGCACCACCCGGCGGTAGGTGACACCCCGCAGGACCACGAACAGGGCGAATAGGGCGTAGAAGCGGACCTCCACCCAGAGGGTCCAGCACACGCCGAGGACGCGGGTGGCGCCCATCGGCTGTTGCAGCATCGTCAGGTTGACCAGGAACTCGTCCGGCCGGACGGGGTGGACGACCACGGGCAGGGCCACGGCCGCCGCGGTGACCAGCACCAGGGCGACCCAGTAGGCGGGGTAGAGGCGGGCGACCCGGGAGCGGAAGAAGTCGCCGAGGGTGCGGCCCCAACTGCTCATGCAGATGACGAAACCGCTGATGACGAAGAAGAACTGCACGCCCAGGCAGCCGTAGGTGGCCAGCTGGGACAGGGTCGGGAAGACATGGGCCGGACTCTGGTGCCAGGACGCGGAGACGGCGCCGCCGCGTCCGGCGTAGTGGTAGAGGCAGACCATCAACGCGGCCAGCAGGCGCAGTCCGTCCAAGGCGTGCAGACGGCTCTGGCGTGCAGGGGCCGTTCCGCGGACCGGGGGAGCGGGCACGGCGGCAAGGACGGAGGAGGTAACAGGCATGGTTCTCGGGACCCAACCCGACCGGCGTTAATCGTCTTTGTATTCCAGGTGAAGATCTGCCTCCAAGAGCAATCGTTTCATCGCCGCCTGGGTGAATCACAGGAACGACTTGATCGACAAGCCAACGATTCGCTTGCCGGACCGCGTTCGTTCACCTGTGCGTTGCATTGCCTTCCTGGTTTCTCCCCCCACGTTATGGAGCGCCCCGAGTGGGGCGTGTCAGTGCACGAGCGGGATCTGGGCGCGGTCCCCGCCGAGCGGGCCCGGTCCGGGCCCGCCCCGCCGCGAGGGTCGCTCAGCGCCGTACGGCCTTGCCCAGACTGCGGGCCTTGCGCGCCACCCGGCGGACCGCCGCGTTGCGCGGGAGGAACGACAGCTGGGACGGCACCCCGCCCGGCAGGGCCAGCGAGGTCAGCCGCTTGCGCTTGAAGTAGCGCAGCGTCCGCTCGTTCAGGTTCTTCGCCAGCCAGCCCTCGGTCTCCGCGCGGAGCCTCGGCAGGATCCTCGGCTGCATCGCGAAGCCCACCGCGCGCACCAGCGCGCCCAGCGTCTCCACGTCCATGCCCCGCCGCTGCTCGCTGACGGCCGCCTTGTCGGTCAGCTCGGGCAGCAGCGCGTCCACGATCGTGACCGGCACGCGGTTGCTGTTCTCGTACGGCGTCAGCCGCTCCAGCAGCAGGTCGGTGCCGACCCGGGCGACCGGGAGGCCGTACAGCGCGGACGCGGTGAGCAGGGCGGTGGAGAAGCAGCCGACGACCAGCGCCGGACGCATCCGCTGGTACAGCACCTCCGCGAGCACCGGAGTGTCCAGCACGGTCAGCTCCACCTTCAGCCGTTCCGCCTCCTGCTCCAGGGAGCGGGTGAAGCGGGCCGGGGCCGACGGGTGCGGCTTGAACACCACCGTGGTGTGGCCGAGCGCGGCTGCTCCCTTCAGCATCCGCACGTGCAGGTCCTCCTCCTGCTCGGCGGTGAGGATGTCCAGCGCGGACAGGTACTGGCCGAGCAGCAGCACGGGCTCCTGGACGTCCGGCAACTCATCGCCGGGCGACGTCAGTTCGGCGAGGACCTTGGTGAAGGCGGCCGTCGGCAGGACCTCGCCGGGCACACCGAACTCGGTGAGCAGCAACGGCTTCAGACCCGGCACCAGGTCCAGGTGGAGGACCCGGTCCACGCGGGTGCCGACCAGCGGGTCGATCTTGTTGCGGGTGGGGCCGTAGCTCATCAGGCCGTCGGCGTAGACGGTGACCGGAGCGCCCGTGAAGATCTGCGCGAGCGCCAGTGACGGGTTGACCTGGATCGACTCGACGGCCAGCTCGACGTCGTCGGTGCCGAGCTGCCACTCGTGGCGCAAGTACCGTTCCCACAGCGGCAGATCATCGCCGCGGGGCGCCCAGCCGCCCGGGTGGAACGGGAAGATCGCCGCGTTGTACGACACCACGTCGTCGAACCGGTCCCGCAGCCGCTCGAAGCCCGGCATCTCGTTCAGCGCCGGTGACGTCTCGGGCGTGGCCGCGTTGTTGCAGACCAGCAGGATCCGCCGGTCGGCCGGGCGGAAGCAGCCGGAGTCCAGGGCGGCGGCGAGCGTGGCCGTGCCGTACAGCGTCGACGCCTGGAAGATCTGGGTGGTCACGCGGCGGCTCCCGCGGGGGCGGGACGGCGGCGCAGCCGGCGCAGCCGGGTGGAGCGCTGGAGGTCCATGGAGTCCAGCGCCTCGTCCAGCACGTCCTGCGGCATGCGCCGCAGGGCGGCCGCACTCAGGGATTTCAGCTGCTTCGCCACCGCCGGCTCGAACCTTTCGATGGATCCCAGGTGATGGGAAATGATCGCGCAATAGGTGCGAACGGCCTTGGGCAGCAGGACGTCGGCCTCCCGGTCCGCCGCCGTCTCCGCGATGACCTGATCGAACGCCCGGATGAAGTCGAGCTGCCGCACATCGCCGATCTGGGTGAGCGACGAGGCGACCCCGCGCCGGTAGAACACACCGAGCAGGCTCACCGCGGCGAAGGACTCCGCCTCCCGGTGCAGCTTCCAGATCCACGGCCGGTCCTCGGCCGTGCGCAGCCCGTCGGTGAAGTGCAGCAGCCCCTTGTCCAGCAGCCGGCGGTGATAGATGCCCGCCCACGCGTACGCGTAGTCCACCGAGGTGGACCGGTCGGCGGGCAGGATCGCCTCCCGGGGGCTGAGCACCGTGTTCCGCCGGCCCACCGGCACCCGGTGCACGCTGCGCGCCCGGGCGGTGCACTGCACATGGTCGGTGCGCAGGAAGTCGCAGCCCAGCTCCTCGATGGCGGCGAGCAGCCGCGGGTAGTAGCCGGGGGCGAGCCAGTCGTCGCCGTCCAGGAAGGTCAGATACTGGCCGCGCGCCCGGTCGATCCCGGTGTTGCGCGCGGTCGCCAGCCCTCCGTTCTGCTCGTGCCGGACCAGGACCGCGCCCGGCAGCTCGCGCTCCGCACGCGCGAGAATCGCTGGTGTCCCGTCGCGGGAGCAGTCGTCGACGAGAATGAATTCGAAGTCCTCACGCGCATTCGACTTCAGACTCCTGAGTGTGTCTGGCGCGTATTGCTGCACGTTGTAGAACGGCACGATGACGGAGAGCTTGACCACGTCAGGGACGTTAGGGCGCGGCCCGTCATTCGTCTTGACGGCCTGCTTGATACCCGGTGAACGCCACGTGGCGAAGCTGTGAACCAGGCTGTTTCGCGCGCCGATCGCGGCCCGATTCGCCATTCGGCGATGTGCTGTTAACCGTTTGTTGCGTTCGGGTTGGGCGGAACCTCTCCATCGCTTCCTAGCGTCTTCGACGTGCCAGCAAGTGCTACGAAGTCCCTGCGGGTCGCCGTCCTCGCGGACTCCGACACCCGGTGGAAGTGGGGCGCGCTCACCGCGCAGCGCCTCACTCCCGCGGCTGCCGAGGTCCGGCTCGACGGCTACCTCCTGCGGGGACGCGCCACCCCCACCGCCCGCCAGCTGAAGGAAGTCGGCGTCCAGGCCGACTCCCTGCGCGAGGTCACCGGCGTCGAGTTCCTGCGCGCGATGAGCGAGGACCCCGGCGACCGGTACGACGTCCTCGTGCTCGCCCTGGTCGGCGGCGGTGTGCAGGCGATGCTGCACGGACTGCGCGCCGCCTGGGGCTCCGGGAAGCGCCCCGTGGTCGTCACCGGCTACGTCGGCGTCGTCTACGAGAAGCTCACCGACGGGCTGCTGCTGCGGCACGGCGCGGACCTCGTCCTCGCCAACTCCCGCCACGACGCGGACCGGTTCCGGGCCGTGTACGAGGGCGTGGGCGCCGACGCCTCCTCGGTCACCGAGGTCGCGCTGCCCTTCCTCGGCGGCGAGCCGTACACCGGTGAACACGAGCCCTGCACCGTGGTGTTCGCGGCCCAGCCGTCCGTGCCGGACAACCGCCGGGACCGTGCCTACCTGCTGAACCGCCTCATCGAGCACGCCCGGAAGCACCCCGAGCGCGAGGTGCTGCTCAAGCTGCGCTCCAAGCCCGGCGAGCACACCACCCACATCGAGGAGCTGCCGTACCAGAAGCTGGTCCAGGACCAGGACCCGCCGGCCAACTTCCGCCTGGTGTACGGGCACATGGGCGAGGTGCTGGACCGCACCGACCTGCTGGTCACGGTCAGCTCCACGGCCGCCCTGGAGGCCCTGCACCGCCGTATCCCGACGGCCGTCCTCACCGACCTCGGGGTCCGCGAGGTGCTCGGCAACCACCACTTCACCGGTTCCGGCTGCCTCGCCTCCTGGGACCAGCTCGACGCCGGCCACCTGCCCGTGCCGGACGAGGCGTGGGTGGCCCGGCAGGGAGTCGCGGCCGACGGAAGCTACGACACGGCGTTCGACGGCGCCCGCGAGCGCATCGCCCAGCTCCTGGACCGGCCGGGCGGGCTGCCGCCCCTCACGCCCTACTACACGTCCGAGACCGCGCCCGGCTACCTGCCCGGCATCCTCGCCCGCCACCACCTCGGCCCCGACGGCGTACCGCTGCCCGGAGCGCCCGCCGCCGACAAGGCGCCCGGCCCCGTCCGGCAGATCGTGCGCCGGGCCGCGCGCGGCGCCTACCGGCACGGCGTCCAGCGGGTCGCCCCCGTGATCCGGCGGATGGGCGAGCTGTGACCTCACCCCAAGGAGTAGACCCCATGTCCAACTCGGCAGCGGGCCCAGGCGCTTCGATCCGCCGGGTGCTCGCGGTGATCCCCGCGCGCGGCGGCTCCAAGGGCGTGCCCGCGAAGAACCTCGCCCCGGTGGGCGGTGTCCCGCTGGTGTCCCGCGCGGTGCGCGAGTGCCGGGCGAGCCGGCTGGTGACCGACGTCGTCGTCTCCACCGACGACCAGGCCATCGCCGCCGCCGCCCGGGAGGCCGGCGCCGAGGTCGTCCTGCGGCCCGCCGCCATCGCCGGGGACACCGCCACCTCCGAGGCCGCGGTCCTGCACGCCATGGACACCCACGAGACGCTGCACGGCGCCCCCGTCGACGTGGTCCTGCTCGTGCAGTGCACCAGCCCGTTCCTCGTCCGCGAGGACATCGACGGCGTCGCCGCCGCGGTCGCCGAGAACGGCGCCGACACCGCCGTCACCGTGGCCCCCTTCCACGGCTTCGTCTGGCGCGAGGCCGACGAGCCCACCGAGGGCGGCCGCGGGGTCAACCACGACAAGTCCTACCGCCCGCGCCGCCAGGACCGCCCCCAGGACTTCCTGGAGACCGGCGCCGCCTACGCGATGGACGCGGCCGGCTTCCGCGAGCACCACCACCGCTTCTTCGGCCACACCGAACTGGTCCGCACCGACCCGGCCCGGGTGCTGGAGATCGACGACCCGCACGACCTCGCGCGGGCCCGGGCCCTCGCGCCCCTCTTCGACGCGGACCGCCCCGGTTCGCTGCCGACCGCCGACGACGTCGACGCGGTCGTACTCGACTTCGACGGCACCCAGACCGACGACCGGGTGCTGATCGACTCCGACGGACGGGAGTTCGTCGCCGTGCACCGCGGCGACGGCCTCGGCATCGCGGCCCTCCGCAGGAGCGGCCTCAAGCTGCTGATCCTGTCCACGGAACAGAACCCGGTCGTCGCCGCCCGCGCACGCAAGCTGCGGATCCCCGTGCTGCACGGCATCGACCGGAAAGACCTCGCGCTGAAGCAGTGGTGCGAGGAGCAGGGCATCGCGCCGGAGCGCGTGCTCTACGTCGGCAACGACGTCAACGACCTGCCGTGCTTCGCCCTCGTGGGCTGGCCCGTGGCGGTCGCGAGCGCTCACGACGTCGTACGCGGCGCCGCACGCGCGGTCACCACCGTCCCCGGCGGTGACGGCGCGATCCGAGAGATCGCCAGCTGGATCCTCGGCCCCTCTCTCGACTCCCTCCCCAAGTAAGGACACCCCCTGATGAGCACCAACTCCCGTCTGCGCACCTTCGGTTCGCGCGAGGTCGGCCCCGGCAAGCCCGTCTACATCTGCGGCGAGATCGGCATCAACCACAACGGTGAGCTGGAGAACGCCTTCAAGCTGATCGACGTGGCCGCCGAGGCCGGCTGCGACGCCGTCAAGTTCCAGAAGCGCACCCCCGAGATCTGCACCCCGCGCGACCAGTGGGACATCGAGCGCGACACCCCCTGGGGCCGGATGACCTACATCGACTACCGCCACCGGGTGGAGTTCGGCGAGGACGAGTACCGCCAGATCGACGAGTACTGCAAGGAGAAGGGGATCGACTGGTTCGCCTCCCCGTGGGACACCGAGGCCGTCGCCTTCCTAGAGAAGTTCGACGTCCCCGCCCACAAGGTGGCCTCCGCCTCCCTGACGGACGACGAGCTGCTGCGCGCCCTGCGCGCCACGGGCCGCTCCGTGATCCTCTCGACGGGCATGTCCACCCCGCGCCAGATCCGCCACGCGGTGGAGGTCCTGGGCTCGGACAACATCCTCCTGTGCCACGCCACCTCCACCTACCCGGCCAAGGCCGAGGAGCTGAACCTCCGCGTGATCAACACGCTGGAGAAGGAGTACCCGAACGTCCCGATCGGCTACTCCGGCCACGAGACGGGCCTCCAGACCACGCTGGCGGCGGTCGCGCTGGGCGCCACGTTCGTCGAGCGCCACATCACCCTGGACCGCGCGATGTGGGGCTCCGACCAGGCCGCCTCGGTCGAGCCGCAGGGCCTCCAGCGCCTCGTCCGTGACATCCGCACCATCGAGGCCTCCCTCGGCGACGGCGTCAAGAAGGTCTACGACTCCGAGCTGGGCCCGATGAAGAAGCTGCGCCGCGTCACCGGCGTCGTCGCCGAGGCGGAGATCGCCGCGGCGGCGGGCGAGCCGGTCTCGGTGTGAATCCAGGTCACTTACGACGGGACGGTCGTACGCCGATGAGCCCCCGCGCCGGTCAGGCCGGCCACCCCGCCCGCACGCTCGCCTTCGTGGAGAGCCCGGTACAGCTGCTGAACGTACTGGAGTGGGCACACCTGCACGGCCTGCACGACCCCGGCCCTTCCGGCCCGGCCGAGCCGTCCGGCCCCGGCCGGGCGGAGCCGGGCGCGCTGTCCGGCGCCGACGCCGGCGGCGCGGGGGCGGCCACGGCCTCCGTGCCACCGCCGGCCCTGCCCACGCAGCCCGGGCCGGCGCACATCGGCCCCGCGCACGCCGGCCCGGTGCCCGCCGTGCCCGTGCAGGGCCGGCGGTTGCCGGCCGGGGCGGCGGCGGCCGGTGCGGTGGCGGGCGGTGCGGCGGCGGGTGGTACGGCGGCGGGCGGTGCGGAGCTCACCGTCGTCGTGCTGTCCCCGACCGACCCCATGACCCGGGGCCAGCTGCGCCGCATGGCGGATCTGGCCCGGGACGAGGGGTACCGGGTGCGCTGGGAAGAGGCGCGGGGCGGTACGACCGCGCCCTTCCACACCATCGGCGGCCTGGCCGGTTCCCTGCGCCGGGCCGACCGGATCGTCATGGGGGACCCCTTCTCCCGCTACGTACAACTGCTGCTGACCATCACCCGCGCCCGCGACCTCGTGGTCGTGGACGACGGCACGGCGACGATGGAGTTCGTCGCCCAGCTGGCCCGCGGTGAACGCCTGGTCCGCTGGCACCGCAAGGGCGGCCGGCCCGGCGCCCGCGACCTGCTCTTCGCGCCGGTCTCCTCCTCCGCCCGGCGCCGCCTCACCCCGAGCGACCGCCGGCGCGTCGAGGTCTTCTCCTCCATGCCGGTGACCGAGATCCCGGACGGCGTGACCGTCACCGCCAACGACTTCGCCTGGACCCGCGCCCGCTTCGGGCCCCCGCGCATCACCCAGAGCGCCGACCTGGTCGGCACCTCCCTGGTGGAGACGGGGGTCGTGGACGGCGACCGCTATCTGGAGGCCGTCCGGAACCTGGCCAAGGCCCACGGCGCCACCCGTTACTTCGCCCACCGCCGCGAGAGCGCCGAGAAACTGCACCGCCTGGCCGCCGAGACGGGCCTGGAGATAGTCCGCCCGGACCTCCCGCTGGAACTGATCGCCCGCCGCGGCCCGATCGGCCGGACGATCCTCAGCTTCCCCTCCACCGTCGTCCACACCCTGCCGCTGGCCCTGGCCGGCACGGGCGTGCGGGTGGCGGTCTGCGACATCGACCCGACCTGGCTCACCGACACCGCCTCCCCACGCGCCCAGGGCTTCCTCTCCGGCGTGACCGGCACCGCCCGGGACGTCCACCGACTGGCGGCGGTGAGCCCGGCGTAACCGTGGCTCGTGGGGGCTCATGACCATGTGCCTGAGTACGGATACTCAGGCGGCCCCCGGCACCGCGCCCCTAAGCTCCATCACCGCGGCGGCACAAGATCGTCACGGCACCACCACGCCGCCGGCAGGACAGGGGGAGGGAGCGCGGATGACGTGGGACGAGTGGGAGCAGTCGAAGGCACGGACCGCGACCAGTGGCTCCGCACCGATGCGGCTGAACCACGTTCCGATGGATCCGGGTGGCGGCGGCACCGCGGCCGGTGACCTGAAGTCGGACAAGAAGGTCTGGGCCAAGGCCGGCGAGGCCGTCAAGGGCTTGCGGGACGACATCGGCAAGGCCCTGGGCAAGCTGGACGACGGACAGTCGGGGCTGGGGGACACGTCGGGCGTGCGGTCGGCGGCGGCGCAGCAGGAGCTGTACGCCTCCTGGAAGAAGTACCTCGGTGACGTGAAGGGCCGCTGCGGTGCACTGGGCGCACTGCTGGAACGCTCCGGGCACGACCTCGCGCTGTCCGACGCCGAGGTGAAGGCGGAGCTGGACAGGATCAGCGCCAAGTACCACGACACCGAGGCCGTCGGCGGCGACACGAAGGGCCGGTGACGGAGGTCCATGGACATCGCGACGTTAAAGGCCCTGAAGCCCGCCGAGTACGAGGAGGCGGCCGACGGGTACCGGGCCACGAGTGACATGGCGAGCACCGCCAAGGACACGGTGGAGAACCAGATCTCCGCCGGTATCCGCAACCAGCTGGAAGGCGAGACGGCCAGCGCGGCCCTGCGGGAGCTGAAGGAGCTCGGCAAGAACTTCCACTACGTCCAGACCGAGTGCGCGCTGGTGAGCACCGCGCTGAACGGGTTCGCGTACGACATGGCGGCGGCCAAGCGCAAGCTGGAGGCGGCCCTGGCGGACGCCGAGGCGGCGGGCTGCACGGTGGGCGCGGACGGCTCGGTCACCTTCCCGGCCGGCGGCACGGAGGTCGACGGCAAGGTGCCCGAGGGCGGGACCGTGTCGCCCTCGACCAGCCTGACGGATCCGACGGCCAGCGCGATCGAGCAGCAGGCCGTCCACCAGCACCCGAACCCGAACTTCGGCAAGGCCATCGGCTTCGCGAACCGCATCGGGGACGCGTTGCAGGAGGCCGCGGACGCGGACGCCAAGTGGGCACCGAAGCTGCGCGCGCTGAAGGCCGACGACGACCTGGTGGTGTCCTCCCGGGACTGGTCCGACGCCAAGTCCGACCAGGACGGGGTGAGCGAGGCCGGCAAGAAGTACCTCGACTCCCTGCCGCAGCCGCCCAGGGACGGCAGCCCGAAGGACAACGCGGCCTGGTGGAGCGGGCTCAGCGACGAGGAGCGCGCGACCTGGCTCTCCCTCCGCCCGGACACCGTGGGCAAGCTCGACGGTCTTCCCTCCACGGTCCGCGACGAGGCCAACCGTGTCGTGTTCGACGAGACCCGGGCCCGCTACCAGCTGGAGCTGGACTCCATCCCGAAGCCGCCGGTCAACGAGTGGACGTTCATCGCCGCCAACGGCTGGGCGTCCAAGGTCCACACCGACGAATGGATGGACTGGTACAAGCAGCACGGCGAACGCTACGACCACCTCACCAAGTCGCTCCACGGCATGGGCAAGATCCAGGAGCGCTTCGACAAGACAGGTGAGCGGGACCTTCCCGAGGCATACCTGCTGGGATTCAGCGCCGACGACGACGGCCGTGCGATCATCGCCAACGGGAACCCGGACACCGCGGACCACCAGGCCGTCTACGTACCCGGTACGACATCGGACCTGAACAGTGTCGAGGGCAACATCAACCGGATGGTCAACCTCTGGGACGTGGCCCATGCCAAGTCCGGCGGTCAGTCCGTCTCCACGATCACCTGGCTGGGCTACGACGCGCCGGACGAGGTCGTCAAGGACGCGCGGCACGACAGCTACGCATACGGGGGTGCGTCGGAGTTCAACAAGTTCCTGGACGGGCTGGAGGCATCACACTCCGGTGATACGCCACCGCACCGGACCGTGATCGGCCATTCGTACGGATCGACCCTCATCGGTGCCGCGGCCCAGAAGGGGACCCTCAACGCCGACGACGTCGTCTTCGCGGGCAGCCCCGGCGTCCTGGTGTCCGGTGCCGACGAGATGGACGTCCCCGAGGGGCACGTGTGGAACGAGGAGGGCGGCTCGGACCCGGTTCCGGAGCTTGGCCGCCCTTTCCTCGGCGGGGACGGCACCATCATCCCGAGCGACCCGGACTTCGGTGCCCATCAGATGGCGACGAGATCCCATGGGCACGGCGGGTACTGGGATCCCGGCTCCAAGAGCCTGTTGAACCAGGCGCTGGTCGTTGTCGGAAAGGGCGACGACGTGGAGCTGAACCCCTCGTACGGAACCTTCGGGCCGCCCGGTTCCTGGGATCATGTGAAGTAGGAGAGACCCCCCGACGTGAAGATCAAGCTGGGCGTCCTCGCGGTCGCCATGCCCCTTGCACTCACCACCCTCACCGGATGCAACATGACTGACAACGGTTCCGACGTCCCCTCCGCCGGCACGAGCACGTCGAGTGACGCCGCAGACGCGGTGGAAAGCGTCTCCAGCGGCATCCACGACCTGATCGGTGTCAAGGGGAAGACGTCCGACAGTCGCGCGACGGTGACGGAGTGTTCCGGCAAGGACCCGGACAAGTACTTCCGCGTCCTCCATCCGTGGAGCTTCACCCCGACGGCCCCCAGCGACGTCGAGACGGCCATGCAACGGCTCAGGTCGGCGCTGCCGAAGCACGGCTGGAAGATCGTCGAGTACGGGCCGGACACCAGTAGGAACAAGAACCTGAGGCTCACGGCCGACAACGACGCGAAGAAGGCCAGTGTGCACATCATCCAGCTGGCGAAGGACAACCCGCCGATGCTGAGCGTGGATGTCGTCTCCGGTTGCTACCAGGTCCCGGACGGCCAGAAGGCCGAGCACTTCTAGGCAACCGGACTCCGGAGAACCAGTGACGAACATCAGACCGCGTACGTCGGCGTTCTTCGCTTCCGTCGCCCTGACCGCTGTCACCGGATGCGGGGTGACGTCCGCCGAGGGGTCCGACGACGTCACGTACGCCGGCATCAGCACCTCCAGCGACGCCGCCGACGCGGTGGTGAAGGTGTCCAGCGGCATCCACGACCTGATCGAGGTCGAAGGGAAGCCGTCCGACGGCAGCCCCGGGGTCCAGGGGTGCGCGGGCAAGGACAGGGAGAAGTACTTCAAGATCTTCCACGCGTGGAGCTTCTACCCCGCCTCGGCGGCCGATCTGGACGTCGCGATGGAGAACCTCAAGGAAGGGCTGCCGAAGCAGGGCTGGAAGATCGTCCAGTACGGCCCCGACACCAGCGCGAACAGGAACGTCGTCCTGATCGCCGACAACGACGGGAGGCGGGCCGGTGTGCACATCGCGCAGATGAAGAAGAGGAACCCCCCGAAGCTGAGCCTGACCGTCGTCTCCGGCTGCTACCAGGTCCCCGACGGCCAGGAGGTCGAGCACTTCTAGCCGCCCGCCCCGCCTCACCCCCGGCGGGCCAGCACGAACCCCCGTGGGCGGGTCTCCTGCGCGGCCGGCTCCCGCAGGACCGTCGCGACCAAGTGCAGACCCGCCCCCGTCAGGGCCTCGGCGACCTGCTCCGGCGTACGCCAGTAGTAGTCGAGGTCGATGTCGTGGCCGAACCGCTCGGTCAGGTGGAGCCGGCCGGGCTCGGGGCCGGACTGGAAGCCGAGCAGGGCGTGCCCGCCGGGGGCCAGGGTGCGGCGGAACTCCGCGCAGGCCGTCGGCAGCTCCTCGTCCGGCAGGTGGATGGTCGAGTAGAGGGCGAGGACGCCGCCCAGGGTGGCGTCGGGCAGGTCCAGTGCGGTCATCGAACCGACGTGGAAGCGCAGGGCGGGGTACGCCGCACGGGCCAGTGTCACCATGACGGGGGAGAGGTCGACCCCGAACACCGGCACCCCCTGCTCGTGCAGCAGCGCGGTGACGTGCCCGGGCCCGCTGCCCAGGTCGGCGACGGGGGCGGAGCCGTTCGCCGTGACCAGCTCGGCGAAGGTCCTGATCAGGGTGCGGTCCAGCGGGTGGAGGTCCCCGGGAGGGAAGCAGGCGCCGTAGTCCTCGGCGATCGTGTCGTAGGAGGTACGGGTCGTCCGGAGGAAGTCCGCAGTCGAGTCGCTCACGTCGGCGGACCCTACCGGGAGGGCACCGCGGCGGGGTCCGGTTCGTGGACATCGCGCGCGTGACCCCCGCGAGGCGTGGTATCCGTGGAAGAGGAAACAGAGGTTTTACCCATCAGAGTTCACCGCCATGCGTCCGCCGGTCAGATTTTATTCCCCTAACGGGCTGAACTTTTGTTGAACGAGGGGTAGTTGACCAGCCGGGCGTCCTACCCTTCAGAGGGTGAAGCAATTGATGTCCCTAGAGTCCCAGGCCGGCCTCCCGGGGGATGTGCTCCCCGGCGTGCTGAGCGAGTCCCTGCACGCCGAACTCGTCGCCTTCCGACGCGACTTGCACATGCACCCGGAGCTGGGCAACCAGGAGTTCCGCACGACCGCCGCGATCAAGGAGCGGCTGGAGCAGGCCGGGCTCAAGCCCCGTGTCCTGAGCACGGGCACGGGACTCGTCTGTGACATCGGTCTCGCGGAGGGTGAGCACCCGTCCGTACCCCTGCTGGCCCTGCGCGCCGACATCGACGCCCTGCCCATCCCGGACACGAAGAGCGACTGCCCGTACCGGTCCACCGTGCCCGACCGGGCGCACGCGTGCGGTCACGACGTGCACACCTCCGTCGTCCTCGGCGCCGGGCTGGTCCTCGCCGACCTGCACGCCAAGGGCCTGCTGCCCCGGCCGGTGCGGCTGCTCTTCCAGCCCGCCGAGGAGGTGCTGCCCGGCGGCGCCCTGGGCGCCATCGAGGACGGCGCGCTGACCGGCGTAGGCCGCCTCCTCGCCGTGCACTGCGACCCCAAGGTGGAGGCCGGGAAGGTCGGGCTGCGGCACGGGCCGATCACCAGCGCCTGCGACCGTCTGGAGATCGCGCTCGACGGCCCCGGCGGGCACACCGCCCGCCCGCACCTGACCACCGACCTGGTCACCGCCGCCGCCCGGGTCGCTGTCGACGTCCCCGCGCTGATCGCCCGCCGGGTCGACACCCGCGTCGGTCTCGCCCTCACCTGGGGCCGCATCGAGTCCGGCCACGCCCCGAACGTGATCCCGCAGCACGCGGAGCTGTCCGGGACCGTGCGCTGCCTGGACCTGGAGGCCTGGCGGCAGGCCCCCGACATCGTGCACGCGGCGATCGACGAGGTCGCCACCCTGCACCGGGCCAAGTCCGAGATCACCTATGTGCGCGGGGTGCCGCCGGTCGTCAACGACCGGGAGTCGACCGAGCTGCTGCGCCGGGCCATGGTCGCCCGGCGCGGCATGAAGTCCGTGGAGAGCACCGAGCAGAGCCTCGGCGGCGAGGACTTCTCCTGGTACCTGGAGCACGTCCCGGGCGCCATGGCCCGGCTCGGGGTGCGCCGGCCTGGCGAGCGCACGGTACGCGATCTCCACCAGGGCGATTTCGACGCCGACGAGCACGCGATCACGGTGGGTGTCGAGATGTTCACCGCCGCCGCGTTCCTGGACGCCGACGGCTCGCAGAGCTGAGCGGGCGGCCCCCTGTGAGCCCTCCACGGGCCTGCCGGGGGCCGCTTCCCCGCCCGGCGCAACACGGATGCAAGCCAATCGTGCACTGTCCGCAACAATGGCGTGAGAGGACCAAGACGCCGTGTTCAGGCAGTGTTTGCCTCGAATCGATAACGGCTTCCCGAGAGGGTTTTTTGCGACATCTACGCGCGTTACGATGCCGCGAAGCCGACGCCGCCGGGGCGTCTCGGCCGGAGCACCGACACGGTGCTCACATCAAGCGCCGCCAAGGCGCTCAGGTCAGGTGAAGGAGCCTTCCCGTGCGCCGGGTAGCCAAGCTTTCCGCTGCGTGTATCGCCTCCGCAGCACTCGCACTGACTGCCACTGCCTGTGGCAGCACCTCCTCCGACAACGACTCCGGCTCGCCCGCCTCGGGTGACGGCAAGGGCGTCAAGATCGGTCTCGCCTTCGACGTCGGCGGCCGTGGCGACCGCTCGTTCAACGACTCCGCCGCGCGCGGTGCCGACAAGGCGAAGAAGGAGTTCGGCGGCGACATCAAGGAGCTGACCGCGAAGACCTCGGACACCGAGGCCGACCGCGAGCAGCGCCTGTCGGACCTGGCCGACGCGGGCTACAACCCCATCATCGGTGTGGGCTACGCCTACGCCGCCTCGATGACCAAGGTCGCCGCGAAGTACCCGAAGACCACCTTCGGCATCGTCGACTCGGTGGTCAACGGCAAGAACGTCGACAGCATCACCTTCACCGAGGAGCAGGGCTCCTACCTGGCCGGTGTCGCCGCCGCGCTGAAGACCAAGACCAAGCACGTCGGCTTCATCGGCGGTGTCGACGTCCCGCTCATCAAGAAGTTCGAGGCGGGTTACGTCCAGGGCGTCAAGGACACCAACCCGAAGATCAAGGTCGACACGCAGTACCTGTCCCATGGCTCGGACACCTCCGGCTTCGCCAGCCCCGACAAGGGCAAGGAGGCCGCGCAGGGCATGCTCGACAACGGCGCGGACGTCATCTACTCGGCGGCCGGCTCCTCCGGCAACGGCGCCATCGAGGCCGTGGCCGGCAAGAAGGGCGCCTGGGCCATCGGCGTGGACTCGGACCAGTACAGCATCCCGGGTCTGGCCAAGTACAAGAACTCGATCCTGACCTCGGTCGTCAAGAACGTCGACGTCGGTGTCTACGACCTGGTCAAGTCCGTCCACGACGGCAAGCCGCTGACCGGCACCAACACCTACTCGCTCGCCAAGGACGGTGTCTCGCTGTCCACCAGCGGTGGCTTCATCGACGACATCAAGGCCAAGCTGGACGCGGCGCAGAAGAAGATCGTCGACGGCTCGATCAAGGTCAAGACCACCCCGTGACCTGACGGGTCCCGTCGGACCCCGGCTCGGCGGGGGCGCCCCTGGGAGCTCCCCCGCCGAGCCATAACAATGTGTCAACTCTACGCGTGTAGCACGGAGTTGCCGCGCTAGCGTCGCCGACGCCTGCCCCCTCCCCGCAGCCCCTTTCCCCGAGGAGAGTGCGCCATCAACGCGTCCAGCCCTCCCGCTGCCGTCGAACTGCGCGGCATCACCAAGCGTTTCCCCGGCGTCGTCGCCAACCGCGACATCGACATCACGGTCCGTACGGGCACCGTCCACGCCCTGTGCGGCGAGAACGGCGCCGGCAAGTCCACCCTGATGAAGATCCTCTACGGCATGCAGCAGCCGGACGAGGGCACCATCACCGTGGGTGGCGAACAGGTCGTCTTCCACAACCCCGGCGATGCCATCGCCCGCGGCATCGGCATGGTGCACCAGCACTTCATGCTCGCCGACAACCTCACCGTCCTGGAGAACGTCGTCCTCGGCGCGGAGAAGCTGCACGGCATCGGGGGCAAGGCACGCGCCCGGATCAAGGAGATCTCCGACGCCTACGGCCTGGGCGTCCGGCCCGACGCCCTGGTCGAGGAACTCGGCGTCGCCGACCGCCAGCGCGTGGAGATCCTCAAGGTCCTCTACCGCGGCGCCAAGACCCTCATCCTGGACGAGCCCACCGCCGTCCTCGTGCCGCAGGAGGTCGACGCCCTCTTCGACAACCTGCGCGAACTCAAGGCCGAGGGCCTCACCGTCATCTTCATCTCGCACAAGCTGGGCGAGGTGCTCTCCGTCGCCGACGAGATCACCGTCATCCGGCGCGGCACCACCGTCGGCACCGTCGACCCGCGCGGCACCACCCCCAAGCAGCTCGCCGAGCTGATGGTCGGCAGCGAGCTGCCCACCCCGGAGACCCAGGAGTCCACGGTCACCGACGTCCCGATGCTCACGGTGGACGGCCTGCACCTCGCGCAGACCGACCTCGACGGCATCGAGCGGATCATCCTGGACGAGATCTCCTTCACCATCCACAAGGGCGAGGTCCTCGGCATCGCCGGCGTGGAGGGCAACGGCCAGTCCGAACTGGTCGAGGCGATCATGGGCATGCGCCGGCCCGACGCCGGCGCCGTCACCCTCGACGGCACCGACATCTCCCAGGCCCCGACCCGCGACCGCCGCGAGTCCGGCATCGGCTACATCCCCGAGGACCGCCACCGCCACGGCCTGCTGCTGGAAGCGCCGCTGTGGGAGAACCGCATCCTCGGCCACGTCACCGAGAAGCCCAACTCGCGCGGCGGACTGCTCGACCTCAAGGCCGCCCGCGTCGACACCCAGCGCATCGTCGAGTCCTACGACGTCCGCACCCCCGGCATCGACGTCACCGCCGCCTCCCTGTCCGGCGGCAACCAGCAGAAGCTGATCGTCGGCCGGGAGATGAGCCACAGCCCCAAGCTGCTCATCGCCGCCCACCCCACCCGCGGTGTGGACGTCGGCGCGCAGGCGGCCATCTGGGACCACATCCGCGAGGCCCGCCGCGAGGGCCTGGCCGTGCTGCTGATCTCCGCGGACCTGGACGAGCTCATCGGGCTCTCCGACACCCTGCGGGTGATGTACCGCGGCCGTCTGGTCGCCGACGCCGACCCCGCCACGATCACCCCCGAAGAGCTGGGCTCCGCCATGACGGGTGCGGCCACCGGCCACCTGGAGCACACAGAGGACGACGCGCGATGAACAAGCTGACCTCACGGATCGACAAGGAGCGGCTGCTCCTCGGCGTCGCCGCGCCCCTGCTGGCGGTCGTCGCCGCGCTCGTCGTCACCACCCTGGTGATCCTCGCGACCGGCAAGAACCCCGGTGACGCCTTCAGCGACATGGTGACCTACGGCTTCGCCAGCGACAGCCAGGTCTACATCCTGAACAAGGCGACCACGTACTACCTCGCGGGTGTCGCGGTGGCCATCGGCTTCCGCATGAACCTGTTCAACATCGGTGTCGACGGCCAGTACCGGCTCGCCGCGTTCATAGCCGCCGTCCTCGGCGGGGCGCTCACCGTGCCCGGCTGGATCGCCATCCCGCTGATCATCCTCTGCGCCATGGCGACCGGCGCCCTGTGGGCGGCCATCGCCGGCGTCCTCAAGGTGACCCGGGGCGTCAGCGAGGTCATCGCGACCATCATGCTGAACTCGATCGCCACCGCGGTCATCGCCTACCTGCTCCAGCCCGGCAAGCTCGGCCAGCTGGACCAGGCCGGCACCCTCGTCTCCACCAAGCCGCTGCCGTCGTCCTCGTACTTCTTCAGCTTCGACACCGGCCCGGCCGGTGAGCTGTGGGGCTTCATCGTGATCGCCGTGCTCGTCGGCGTCGCGTACTGGTTCGTGCTCGGCCGCACCCGGTTCGGCTTCGACCTGCGCACCGTCGGCCAGTCCGAGACCGCCGCCGCCGCGAGCGGCGTCGGGGTGAAGAAGATGGTGGCCACCAGCATGATCATCTCGGGTGCGGTGGCCGGTCTGATCGGCATGCCGACCCTGCTGAACGACAGCCACCAGTTCAGCAACGACTTCCCGGCCGGCATCGGCTTCACCGGCATCGCCATCGCCCTGCTCGGCCGCAACCACCCGATCGGCATCGCGCTCGGCGCGCTGCTCTGGGGCTTCCTGGAGCGCACCACCAACCACCTGGAGTTCCAGGGCTACGACAAGGAAATCCTCGGCGTCATCCAGGGCGTCATCGTGCTGTGCGTCGTCATCGCCTACGAGGTCGTACGCCGCTACGGCCTGAAGCGCCAGCAGCAGCGCGTCGGCGCCGAACTCGCCGCCCAGGCCGCCGCCCCGACGAAGAAGCAGGAGGTGGCGTGATGACTGCCACGATGACCGACGCGCCGCCGCCGGCGGCTCCCAAGGCGGCGGGCGCGCCGCAGCGCTCCGGCCGCTCCCTCGGCCTGACCCTCATGATCGTCGCGGGCGCCCTGCTGCTCCTGGCCGCCGTCCGCGTGATCACCGGCGCCAACCAGCTCGACTCCGCGGGCCAGGTCGGCGCCGCCCTCGGCCTCGCCGTACCGATCGGCCTCGCCGGACTCGCCGGCCTGTGGTCGGAGCGGGCCGGCGTGGTCAACATCGGCCTGGAAGGCATGATGATCCTCGGCACCTTCGGCGCCGGCTGGATCGGCTGGCAGTCCAGCCCCTGGCTCGGCCTGCTGTGCGGCATCGCCTTCGGTGTCCTCGGCGGCCTGGTGCACGCCGTCGCCACCGTCACCTTCGGCGTCGACCACATCGTCTCCGGTGTCGCCGTCAACCTGCTCGCGCTCGGCGCCACCCAGTACCTGGCCAAGCTGTTCTTCGCCGACGGCAAGGCCGCCGAGGCGGGCGGCAACCCCAAGCAGTCCCCGCCCGCGGACACGCTGCCCGACGTCACCGTCCCCGGCCTCTCGGACGGCCTCGCGTCGATCGAGAAGCACCACTGGTTCCTGGTCTCCGACCTCGCCGGCATCATCGGCGGTCTGATCACCAACCTGTCCGTGGTGACGATCATCGCCGTGCTGCTGTTCGTCGGCAGCTGGTGGCTGCTGTGGCGCACCCCGTTCGGGCTGCGGCTGCGCTCCTGCGGTGAGAACCCGATCGCCGCCGAGTCCCTCGGTGTCAACGTCTACCAGTACAAGTACGCGGCCGTGGCCGTCTCCGGCGGCCTCGCCGGCCTCGGCGGCGCCTTCCTCGCGCTGGTCACCTCGCACACCTACCTGGAGGGCCAGACCGGAGGCCGCGGCTACATCGGTCTCGCCGCCATGATCTTCGGCAACTGGCGCCCCGGCGGCCTCGCCATGGGCGCGGGCCTGTTCGGCTACTCCGACGCGCTCCAGCTCCGCAACGGCGGCGTGACCGTCCACGCCCTGCTCCTGCTGCTGGTCGTCCTGCTCGCGCTGCTGGCCGGCTGGAAGCTCTACAAGAAGGCCCTGGTGCAGGGCGTGGTCAGCGCCGTCATGGCCGCGCTGGTCCTCGTCTGGTACCTGCTCACCGACGAGGTCCCCAGCGACTTCGTCGGCGCCACCCCGTACGTCGTCACGCTGCTGGTGCTGTCGCTGTCCGCGCAGCGCCTGCGGATGCCGAAGGCGGACGGCATGCGCTACCGGAAGGGACAGGGCAAGTGACCGGGCGAGCCGCCGACTTCGACTGGGACGCCCTGCGCGCCGAGGCGCGCGAGGCCATGACCCACGCCTACGCCCCCTACTCCGGCTACCCGGTCGGCGTGGCGGCCCTGGTCGACGACGGCCGCACGGTCACCGGCTGCAACGTCGAGAACGCCTCCTACGGCCTCGGCCTGTGCGCCGAGTGCGGCCTGGTCTCCCAGCTCCAGCGCACGGGCGGTGGCCGGCTGACGCACTTCACGTGCGTCGACGGCACCGGCGCCCTGCTGGTCCCGTGCGGTCGCTGCCGCCAGCTGCTCTACGAGTTCGGCGGCCCGGACCTGCTGCTGGACACCCCGGCGGGCATCCTCCCGCTCTCCGAGATGCTGCCCCAGGCCTTCGGCCCGGACCATCTCACCCAGTAATGCCGTACGGCCCCCCTGCCCCGCTCGCAGGGGGGCCGCACACTTCGCACCTCCCGGAAGGAACCACCCCCGCCATGGCCATGGACGCCATCTCCGTCATCCGCACCAAGCGGGACCGCGGTGAGCTGACCGACGAGCAGATCGACTGGGTCATCGACGCGTACACCCGGGGCGAGGTCGCCGACGAGCAGATGTCCGCGCTCGCCATGGCGATCCTGCTGAACGGCATGAACCGCCGCGAGATCGCCCGCTGGACCGCGGCCATGATCGCCTCCGGCGAGCGCATGGACTTCTCCTCGCTGTCCCGCCCGACGGCCGACAAGCACTCCACGGGCGGCGTCGGCGACAAGATCACCCTCCCGCTGGCCCCGCTCGTCGCCGCCTGCGGCGCGGCCGTCCCGCAGCTCTCCGGCCGGGGCCTCGGCCACACCGGCGGCACCCTGGACAAGCTGGAGTCGATCCCCGGCTGGCGCGCGCTGCTCTCCAACGAGGAGATGCTGAACGTCCTGGACACCACGGGCGCGGTGATCTGCGCGGCGGGCGACGGCCTGGCCCCCGCCGACAAGAAGCTCTACGCCCTGCGCGACGTCACCGGCACGGTCGAGGCGATCCCCCTGATCGCCTCCTCGATCATGTCGAAGAAGATCGCCGAGGGCACCGGCTCCCTGGTGCTGGACGTGAAGGTGGGCACCGGCGCCTTCATGAAGACGATCGAGGACGCCCGCGAGCTGGCCTCCACGATGGTCGGCCTCGGCACCGACCACGGCGTGAAGACGGTCGCGCTGCTGACGGACATGTCCACCCCGCTCGGCCTCACGGCGGGCAACGCCCTGGAGGTCCGCGAATCGGTCGAGGTCCTGGCGGGCGGCGGCCCCGCGGACGTCGTGGAACTGACCATCGCCCTGGCCCGCGAGATGCTCGACGCGGCGGGCATCAAGGACGCCGACCCCGCGAAGGCCCTCGCCGACGGCTCGGCGATGGACGTCTGGCGCCGGATGATCGCGGCGCAGGGCGGCGACCCGGACGCGCCGCTGCCCACCGCGAAGGAGCAGCACGTCGTCAAGGCCCCGGCCTCCGGCGTCCTGACCCGCCTCGACGCGTACGACATCGGCGTCGGCGCCTGGCGCCTGGGCGCCGGCCGGGCCCGCAAGGAGGACCCGGTGCAGGCGGGCGCGGGCATCGAGCTGCACGCCAAGCCGGGCGACACGGTGACCGAGGGCCAGCCCCTGCTGACCCTGCACACCGACACCCCGGAGCGCTTCGAGTACGCGCTCCAGGCGGTTGAGGGCTCCTACGACATCGCGGCCCCGGGTACGGCCTTCCAGGCCACGCCGGTGGTGCGGGAACGCATCGCCTGACCTGCGCCCGCGGCCGTAGGCCGTTGCTGTCACGCCCCTTTCGGGTGAACGGGACCGGTGGGCCTCCACCGGTCCCGATCACCATGCTGGGATCGGTGACGCACCGATAGGAGACGGCCATGAGCGCACTCACCGTCAGCCAGGACTCCGACCAGAACTGGGACGACCTCGTCCGGTACTGGGAGGAGATGGAATGGCCCGAGGGCAGCAAGGTGGAGATCATCGAGGGGATCATCACCGTGTCACCTGCTCCCGCGTTTCGTCACCACGTGATCGCGGCCCGCATCCAGCGTCGCCTCTACTCCGTGGTCCCCGAAGAGTGGGGGATCTTCCAGACACTGGCCATCGCCGTGCCGTCACGACTGGGCATGCTCATCCCTGACCTGGTGGTTGCGCCGGTGCCGGAGCATCCCGAGTCGGACTCCCACCTCCCCGCCGTCCTCGCCGAACTCGTCGTCGAGGTCACTTCCAAGTCCAACGCCGGCCACGATCGCGTCAGCAAGCCCGCCGCCTACGCCACCGCCGGTATCCCGCTGTACCTCCTGATCGACCGCTGGGCCCCCGGAGGCCCCACCGCGACGCTCTACGGCGAGCCGAAGGGCGACGGCTACCGGGTCCTCAAGGCGGTCAAGTTCGGCGACCTGATCGAGCTGCCGGAGCCGTTCGGCCTCACCATCGACACCGGCGAGTTCCCGGTCGACTGACCGGCGTCACCCCGACACCGCCGCCCCCCGCCGCCCCGACCGGCATCGCGGCACGCCACCGCCCCCGATGAGTTCCGCCCGCCCCGCCGGTCTACCGCACGTGGATGCCGAGACCCCCGCCGTGCTGGTGCTGCCCGGGCCCGTCCGTCGGGACGATGTGCCGGGGCTGTGTGCCGATGTGCGGGCGCTGCTGGAGGCCGGCGGGACCGGGGTGGTCGTGTGCGACGTAGGCGGGCTCGGACCGCCGGGACTGGCGGCCGTCGACCTGCTGGCCCGGCTGGAGCTGACCGCCCGCCGGGCCGGCGGGCGGATACGGCTGCGGGACCCCGACCCCGCGCTAGGCGCCCTTCTCGACCTCGTCGGACTCCGCCTCCAGGTGGAGGGGCAGATCGAAGAGCGGGAACCAGCGCTGGGTGTCGAGGAAGCAGTGGAATCCGGTGATCCGGCCGTCTGAGATCTCCAGCACCTGCACCGCCCACGGGCTGAACCCGCCGTTCTCCGGGTCCGGCTTGTAGTGCGCGAAGCCCGGCAGGCCGTTGGCCCGGACCGGCAGCAGCCGGGAACCGGCGCAGGAGGCGCCCAGGGTGGTCATGAAACCGGTGATGTCCGCCGTGCCGCGCAGCCACAGGTCGAACGGCGGCATCGTCATGATGGCGTCCTCGTGCAGCAGCGCCGTCAGCGCCGTCATGTCATAGCCCTCGAACGCCTTGACGTAACGCTCCAGCAGCTTCTGCTGCTCCTCGTCCAGCGGATCGGACACCGCCCCCTCGGCACCCGCGTCCCCGCGCTCCGCGAGCGTGGCCCGCGCCCGCTGCAAGGCGCTGTTCACCGAGGCGACCGTGGTGTCCAGCAGTTCGGCCACCTCGCTCGCCCTCCAGGCCAGCACCTCGCGCAGGATCAGCACCGCCCGCTGCTTGGGCGGCAGCTGCTGGAGGGCCGCCATGAAGGCGAGCCGGATCGACTCCTTGGCGACCGCCGCCTCCGCCGGGTCCTGCACGGCCGGGAGCACGCGCGCGTCCGGCATCGGCTCCAGCCAGGTGTTGTCCGGGCGCGGGGAGAGCGCCGCCCGCGCGAGCGGGGTCGCCTCCGACAGGTCCATCGGCCGGGCCCGCTTGCTGCCCGCCGCCAGCATGTCCAGGCACACGTTCGTCGCGATCCGGTACAGCCACGAGCGCAGGCTGGACCGGCCCTCGAACTTGTCGTAGCTCCGCCAGGCCCGCACCAGGGTGTCCTGCACCGCGTCCTCGGCCTCGAAGGAGGAACCGAGCATCCGGTAGCAGTACCCGGTCAGCTCGGTCCGGTGCTTCTCCAGTGCGACGTCCAGGTCCGCCGTCGCCGTGCTGTTGCCCATCGTCCACCCACCCCTGTGGCCGTCCCTGTAGCGCGCCGTCGCGCCCCAGCACTTGGGAAGCTACCGCAGCCCACTGACAATGGCCCCCGGAGTGGGGAAAGGCCCAGCTCGTAATGGTCGCCCGGGGAAGCCGGGCGGGGTGCGCCGGGTCAGTGCGCGCCCACCGGCTCCCGCCGGGCCGCCACCCGGGCCGCCCGCGAGCCGAGCACGGTGATCGTGACGACGCCGAGGACCGCGAGGAGACCGACGCCGACCGTGCCCGACCAGCCGTTCGCGTGGAAGGCCAGCGCGCCGACCGTACTGCCGACGCTGGAGCCGATGTAGTACGCGGACTGGTACAGCGCCGACGCCTGGGCCCGGCCGTGCGTGGCCGTCTTGCTGACCGCCGAGGAGGCCACCGCGTGCCCGGCGAAGAAGCCCGCCGTGATCAGCACCAGGCCCGCCAGCACCAGCACCAGGGAGGCGGTCAGGGACAGCAGCAGCCCCGCCGCCGTCGTACCGCCCGCGAGATACAGCGCGCCCCGGCGGCCGAGGCGGCCCACCAGCCGGCCCGCGGCCGAGGCGGAGACCGCACCCACCAGGTAGACCAGGAAGATCGAGCCCACGATGCCCTGCGGCAGCCCGAACGGCGCCGCCGTCAGCCGGTAGCCGATGACCGTGTACACACCGCCGAAGACCGTCATGAACAGCGCGCCGATCGCGTACAGGCGGCGCAGCAGCGGGTCGGAGAGGTGGTCGCGGACGGTGCCGAGCAGCACCCGCGGGCGCAGCGAACCCGCCGTGAAGTGCCTCGGGGCCGGCAGCAGCAGCCGGAACGCCACCGCGCACGCCACCGCGAGCGCGCCGATCACCCCGACCGACACCCGCCAGCCCCACTCCTGCGCGACCCAGCCGGTGATCACCCGGCCGCTCATGCCGCCCACGCTGTTGCCCGCCACGAACAGCCCGATCGCCGTGACCAGTGCCTTCGGCCGCACCTCCTCCGCCAGGTACGCCTGCGCCGAGGCCGGCAGTCCGGCCAGCGCGGCGCCCTGCACCGCCCGCAGCACCACCAGCGCGCCGAGCGACGGCGCGAAGGGCACGAGCATGCCGACCGTGACGGCCACGGCCAGCGAGGCGGTCATCACCGTACGGCGCCCGAACCGCTCCGACAGCGCGCTCATCGGCAGCACGAACAGCGCCAGGCCACCGGTCGCCGCGGCCACGGTCCAGCTCGCCTCGCTCGCCGCGACCCCGAACTCCCCGGAGATCAGCGGCAGCAGGGCCTGGGTGGAGTAGAGGAGGGCGAAGGTCGCGACTCCGGCGAGGAACAGGGCGAGGCTCATCCGGCGGTAGCCGGGGCCGCCCGGGGTCAGCCGGGAGTCGGAGTCGGAGTCGGAGGCACGGACGGGCGGAACGGCGTCCACGCTGGCGGACGCCCCGGTACTGGCGGGAGACATGCTTCGACCGTAGACACGGCCCCACTCATGCGTCCAATGCATGGAATCGCCATAATCGTTCCCATGGTGCATCAGCAGAGCTCACAGACGCGACTGTCACCGTCCAGTGACACAGAAGACATGGCGCTGTTGCTCGCGCCCCGTCTCGCGTACTTCGCCGGCGTGGCCCGCACCGAGCACGTCACCCGGGCCGCGCAGGAGCTGAACGTCCCCCAGTCCACCCTGTCGCGGGCGATGGTCCGCCTGGAGCGGGACCTGGGTGTCGACCTGTTCGCCCGCCACGGCCGCACGGTCTCCCTGACCACCGCCGGCCGTACCTTCCTCGCCTCCGTCGAGCGGGCCCTCGCCGAGATCGGGCGCGCCGCCGAGGAGGTCCGCGCGGACGCCGACCCGGCCACCGGCAAGGTCGCCTTCGGCTTCCTGCACACCATGGGCGCCGAGACGGTACCCGGTCTGCTGCACGCCTTCCGCGCCGACCACCCGCGCGTGCGCTTCAGCCTCGTCCAGAACTACGGCGAGGCCATGCTGGAGGGGCTCCGCGCCGGCGCACTCGACCTCTGCCTCACCTCGCCCGTCCCCGACGCCCCCGACCTGGTCGCCCGCCGCCTGGACGAGCAGAAACTGCGCCTGGTCGTCCCCGCGGACCACCGGCTGGCGGCTCGCCGCCGCATCCGCCTGGCAGAAGCGGCCGAGGAAACCTTCGTCACCCTGGAACCGGGCTACGGCCTGCGCCGCATCACGGACGACCTCTGCCGCGAGGCCGGCTTCAAGCCCCGCATCGCCTTCGAGGGCGAGGAGGCGGAGACGCTGCGCGGCCTGGTGGCGGCGGGCCTCGGGGTCGCCCTTCTGCCGCCCCCGACCGTCCCGCGCCCGGGTGTGGTGGAACTGACGGTCACGGCCCCCAGGGCGGTCCGCGAGATCGGCGTGGCCTGGCTGGCCGACCGCCCCGACACCCCGCCGGTGGCGGCCTTCAAGAAGTTCCTCCTCTCCAGGAGGGGCACCTTGCTGCCGGCCTGAGGGACGCCCCGCCCTACCGTTTCCAGGACCTGCCGAACCCCGCGGCCAACGGCATCCGCAAGCCGATCGGCGGCGGCGCCGCCAACGCGTCCTCCACGGGGCGCGACACGGTGTGTCCGAACAACGCGCCCAGCACGAAATCCACCGCCAGACAGAGCACTTCGTCCCGGTGCCCGTGCAACCCGTGCCCGTCGGAGTGCACTTCGAACCGGCACACCTCCCGGTTCACCTTCTTCGCCCGCGCCGCGAACCGGAACGACAGCTCGGGATCGGTCCGTTCGTCGTTCGTGCCGTGGGCGATCAGCACCCGCCGCCCGACGAGCTGCTTCACCGGCTCGGCCGGCGCGGCGACGTCCTCCTCCGGCAGCCAGGGGGCCAGCGCCACCACGGAGTTGACCGCCTCGTGTCCGCCGGCCCGCAGCGCCGCGCGTCCGCCCATGTCCACGCCCACCAGGCACACGGGAACGTCCCCGTACCGCCGTACGACCTCGTCGGCGGCCCACTCGGCATCGGCCGCCAGATGGGCCTCGCTGCCGTTCCAGCCGCGGTAGCGGTACCGCACGGGATGGACGGCCAGCCCCTCGCCCCGGCCCGCGCGGGCGAGCGCGCGGCCCAGGGAGCGGACGAGGGTCATCGCCCGGACAGGGGACGGCCGGCGCACGGAGACCTCCTCCCCGCCGGGGAGCAGCAGCACCGCTCCGCTCACCGACGTCGGCTCCGCGCCGACTGCCTTCCCCAGCCCGGCCGTTCGGACCGGCGTCGCTTGCTGTCCCATGGCAGAACAGTGTCAGAAGGCGCGGTGTACTAAACCCGTGCGCCCGGTCACCGTTGCGTATCGACGGAAAGGTGCCGGGAAATTGTCGTCACGCACCGGGTGCTCTACGCGCGTAGGAGTTAGAGTGCGGAAATGACGAGCCAGACCGCACCGACCGGGAACGCCCCCACCGCGGACCAGATCCGCCGGGCGCCCAAGGTACTGCTGCACGATCATCTCGACGGCGGGCTCCGCCCGGGCACCGTCGTAGACCTCGCCCGGGAGACCGGGTACGCCGACCTTCCCGAGACCGACCCGGACAAGCTGGGCATCTGGTTCCAGGAGGCCGCCGACTCCGGCTCGCTGGAACGGTACCTGGAGACCTTCCGGCACACCGTCGGCGTGCTCCAGACCAAGGAGGCCCTGGTCCGGGTCGCCCGCGAGTGCGCCGAGGACCTCGCCGAGGACGGGGTCGTCTACGCCGAGGTGCGGTACGCGCCCGAGCAGCACCTCGACCGCGGGCTGTCCCTGGAAGAGGTCGTCGAAGCCGTCAACGAGGGGTTCCGGCAGGGCGAGCGGCTCGCCCGCGAGAACGGCCACCGCATCCGGGTGGGCGCCCTGCTCACCGCCATGCGGCACGCCGCCCGCTCCCTGGAGATCGCCGAACTCGCCAACCGGTACCGGGACGCGGGCGTGGTCGGCTTCGACATCGCCGGCGCCGAGGCCGGCTACCCGCCCACCCGGCACCTGGACGCCTTCGAATACCTCAAGCGCGAGAACAACCACTTCACCATCCACGCCGGCGAGGCCTTCGGACTGCCGTCCATCTGGCAGGCGCTCCAGTGGTGCGGCGCCGACCGGCTCGGACACGGAGTGCGGATCATCGACGACATCGAGGTCCGCGAGGACGGCTCGGTGAAGCTGGGTCGGCTCGCCTCCTACGTGCGGGACAAGCGGATCCCGCTGGAGCTGTGCCCCAGCTCCAACCTCCAGACCGGGGCCGCGCCCTCCTACGCCGAGCACCCCATCGGGCTGCTGCGCCGGCTGCACTTCCGGGCCACCGTGAACACCGACAACCGGCTGATGTCCCACACCACGATGAGCCAGGAATTCGAGCACCTCGTCGAGGCGTTCGGTTACACGCTCGACGATATCCAGTGGTTCTCCGTCAATGCGATGAAATCAGCGTTCATTCCTTTCGATGAACGACTCGCGATGATCAATGACGTCATCAAGCCCGGATATGCCGAGCTCAAATCCGAATGGCTGTTCCGCCAGACCGCGTCCACCAGCGGTTCTGGCGGTTCTGAGGCGTAGCGGCCGGGTCCTTGCCGGAGCGGAATGCGGGCGCACTTTCACAAGGCGTCCGCATTTCGGTGTTTGCGGCGGGTGGCCGGGGATGTTTACGGTCGTGGACCGCTCAGATCGTTTGTGATCTCCCGTCTCCGCATGCAAGGACGCATTCACCATGAAGCAGTCTGCTGCCAAGACCCTCGGTGTCGCCGCCCTCGGCGCCGCTTTCGCCGCCGTCGGTGCGGGCGCGGCCGACGCGGCCCCGGCCGGCCCGGACGCCGGCCGGACGCTGAACACCGTCACCAAGATGCTGCCGCCCGAGCAGGTCATCGAGGCGCTGCCGGACAGCGGTGCCGTGAAGACGGTGAAGCCCGTGGCCAAGACGGGTGTCGCCGCGGCCCTGCCGGCCGTCGGCAAGGGCGCGGCCACCGCGCAGCCCGTCGTCGAGAGCGTCCTCGCCGAGGGGCCGACCAAGCCGGTCGCCGGTCTGCTCGGCGGACTGCCGTTGCGGGGTCTGCCCACGCACGGCGTGCCGATCAACGGGCTCCCGGTCGGCTGAACCCGGCTTCCGTCCGACCCGCGCGGGGCGCACCGGCAGGTCCGGACGCGCCCCTGTGGCGTGCCCGCGCCCGTGTCCGCGCCGGTGCCCCGGCTCACCAGGCGGTGCGGGCCTTGTCCTCGGACGGCAGCAGCAGCCACAGCGCTATGTAGAGCAGGAACTGCGGGCCCGGCAGCAGGCAGGACACCAGGAAGATCACCCGCATCGTCGTGGCCGAGGTGCCGAAGCGGCGGGCCAGTCCGGCGCAGACTCCGCCGATCACGCGGCCGTGGGTGGGGCGGGAAAGGGCGGTCATGTCGGCTCCTCCGTGGTCGTCGGCTCGCTCACGAGCCGGTGGCGGGCCCCGGTCCGGGACCCTTCAACTGCCTTCAACGGTACGGAGACGAAGGGGACGAAGCATCACTCTAAGGGGCGATACCGACCCTGGGAATCGTCGGGGTACGGCCCTGAGACAGCTCCTCCTGGACGGAGACCGCCGGTTCGGGAGCGCCGGGTTCCCGCGCGTCCCGGCGCCGCAGCCAGGCGCGGGCCGCCGGTACGACGGCCAGGTGGGCGAGGACGACGCCCCCCGTGTTCAGCAGCAGCGAGTCCACGTCCACGACCCTGCCCGGCACGCCGGTCTGCACCAGGGCGATGCCGAGGGAGAGGAGGGCACCGGCCGCGGCCGTACGGATCAGGGACGCGACCGGGGAGACGGTGAGCCTGCCGTGCGCCATCGGCAGCAGCACGCCCAGCGGGGCGAGCAGCGCCAGTCCCTCGCCGAGGGGTCTGACCGCCCGCGGCCAGCCCAGCGCCAGGTCGGCCCGGATGCCGGCCAGCGGGCGCAGGTTCGGGGGCATCACCCAGGGGACGTCCAGGGGGCGCAGCATCAGCCAGGCGACGAGGGCGAGATGTGCGACGAGGAGGACACCTCCCGTCACACGGATGCGGATCGCGGCGCTGCCGCCGATGGAGCCTTGACGCTGCACGACCCCCTAGACGCGGGGGCGGGCCCGATTGGTTCCGCCGTGGAAACGTTTTGCCTCGTGCGGCGCGCGGCGGCTGGACGGCGGGGCACTCCTGCGGGCCTGGGGTTGGCCCGCTCACCCGCACCGCCGCAGGGGAGCGCCCGAAGGGGCGCGGGGAACTGCGCGAGCGGCCCCCACGGACCCGCAGCCGGGCGACGGCCGGGCCCCCCACGGCGGTTACCCGCGACACCGCCCCCACCCGACGCAGCCGTCACACCGCCCCTCGCCAAAGGCAACCCCAACACCCCGCGCGCAGCCGCGCAGCCGCAGGGGAGCGCCCGAAGGGGCGCGGGGAACTGCGCGAGCGGCCCCCACGGACCCGCAGCCGGGCGACGGCCGGGCCCCCTACGGCGGCTACCCGCGACACCGCCCCCACCCGACGCAGCCGTCACACCGCCCCTCGCCCAAGGCAACCCCACGCCCCCCGCCGGAGGCGAACGGCACCCGACCCCCCGCGCAAGCCCAGCGCAGCGCTACGCGTCCGGTACCCCGCTCGACGGTGGCTGTGTGGTGCCCGGGTGGTCGCGGACCTCGTCCGTGCAGGCGTAGCGGCGCAGGGGGTCAGGGGCGGGGCCGGCCAGGATGACCGAGCCGTCGTCCTCCGTCGCCGCCGAGTCGGACAGGGTGCACACCAACTGCGCCAGGGCGTAGGAGGTGAGCCGCGACGGCGCCGTGCCCAGCCGGAGCGTGTCCTCGGGGTCCTTCGGGCCGGGCCCGCTCACCCGGAGGCCGCCCGGCACGTACGTCGTATAGCCCGCGGACCGCTCCGCCGCGGACGGTGACGTGGCCAGCTGGTCCAGCAGTCCCTGCGCCACGATCACCCGCCGCTGGGCGTCCGGGGTGCCCTCCGGGACCCGCACGGTCCGGTCGACGGCCACCAGGGACGCCCCGCACAGCAGGAACACCTGCACCGGCACCCCGCGCGCGGACTGCGCGGACGCGTCGGGCCCGGCCAGCGAGCACGGCACCCGGGACGGCGCCGGCCCGAAGTCGGTCGGCACCTCCGTGGCCCGGATGCCGCAGCCGGTGAGCAGCACGCCCAGGAGGGGCAGCGCCAGCAGGCGTCGTACGGTCATGACCCCTCCTTCCCCGAGCTGTCGTGGCCGGCCTCGCCGCCCTTGGTGTCCCCGCCGTCCTCCTCGGTCAGCCGGGAGGCGTCCCGTGGCAGCCGGAGCGTGAACACCGCGCCGCCGTCCGGGGAGTTGGCCGCGGTGATCCCGCCGCCGTGGATGTGGGCGTTCTCCAGGGCGATGGACAGGCCGAGCCCGCTGCCCTCGGAGCGCGGCCGGGAGGCGCTCGCCTTGTAGAAGCGGTCGAAGACGTGCGGGAGGACGTCCTCCGGGATGCCGGGCCCGTGGTCGCGGACCTGGATCTCGACCGAGTCGTCCGCCTCCCGGACCGACACCCGTACCGGCGACCCGCCGTGCTTGAGCGCGTTGCCGATCAGGTTGGCGAGGATGACGTCGAGGCGGCGCGGGTCGAGCTGGGCGTGGATGCCGCGCTCGGCGTCCAGCTCGACCGCGTCCAGCCAGGCGCGGGCGTCGATGCACGCGGTGATCTGGTCGGCGATGTCGACGTCGTCCAGGACCAGCCGGGCGGTGCCGGCGTCGAAGCGGGTGACCTCCATCAGGTTCTCGACGAGGTCGTTCAGCCGCCGGGTCTCGCTGACCACCAGCCGGACGGCGGGCTCGATCATCGGGTCCATGCTGCCGGTCTCCGCCTCCAGCTCCTCCTCCAGCACCTCGGTGACGGCGGTGATGGCGGTGAGCGGCGTGCGCAGCTCATGGCTCATGTCGGCCACGAACCGGCGCGAGGCCTCGTCCCGCGCGGCCATCTCCGCGACCCGCTGCTCCAGCGCCTCGGCCGCGTTGTTGAACGTCCGGGACAGATCGGCGAGTTCGTCGGTGCCGGACACCCGCAACCGGGTGTCCAGCCTGCCCTCGCCGAGCCGTCGCGCGGCCACGCCCAGCCGGTGCACGGGCTTCAGCACGGTCGTGGCGGCGGCCTGCGCGAGCAGCGCGGCGCCGATCAGCGCGAGCCCGGTGGCGATGCCCAGCGACCAGGCCAGCGAGTTGAGGTCCTTCGCCTCGGGCTCCAGGGACTTCGCCATGTAGCCGGTCGGACCGCCGCCGATCACGCGCGTGCCGGCCACCAGGTAGGGCGTGCCGTGGTCCACGATCCGCTGCCAGTACAGGTGGTACGGATCCTTGTTGGAGTCGGTGACGCTCTGCCGCCTGGTCACGGCGGCCCGCAGCGACCGGGGCACGTCCTCCAGCGAGAAGCCGTTGATGCCGCCCGAGTTGCCGTAGACGGTCTTGCCGTCGGCGTCCTGGGCGACCAAGAGCACGCTGAAGTGCTGGCTGCTGGCGGCCATCTGGCCGGCCGCGCGCTGCACCTGGTCCTGTGTCGGGTGTTCCGGCAGCGCGCCCGCGCGGTTCTGCATCTCCTGCCGGAAGTCGCGCAGCACCGCGTCCTGGGCGCGGGTGAGCACGGCCTCCCGGTTCAGCCAGTAGGCGATGCCGGACGCGGACACGGCGGCCGTGAGGGCCACCAGCCCGAAGACGACGACCAGGCGCAGCCTGAGGCTGGTGAACCTGAGCCGCGACAGACTTCCCCCGCGCCCCGCGGCCCAGCCGCGCAACCCCCCTTGCGTATCGGTCACTGAGGGGCGTCCAGGCGGTAGCCGACACCACGGACGGTACGGATGAGCGTCGGCGAGGACGGCACGTCCTCCACCTTCGCGCGCAGCCGCTGCACACACGCGTCGACCAGGCGGGAGTCACCGAGGTAGTCGTGCTCCCACACCAGCCGCAGCAGTTGCTGCCGGGACAGCGCCTGACCGGGCCGCCGGCTCAGCTCCAGCAGCAGCCGCAGCTCGGTCGGGGTGAGCTGGAGGTCCTCGCCGTTCTTCGTGACGGTCATCGCCGACCGGTCGATGACGAGGTTGCCGAAGGTCGCCGAGTCGCTGGACTCGCGCTCCCCGCGCCGCAGCACGGCCCGGATCCGGGCGTCCAGCACCCGCCCCTGCACCGGCTTGACGACATAGTCGTCGGCGCCGGACTCCAGCCCGACCACGACGTCGATGTCGTCGCTGCGCGCGGTCAGCAGGATGATCGGCAGCTGGTCCGTGCGCCGGATGCGCCGGCACACCTCGAACCCGTCGATGCCGGGCAGCATCACGTCCAGCACGACGAGGTCCGGCCGCTGCTCGCGCAGCAGCTTCAGACCGTCCTCGCCGCTGGCAGCGGTGGCCACCCGGTGTCCCTGGCGCGTCAGGGAGAGCTCCAGGGCCGTACGGATGGCGTCGTCGTCCTCGATCAGCAACAGGGAAGGCACGGGCTCATTCTGGCCCATGGAGGGGTCACCGTACGACCTGCCGGGACCAGGCCATCCGCAACGCCACCGGCTGTGCGCGGTGTGTGACCTGCCCGGGCGGGACCCCTGTGACAGGTCTGTGACAGTCGGCAGACATGGCCATGAAGTCACCCCGGCAGTCTTTTGGGCACGGGCAAGGCCGCCGGCCGGAACCAGCCCGGGCAAGACGGAGTCACCGGAAGTCCACGACGGGGAGCGCGAGATGAACACGCTGCACAGCATCAGCACCAGCGCAGTGGTCACGCGTCTGCACGACGTGCACCGGGGATCGGAGAAGTCCGGTGCCGTGAGCGGGCGGGGGTGCGCTCGCGGCACCGGGCGTCAGCACACCGCGTACATGGCGGTGGTTGACACACGGGGGGAAGCTCACGGGGGAGCCGCGTACGGGGAGGACCCGGGGGAGCGTCGTTCGCTGACCGAGGCGGAGTTCACCGCCTACGTCCAGGAGCGCCGCGCCTCCCTGTACGCCACCGCCTACCACCTGACCGGCGACCGCTTCGAGGCCGAGGACCTGTTGCAGAGCGCGCTGTTCTCGACCTACCGGGCGTGGGACCGGATCAGCGACAAGGCCGCGGTCGGCGGATACCTCCGCCGCACCATGACCAACCTGCACATCAGCGCCTGGCGGCGCCGCAAGCTCAACGAGTACCCGACCGAGGAACTGCCGGAGACGCCCTCCGACACGGACGCGATGCGCGGCACCGAGCTGCGCGCGGTCCTGTGGCAGGCGCTGGCCCGGTTGCCCGAACTCCAGCGCACCATGCTGGTTCTGCGCTACTACGAGGGCCGCACGGACCCGGAGATCGCGGAGATCCTCGGCATCAGTGTCGGCACGGTGAAGTCCAGCATCTGGCGCTCGCTGCGCCGGCTGCGCGAGGACGAGGTCCTCAGCTTCGGCCGTGACGAGGAGGACGCCTTCGGCGAGCTGGTCGCCTGAGGTCCGGGGGGACGACGGGGGAAAGCGGGGGCCACTGGGGGGTGGACCTTCGGGGGAACACGGGGGAACACGGGGGAAACGGGGGAGCGAAGGGAACGGGGCTGGTGGGCCGGGGGTCCTGCCGGCCCCGTTCCCTTCGTGCGCAGGGGGCGGTACGGGCGTTACGCCGCCGTCCGCTGCCGTACCTGCCGGCCCGCCGCCGCTGCCGCGAGCCGGCCCAGTGCCTCGTCCCGGTCGCAGGGGTGCGCGCCGAGCGACACCTGGCGGGCGACGATCGACCGCTCCGCGCGCATGAGCCGCCAGCCGCGGCGCAGCAGGAACGGCACCGACTTGCGGCCCTCCTTCAGATCGCGCAGGAAGCGGCGCCGGAAGGTGGTGGCCGGGCCCCGGGACAGGCACAGCGCGTCCGCGAGCAGGCCCAGTTCCCGGCAGCGCTCGACGATCTCGGCGGCGAAGATGCCCTCCGCGATGAACAGCGGGGTACGGCCGATGTGGAGCGTCTCCTCGCCGGTACGGGCGCTCAGCGAGATGTCGTACACCGGCACCGGCGTCGATCCCGTGGCGCACAGCCGGGCGATGGCCTCGACCGCGACGTCCGCGTCCCACGACCCCGGGTGATCCCAGTCGATGTCCGAACTCCCCTCCACCAGCGGCAGAGTCGGATCGTCACCCTCCTTGTAGAAGTCGTCCAGGCGCAGCACAGGGAGCCCGGAACGGGCGGCGACGAGTGACTTGCCCGAGCCCGAGGGGCCGCTCAGCAGCACGACACGGGCGGGATACGGGGGATGAATGCTCACGGAACACCAGTTTGACGCATGGGGGGCGCCCTGCCGACCCCGCGGGTCGGCTTTTGAGCGTGAGTCTCGCCTCAACTACCCTACGTGTCGACATCCTTACCCTGCGCACCAGAAGGTGGCACCAGCGATGGCCCGACACACCTCCCCCCAGCACTCCACTGCGCAGCGCGCCCTGATCGTCCTCGCGACCGCCGGAGCGGCCCTGTGCGCGGGGGCGGCGACGGCGTCCGCCGACTCGATCCCCGGCGTGGGCCTCAACTACCGCCCCGTGAACCTCGGCAACGTCGATCCCCAGGCGGGCGCGCGCGCCCTGACCGGCACGGTGGGTTACGTCACCGGCCCGGTCGCCGGTCTCAAGCCCAACCCGCTCGCGGGCACGGGCGTGGACCCGCTCGACAACGGCGTGGGCACCCAGCTGGCCGACTTCAAGCCGGTGGGCTCCCAGACGCTGACGCGCCCGCTGGCGCAGGCGCCGTCACTCGGCAGCGTTCCGGTGCTCGGCCAGGTCCTGGGAGCCCTGGGCCGCTGAGAGCGCCCCCGAAGGGGCGCGGGGCGGGGTCCGGCACGCGGCTCCGCCGCGCGGGCGCGACCGGCCACGGCAAAGCCCGCGGCCGACGGTTCCCCGCCCGGACCCCGTCAGTAGGAGGAACCGGCCGCGCCCAACGCCCCCGTCGGGTGCCACACCGTCTTGGTCTCCAGGAACGCCGTCATCCGCTCGGTCCCCGGCGTCTCGAAGTAATCCACAGCCTGTGGACGGAGCACCCGCTTCAGATTGTCGGCCGCCGCGATCTCCAGTTCCTTCGCCAGGCCCTCGTCCGCGCCCGCGAGGTCGATCGCGTTGACGTCCTGGTGCGCGGCCAGCGGCGCCGCGATCTCCGCCGTACGGCCGGACAGGACGTTGACGACACCGCCCGGGACGTCGGAGGTGGCCAGCACCTCGCCCAGGGACAGGGCCGGCAGCGGGGCCTTCTCGGAGGCGATCACGACCGCCGTGTTGCCGGTGGCGATCACCGGGGCCACGACCGACACCAGGCCGAGGAAGGACGACTCCTGCGGGGCCAGGACGGCGACCACGCCGGTCGGCTCCGGGGAGGAGAGGTTGAAGTACGGGCCCGCGACCGGGTTGGCGCCGCCGATCACCTGGGCGATCTTGTCGGTCCAGCCCGCGTACCAGACCCAGCGGTCGACCGTCGCGTCCACGACGGCCGCCGCCTTCGACTTCGACAGGCCCTCCGCGTCCGCGACCTCCCGGACGAACTGCTCCTTGCGGCCCTCCAGCATCTCGGCGACGCGGTAGAGGACCTGGCCGCGGTTGTAGGCGGTCGCGCCGGACCAGCCGCCGAACGCCTTGCGCGCGGCGACCACCGCGTCACGGGCGTCCTTGCGGGAGGACAGCGGAGCGTTGGCCAGCCAGTTGCCCTTCGAGTCCTGCACCTCGTACACCCGGCCGCTCTCGGAACGCGGGAACTTCCCGCCGACGTACAGCTTGTAGGTCTTGAACACACTGAGTCGGTCAGACATCGAGGTACGCCTCCAGGCCGTGACGACCGCCCTCGCGGCCGAAGCCCGACTCCTTGTAGCCGCCGAACGGCGAGGTCGGGTCGAACTTGTTGAACGTGTTGGACCAGACGACGCCGGCGCGCAGCTTGTTCGCGACGGCCAGGATCCGCGAGCCCTTCTCGGTCCAGATGCCGGCCGAGAGGCCGTACTGGGTGTTGTTGGCCTTGGCGACGGCCTCGTCGGGCGTACGGAAGGTGAGGACCGACAGCACCGGGCCGAAGATCTCGTCGCGGGCGATGGTGTGCGCCTGGGTGACGTTCGTGAACAGCGTCGGGGCGAACCAGTAACCGGCGGAGGGGAGTTCACAGGCCGGCGACCAGCGCTCGGCGCCCTCCGCCTCGCCCTGCTCGGCCAGCGCGGTGATCCGGGCGAGCTGCTCGGCGGAGTTGATCGCGCCGATGTCGGTGTTCTTGTCCAGCGGGTCGCCGAGGCGGAGCGTGGACAGGCGGCGCTTGAGGGAGTCCAGCAGTTCGTCCTGGATCGACTCCTGGACCAGCAGGCGGGAGCCCGCGCAGCAGACCTGGCCCTGGTTGAAGAAGATGCCGGTGACGATGCCCTCGACGGCTTGGTCGATCGGCGCGTCGTCGAAGACGATGTTCGCGCCCTTGCCGCCCAGTTCGAGGGTGAGCTTCTTGCGGGTGCCGGCGACCGTGCGGGCGATCTCCTTGCCGACGGCCGTGGAGCCGGTGAAGGCGACCTTGTCCACGTCGGGGTGCGCGACCAGCGCGGCGCCGGTGTCGCCGTAGCCCGGGAGGATGTTGACGACACCCTTGGGCAGGCCCGCCTGGCGGCAGATGTCCGCGAAGAACAGGGCGGACAGCGGGGTCGTCTCGGCGGGCTTCAGGACGACCGTGTTGCCGGTCGCGAGGGCCGGGGCGATCTTCCACGCCAGCATCAGCAGCGGGAAGTTCCACGGGATGACCTGGCCGGCCACGCCCAGCGGCTTCGGGTCCGGGCCGAAGCCGGCGTGGCCGAGCTTGTCGGCCCAGCCCGCGTAGTAGAAGAAGTGCGCGGCGACCAGCGGGAGGTCCGCGTCGCGGGTCTCCTTGATCGGCTTGCCGTTGTCCAGCGTCTCCAGGACCGCCAGCTCACGGCTGCGCTCCTGGATGATCCGGGCGATGCGGAACAGGTACTTGGCGCGCTCGGAGCCGGGCAGCGCGGACCACTTCTCGAACGCCTTGCGGGCGGCCTTGACGGCACGGTCGACGTCCTCGGAACCGGCCTGGGCGACCTCGGCGAGGACCTCCTCCGTCGACGGCGAGACGGTCTTGAAGACCTTGCCGTCGGCCGCCTCGGTGAACTCGCCGTCGATGAACAGGCCGTACGAGGGCGCGATGTCGACGATCGCGCGGGACTCGGGGGCGGGTGCGTACTCGAATGCCATGGGGGATCAGTCCACCGTCACGTAGTCGGGACCGGAGTAGCGGCCGGTGGCCAGCTTCTGGCGCTGCATCAGCAGGTCGTTCAGGAGCGAGGAGGCGCCGAAGCGGAACCAGTGGTTGTCCAGCCAGTCCTCGCCCGCGGTCTCGTTGACCAGGACCAGGAACTTGATCGCGTCCTTGCTGGTGCGGATGCCGCCGGCCGGCTTCACGCCGACCTGGACGCCGGTCTGGGCCCGGAAGTCGCGGACCGCCTCCAGCATGAGGAGGGTGTTCGCGGGCGTGGCGTTGACGGCGACCTTGCCCGTCGACGTCTTGATGAAGTCGGCGCCGGCCAGCATGCCGAGCCAGGAGGCACGGCGGATGTTGTCGTACGTCGACAGCTCGCCGGTCTCGAAGATGACCTTCAGCCGGGCGCTCGTCCCGCAGGCCTCCTTCACGGCGACGATCTCGTCGTACACCTTCAGGTACTTGCCGGCGAGGAACGCGCCCCGGTCGATGACCATGTCGATCTCGTCGGCGCCGGCGGCGACGGCCTCACGGACGTCGGCCAGCTTCACGCCGAGCGCGGCACGGCCGGCCGGGAAGGCGGTGGCCACCGAGGCGACCTTCACGCCGGAACCGGCGACGGCCTCCTTGGCGACGGCCACCATGTCGGGGTAGACGCAGACCGCGGCCGTCGTCGGGGTCGTGCGGTCCGTGGGGTCGGGGTGGACCGCCTTGGCGCCGAGCGCCCGGACCTTGCCCGGGGTGTCCGCGCCTTCCAGCGTCGTCAGGTCGACCATCGAGATGGCGAGGTCGATGGCGTACGCCTTCGCGGTGGTCTTGATGGAACGGGTGCCGAGGGACGCCGCGCGCGCCTCCAGGCCGACCGCGTCGACGCCGGGCAGCCCGTGGAGGAAGCGGCGCAGCGTGCTGTCGGACGCGGTGACGTCACCGAGAGCGCGAGCTGTGGGTGCGGTAGTGGGCATGGTCACCAGACGAGCATATCTACGCGCGTAGCGGCTGTACACCCCCGTGCTCGTCCCCGAGGCCGAGATCACGGATGAGCGCCGGTTCACGGGCGCGTGGCCGCGCCGCGGACGGCGTCGGGCAGAATCGGGGCCATGACCACCCCGGACCATCCGTCACCCGCGTCACAGCCGCCGGCGCCCGTCGCCAAGGACCGCGTCTACCGCTCGCCCCTCGGGCTGGTGGGCGGCGCGCTGCTGCTCCTGGTCGTCCTCTGGCTGGGCTTCGACGCCCTGTTCAAGGGCCACGGCCGGACCCCGTGGCTGGCGCTGGCCGGGATGATCCTGATCGTGCCGCTGCTGCTCGCCTTCACGCTCCGCCCGGCGGTGTTCGCGGGCGAGGACCGGCTGCGCGTCCGCAACCCGTTCCGGGTGATCAGCCTGCCCTGGGGCGAGATCGCCGACCTGCGCTCCGGCTACTCCAACGAGGTGTTCGCCAAGTCCGGCACCAAGTACCAGCTGTGGGCGATCCCCGTCTCGCTGCGGGCCCGCAAGAAGGCGATCCGCCGGCAGCAGCGGGCGGCGGCGGACGCGGCCCGGGGCGGGGCGGGCGGCCGGGGCGGGGCGCTCGCACCGAGCGGCCTCGGCTTCGGCGGGTTCGGCGCGCGCGGCCCGGACACGGGACCGGCCCGGGCGCAGACCGACCAGATCATGACCGAGCTGGGGGACATCCTGGAACGGCGTGGGAAGGCCGAGTCGGCGCAGGGCGAGATCACCGTGCGCTGGGCCTACGAGGTGGCCGCGCCCGCGGTCGCCGGAGCGGTGCTGCTGGCGATCCTGCTGGCCGTGGGCTGAGGGAGCCTCGGGGGCCGTCCGGGCCGTCCGGGCCGTCCGGGCCGTCCGGGGTTGCCACCGGGAGCCGGGGCTGCGGCCTGGGCGGGCTGAAGCGTGGTTCTCGTGTGCGGGGCCGTGCCCGTTGGGCGTGACGGGGGCGGTCCGCCGCTGCGGCCGGGGCGGGTCCCGGTGTGCTTCGTGTGCTTCGTCCCCGCTCTCTGGGGTGAGGGCTGTTCTGCCCGTGTGGTCTGCCCGGGCGGGTGGCTGCCTGGGTGGCCTGTTCGGGCGGGTGGTTCGCCGGGGCCGGGACGCTCGGTGAGGGCGTACCGGTGGCGGGCGGGTGTCCTGGTAGCCGGTGGCCGGTGGCCGGGGCCAACCGTTCGCCGCTGTCGAGTGTCTGGACTGCCATGAGTACGAATCCCGGACGGCCGCTGCGGCTGCCCGCCGCGGCCGTACCCGCCGCCTGCCCCTCCTGGAGCGGTGAGCACCCCCGCCGCTGGCTCGACGCGCTGCCGCCGCGCTGGGTGCCGCTGCCCTCCCGGACCGGGCACCTGCTGACCGCGTCCGCCGCCGCTGCCGCGATCACCGGGCTGCTGGCGCTCCCCGCCGGATGGCGTCCGTGGGCGGCGGCCCTGCTGGCGCTGCACGCGCTGTGGCTGTACGTGCGCCCGGAGATCGTGCCGGTGTCGGCGCCCGTGCTGGCGGTGCTGCTGGTCGTGCTGCGGCCCGGGAGGCTGTGGCCGGCCGCCGTGATCGTCCTGGCGTCGGTCTGGGCGGTGGCCGTGCTGCGGCTGGTGGCGCGGCGCGGACAGCGGGAGCGGGCCCTGGACGCGGCCGGCGGCATCACCGCTCCGCTGCCGGGCGCCGGCCGGTCGCTGCCCCGTGGCCTGTTCCTCGTCGGGTGCGGAGGTCTCCTGCTCGCGCTCGGGGTCGCCGGCGTCGCCGTCCTGCCCGCCCACGGCCCGGACGCGGGCGAGGGGGCACGGGCGCTGCCGGCGTCGGCCTGGCTGGTGGCGGGGCTGGGCCTGACCGCGCTCGTCTCCGGGCTGCTGGGCCGGCGCCGGGCCACCGTCCTGCGCGCGGCGGCGGCGCCCGTGCTGCGGGTGCTCGTGCGGGAGGGCGCCGACGGTGACACCGAGGTCTTCGCCGCCGACGACACGGCCGGGGCGCGTCCCCTGTTCCGCGTCGCCGTCATGGAGGTCCGGGACGGCGACGGGCAGCCCGACGACCCCGGCGACGAGGACGACACGGAGGAGCTGGAGGAGTTCCTCCAGCGGCTCGACCGGGAGGGGCCGGGACCGCTGAGGGAGGCCGTGCTGTACGGCGCGCCCTGCGACGGCGCCGAGATCCTGCTGGTCACGGCCGCCGGGAAGGCGGACGCGCCACCGGTGGTGGAACGGTCGTCAGGGCCCGTACGCCCGCTGTCCGAGGCGTCGGTACGGCGGCTGACGGCAGGGGAGAAGCGCCGGGCGGCCCGGCGGGCGGCGTACGCGGAGCTGAGCCGGTCGGCCGGGGAAGCGGTCGCGGCGGAAGCGGTCGCGGGGGAGGCGGGCGGCGTGGCCCCGGCGGGCGTACGGCAGTGGCGGGCGGGGCTGCTGCACCGGCTCTGCGCGCTGCTGCTCGTGCTGTGGGGCAGCGGCTTCTTCTGGGGCGCGACCGGCGGGTGGCGGGGTGTGCTCGGAGCCCTCGCCGGTTTCGCGGGGGCGCTGTGGCTGCCCCACTGGCTCGCCTGGCGGATCACGGCCGACAGCGAGGGACTGTGGTTCAACGGGCTGCGCGGACCCCGGCACCTCCCGTGGGACGAGATCAGGACCGTCGCGTGCACGAGCACCGAGCTGAAGGTGGACAGCCGGCGGGCCTCCTTCACGCCCTGGTCGGCTGCCGCTCCCCGCTGGCCGTGGCTGGAGCGCCGGTTCGGGCTCGTGCATCCGCACGAGCGGGCCGCGAGTGAGATCACCGCCCTGTGGCACGACCCGTCGCTGCGCCCGTCCGGCCCCGCCGACGCGGGCCGGCGGGGACGGCCGCTGTGGCCCCTGGCGCTGGCACTCGCGGCCGGCTGGACGGCGGCCCTGCTGTTCCTGGGGTGAGGGCGGACGGGGCCCTGCTGTTCCTGTGGTGAGAACGGACGGGGCCCTGCTGTTCCTGGGGTGAGGACGGACGGGGCCCTGCCGTCCCTGTCCTGAGGACATGGACGGACAGCGGGCCCCGGACCCTCAGATGCCGGCAGCCGCCGACAGGTCGCGCTTGACGGCCGTCAGCAGCTCCGTCGCGCGGGCGCGGGCGGCCGGCAGGTCGGCGTGCGCGGAGACCGGTACGACGACCTCCAGGTAGCACTTCAGCTTCGGCTCGGTGCCGCTGGGGCGGACGATGACCCGGGCGCCGTCGAGGGTGTAGCGCAGGCCGTCCGTGGGCGGCAGCTTCTCCGTGCCCCGGGTCAGGTCCTCGGCCCGGACGACGGGCAGGCCCGCCAGCCCGGTCGGCGGCTGCTCGCGCAGGCGGCGCATCGCGTCCGCGATCAGCGACAGGTCCTCGACGCGGACCGAGAGCTGATCGGTGGCGTGCAGGCCGTGCTCCACGGCGAGGTCGTCGAGCAGGTCGAGGAGGGTACGGCCCTCCTCCTTGAGCACGGACGCCAGCTCGGTGACCAGCAGCGCGGCGGTGATGCCGTCCTTGTCGCGCACGCCCTCCGGGTCCACGCAGTAGCCGAGGGCCTCCTCGTAGCCGTAGCGCAGGCCGTCGACACGGGCGATCCACTTGAAGCCGGTCAGGGTCTCCTCGTACGGCAGCCCCGCCTTCCCGGCGATCCGGCCGAGCAGGGAGGAGGAGACGATCGACTCCGCGAAGGTGCCCTGGGCGCCCCGGCGGACCAGGTGGGCGGCGAGCAGGGCGCCGACCTCGTCGCCGCGCAGCATCCGCCAGTCGCCGCCGTCCTTCACGGCCACCGCGCAGCGGTCCGCGTCGGGGTCGTTGGCGATCACCAGGTCCGGGTCGGTGGCGCGGGCCCGCGCGAACGCCAGGTCCATGGCGCCCGGCTCCTCCGGGTTCGGGAAGGCGACCGTCGGGAAGTCCGGGTCCGGGTCGGCCTGCTCGGCGACCAGCACCGGCTCGGGGAAGCCGGCGCGGGCGAACGCGGCCAGCAGGACGTCCCGGCCGACGCCGTGCATCGCCGTGTAGACCGTGCGGGCGGTACGGGGGGAGGCGGGGTCCAGTACGGCGTCCGTACGGGCGAGGTAGGCGTCCAGGACCGACTCGTCCAGGGTCTGCCAGCCGCTCTCCGGACGGGGTACGTCGTGCAGGGAGGCGATCGCGTCGATCTCGGCGGCGATCTCCGCGTCGGCGGGCGGGACGATCTGGGAGCCGTCGCCGAGGTAGACCTTGTAGCCGTTGTCCCGGGGTGGGTTGTGGCTGGCGGTGACCTCGACGCCCGCGACCGCGCCGAGGTGCCTTATCGCGAAGGCCAGCACGGGGGTGGGCAGCGGACGGGGGAGTACGGCCGCGCGCAGGCCGGCGCCGGTCATCACGGCGGCGGTGTCCCGGGCGAAGTCGGCGGACTTGTGGCGGGCGTCGTAGCCGATGACGACCAGTCCACCGGAGTGGCCGTTCTTCTTCAGGTACGCGGCCAGGCCGGCGGCGGCGCGGATGACGACGCTGCGGTTCATGCGCATCGGGCCGGCGCCCACCTCGCCCCGCAGGCCGGCGGTGCCGAACTGGAGCGTGCCGGAGAAGCGGGCCGACAGCTCCTCGACGGCACCGGCGTCGATCAGCCCGGCCAGTTCGTCGCGGGTCTCCGGGTCCGGGTCCTCGGCGAGCCAGGACTTGGCCCGGGCGATGAGATCGTCGTGCACCTTGGGATCAACCTCTCCTGTGTTTGCCTGGTCCAACTGGGGGCTCCGCCCCCGACCCCCGCCCTGCCGCCGACGCCCCGTGGGAGCCGGGCGCGGCATGGAAGGGAGCTTGCCGCATCGCGCGCTGCCGGGGGCCGCGCACCGCGCACGGCCGCGTGCGGTACCGCGCCCGCCGCGAGCCGCGGGCCCTACGGCAGGCCGCTCCTGGTTGCCCGCGGTATCGCGCCTGCCCCGGGCCGCCGACAGTACGGCGACCCGCCGGCAGCGGCCCGCCGCCCCCCCTGAGAGCCGCCCGCAGCACCACTACCACCGCCGAAGCCGAGCCCAGCGGCTCTGTTCGAAGCCGAGCTCGGCGCGCCGCCCGAAGCCGGGTGCGGCCCGTTCAAGGCCAGGCCCGGTGACCCGCCCGAAGTCGGAGGCAACACCGCGCCCCCCGGAAGCCGAGCGCAGCGGCCCCGCACGAAGCAGAGCCCCACGCCCGCTAGAGCCAAGCCCAGCGCTCCGCCCGAAGCCGGCCGGCGCGCCACCCCGGCCGAAGCCGAGCCCCACGCCCGCCGTAGCCGAGCCTGGTGCCCCGCTCAAAGCCAGGCCCGGTGCTCCGTCCAGGGTCGAGCACGCAGCCCCGCCGCATGCCGGCCGACGCGTAGGCCCCGTCGAAGCCGAGCGCAGCGGTGCGTCAGATCCTGCCCAGTACCCGTGCCAGCAGTTCGCCCATGCGGGCCGCCGAGTCGCGGCCGGCCTGGAGGACCTCCTCGTGGTTGAGGGGTTCGCCGGTCATGCCCGCGGCCAGGTTGGTGACCAGGGAGATGCCGAGCACCTCGGCGCCGGCCTCGCGGGCGGCGATGGCCTCCAGGACCGTGGACATGCCGACCAGGTCGGCGCCGATGACGCGGGCCATGCGGATCTCGGCCGGGGTCTCGTAGTGCGGGCCGGGGAACTGGGCGTAGACGCCCTCCTCCAGCGTGGGGTCGATCTCCTTGCACAGGGCGCGCAGGCGCGGCGAGTACAGGTCCGTCAGGTCGACGAAGTTCGCGCCGACGATCGGGGACGTCGCCGTCAGGTTGATGTGGTCGCTGATCAGCACCGGCTGGCCGGGCCGCATGCCCTCGCGCAGACCGCCGCAGCCGTTGGTCAGCACGATGGTCTTGCAGCCGGCCGCGACCGCCGTACGGACGCCGTGCGCCACCGCGGCCACGCCACGGCCCTCGTAGTAGTGGGTGCGGCCCAGGAAGACCAGGGCGCGCTTGTCACCGAAGGAGTACGAGCGGATCTTGCCACCGTGGCCCTCGACGGCCGGCGGCGGGAAGCCGGGCAGCTCGGTGACCTGGAACTCGGCGTCGGGTGCCCCCAGGGCGTCGACGGCCGGAGCCCAGCCGGAGCCCATCACGAGGGCGACGTCGTGGGTCTCGGCGCCCGTGAGCGCGCGCAGGCGCGCGGCGGCGGCGTCGGCGGCGGCGTAGGGATCGCCCTGGATGTCGTCCGGAAGAAGAGATGCGTTCACGCCGATGAGGGTAGCCGGTCTTCGCCTACGCGCGTAGATGACAGAGCCCACGGGTTTGCGTTCGTTGTCTTGTCGGTTTCCACAAGCGGCCGGGAAAACGGGGGCAAAACGCGGCACAGAGGGTGCGCGGAGGATCAGCAGGGGCGCTTGCGCAGCTCCATCACGTAGTCGTGCGGAGCCCCCGCCGACTCCGCCGCGTCGGCGATCTCGCCCAGGTAGCGCGCCGACGGCAGCCCGCCCTCGTACGCGTTGAGGACGTACGCCCAGGCCGGCTCCTCACCGTCCAGGGTGTGCACGCGCACGCGTACCCGGCGGTAGATGTCGAGGCCTACGCCCTCCCACCGGTCGAGCGACTCCTCGTCCATGGGTGCGATGTCGTACAGGCCGACGAAGACCTCGGCCAACGGGTCCTCGACGATCGTCGCCAGCGCGCCCTCCCAGCCGAGCTGCTCGCCGCCGAAGGTCAGCCGCCAGCCGTTCAGCCAGCCGGTGGCGCGCAGCGGGGAGTGCGGGGCGCGGCGGGACATCAGGCGCGCGTCGAGGTTGCCGGCGTACGCGGCATAGAGCGACATGGGGAGAGGGTACGGCAGGCGCACCGCCCGCCCCGGGTGTCCCGGGAGCGACCCGGTGGCGCCCCCGGGCAGTGGCACCTTGAGGCGTGCGGGACAATGGGGTACGTGACTCGGATCGTGATCATCGGTGGCGGACCCGGCGGATACGAAGCGGCGCTGGTGGCCGCTCAGCTCGGCGCGGAGGTGACCGTCGTCGACTGCGACGGTCTGGGCGGGGCGTCGGTGCTGACCGACTGCGTGCCGTCGAAGACCCTTATCGCTACGGCCGAGGTCATGACGACCTTCGATTCGTCGTACGAAGAGCTCGGCATCATCGTCGCCGACGACACCCCGCCGCTGGAGCAGGCGGCCCGGGTGGTCGGCGTGGACCTCGGGAAGGTCAACCGCCGGGTGAAGCGGCTGGCCCTCGCCCAGTCCCACGACATCACCGCCTCCGTCACCCGGGCCGGTGCCCGGGTCATGCGCGGGCGCGGCCGGCTGGACGGGATGCAGGCGCTGGACGGGTCCCGGAAGGTCGTCGTCACCGCCGCCGACGGCACCGAGGAGACCCTCACCGCCGACGCCGTCCTCATCGCCACCGGCGGTCATCCGCGCGAGCTGCCCGACGCCCGGCCCGACGGCGAGCGCATCCTGAACTGGACCCAGGTCTACGACCTCACCGAGCTGCCGGAAGAGCTGATCGTGGTCGGGTCGGGTGTGACCGGTGCCGAGTTCGCCGGCGCGTACCAGGCCCTGGGCTCGAAGGTCACGCTCGTGTCGTCCCGCGACCGCGTGCTGCCGGGCGAGGACCCGGACGCCGCCGCCGTCCTGGAGGACGTCTTCCGGCGCCGCGGCATGAACGTCATGGCCCGTTCCCGCGCGCAGTCCGCCAAGCGCGTCGGCGACCGGGTCGAGGTGACGCTGGCCGACGGCCGGGTCATCAACGGTACGCACTGCCTGATGGCCGTCGGCGCCATCCCGAACAGCGCGGGCCTCGGCCTGGAGGAGGCCGGCGTCAAGCTGCGCGAGTCGGGTCACATCTGGACGGACAAGGTGTCCCGGACGACCGCTCCCGGCGTCTACGCGGCCGGTGACGTGACCGGAGTCTTCGCCCTCGCGTCCGTCGCCGCCATGCAGGGACGTATCGCCATGTACCACTTCCTGGGCGACGCGGTGGCCCCGCTGAACCTGAAGACGGTGTCGTCCAACGTCTTCACCGACCCCGAGATCGCCACCGTCGGCTACAGCCAGGCGGACGTGGACGCGGGCAAGATCGACGCGCGGGTCGTCAAGCTCCCGCTGCTGCGCAACCCGCGCGCCAAGATGCAGGGCATCCGGGACGGCTTCGTGAAGATCTTCTGCCGGCCGGGCACCGGGATCGTGGTGGGCGGTGTGGTGGTGGCGCCGCGCGCCTCGGAACTGATCCACCCCATCTCGATCGCCGTCGACAACAATCTGACGGTCGAACAGATCGCGAACGCGTTCACGGTGTACCCCTCCCTTTCGGGGTCGATCGCGGAGGTCGCCCGGCAGCTGCACACTCGCAAGGCGAGCGCGGAGGCCTGACGGCCCCCGCCGACTCCCCCCTGATCAGGGGGTGTTGCGGCGTGTGCGGTCGGCATAGTCGGGGCGGGCGGGTTCTATACCACTTCCCGCCCTGCCATGCGAACAACTTCTGCTATTCGGCGCAAACTGCTGAAAGCAGACGGTCGCTGGGGTTACTGTCAGTTTCGTGTTCGCTGCTGAACGTCGCCAATTGATCCTAGAAATGGTGCGAGCGAACGGTGCCGTGTCGCTCCGTGAGCTCGCCCGCGTCGTCCAGACCTCCGAAGTGACCGTACGGCGGGACGTGCGGGCACTGGAGGCAGAAGGACTCCTCGACCGCCGGCACGGCGGTGCGGTACTGCCGGGCGGATTCACGCGAGAGTCCGGCTTTCCGCAGAAATCCCATCTCGCGACCGCCGAGAAGACGGCCATCGCCGACCTCGCCGCGAGCCTCGTCGAAGAAGGCGAGGCGATCGTCGTCGGGGCCGGTACGACCACGCAGGAGCTGGCCCGCCGGCTCGCGCGCGTGCCGGGCCTGACGGTCGTCACCAACTCCCTCCTGGTGGCCCAGGCGTTGGCCCACGCCAACCGGGTGGAGGTCGTGATGACCGGAGGCACCCTGCGCGGCTCCAACTACGCCCTCGTCGGCTCCGGCGCGGAACAGTCCCTCCAGGGCCTGCGGGTGTCGAAGGCGTTCCTCTCCGGAAGCGGTCTGACGGCCGAGCGCGGCCTGTCCACCTCCAACATGCTCTCGGCATCCGTCGACCGGGCCCTCGTCCAGGCCGCCGCGGAGGTCGTGGTCCTCGCCGACCACACCAAGCTCGGCACGGACACCATGTTCCAGACCGTGCCGACGGACCTCATCACCCGGCTCGTCACCGACGATCCCCCGCCCCACGACGACCGCGCCGCCACGGAGTTGCAGGCGCTCGCGGACCAGGGAGTGCAGATCGCCGTGGCCGGGGCGAGTGGGAACCCGGGGGGTGAACAGGTCCCGGCGACCCGCCGCGCCCCACTGCCGGGGCCGCGCAGGGGGCACGTGGCGCTCCGCTCGGGGGCGGGGCTGGGGGAGTCGGCCGCGGCCGAGCGGGGGCGCGTCGCCGATCTGCGCAGGCGCTGACGCCGGCAGGGGCCGAGGAGCCCGAGTGCCCGGACGGCCGCGCGCTGCCAGTGCTGCCGCCAGGGTGTGGCACGGCGCTGACGGACGGCAGGACGCTGCCACGCGAAGGCGAGCGTCGGGGCCGCTCACGGCTGTCTTCCCGGTCGGCCCCGGGCAACCGGTGACCGGTCCGGCGCCTCGGCGAGCTGACGGTGCACCGTCCCTTCGGTCACCCACTCCGTACCGGCCGGGCCGCCGGTTCCTCCGTCCGGAGCATGCTGCCGTGTGCGGCCCGCCCCTTCTACGGGCGGGACGGTGAAGAAACGCCACGCCCGGCGGACCGGGGCGGTTCGCCGGGCGTGGGGATGGCGCTCGGGGCGGGGTCAGTCCTTGATCTCGCAGATGGCCGCGCCCGACGTGATGGACGCGCCGACCTCGGCGGTCAGGCCCTTGATGGTGCCCGCCTTGTGGGCGTTCAGGGGCTGCTCCATCTTCATGGCCTCCAGGACGACGACCAGGTCGCCCTCCTTGACCTCCTGGCCCTCCTCGACGGCGATCTTCACGATCGTGCCCTGCATCGGCGAGGCGAGGGTGTCGCCGGAGGCGACCGGGCCGGACTTCTTCGCCGCGCGGCGCTTCGGCTTGGCGCCGGCCGCGAGACCCGTGCGGGCCAGGCTCATGCCCAGCGACGACGGAAGCGAGACCTCCAGGCGCTTGCCGCCGACCTCGACGACGACCGTCTCGCGGCCCAGCTCCTCCTCCGCCTCGACGTCGGCGGGCGCGGCGAAGGGCTTGATCTCGTTGACGAACCCGGTCTCGATCCAGCGGGTGTGGACCGTGAAGGGGTCCTGGGAGCCGGTCAGCTCGGGGGCGAACGCCGGGTCCCGCACGACCACGCGGTGGAAGGGGATCGCCGTCGCCATGCCCTCGACCTGGAACTCGTCCAGGGCGCGGGCGGCCCGCTCCAGGGCCTCCTTGCGGGTACGACCGGTCACGACCAGCTTGGCGAGCAGCGAGTCCCAGGCCGGGCCGATGACCGAACCGGCCTCCACGCCCGCGTCCAGGCGGACGCCGGGGCCGGACGGCGGGTCGAACCGGGTGACCGTACCGGGGGCCGGGAGGAAGTTGCGGCCCGGGTCCTCGCCGTTGATGCGGAACTCGAACGAGTGACCGCGCAGCACCGGATCGCCGTAACCGAGCTCCTCGCCGTCGGCGATGCGGAGCATCTCGCGGACCAGGTCGATGCCGGCGACCTCCTCGGTCACCGGGTGCTCCACCTGGAGCCGGGTGTTCACCTCCAGGAAGGAGATCGTGCCGTCCTGGCCGACCAGGAACTCACAGGTGCCGGCGCCCTCGTAGCCGGCCTCCTTCAGGATGGCCTTCGAGGCGCGGTACAGCTCGGCGACCTGCTCCTCGGACAGGAACGGCGCCGGGGCCTCCTCGACCAGCTTCTGGTGGCGGCGCTGGAGGGAGCAGTCACGGGTGGAGACCACGACCACGTTGCCGTGCTTGTCGGCCAGGCACTGGGTCTCCACGTGGCGCGGACGGTCCAGGTAGCGCTCGACGAAGCACTCGCCGCGGCCGAAGGCGGCGACCGCCTCGCGCACCGCGGAGTCGTACAGCTCGGGGACCTCTTCGAGGGTGCGGGCCACCTTCAGACCGCGGCCACCGCCACCGAAGGCGGCCTTGATGGCGATCGGCAGGCCGTGCTCCTTGGCGAAGGCCACGACCTCGTCGGCGCCCGAGACCGGGTCCGGGGTGCCCGCGACCAGCGGCGCGCCGGCGCGCTGGGCGATGTGCCGGGCGGCGACCTTGTCACCCAGGTCGCGGATCGCCTGCGGCGGCGGGCCGATCCAGATCAGGCCGGCGTCCAGGACGGCCTGCGCGAACTCGGCGTTCTCCGAGAGGAAGCCGTACCCGGGATGGACGGCGTCCGCGCCGGACTCACGCGCCGCGTTCAAGATCTTCTCGATGACCAGGTAGCTGGTGGCCGGGGTGTCACCGCCCAGAGCGAACGCCTCATCCGCGGCGCGGACATGCAGAGCGTCCCGGTCCGGGTCGGCGTAGACGGCCACGCTCGCGATCCCGGCGTCCCGGCAGGCCCGGGCCACGCGGACAGCGATTTCGCCACGGTTGGCGATGAGCACCTTGCGCACGATTGAGGCTCCCTCCTTGAAACAAGCCGAGTTTAGGGACTGCCGACACGGCACTTCGACCCGTCCCCTGTGGTGAGCTTGCCCACACGGAGCGTGATGCGAGGCCCGCTCGACCCGCGAAAGCCCATGTCGCACCTCGGTACGCAGGACTCCTGCGGAAAACCCTAGCCCTGTCATGTGGCCAAGGTCTCTGTGAAGGCGTGCTGCGGCCCACTCGGATTCTTTGTCGAGTCCCTACGAATGGCCCAATGATTCTTTGCTGCCGCCCGAACCCTTGTCCCCGGGTTTACCCGTTAGTAGCGTTCGCGCTGTCTCGAACGTACCTGGGGTAACAGGCTGCTGGTGTGAGAGAGGGGGTGGGACCGGTGGTGCGCAGACCGGTGGCTGGGGTCGTGGCGGTCGTCCTCCTGGCGGAGGCCGTCTTCATCGCCGCGCTGAACTGGTTCCTCGGAGTGGTCGTCGACCGGCAGGACATGTCCCTGGCCGGTCTCGACCCGGGCGTCATGTCGACGTCCTCGAAGATCGGCGGAGTGGTCTTCGGCCTCTACTTCGCGCTGTGCGCGCTGGTGGCCGCGCTGGTCGCGGTACGCGACCGCGCCCCGGCGGGTCTCGGCCGCGTCCTGCTCATCAGCGCGGCCGTGGTGCACGGCCTGCTCGGCGCGTTCGCCTGGGGCCTGGTCGGCTGGACGGCGTTCCTGTTCATGGTGGTCGTGCTCGGGCTGATCGTGCTGCTCCTGATGACGTACGACCGTGCGGGCGGCCCGGAGGGCGCGGCACCCGGCGGCACGCCCGGGGAGGGTGCCGGACCGGGGGCGCGGGCGGAGCCGGGCGCGGCCCCCGCCGGCGCGGGCGCGCCGGTGAGCCGTACGGACGAGCCGCAGGACGGGGACGACGAGCCGCAGGACTCGGTCCCCGCCCGGATCATCGTTCCGGTGCCCACAACTCCGTGATGCCCACGCCCAGTTCGGCCAGGAGCCTGCGGAGCAGGGGCAGGCTGATGCCGATCACATTGCCGTGGTCGCCGTCGATGCCCTCGATGAACGGCGCCGAACGGCCGTCCAGGGTGAACGCGCCGGCGACGTGCAGCGGCTCCCCGGAGGCCACGTAGGCGGCGATCTCCTCGTCGCTGGGCTCGCCGAACCGGACGACGGTGGACGCGGTCGCCGACACGTACCGCTTGGCCTCCGTGTCCCACACGCAGTGCCCCGTCTGGAGCACTCCGGCCCGCCCGCGCATGCTCTTCCAGCGGGCGGTGGCCTCCTCGGCGTCGGCCGGCTTGCCGAGCGCCTGCCCGTCCAGCTCCAGCACCGAGTCACAGCCGATCACCAGGGCGCCCTGCACCTCCGGCCGCGCCGCCACGACGCTCGCCTTGGCCTCGGCGAGGGCGAGGGCCAGCTCCGCCGGGGTGGGGGCGGTGACGGCGTCCTCGTCGACACCGCTCACGATCACCTCGGGGGCGAGGCCGGCCTGCCGGAGCAGGGCCAGCCGGGCGGGGGACTGGGAGGCGAGCACGAGTCGCCTGCGTCGTGTGGCAGTCATGCGGTCAGGTTAGTCAGGGAGCGCCGCGCGGCTCACCTCAGCCCACTGACGACCATGAACAGCACCATGGCCAGGGCCACCAGGAGCCCGAGCCGCCGAAGCATGTTCTGCGCGTCGCGCAGTTCCTTCGGCGGTTCGTTCTCCGGGTCTGACCACAGCATCCCTCCAGCGTGCGGCTCCGGCCGGGGAGGGCGCCTGAGTACTGCTACTCAAGTTGGCGCCCGGTGCGGTTCCCAAAAGCCCTCAGCTCGGCCAGTAGGTGCGGGTCCAGGACGTCGGTCCCGGCCGGGGGACGCGGTGGGCCGCGATCCTCGACGGGTCGGACCACGCGTCCCTCGGGGGCTCCGCGCCGGACGGCGTCGCCGCTGCCGCCGCGGCGCGGGCGCGGACCACCGCCAGGGCGGCGGCCAGCTCCTCCGGGGTCGGGTTGCCTCGTACGACCTTGATGTTCATGACCGCTCCCAGAATCGGCAGGGCTTGGGGACCTAGAGGGGGATGTTGCCGTGCTTCTTCGGAGGCAGGGATTCCCGCTTGGTGCGCAACTGACGCAGCCCGCGGACGATGTGCGCGCGGGTGTCGGACGGCATGATCACCGCGTCGACGTAGCCGCGCTCGGCCGCGACGTAGGGGTTGAGGAGGGTGTCCTCGTACTCCTGGATCAGCCGGGCGCGCACCACCTCGACGTCCTCACCGCTCGCCTCCGCCTCCGCGATCGTGCGGCGGTGCAGGATGTTGACCGCGCCCTGGGCGCCCATGACGGCGATCTGGGCGGTGGGCCAGGCCAGGTTGAGGTCGGCGCCCAGGTGCTTGGAGCCCATGACGTCGTAGGCGCCGCCGAAGGCCTTGCGGGTGATGACGGTGATCAGCGGGACGGTGGCCTCGGCGTAGGCGTAGATCAGCTTGGCGCCGCGCCGGATGATGCCGTCGTGCTCCTGGTCGACGCCCGGCAGGAAGCCCGGCACGTCCACGAAGGTCAGCACCGGGATGTTGAAGGCGTCGCAGGTCCGTACGAAACGGGCGGCCTTCTCGCTCGCCGTGATGTCGAGGCAGCCGGCGAACTGCATCGGCTGGTTGGCGACGACGCCGACCGGGTGCCCCTCCACCCGCCCGAACCCGGTGAGGATGTTCGGCGCGAACAGGGCCTGCGTCTCGAAGAACTCGCCGTCGTCCAGGACGTGCTCGATCACCGTGTGCATGTCGTACGGCTGGTTGGCGCTGTCCGGTACGACGGTGTCCAGCTCGCGGTCCTCGTCGCTGGGGGAGAGGTCCGCCTCCTCCGGGAAGACCGGGGGCTCGGAGAGGTTGTTGGACGGCAGGTACGACAGCAGCTGCTTGACGTACTCGATGGCGTCCTTCTCGTCCCCGGCCATGTGGTGGGCCACACCGGAGGCGGTGTTGTGGGTGCGGGCGCCGCCCAGCTCCTCGAAGCCGACGTCCTCGCCGGTGACGGTCTTGATGACGTCCGGGCCGGTGATGAACATGTGCGAGGTCTGGTCGACCATGACCGTGAAGTCGGTGATGGCCGGGGAGTAGACCGCGCCGCCCGCGCAGGGCCCGACGACGAGCGAGATCTGCGGGATGACACCGCTGGCGTGGGTGTTGCGCCGGAAGATCTCGCCGTACGCCCCCAGGGAGGCGACCCCCTCCTGGATGCGGGCGCCGCCGGAGTCGTTGATCCCGATGACCGGGCAGCCCGTCTTCAGGGCGAAGTCCATGACCTTGACGATCTTCTGGCCGTAGACCTCGCCGAGGGCGCCGCCGAAGACGGTGAAGTCCTGCGAGAAGACCGCGACCGGGCGGCCGTCGACCGTGCCGTAGCCGGTGACGACGCCGTCCCCGTACGGACGGTTCCTCTCCAGCCCGAAGTTGGTCGACCGGTGCCGGGCGAACTCGTCCAGCTCGACGAACGACCCCTCGTCCAGCAGCAGTTCGATCCGCTCACGCGCCGTCAGCTTGCCCTTCGCGTGCTGCTTCTCGACGGCGCGCTCGGAGCCGGCGTGCGTCGCCTCGTGGATGCGGCGCTGGAGATCCGCGAGCTTCCCCGCGGTCGTGTGGATGTCGATCTCTTGGATCTCGTGACGCTCTTCCGGCTCGGACATCGGGATGCGGCTCCCTGCCTGCTCAAAAGGGGGGACGGTTACTCATCCGTAGAGTAGTGGCGGGCCTGCGGATCAGCAGTGCGTCGTTTACCACACCTAGGGTGGCTTGCATGACGCCGCAGAATCCATCAGACGACAGCCGCTGGTCCGACCTGGACCGCCCACCCCTGAACGGCGCGGCGCTGCGCCGCGGGCTGGTCAGGGAGGAGGGCCTGTACTGCGACATCGAGGTGGTGCAGCGGACCGGCTCCACCAACTCCGACCTGGCCGCCCTGGCCGCCGCGGGGGACGCCGACGAGGGCGCCGTCCTGGTGGCCGAGGAGCAGACGTCGGGCCGGGGCCGGCTGGACCGCCGCTGGACGGCTCCGCCGCGGTCGGGCCTGTTCTTCTCCGTCCTGCTCAAGCCCACCGAGGTGCCGGTGGCCCGCTGGGGGTGGCTGCCGCTGCTGACGGGCGTGGCGGTGGCGACCGGGCTGTCCCGGGCGGCGGGCGTCGACACGGCCCTCAAGTGGCCGAACGACCTGCTGGTGACCGTGGGCGGGGAGGAGCGCAAGGCCGGGGGCATCCTCGCCGAGCGGGCCGGCGACGACGGCGTCGTCATCGGCGTCGGCATCAACGTCACGCTCAGGGCGGACGAATTGCCGGTCCCGCAGGCCGGTTCCCTGGCCCTGGCCGGGGCGCCGGTCACGGACCGGGATCCGCTGCTGCGGGCGGTGCTGCGGTCGCTGGAGGGCTGGTACGGGCGCTGGCGGGCCACGGGGGGTGATCCCTCGGCGTCCGGACTCCAGGAGACGTACACCGCGGGCTGCGCGACCCTCGGACGGGTGGTGCGGGCGGAACTGCCGGGCGACCGCTCGGTGGTGGGGGAGGCCGTGGCGCTGGACGGCGACGGGCGGCTGATCATCGCCACCGAGAACGGGGTGCAGGAGCCGGTGGGGGCGGGGGACATCGTCCACCTGCGGCTGGCGTAGAGCGCCCCGAAAGGGTGCGGGGAACCGCGCGACCAGCCACGATGGACCCGCGGCCGGGCACGGCGACCGCGCGCGGCCGGACCACGCCGGTTCACCTGGCCGGTGCCGGGAACGCACTCCGTCGGCCCCAACCCGACGGAGTGAGCTGGCGCACACCTGCCGTAGAGTTGAGGCCGGTCGATACCTGACCGCGGCAGATCGGAAGGGCAGCAGGCGTGACCGTCGACGACACGGGCTCCGGCGCTGGCGGGGACGGCCGGGTGGACCCCCACGCCCCCGAGACCGGCGATGACCCGCTGGCCCTGCGTCTCGAACAGCTCATCCTGGGCGCCGAGCGCCGCTACACCCCGTTCCAGGCCGCGCGCAGCGCCGGCGTCTCCATGGAACTGGCGTCCCGGTTCTGGCGGGCGATGGGCTTCGCGGACATCGGCCAGGCCAAGGCCCTCACCGAGGCCGACGTCCTGGCCCTGCGCCGCCTCGCCGGTCTGGTGGAGGCGGGACTGCTGAGCGAGGCCATGGCGGTGCAGGTGGCCCGGTCCACCGGGCAGACCACCGCCCGGTTGGCGGAATGGCAGATCGACTCCTTCCTGGAGGGCCTGACCGAGCCCCCGGAACCGGGGATGACCCGCACCGAGGTGACGTACCCGATCGTCGAGCTGCTCCTGCCCGAGCTGGAGGAGTTCCTCGTCTACGTCTGGCGGCGCCAGCTCGCCGCGTCGGCCGGCCGGGTCGTGCAGACCGCCGACGACGAGGAGATGGTCGACCGGCGGCTCGCCGTCGGCTTCGCCGACCTCGTCGGCTTCACCCGGCTCACCCGCCGCATGGAGGAGGAGGAGCTCGGCGAGCTGGTCGAGGCGTTCGAGACGACCGCGGCCGATCTGGTGGCGGCGCGCGGCGGCCGGCTCATCAAGACCCTCGGGGACGAGGTGCTGTACGCGGCGGACGACGCCGGTGTGGCCGCGGACATCGCGCTGCGGCTGGTGGAGACGCTGGCGAACGACGAGACGATGCCCGAGCTGCGCGTCGGCATGGCGTTCGGCACGGTGACCACCCGCATGGGCGATGTGTTCGGTACGACGGTGAACCTGGCCTCCCGGCTGACCTCGATAGCCCCGCGCGACGCCGTCCTCGTGGACAGCGCGTTCGCCGAGGAGCTGATCCGCAGCGGCGAGGCGCCCGCCTCGGAGGCGGAGGCGGCGGAGGCCGCGGCGGCGGCCGAGAAGGAGGGCGAGGACCCGCCGGTGTACCGCTTCGCGCTCCAGCCGATGTGGCAGCGCCCGGTGCGCGGCCTCGGCGTGGTGGAGCCGTGGCTGCTCACCCGCCGCGACGGCCAGCCGTAGCTGCCGGCCGCCGGGGACTGTCGCCGAGGACGTCCACGCACAGCCCGATCACCGGCACGCACACCCCGCCCGGACGGGGCTCGGGCTCCGCCGGGCCGTGGCTCGGTGACGGAGTCGGTGTGGAGGTCGCCGGGGCCGGACGCGGGGCGGACGCCGTCGGCGCGGGCGGCCGGGACGTGGCGCTCGGCGGGCCCGGGGTCCGGCTCGTCCGGGCGGTCGGTACGGCGGTGCCGCCGGACGCTGTCGTGGCCGTGCCCGGGCCCGGTGCCGCCGTACGGACCGGGGAGCCGGTGCGCGTCGGCGCGAGGCTCCTGCCGCCCATGGCGGAGGTCGCCGACGGCAGTGCGGTCGGGGCGGCGGCGATGGTGGCCGCGGCGTCGGCGGAGCGGTCCGCGGACCCGCCGCCCGCGCCGAGCCGGGGCTCGGCCTCCGCCGTGCCCGGCGCGCCGACTCCCGCGTCCGGGGCGGCCCGGACCAGGCTGAGCACGCCCGCGGCCAGGGCGAGGCCGCCGGCCGCGAGCAGCACCTTGCGCGGCCGGGGCTTGCGATGCCGGCCGCGCCGTACTCCCGGCGTACGCTCCGGCGCGCTCTCCCGCTCCGCACCGGAGTGCGCAGGTATCGGTGTCATGGGTCCCGGACGCTATGCGTTCGTGTGGGCGGTGTGCGGGGAGAAGGCCGGGATGTCACTCGAACGGGTGTAGCCCCCTGGACTTCACGAGCGGGGGCCCGGCTGCGATGATCGGGCCGACGGCAGTTAACCCGCGTTAACCGGAGGGTGTCATGAGCGAGGAGCGGTTCGGGGAGTTCGTGCTGGTGCGGCGGCACGGGCACGTCGCGGAGCTGGTGCTGGACCGGCCCAAGGCGATGAACGCGGTCTCCACGGAGATGGCCCGCTCCCTCGCGGGCGCCTGCGCCGCGATCTCCGCCGACCGGGACGCCCGGGTGGTCGTCCTGACCTCGTCGCACGAACGGGCGTTCTGCGTGGGGGCGGACCTGAAGGAGCGGAACTCCTTCACGGACGCCGACCTGGTACGGCAGCGGCCGGTGGCGCGCGGGGCGTACACCGGGGTGCTGGAGCTGCCGATGCCGACGATCGCGGCGGTGCACGGCTTCGCGCTGGGCGGCGGGTTCGAGCTGGCGCTGTCCTGCGACCTGATCGTGGCGGACCGTACGGCCGTGGTGGGGCTGCCGGAGGTGTCCGTGGGCGTGATCCCGGGCGGCGGCGGCACCCAGCTGCTGCCCCGGCGGGTCGGCGCGGCCCGCGCGGCGGAGCTGATCTTCTCGGCGCGGCGCGTGGAGGCGGCGGAGGCGGCCGGGCTGGGGCTGGTGGACCGGCTGGTGGAGCCCGGCCGGGACCGCGAGGAGGCACTGGCGCTGGCCGAGCGGATCGCCGGGAACTCGCCGGTGGGGCTGCGGGCGGCGAAGCGGGCGCTGCGCCTGGGCCACGGGCTGGACCTGCGGGCAGGGCTGGAGGTGGAGGACGCGGCCTGGCGCTCGGTGGCCTTCTCGGGCGACCGGGCGGAAGGAGTGGCAGCCTTCAACGAAAAGCGCAAGCCGCAGTGGCCGGGGGAGTAAGAGCCCCCGAAGAGCCGCGGGAAACTGCGCGACCAGCCACAGCGCACCGGTACCCGGCAACGGCCCTGGCCCCCGAGCCACATGCCGCATGCCGCAGCGCACCCGCACCCGGCAACGGTCCGGGCCCCGAAGGGGCGCGGGGAACTGCGCGACCAACCACAGCGCACCCGCACCCGGCAACGGCCCGAGGTCCCGAGCCGCACGCCGCAAGCCACCACGCACCCGCACCCGGCAACGGCCCGGCCCCCCGAGCCGCATGCCGCACGCCGCAGCGCACGCGGCGCAGCGCACCGCCCGCCACCTGATCGCCGCACTCACACCCCCAAACCGCCCATTCCTCCCTAACCTGGAGTAATGGGTGAGGACAAGCGGCTGACCGCAGTCGTGGCGCTGGCGCAGGGCATGGCGGCGGCGCACACCCCGCGGGAGTGCTGGCAGGCCGCCGCCCTCGGCGCCTGCCACGCGCTGGACGGCAGCTTCGCCGCGCTGTCGGTGTGGGAACGCGAACTCGGCCGGCTCCGGGTCCTCGTGAACGTGGGCGACCGCGCCCCGGACGAAGAGGAGTTCCCGGAGGCCGAGACCTACCCGGTGCACCAGTTCCCGGAGATCACCGAGTTCCTGCACGAGCGGTGGGCCGGCGGCGGCGGTCCCAACGCCTGGGTGGAGACGGCCGAGGGCACGGCGAAGGGCACCCCCGGCTACTTCCACCAGCGCGTCGCCGCCCTGCGCCGCCGCGGTCGCGGCTGCTGCGTGGTCGCGCCCGTCGTCCTGCACGGCCGGGCGTGGGGCGAACTGTATGTGGCGCGGCCGGTCGGCGAGCCCCTCTTCGCACGGGCCGACGCCGACTTCGCGACCGTCCTCGCCGCCGTCGTCGCCGCCGGCATCGCGCAGACCGAGCGGCTGGAGGAGGCCCGCCGGCTCGCGTACACCGACGCCCTCACCGGCCTGGCCAACCGCCGTGCCGTGGACGTAGGCCTGGAGGAGGCCGTGGAGCGGCACCGGGCGGAGGGCGTGGTCGTCAGCCTGGTCGTCTGCGACCTCAACGGGCTCAAGCGGGTCAACGACACCCTCGGGCACGCCGTCGGCGACCGCCTGCTCGAACGCTTCGGCTCGGTGCTGTCGCTGTGCGGCGCGATGGTGCCGGGCGCGCTGGCCGCACGGCTCGGCGGGGACGAGTTCTGTCTGCTCGCGGTCGGGCCGCCCGCCGACGACGTGGTGAAGGCGGCCGACGAACTGTGCCGGCGGGCCGGTGAGCTGGAGCCGGGGGAGGGCGTCGCCTGCGGGGTCGCCTCGACCGAGGACGCCGTCGGGGAGGTGCGGGACGCCCGCCGGCTGTTCCGGCTCGCGGACGCCGCCCAGTACCGGGCGAAGGCGCTGCGCCTGGACCGGCCGGTGGTGGCCGGACGGGAGGGGCCGGACGATCCGGTCGTGCGGCTGGCCGACGCGCCACCGCCCCCGCGGGCCGAGCGGCGCCGGTTCCGCGGACGCCGGCCGTGAGGCGAAGCCCACACCGCGCGGTAAGGGGTGCTCCCGGTCCCCACTAGTGACACCAGGGCATTCAATGCGTACGCTCCTGAATATGGATATGCACACTGTGGTGGTGGGGACGTCCGGGGTCACCGCGTCCGACGTTCTCGCCGTGGCGCGCGGCGGTGCCCGCATCGAGCTGTCGGCGGAGGCGGTGGCGGCCCTCGCGGCGGCCCGGGAGATCGTGGACGCCCTCGCGGCCAAGCCCGACCCGGTCTACGGCGTCTCCACCGGCTTCGGCGCCCTGGCGACCCGGCACATCAGCCAGGAACTGCGCGCCCAGCTACAGCGCAACATCGTCCGCTCGCACGCCGCCGGCATGGGGCCCCGGGTGGAGCGCGAGGTCGTACGGGCCCTGATGTTCCTGCGGCTGAAGACCGTCTGCTCCGGGCACACCGGTGTGCGGCCCGAGGTCGCGCAGACCATGGCCGACGTACTGAACGCCGGGATCACCCCGGTCGTCCACGAGTACGGCTCCCTCGGCTGCTCCGGCGACCTGGCCCCGCTGTCCCACTGCGCCCTCACCCTCATGGGAGAAGGGGAGGCGGAGGGTCCCGACGGCACCGTCCGCCCCGCCGGCGAGCTGCTCGCCGAGCACGGGATCGCCCCGGTCGAGCTGCGCGAGAAGGAGGGCCTCGCCCTCCTCAACGGCACCGACGGCATGCTCGGCATGCTGGTCATGGCCCTCGCCGACCTCGACACCCTCTACAAGTCCGCCGACGTCACCGCCGCCCTCACCCTGGAGGCGCTGCTCGGCACCGACAAGGTGCTGGCCCCCGAGCTGCACGCCATCCGGCCTCATCCGGGCCAGGGCGCCTCCGCCGCCAACATGCTCGCCGTGCTCAAGGGCTCCCAACTCACCGGGCACCACCAGGACGACGCGCCCCGCGTCCAGGACGCCTACTCGGTGCGCTGCGCCCCGCAGGTCGCCGGCGCCGGCCGCGACACCCTCGCGCACGCCCGCCTGGTCGCCGAGCGCGAGTTGGCCTCCGCCGTGGACAACCCCGTCGTGCTGCCCGACGGGCGCGTGGAGTCCAACGGCAACTTCCACGGCGCTCCCGTGGCCTACGTCCTGGACTTCCTCGCCATCGCCGCCGCCGACCTCGGCTCCATCGCCGAGCGCCGCACCGACCGGCTGCTGGACAAGAACCGCAGCCACGGCCTGCCGCCGTTCCTCGCCGACGACGCCGGCGTGGACTCCGGCCTGATGATCGCCCAGTACACGCAGGCCGCGCTGGTCAGCGAGCTCAAGCGGCTCGCCGTACCGGCCTCCGCGGACTCGATCCCGTCCTCCGCCATGCAGGAGGACCACGTCTCCATGGGCTGGTCGGCCGCGCGCAAGCTGCGCACCGCCGTGGACAACCTCACCCGGGTCATCGCCATCGAGCTGTACGCGGCCACCCGCGCCATCGAGCTGCGCGAGGGCCTCACCCCGGCGCCCGCCTCCCGGGCGGTCATCGAGGCCGTCCGGGGCGCGGGGGTGCAGGGCCCCGGTCCGGACCGGTTCCTGGCGCCCGACCTGGCCGCCGCCGACGCGTTCGTGCGCGGCGGCGACCTCGTGGCGGCCGTGGAGAAGGTCACCGGCCCGCTCCGGTGAACGCGCGGGGGCCCCGGCACACCGGCCGGGGCCCCTCGACGCTACCGACGAAACGTCACTTCAGCTTGGCGGCCTGCGCCTTCACCACCGGAGCGGAGACCGTGTAGGCCTTCTTGCTCATCATCGCCCCGATGTTGATCGTGGTGTACGTGGCGAGGGTGTTCCCGTGCCGCACGACCTCGGCGTGCAGCGGCAGGGCGCCGTCCTTGCCCGCGTCGTTGGTCGCGGTGAAGGCCACCGACGCGTCACCGGTGCCCGAGGACTTCTCCTCGGCGACCTTGGTGAACGTGCCCTTTTCGCCGTCCTGTTCGCCGGAGAAGCCGCCCGCGCAGGCCTTGACCGCGTCGGAGACCGACTTCAGGGCCTGCTCGGCGCCGTCGCCGTCGTACGAGGCCAGGGTGACCACGGTGACGTCCAGGTCCATGGACTCGTTGATCGCGTCCTCGAACTTGCCGTCGGCCAGGTCGTCCAGGGACGTGGCGTCGTCCGTGGGGTCCTTCTTCTTGTCCTGCGTGGCCATGCGGCTGGTGTCCGCCGCCGGCTCACCGGGCGCGATGCCGGTGAACGCCTGGAGCACCGGCCGGCACTTGGCGTCGTCGGACGTGGCCTTGCCGCGGTCGGGGATGCCGCCCTCGACGGGGCCCACCTCGTACCCGGGCACGTCGCCCTTGGCGATGATCAGCTTCTTCAGTTCGGCGGCGCTCAGCGCCTTGGCGGCCGGCTTCGCCGCGTCCGGGCCCTTGGCGTCCCCGGAGTCCTTCGACCCCCCGTCGCCACAGCCCGTGAGGAGGGCGAGCGACAGCGCGCTCACAGCTGCGGTGGCGCACAGCCGCACGCCCGATGATCTCTTCATGAGCGAACTATGAGCGGGCTGTCAAAGTTTCGTCAAGGACGATTAAAAGCCCAGGCGCTCCCGGCGCACCGAATACACGACGAATCCGGCACCCACGGCGAGGAAGAGGCTGCCGCCGACGACGTACGGCGTGGTGTCGAAGCTACCCGTGTCGGCCAGCTCGGTCTCCTCCTCCGCCGCCCGGTCCGCGCCCTCGGCGGTCGCCACCGTGACGGCTCTGGCCTGTGTGACCTGCGACGGCGCGGACGTCTGCGCCGTCTGTCGCGCCGGGGCGTCCTGCGAGGCGTTCGCGGACGGGACGAACCACAGGGCGCACAGCAGGGTGCCCGCGGCGGTGGCGGTCAGCAGCGGACGGCGAGCGGATGACACGGAATATCGATCCCCTTGTGACGCTGGCGAATTGGCCGTGTGGGGCGATGTTAGTGAAAGGCGCGGGTCACAGGAAAGTCACGGGAGGTTTCGGCCGTACGCTCCCGCCATGAGCACAGAAGAGACATCACGTTTTGTGCGGCTTCGCGTGGAGCTGGTGCTGGAAGTACAGGACGACGACGAGGTGGCCAAGGCCGCGCTGCGCCGGATCGCCGCGGATCCGGAGCTCCCGGAGGGGGAGCGGGCCCAGGCCGAGGCCGCTGTGACGGAAGACACCGCGGAGGCCCTCGCGTATCTCGTGGACCCGTTCGACCTGGTCAGCGAGGTTCCCGGAGTGGAACTCCAGCAGGCGTCCTGGTCCAGCGAGCGGGTCGACTACGACCCCGATTCGCCGGACTGGGACCTGGACGAGGATGATGGGGCGGACGACGAGGAAGAGGACGGCATCGGCTGAGCGTCGCGGGGCACCCAGGACCCCGGACGGCAACCGCCGTCCGGGGTTTCGTCGTCCCGGGGGACGCACGGACCGACTCCCGCACCACCGGCACCGCCGCGGACGCGACCGTGTTCCGCGGACGTGGGATGCCCCACAGGACCATGGGCTGGGGAACGGGACGGGCCGGCCGTAGCGTTGACGGTTCTTGGCGGGGACTCTCTGGGTTATCGCGACTCGGCAACGATGGAGACGTTTGTGATGACGGACAGTATGCGGCGCAGGGGCCTGACGGCCGCGTCCGCTCTGCTCGGTGGTGTGCTGGTGCTGACGGCGTGTTCGGGCGGTGACGCCGACGCCTCCGGTGGCAAGGACACCTCGCAGGCCAAGGTCGACGAGGCGGCGGCCAAGAAGTCGTCGGAGGCGCAGATCACGATCACGCCCAAGGACGGCTCCAACAACGCGTCGATCAACAACTCCGCGGCCGTCACCGTGCGCAAGGGCACGCTCACCGCCGTCACGATGACCAGCCAGGACGGCAAGACCGTCGACGGCCGGCTGTCCGCCGACAAGACGAGCTGGAAGCCCAGCGTCCAGCTGGAGCGCTCCACCACCTACCGGCTCGCCGCGGAGGCCAAGGACTCCGATGGCCGCATAGCCCACGAGAACGCGTCCTTCACCACGGTCTCCCCGGCCAACAGCTTCATCGGCACCTTCACCCCGGACGACGGCGCCACGGTCGGCGTCGGCATGCCGGTGTCGATCAACTTCGACAAGGCGATCACCAACAAGGCGGCCGTGCAGAAGGGCATCACGGTCAGCTCCAGCAGCGGCCAGGAGGTCGCCTGCCACTGGTTCAACGCCAACCGCATGGACTGCCGCCCGGAGGAGTACTGGAAGGAAGGCTCCACCGTCACGCTGAAGCTCGCGCTCGACGGCGTCCAGGGCGCCAGCGGCGTCTACGGCGTCCAGCAGAAGACGGTCACCTTCCACATCGGCCGCAACCAGGTCTCGTACGTCGACGCGCAGACCAAGCAGATGAAGATCACGCAGGACGGCAAGGTCGTCAAGACCATACCCATCTCCGCCGGCTCGCCCGAGAACAAGACGTACGAGGGCCAGATGGTGGTCTCCGAGAAGTTCAAGGAGACCCGGATGAACGGCGCGACGGTCGGCTTCACCGACGACGACGGCAAGGGCGAGTACGACATCAAGGACGTGCCGCACGCCATGCGCCTGACCAACTCCGGCACCTTCATCCACGGCAACTACTGGGGCGCCCCCTCGGTGTTCGGCAACGTGAACACCAGTCACGGCTGCGTCGGCCTCCAGGACAAGAAGGGTGCCAACGACCCCAGCACGCCGGCGGCCTGGTTCTACAGCCACACGCTGATCGGTGACGTCGTGGTCGTCCAGCACACCGGCGACAAGACCGTCTCGCCGGACAACGGCCTCAACGGCTGGAACATGGACTGGGCGCAGTGGAAGGCCGGCTCGGCCGTCTGACGCTCCCTCACCCGCCCGTGCCGGTGCCGCCCCCAGGGGCGGCACCGGTTTTTTCACGGGCGCCCACCCGGCAGTCCCGAGCCCGGCCGAAGCCTTCTCATGCTTCTCTTATGTCGGCCTTATGGTGCCATCACGGTCCGTCCCTAGCTTGCGGCCATGTTCTTCACCTACCTGAGGCGCGAACTGCGCCGCCGCAGAAAGGCGGCCCTCGTCGTCGCCTCCGGCCTCGCGCTGGGCATCGCGCTGGTCATCGTGGTCAACTCCGTGTCCAACGGCATGGGGAAGGCCCAGGACAAGGTGCTCCAGTCGCTGTACGGGCTGGGGACCGACATGACGGTGACCAAGGCGGCGTCGGCGTCCACCGGTGACGCCCAGCGGCCCCGCTTCCGGTTCGACGCGCAGAACAACGACGACGACGCCACCCAGAGCAGCGACCGCGTCATGGTGCAGGGCTTCCAGACCCTGCCGGCCTCCACGGTGGCCGAGGTGGGCTCGCAGTCCGGCGTCTCGGACGCGGTCGGCGGCCTGAGCCTCCAGGTCCTCAAGGTCAGCGGCCAGTTCACCCGGGGCCGGTTCCAGCAGGACGAGAGCGGCGGCGGCTTCCAGCGGGGCGGCGGGACCGGCGGGCCGCAGGGTGAGGTGAAGGGCGGCGGCGCCGACTTCGACGTCAACAGCTACTCCGTGTACGGCACCGACGTCACCAAGCCCGGCCTCGGCCCGCTGACCTCCTCGAAGATCACCAGCGGCCGTACGTTCAAGGCGACGGAGACCGACGCCAAGGTCGTCGTGGCGGACTCCGCCTACGCCAAGGAGAAGAAGTACAAGACCGGTTCCACCGTCACCATCAAGGGCGTCACGTTCACGGTGATCGGGATCGCCACCGCCGACAGCGGTGACTCGGCCGCCAACCTGTACCTCCCGCTGAAGCAGGCCCAGACCCTCGCCGACGCCAAGGACAAGGTCACCACGGTCTACGTCGAGGCGGCCGACTCGAAGAAGATCGACAGCGTCAAGTCGGCGATCCAGAAGAACGTCCCGGGTACGACGGTCACCACCTCCGCCGACCTCGCGGACACCGTCTCCGGCTCCCTGTCCACGGCCTCCTCCCTCGCCGCCGACGTCGGCACGTGGCTGTCCCTCGCGGTGCTGGTGGCCGCGTTCCTGGTCGCCGGCCTGCTCACCTCCTCGGCGGTCTCCCGGCGCGTCCGCGAGTTCGGCACGCTGAAGGCGCTGGGCTGGCGCTCGGGCCGGGTGACCCGGCAGGTGGTCGGCGAGGCCATGGTCAACGGCCTGGTCGGCGGCGCCCTCGGCATCGCCCTCGGCCTGGCGGGCGCGTACGTCGTCACCGCCATCAGCCCCGGCCTCAAGGCCCAGGTGGGCGGCGGCACGGGCGGCGGCCTCGGCGGTGGCGGCGGCGGCTTCCCCGGCGGCCCCGGCCGGCGGACGGCGAAGACCCTGGAGGTCGCCCTCACGGCCCCGGTGAGCGTGACGACGATCGTCCTGGCGGTGGGCCTCGCGGTGGCGGGCGGCCTGATCGCGGGCGCGTTCGGCGGCTGGCGCGCGTCCAGGCTGCGCCCGGCGGACGCGCTCAGGCGGGTGGAGTAGGCCGGCCCACACCGAGCGCGCACCCACCCCGCAACAGATCCCGGAGCCCCCATGTACGAACTGAACAACGTCACCAAGCGCTACACCCGGGGCAAGGACACCGTCCACGCCCTCGACGGAATCGACCTCACCATCCCCGACGGGGACCGGCTCGTCATCCAGGGCCCCACCGGCGGCGGAAAGTCCACGCTCCTCCAGATGCTCGGCGGCCTCGACCGCCCCACCTCCGGCGAAGTCGTCCTGGACGGCACCGACCTGGCCAGGCTGGGCGAGGCCCGGCTGACCAGGGTCCGCAGCGAGAGCATCGGCTTCGTCTTCCAGTCCTTCAACCTCATCCCGACCCTCACCGCCCAGGAGAATGTGGAAACCGCCCTCGTCCCCCTCGGCATCAAGGTGAGGGAACGCCGTGAACTCGCCGCGGAGGCCCTTCGGTCCGTCGGCCTGGGCGAGCGCCTCGGCCATCTCCCCGGCGAGATGTCCGGAGGGCAGCAGCAGCGCGTCGCCATCGCCCGGGCCGTCGTGAAGAAACCCAAGGTGCTGCTGGCCGACGAGCCGACCGGCAACCTGGACGAGGGAACGCGGGACGAGATCATGGACGTACTCGAACGCCTCTGGAAGGAGCACGGGCTGACCTTCATCATGGTCACCCACGACTCCACACTGGCGAAGAAGGCTCCGCGCCTGGCCACACTGCGCAAGGGGAAGATCACCGTGAAGGAGAACGCGGCCACCTGACGGCGCATAACACGGTCCGATCGCGGTGCACTTCGCGGTTGTGTAACGGTGTCCCGGCCGCCGCGTAACAGTTTCCGGGCGCGCTTTCTCACCGTCCTCTCATCTATTGAGCCCATTGATCACCCCCCGGCATACTGCGAGGTCCGGGGGGTTGACGGGCACGTGTGCGAGTCCACCCCCGACCGGGTGAATGGGGAATTCGCCCGGTACTCCATCTCCAGGGGGAGAACTTGCGCAGACAAGTGAAGAACGCGGCTGCGGCCACCGTGGCGACGGCCGCAGCAGTCGCCCTCGCAGCGGGTATGACCAGCCCCGCGTCGGCGAAGCCCGGCCGCGCCTCGGTGGCTGCCACCGCCGCCTCGAAGGCCGCCGTCAAGCACCACGTCACCCTGATCACCGGTGACCGCGTCGCCCTCGACGCCAAGGGCCGTGTCGTCGGCCTGGAACGGGCCAAGGGACGCGAGCACATAGCCTTCCAGGTCCGCAAGGCCTCCGGACACACGCTGGTCATCCCCGCCGACGCGGCCCACCTGGTCGCCTCCGGCACGCTGGACCAGCGCCTGTTCGACATCACCGAGCTGAACAAGGCCGCCACCCGCAAGGCCCAGAAGAACGGCCTGAAGGTCATCGTCGGCTACCGCGGCTCCGCGACCGCCGCCAAGGCCGACGTCCGGGACGCGGGCACCCTGCGCCGCAACCTGAAGGCGCTCAACGCGGACGCCGTGCAGACCCCGGTCAAGGACACCGCCGGCCTGTGGGACGCCCTCACCAACGGCGACCGGACGGCCTCCGGCATCGCGCACGTCTGGCTCGACGGCGTCCGCAAGGCCGCCCTCGACAAGTCCGTGCCGCAGATCGGCGCCCCCACCGCGTGGGCCGCCGGCTACACCGGCAAGGGCGTGAAGGTCGCCGTCCTGGACACCGGTGTGGACACCAGCCACCCGGACCTCAAGGACCAGGTGATCGAGTCCAAGAACTTCACCTCCGCCGCCGACGCCACCGACCACTTCGGGCACGGCACGCACGTCGCCTCCATCGTGGCCGGCACCGGCGCCAAGTCGGGCGGCAAGTACAAGGGTGTGGCCCCGGACGCCAAGCTCCTCAACGGCAAGGTCCTGGACGACAACGGCTTCGGTGACGACTCCGGCATCCTCGCCGGCATGGAGTGGGCGGCCTCCCAGGGCGCCGACGTCATCAACCTCAGCCTCGGCGGCTACGACACCCCCGAGATCGACCCGCTCGAAGCCGAGGTCAACAAGCTCTCCGCCGAGAAGGGCGTCCTGTTCGCGATCGCCGCGGGCAACGAGGGCCCCCAGTCGATCGGTTCGCCGGGCAGCGCGGACGCCGCGCTCACCGTCGGCGCCGTCGACGACAAGGACCAGCTCGCCGACTTCTCCTCCACCGGTCCGCGCGCCGGCGACGGCGCCATCAAGCCGGACGTCACCGCGCCGGGCGTGGACATCACCGCCGCCGCGGCCAAGGGCAGCGTCATCGACCAGGAGGTCGGCGAGAAGCCCGAGGGCTACCTGACCATCTCCGGCACCTCGATGGCCACCCCGCACGTCGCGGGCGCCGCCGCCATCCTGAAGCAGGAGCACCCGGACTGGGGCTACGCCGACCTGAAGGGCGCCCTGACCGGCTCCACCAAGGGCGGCAAGTACACCCCGTTCCAGCAGGGCTCGGGCCGCATCCAGGTCGACAAGGCCATCAAGCAGTCGATCGTCGCCGACCCGGTGTCGGTGAGCTTCGGCGTGCAGCAGTGGCCGCACACCGACGACAAGCCGGTCACCAAGAAGCTGACGTACCGCAACCTCGGCGACAAGGACGTCACGCTCACCCTGAGCAGCACCGCCACCAACCCCAAGGGCGCGGCGGCCCCGTCCGGCTTCTTCAAGCTCGGCACGACGACGCTGACCGTCCCGGCGCACGGCACGGCCTCGGCCGACTTCACCGTCGACACCAAGCTGGGCGGCACCGTCGACGGCGCCTACTCGGCGTACGTCACGGCGACCGGCGACGGCCAGACCGTCCGCACGGCCGCCGCGGTGCAGCGCGAGGTGGAGTCGTACGACCTCACCCTGAAGTTCATCGGCCGTGACGGCAAGCCCGCCCCGTACTACGAAGCCGACGTCGACGGCGTGGCCGGCCTGGCCAACGGCGTCTCGCTGAACCCGTACGACAAGTCCGGCACGGTGAAGGTGCGCGCGCCCAAGGGCACGTACATCCTCAACACCTCCGTGTACGGCGACCCCGAGGACGCGTCCAAGGGGGTTGACTGGATCGCGCAGCCGAAGCTGACCGTCGACAAGAAGCAGACGATCACCATCGACGCACGCAAGGCCAAGCCGGTGGACATCACCGTCCCGGCCTCGGGCGTGAAGTCCCAGTTCGCCTCGCCGGAGTACGACGTCACCATCGGCAACGGCCAGTACGGCTACGGCTGGTGGCTCGACTCGTACAAGAACTTCCGCAGCGCCCACCTGGGCCCGCAGCTTCCCGCCGGGACGCTGTGGCAGCAGTGGGACGGCCACTGGACCAAGGGCGCGACCGAGGAGTACGACGTCACCACCGGCGGCGCCGTCAAGCAGCTCGCCACCGGCTACACCAAGCACTACAAGACGGGCGAACTCGCCACGGTGAAGGCCCGGCTGGGCGCGGCGGCGAGCGGCAAGAAGGGCTCGATCGACGCGGTGGGCTGGCTGCCCGGCAGCTCCGGCGCCTCCTCCATCAGCATCCCGCAGAAGCTGCCCGGCACCCGCACCCTGCACCTGTCCGCCACGGGCGGCGTGAAGTGGGAGCTCCAGTTCGAGCAGGACGGCGGCGTCGACCAGGACGGCTTCCCGGTCGCCGAGGCCGGCTACGGGCTCGGCCAGTTCACCTTCAAGGGCGGCCAGACCTACACCAAGACGGTCAACACCGCCGTCTTCGGCCCGCACCTCGGCAAGGAGTTCGGCCTGTTCCGCGACGGCAACGAGATCTTCGGTGCGCTGCCGCTGTTCGCCGACTCCGCCAAGCACGCCGGGTCCTCGCTGTTCACCTCGGTGAACACCACGCTGTACCGCAACGGCACCAAGGTCGGCTCGAACACCGACCCGCTGTTCGGCGAGGCCACCTTCAAGGTGCCCTCCGGTGACGCGGCGTACAAGCTGACCACCTCGGTCAAGCGGTCCGCGAAGGTGTCGGAGGCCTCGACGCGCATCGACGCGGCCTGGACCTTCCGCTCCAAGAAGCCGGCGGACTTCGCCAAGCTCCCCGCCTCCGCGCCGCACTTCGGCGCCACGACCGGCCTGGACAGCCGTGTCACGGCCGGCAAGACGGTCACCTTCCCGGTCACCGTCGAGGGCTCCGCCGCCGGCGGCAACCTGAAGTCCCTCGCCGTCTACGTCTCCTACGACGGCAAGAACTTCAAGAAGGTCACCGTCAAGAACGGCAAGATCACGGTGAAGAACCCGGCGAAGAACAAGGCGATCTCGTTCCGCGCCAACATCACCGACAAGAAGGGCAACACGTCGGCGATCACGATCTACAACGCGTACTTCGGCAAGTAGGCCGGAGCGCGGTAGGCCGTAACGCTCCTTGACGAGGGGTGCACCGGAGGACAGCCTCCGGTGCACCCCTCAGCGCGTTGCAGCGCGGGCCGCGTCGGCGCCCCAGCTCGCCAGGAGACGGAGGGAGTCCGCGGAGGGGGAGCCCGGGTCGGCGTGATACGTGACCAGGGACTGCTCCGAGCCGTCCGTCAGGCGGAAACTCTCGAAGTTCAGGGCCAGGTCACCCACCAGGGGGTGGTGCAGCTGCTTGACGCCGTGGCTCTTCTCCTTGACGTCGTGCGTCGCCCACAGCCGGCGGAACTCCTCGCTCTTGACGGACAGCTCACCCACCAGGACCGACAGACGGGCGTCGTCCGGATCACACCCCGCGTCCATGCGCAGGGCGCACACGATGTCGATCGCCTTCTGCTCCCAGTCGACGAACAGCTCGCGGTAGGCGGGGCGCAGGAAGACCAGCCGCGCCCAGTTCCGCTCGCCGGGCGGCAGCTCCCCCCAGTCACCGAAGAGGGCCGCCGCCATCCGGTTCCAGGCGAGGATCTCCGAGCGCCGGCCCACCACGTACGCCGGTACGCCCTCCATGGTGTCCAGCAACTGCCGCAGCGCCCCCCGCACCTGCTGCTGCCGTGCCGCCGGCTTCTTCTTGTGCGCCTTCGGCTTGGCCAGGTGGGTCAGGTGCGCGTGCTCGGCGTCCGACAGCCGCAGCGCCCGCGCGATCGAGCCCAGCACCTCGGCCGAGACGTTCCGGCCGTTGCCCTGCTCAAGGCGGGTGTAGTACGCCACCGACACCCCGGCCAGCTGCGCCAGCTCCTCACGGCGCAGCCCCGGCACCCGGCGGTGCCGTCCGAAGGCGGCCAGTCCCACGTCCTCGGGCTTCAGCCGGGCCCGCCGGCTGCGCAGGAACTCGCTCAGCTCCGCCCGCCGGTCCAAGGGCCGGCCGGTGACCACGCTCGCGTCCGGCCGCTCGTCCCTGCTGTCCATACGTCCAGTATTCCTGGTCGTAGGCGCAGGAGCCTGACCCCGCCAGTGGTAGGCACCGCCGTCGTACGCAAAGGCGTGGTCTGGGTGGGCGGCGCCTCGCGCGGCAGCCTGGAGACCGTGCCCGGCGGAAAGGCAGCCGGGCGCGAGACCCCCACGAGGAGATCCTCCGCATGACCACTGTTGCCGCATACGCCGCGCCCGCCGCCAAGGCCCCGCTGGAGCGGACGACCATCGAGCGACGCGCGGTCGGCGAGTACGACGTTCTGATCGACATCAAGTTCGCCGGTATCTGCCACTCCGACATCCACCAGGCCCGCGAGGGCTGGGGCGAGGCGATCTTCCCGATGGTCCCCGGCCACGAGATCGCCGGCGTGGTCGCCGAGGTCGGCCCCGGCGTGACCAGGTTCCAGGTCGGCGACCGGGTCGGGGTCGGCTGCATGGTCGACTCCTGCCGCGAGTGCGAGAACTGTCTGCGAGGCGAGGAGCAGTACTGCCTCAACGGCATGGTCGGCACCTACAACGCCGTCGGCAAGGACGGCGAGCCCACCTACGGCGGCTACTCCGAGAAGATCGTCGTCGACGAGAACTACGTCCTCCGCATCCCCGACGGGCTGTCCCTGGACGTCGCCGCGCCGCTGCTGTGCGCGGGCATCACCACGTACTCCCCGCTGAGCCACTGGAACGCGGGCCCCGGCAAGAAGGTCGCGATCGTCGGCCTCGGCGGTCTCGGCCACATGGCCGTCAAGATCGCGCACGCCATGGGCGCCGAGGTGACGGTGCTGTCCCAGTCCCTGCGCAAGAAGGACGACGGGCTGAAGCTGGGCGCCGACCACTACTACGCCACCAGCGACCCGAAGACCTTCGAGGAGCTGGCCGGCACCTTCGACCTGATCGTGTCGACCGTGTCCGCGCCGATGGACTTCGGCGCGCTGCTGTCGCTGCTCAAGGTCGACGGCGCCCTGGTGAACGTGGGCGCGCCCGAGGAGCCCATCGCGCTCAACCTGTTCTCGGTGATCGGCGGTCGCAAGACGCTCGCCGGCTCCATGATCGGCGGCATCCGCGAGACCCAGGAGATGCTGGACTTCTGCGCCGAGCACGGCATCGGCGCCGAGATCGAGCTGATCAGCGCGGCCGAGGTCAACGAGGCGTACGAGCGGGTGCTGGCGAGCGACGTCCGCTACCGCTTCGTGATCGACACGGCCACGATCTGACCTGCGGTTCCCCCAGGCCGCAGTCCTGCCGGGGCAGCACTGCCGCAACGGCATCCGCCCTGCCGGACTGCGGCCTGCGGCGGATCGTCCGCCGGGTGCGGGCCGTCGTGGCCGTTCGCGCAGTTCCCCGCACCCCTTCGGGGGGCGCTACCCGAGAACGAAGCCCTCCCCGGCGCCGTACGCCCGCACCGCCACGCCTGCCTCGGGGGCGGGCCGCACCACGTGGACCCGTCCGGCCCCCGTCACCCGGGCCCGGCCGTCCCCCACCGTGAGCAGCGTGTTCTCGTCCACGGCGACCCCGTACGGCGCACGCCCCCGCGCGACCGCCGCCACCAGCCGCGCCAGCGTGCCCCACTGGGCCGCGTGCACGTCCACCGAGAACGGCACCAGGCCGAGCCCCGGGCGTACGTCGATCTCCGCCAGGTCCTCCCCGGTCTCCTCCGGGCACACCGGAACCCCGTCCAGCAGCCACCCGCCGACCACGGCCCGCCGCGCGGCCACGGCGGCACCGGCGGAGAAACCGGCGTACGGCAACCCGCGCGCCGCCAGCAGTGCCGGCAGCCGCTCCAGGCTGTCCGCGAGCGCGTCCTGGTACGCGGGCGTGAGCCCGCCGCACACCAGCAGCCCGTCGATCCCGTCCAGCGCGGCCTCCGGCTCGAACCGGCCGCCGAGCGGCACGAGCAACGGCACCGGTGTGCACGGCGGCCCGGCCTTCCGCAGCGCCGCCGTGTACCGCTCGAACTGCGCGGCCCCGTCGCCCTCGTCGAGGATCAGACACCCGACCCGCCGCTCACCGCCCAGCTCCCGCAGGAACGGCTCGTACACCTCGGCGTGGTTCCAGCCCCCGCCGATGAGAAAGACCCGGCTGCCCATACCCTCCCCTTCGCTCCCTGCCGATCCGTCTCGGCACGAGGGGCGAATCTACGGGGAGGGGCCAAGGGCCGTCGCCCGAATTAGCCGTCGCCCACCGGGCTGCTCAGGCTCGCGCGACCCCGATCGGGCAGGACAGGCCGGTACCGCCGAGACCGCAGTAGCCGGCGGGGTTCTTGTCGAGGTACTGCTGGTGGTACGCCTCGGCCGGGTAGAAGGGGCGGCCCTCCGCCGGGAGGATCTCCGTGGTGATCGTGCCGTAGCCGGAGGACGTCAGGACCTTCTGGTAGGCCTCGCGGGAGGCCTGCGCCGTGGCCGCCTGCTCCGGGGTGTGGGTGTAGATCGCCGAGCGGTACTGGGTGCCCACGTCATTGCCCTGACGGAAGCCCTGCGTCGGGTCGTGGGACTCCCAGAAGGTCTTGAGCAGGCGGTCGTACGAGATCTGCCGCGGGTCGTAGACCACGCGGACCGCCTCCGTGTGGCCGGTCAGGCCCGAGCAGACCTCTTCATACGTCGGGTTCTCGGTGTAGCCGCCCTGGTAGCCGACCAGAGTCGTGTACACGCCCGCCGGGAGCTGCCAGAACTTGCGCTCCGCGCCCCAGAAACAGCCCAGGCCGAAGTCGGCGACCTCCAGGCCCTCCGGGTACGGGCCGAGGAGCGGGGTGCCGAGGACGGTGTGCTGGTCGGGGACCTCGTAGGCGAGTGCGGGGCGGCCCTTGAGCGCCTGCTCGGGGGTGGGCAGCCGGGGCGTGCGGCCGAAGAGCATGGGGTCTCCCTCTCGGTCTGGGGATGGGGTGCCGGCGGCCTTGCCGACCGGCTCCCTCGACAACGACCCGGGGGCCCGCCGCATTCCGGTCAGGCAGGCGCCGGCGCGGCCTCCCGCACCGCCTGCACCACGGTGTTGCGGACCCGGCAGTAATGCCCGGCCATGTCGCCCCGGTAGCGCCACGGCAGCGCGTTCACATGGCCGTCCACCAGCTTGAACTGCTCCAGCGCCGCCTCGTTGCGGTCCTGGAGGTGCAGGTAGAACGCCAGCAGGTGCCGCAGCTCCGGCAACCGCGGGTGGGACGGGTCCGCCGCCGCGGCGTCCCGGAGCGCCGCCTCGACCCGGGCCAGCATCTCGGGCGTGTTGTCGGCCGCGGTGTCCTCCGACTCGTCGTGCTCGAAGTGCGCGATGAGCGGCAGCGCCGTCAGCAGGCTGCCCAGCGGCGCGTCGGCGGCGGCCCGCTCGGCGAACTCGAAGGCCAGCCGGCTTGAGCCGCGCCACTTCGCGCACCAGTACTGGAGGGCCGAGAAGTGGGCCTCGTAGTGGTGCGGGGCACGGGTGGAGATCTCCGCCCACAACTTGTCCATCTCGGCGTTCGGATAGCCGAGGCCCAGCGCCACCCATATCTCCGCGATGTACGGCGTCGGGTCGTCCGGGTTCAGCGCCGCCGCCCGGGTGATCTCCTCGCGGGCGGAGACCAGGGTGCGGTGGAAGCCCTCGGCCTGCTCCCGGGTCGTGTACTGGGCCGTCTTCGCGCCCCGCAGCTTCCAGGCGAGGATCACCGTGCTGCGCGCCCGGACGACGGCGGCGTCGGGATCGTCGCGCCGCTCGGCCTCCCACGCCAGCAGCCACGCGTCCTCCTCGGCCGCGCGGTCCGCCAGCAGGTACGCGAGCGCCGACCGGCGCTCCCAGTCCCGGCCGATCGCCGCGAGCAGGTCGGCGGCCGGCCGCCAGTCACCACCGCGCACCGCGGTGAGCACGGCGGTCCACTCCGCCGGCAGGGGCGCGGCGAAGTCGGTGTTCTGCCGCTCGGCGGGCAGCAGTCCGAGCTCCTCGGCGGCCTGTGCGGCTTCCGCGGCCTCCGTCGCCTCCGCGTCGTCGTCGGGGCTCGGGTGGAACAGCTCCTTCAGGAACACCCAGGCCAGCCACAGCGCGAAGATCAGCGTGGGCACGGCCAGGATGCCCAGGATCCAGAAGAGGACGGTCATCGGGGCTCGGGTCCGTTCGTTTCGGGAGGTACGGCGGTGGTGGGTCGGCGGTGGCGGGGCGGCGCGGGCCTGCTGGAGAGCCGGCAGGCCCGCGGCCCGTCAGGCGTTCTGGGTCGCCGGCGGCAGGAGCGCCCGCAGCTGTGCGGGGTCGGGGTGGTCGGCGAGCGCCGCCTCCACGGCCGCCTCCAGCGCCGCCTCCGGGCCGTCGTCCTCCGTCTGTGAGCCCCAGCCGGGCAGCCGCACCGTCGCCGGGCGGGACCAGGAGAACTCCCAGTGCAGCAGCGAACGGTTGCTGAACTCGGCCAGCACCATGGTGCGCAGCGAGCGGCGCAGCACGGGCCGTACGAACTCACGGAACGCCCGCCCCTTCGCGGCGGCGGCCTCCTCCGACAGCGGCAGCTTCTCGGCCACCCGCCACAGCCGCCCGTCGTCGATGACGTCGAGCAGCGCGGAGAGCGTCGCTGGCTGCCCGGTGTACTGGGCCAGCGCCCGGTGCAGCGGGGTCTGCGCCGCCGACAGGCCCGTGGCCATGGAGGCGTCCAGCAGAGCCTCCCAGCCGGCCGCGCGCGGGTAGCTGAGCAGCTCGTCGGCGAGGACGGCGTCCTCCAGGGCGGCCAGGGTGCGCGGCGGGTCGGTCAGCAGGGCCAGCGCCGCCCCCTTGGCCTCGTCGGCGCGGCCGTCGGCGGGCAGCGCCTCGATGCGGCGCACGCGCTCGGCGATCGGCGGGTGCGAGTCGTACGGACCGGCCGGCTCCTCCGGCAGCTCCGAGCGGAGCCCCGCCAGCTCCAGTTCACGGGCCGTCAGCAGCCGGCCGAAGCCGCCGAAGAACTCGCCGCGCGGCGGCAGCAGCCGGGCCTGGAGGCCGAGGGTGGCGTAGGAGTCCAGGTAGAAGTCGTGGGAGGCGGACAGGACCGGGATCTCGCGCAGCGCCGACGCGGTCGCGTCACGTCCGGCGATCCGGGCGGCGGTCAGGTCGGCGGCGAACTCCTGGCCGCGCGCGGTGGAGAGGGAGGCGCGCAGGTAGAGCTTGCCGTACGCGGTGTAGATCCTCGCCATCGTCCGGTACGTCGCTCCGACGCCGGTCGTGTCGATCTGCTTGGCCTTCTTGCCCTTGGCGATCCGCTTGGCGGACGCCTGTTCCTGCCGGGCCCGGTCGGCGGCGACCTTGTCGTCCGCCTTCTCGTGGAACTGGCCGATGACCCGGCCGATCTGCACGCGCCCGCGCACGACGAGCGCGGAGAGCCGGGTGTCGCCGCCGGTGAAGTGCCCGAACTCATGGGCGAGTACGGACCGCAGCTGGGCCTCGGTCAGGCCGGTCAGCAGCGGGACGCCGAGGTAGAGCCGGCGCGGACCGGGGAGCAGGCCGAGCAGCCGCGGATTCTCGCTGACGGCCGCGTTGACCTCGCCGGTGAGCAGGATCCGGTCGGGCGCGCGGGTGCCGGCCGCCGTGGCCAGCTCCCGGACCAGCGCTCACAGCCGGGGCTCGTCGGCCTCGGTGACGGGGATGCCGTGCCCGTCCTCACCCTTCGGGGTGCGCAGCATCAGCATGCCGCGGACGACGGGGACGGCCAGCAGTACGGTGACGAAGCCGACCTTCACCGTGAGCGGGCCGTGTCCCCAGCTGAACACGAGGACGTCGATGCCGATCAGCGCGGCGAGCAGGACGAGGCTCAGCAGATAGAAACCGAGCAGCAGGACGAGGGCGCGCAGCGCGCGCAGAGTTGCGCCCATCGGGCAGATCCCCCCACAGGACCTCAGAAACAGGGACATGACGGAGTGCCGGGCCGGCGGCGGGCCGACCGGTCGCGGGCGGTGCCTGGCGGTGCCCGGCGGTGCTTGGTGGTGCGGTGTGGGGGGATGCGGAGTATGCCCTACCGCAGGTCAGGAGGGCAATGCGAAAAGTGGGGGAGGGAAGGCTTGGCGGTCCCGGGACAGCACACCTAGGCGCCTGGGCGGGCTGCGTCAGCCGGGGAGGCCGGCCGGGCTGCCGCCGTTCGCCTCGTAACCGGCCACCGCCAGCGCGCGGTGCAGGGCGAACTCGGCGGCCGGGTCGGTGAACAGGGTCCACGGCAGCGCGCCGACGTGGCCGTCGATGTGTATCAGCTGCTGCATGGCCTCCGCCCAGCGCTCGGCGCGGACCAGGAAGAAGAGCAGCAGATGCCGGACGTGCGGCAGCGTCGGGTCGTCCGGGTCGGCCGCGTGCACGGCGTGCAGCGCGCCGTGGATCGCCTTGGTGACGACCTCGCTCTGGTAGAAGCTCGCGACCAGGTTGACCTCCGGCAGGTGCTCGAACACCGCGAACAGCGGCAGCGCGGCGAGCAGCGAACCCTCCGGAGCGCGGGCCGCGGCGGCCTCCGCGAAGGAGTACGCCTGCTCGCGCGAGCCGTGCCACTTCTCGCACCAGTAGTGCAGCGCGGCCAGATGCGCGCCCATGTGATGCGGGGCGCGGTCGAGGATCTTCAGCCACAGCTGGTCGAACTCGGCCTGCGAATAGGCCAGTCCGCGCGCGATGGACAGCTCTGCCACGTACGGCACCGGGTCACCGGGCGCCAGCAGGGCCGCCTGCGCACAGGACTCCCGCGCCTCCTCCATGATGATCCGGAATTCGTCCGTGCCCGGCGTCGACGTCCGCCAGGCCTGCTGCGCCAGGAACTCCGCGTGGACGGCGGCGCCGCCCGCGTCCTTGGGCTGCTCGGCCCGCCACACCCGCAGCCACTGGCCGCCCGGCGTCTCGTGCACCCCGCCGGGCCGCTGCTGCAACTCCAGCGCGGCGGCACCGGCGAAGGCCTGCACCCGCTGCCAGCGCCGCTCGCCCTCGGACTCGGTGCCGGCCAGCAGCTGGGCGGCGGCCCGGTAGTCCTGGGTGCGCTGCACCAGCTCCAGGACTTGGAGCAGGTCCTCGTCCGGGCCGGGCAGGCGCACGTCCAGCTCCTCCTGGCGCACGAAGCCGTAGGCCGCCGGGTCGGCGGCGTCCGGGTGTCCCGGGGGGACCTGCTCGATGCCCCCGCGCCTGCGCCGTATGAGCGGGAGCAGCACGAAGCCCAGCAGGAGCAGCGCCATGAGCAGCCAGAGAATCGACATGCCTCAAGCGAACCAGACGCCGCCGACAATTGGCGAACCCCGCCGCCGGGCTGTGGAAAACTCCGGGCGGGGGCATGACAGCCGGACGCCTAGCGGGCAGGAAGCACAGGGGTTCGGAGCGTGCCGGCGGGGCGGTCGGGAGCGTGTGGGGGAGTCGGTTCGGAGTGTGCTGGCGGGGCGGTCGGGAGTGTTCGGCGGGGCGGTCCGGAGCGTGCTGACGGGGCGGTCCGGACCGCGCCAGTGGGGCGGTCGGGAGCGTGCCGGCGAGTCGGTTCGCAGCATGCTGGCGGGACGGCTGGGAGCGCGCCAGCGGGACGGTCCGGAGCATGCCAGCGGACACTCCCGCAGCGTGCCGGAGAGATCGCGCGGCACGGCGACGCCTCATGGCGGCGTCACGATCCCGCCGGGCGCATTACGCTCGGTGCACATGAGCGACAGGCACATCAGTCAGCACTTCGAGACCCTCGCGATCCACGCGGGCAACACCGCGGATCCCCTCACCGGCGCGGTCGTCCCGCCGATCTACCAGGTCTCGACCTACAAGCAGGACGGCGTCGGCGGGCTCCGCGGCGGTTACGAGTACAGCCGTAGCGCCAACCCGACCCGGACCGCCCTGGAGGAGAACCTCGCCGCGCTGGAGGGCGGTCGCCGCGGCCTCGCCTTCGCGTCCGGCCTGGCGGCCGAGGACACCCTGCTGCGTACGCTCCTCACCCCCGGCGACCACGTGGTGATCCCGAACGACGCCTACGGCGGCACCTTCCGGCTGTTCGCCAAGGTCGCCACCCGCTGGGGGGTGGAATGGTCGGTCGCCGACACCAGCGACCCGGCCGCCGTGCGGGCCGCGATCACGCCGAAGACCAAGGCCGTGTGGGTGGAGACCCCCTCCAACCCGCTGCTCGGCATCACCGACATCGCCGCCGTCGCTCAGGTCGCCCACGACGCGGGCGCGAAGCTCGTCGTCGACAACACCTTCGCCACGCCCTACCTCCAGCAGCCGCTGTCCCTCGGCGCCGACGTCGTCGTGCACTCCCTGACCAAGTACATGGGCGGCCACTCCGACGTGGTCGGCGGCGCGCTGATCGTGTCCGACCCGGGGCTCGGCGAGGAACTGGCCTACCACCAGAACGCGATGGGCGCCGTCGCCGGCCCCTTCGACTCCTGGCTGGTGCTGCGCGGCACCAAGACCCTCGCGGTGCGCATGGACCGGCACAGCGAGAACGCCACGAGGATCGCCGACATGCTGTCCCGGCACGCGCGCGTGACGAGCGTCCTCTACCCGGGGCTGCCCGAGCACCCCGGCCACGAGGTCGCCGCCAAGCAGATGAAGGCGTTCGGCGGCATGGTGTCCTTCCGGGTCGAGGGCGGCGAGCAGGCCGCGGTCGACGTGTGCAACCGCGCCCAGGTGTTCACCCTCGGCGAGTCCCTCGGCGGCGTGGAGTCCCTCATCGAGCACCCCGGCCGGATGACGCACGCCTCGGCGGCCGGTTCCGCGCTGGAGGTCCCGGCCGACCTGGTGCGCCTGTCGGTCGGCATCGAGAACGTCGACGATCTGCTGGAGGACCTTCAGCAGGCGCTCGGCAAGTAGCGGGGTTCACCAGCCGGTGAGCGGTGGGGTCGTCTGCGAGGGCGGCTCCACCCAGGGGTGGGCGTCGGCCGCCCACACCGCGAACGCGACGGCCGCGACGCAGGCCAGGAGCCACAGGATCCGGCGGACGAGCCGCCGCTGCCGCAGCAGGCGTTCCCCACGGCGCACCGCGTCCCCGCACAGCTCCGGCGGCACCGGCGCCCCGCCCCGCTCCATGATCCGCCGCACGGCGGCTTCCCGCTCCTCCCGTTTCACCACGGCCTCCCGCCGCCGGACCGGCGCTTCCACGAGAAGGGGCCGCCCTGGTGGCGGTCGTCCGGGGGGACGCGCCGCACGAGGTCGCCGGCGCGGCTCATGACGGTGCCGCCCCGGTGTTCGCCGCGCGGCGGGCGGCCGGGCGGGCGGGGTGCAGCACATCGGCCGTCGCGCGGTCGCACAGGGCGTGGACGCGTTCCGTGGGCAGGCCGAGCAGGGCCGCCGTCTGCTCCTCGGCGACCCCCTCGTAGAACCGCAGGACGAGGACCAGTCGCTCCCGCGGCGTGAGCGCGGCGAGCGGACTGCGCGGATCCGGCCGGGCGCGGCCGAAGGCGCCGTACCGGTGCCAGGTGGTGCGCGCGAAGCGGGTGGCGAGGTACTGGCGGGCGCAGTCGTACGGGTCCTCGCCGCGCAGCCGGTCCCAGCGGGCGTAGGTGTGGGCGAGCGCGAGCGTCAGCAGGCGCCGCGCGCGCGGGTTGGCGTCCGGCGCCTCCGCGGTGAGCAGCATGGCGGCGTGCAGCAGGCGCCCGGCCGCGCCCGCGACGAACGCCTCGAACTCCCGGGCCCGGCGGGCATCACGGGCCAGTTGCCGATCCCCCACCGCGCCTCCCCCCGACGGGTTCCGCCCCCGGCCCGGCCGGAGCCGGTCTGGACGGACCCCTCTGCGGACCCGGTCTCATATGAGGCCAGTGGCGCGCCGGGGTCAAGACCCCGGGGCGTCTGCTGTGCGGTGCGCGGTCAGGAGGCCGGGGACTGCTCCGCCGCCGGAACGCCCTGCACCGTCATCCGCGCGGAGAGCGCGTGGTTGAAGCGGGTGAGGAGCGTGCAGAACTGCTCGCGCTCCTCCGGCGCCCAGTCGTGTGTCAGCTCGGCCATGAGCTGACGCCGGGACGAGCGCACCTCCTCCAGTCGTGCGGCGCCGCGCGGCGACAGCTGGAGCACGACCGCGCGCCCGTCCTCCGGGTGCGAGGTGCGCTTGACGAGCCCGGTGTCGACCAGGGGCGCCACCTGCCGGGTGACCGTGGAGGAGTCGATGCCCATGCTCGCGGCGAGCGCCTTGACGCCCATCGGGCCTTCCTTGTCGAGCCGGTTGAGCAGCAGGTACGCGGCGCGGTCCATCGAGTTGCGCACCTGGCCGACGCCGCCGAGCCGCGTCTGTTCGGCACGGCGGGCGAACACCGCCACCTCGTGCTGGAGGGTGTCGAGGAGGCCGGTGTCACCGACAGTCGTCATGTCCATCGACATTTCAGGTGGTCTGGGCATGGCCGGAGGCTCGCTTCATGAAGGGCTGCTGGGTTGGGGGACAGGGTACGCGGCCCGGCGCCGAGCCGTACCGGCGCTGCACGAACCGGTCTCGCTGCTTGGTCACACCCGCCGTGCGCGAACGTGAACTGCGATGCTGGGGTCATGAGCTATCGCGCGGCTGATTCCTTGCGCTCCGTGACCCTCGACGATGTGCGCGGCGCCCGGAAGATGCTCTCGGGGGTGGCCCGTGTGACCGCGATGGAGGGCAGCCGGCACCTGTCCCAGCTGGTCGGCGCCCCCGTGCACCTGAAGTGTGAGAACCTCCAGCGGACCGGCTCGTTCAAGCTGCGCGGCGCCTACGTGCGGATCGCGGGGCTGCTGCCGGAGGAGCGGGCGGCCGGTGTGGTGGCGGCGAGCGCCGGCAACCACGCGCAGGGCGTCGCGCTGGCTTCCTCCCTGCTCGGTGTGCACGCGACGGTGTTCATGCCGAAGGGCGCGCCGCTGCCGAAGATCAGCGCGACCCGGGACTACGGCGCCGAGGTGCGCCTGCACGGCCAGGTGGTCGACGAGACGCTGGCCGCCGCCCAGGAGTACGCCGCGGCGACCGGCGCGGTGTTCATCCACCCCTTCGACCACCCGGACGTGATCGCCGGTCAGGGCACGGTCGGCCTGGAGATCCTGGAGCAGTGCCCGGAGGTCCGCACGATCGTCGTCGGCATGGGCGGCGGCGGGCTCGCGGCGGGTGTCGCGGTGGCGGCGAAGGCGCTGCGGCCGGACGTGCGGATCGTCGGCGTGCAGGCGGAGGGGGCCGCCTGCTACCCGCCCTCGCTGGCCGCCGGGCGCCCGATGTCGTTGCTGAACCCGGCGACGATGGCCGACGGCATCAAGGTGGGGCGGCCGGGTGCGGTGCCGTTCGGGATCGTCGACGAGCTGGTCGACGAGGTGCGCACGGTCAGTGAGGACCAGTTGTCGGCGGCGCTGCTGCTCTGCCTGGAGCGGGCCAAGCTGGTCGTGGAGCCGGCCGGGGCGAGCCCGGTGGCGGCGCTGCTGGCCGCGCCCGACGCCTTTGAGGGACCGGTCGTCGCGGTGCTCTCCGGCGGCAACGTCGACCCGGTGCTGATGCAGCGGGTGCTGCGGCACGGCATGGCCGCGCAGGGCCGCTACCTGGCCGTCCGGCTGCGGCTGACGGACCGGCCGGGCGCGCTCGCCACACTGCTCGGGGTGCTGTCGGCGGTCGACGCCAACGTCCTCGACGTCAGTCACGTCCGCACCGATCCCCGGCTCGGTCTCACGGAGGCCGAGGTGGAGCTGCACCTGGAGACGGAGGGCCCGGTGCACTGCGCCGAGGTCGGACGGGCTCTGCGGGACGCCGGCTACACCGTCATGTCCTGATCCGCGGCGGCCGGCCACGGCCACCACCCGTTCGAGCGAAGCCTCTTGAGGGACGCGATACATCGCGTTATGGTGTGTCGTGTGGTCGCCGGCCGCCTGCCCGCCCCTGCGCGGCACCCGTCGCGCACGGCATCGCATCCGCGAAAACCCCGGGCGCAGCCCGGCGAACAAACCTAGCCTTTGCGAAGAATCCGTCCCGAAAATCCCCGACGACGTGGAGACACATATGCCAGGTGCCATCTATGCCGAAGGCCTGGTGAAGACCTTCGGCGACGTAAGGGCACTGGACGGGGTCGACCTCGACGTGCCCGAGGGCACGGTCCTCGGCCTGCTCGGGCCGAACGGCGCCGGCAAGACGACGGCCGTCCGCTGCCTGACGACCCTGCTGCGCCCCGACAGCGGCAAGGCGGTGGTCGCCGGTGTGGACGTGCTGCGGCACCCCGACGCCGTGCGCCGCTCGATCGGCCTGTCCGGCCAGTTCGCGGCGGTCGACGAGTACCTGACCGGCCGGGAGAACCTTCAGATGGTCGGGCAGCTGTACCAGATGCGGGCGAAGGCGGCCAAGGCGCGCGCGACGGAGCTGCTGGAGCAGTTCCACCTCGCCGACGCCGCCGACCGTCCCGCCAAGACCTACTCCGGAGGCATGCGCCGCCGGCTGGACCTCGCCGCGGCCCTCGTGGTCTCGCCCCCGGTGATGTTCATGGACGAACCGACGACGGGCCTCGACCCGCGCAACCGCCAGCAGCTGTGGGAGGTCATCAAACAGCTCGTCTCCGGCGGTACGACGCTGCTGCTCACCACGCAGTATCTGGAGGAGGCCGACCACCTGGCCCACGACATCGCGGTCGTCGACCACGGCCGGGTCATCGCCAAGGGCACGTCCGACCAGCTCAAGGCCCGCACCGGCGGCGAGCGCGTCGAGGTCGTGGTGCACGAGCGGGAGGAGATAGCCGCCGCCGCGGAGGTGCTGCGCGGCTTCGGCAAGGGCGAGCCATCGGTCGAGGAGCACACCCGCAAGCTCACGGTGCCCGTCACCGGCGGCGCCAAGCTGCTCGCCGAGGTCATCCGCGAGCTGGACTCGCGCGGGATCGAGATGGACGACGTCGGGCTGCGCCGCCCCACCCTGGACGACGTCTTCCTGTCCCTGACCGGACACGCGGCGGAGAGCGCCGAGCAGGACGAGCGGAACGGCAAGGAGGCCGTGAAATGAGTGCCGTCACCGAGACCGCGCCCGTCGCGGCGCCCGGCAACGCCGTGGGCAGATCCGTCCGGGACTCACTGGTCATAGCCCGCCGGAACCTGATCCGCATGGGCCGTATCCCCGAGATGCTGATCTTCGGGCTGATCCAGCCCATCATGTTCGTGGTGCTGTTCACCTACGTCTTCGGCGGCTCGATCCAGGTCGGCTCGTCCAGCTCCACCCAGGCCTATCGCGAGTTCCTGATGGCCGGCATCTTCGCCCAGACCGTCACGTTCGCCACGGCGGGCGCCGGCGCCGGCATCGCCGACGACATGCACAAGGGCCTCATCGACCGGTTCCGCTCCCTGCCCATGGCGCGCGGCGCGGTCCTGACCGGGCGCACCCTCGCCGACCTGGTGCAGACGGCGCTGACTCTGCTCGTGCTCGCGGTCGTCGCCGTGCTGGTGGGCTGGCGCACGCACGAGAACCTCGGCAAGGTGCTCGCCGGATTCGCCCTGTTCCTGCTGCTCGGCTACGCGTTCTCCTGGATCGGCGCGCTCATCGGCCTTTCCGTGCGCACCCCGGAGGCGGCGACCTCGGGCGGCCTGATCTGGCTGTTTCCGCTGACGTTCATCTCGAACGCCTTCGTGGACGCGAACCAGATGCCGGCCTTCCTGCGGCACATAGCGGAGTGGAACCCGTTCAGCGCCACCGTGCAGGCCTGCCGGGAGCTGTTCGGCAACCTCCCCCCGGGCTTCCGGACACCCGACGCCTGGCCCATGCAGCACCCGGTCCTGGCCTCGTTGATCTGGTCGGTCGTGATCATCCTGGTCTTCCGCACCCTCGCGGTGCGCAAGTACCGCTCCGCGACCGCCTGACAGCACTACGGCGGCGGGCACGGGCCCGTGCGATGGACGGCCCGGTCATGACAAGGCCCCCGGCGGCCCTGAGGGCGCCGGGGGCCTGAAGCCAACCAGGGGGCCGGGATCAGCCCGTGTACGGCTCGGCCTTCAGGATCCGGACCGAGGCCTTCTTGCCGTTCGGCAGCTCGTACTCCGCGTCCTCGCCGACCTTGTGGCCGGTGACGCCCGCGCCGAGCGGGGACTGCGGCGAGTAGGTCTCGATGTCGGCGCTCGCGTACTCGCGCGAGGCGAGCAGGAACGTCAGCGTGTCGTCCTCGTCACCGTCGAAGGCGATCGTGACGACCATGCCGGGCGCGACGACACCGTCCGCGGCCGGCGGCTCGCCGACCTTGGCGTTCTCAAGGAGCTGGGTCAGCTGCCGCACACGCAGCTCCTGCTTGCCCTGCTCCTCCTTGGCCGCGTGGTACCCGCCGTTCTCGCGCAGGTCGCCCTCCTCGCGCGCAGCCGCGATCTTGGCGGCGATCTCCGTGCGCGCAGGACCAGTAAGGTACTCAAGCTCGTCCCTGAGCTTGTTGTACGCCTCCTGGGTCAGCCAGGTGACGTTCTCGCTGGTCTGGGTCACAGGGTGCTCCTCGTCGGTACTGGGAATACAAAGCATCGCCCTACCCAGAAGAATGTTCCCTCAGGTATGGGCGAAACCACGAGCCTAACAATTCAACGCCGGAAGGGGGAGGACATAAGCCATCAGAATCACATCAACGCAGGTCAGCGCCTACGCATTCCGGGTGAACCCGGAGCGTGGCCGCGCGTGTCCGCGGGGTGTCAGTCGGCGTGACAGCCCAGCAGTTCGGCCGTCGTCCCCTGCGCCGTCGTACGGAGCGTGACCACCTTGTCGATCCGGGTGGCCGACCCGGAGAAGCGGAAGTCCGCGCGGCCCACCTCGGCGCCGTCGGCCGACTGGGAGCGCACGGTGCAGTAGCCGGACGCGCCGGCGTCCTTGCGGACCTCCAGATGCACCTTGACCGCGTCGCCGGAGGCCTGGAAGGTGATGACCTCGGCGCTGATCTCGTTCTGCGCGACGTAGTGGTAGGCGAAATAGCCGATCAGTGCGAGCAGGGCCGCGCCCAGCACCGAGCCGGCGATCCTGAGCTTGCGGTCGGCACGCTGATCCGAGGAACGGCCGTAGCGGCCCTCGGGCAGCCGCGTGCTCGCGGTACTCATGATCGTCCTCTCCGCGGAATTATTCGCCCCCCGATTCGGTCACTATAGAAGCCGCCCGCCCGCCGCCCGACCACCGGCCCCTCCGGGACGCCCCTTCGGGGCGGCACCTGTTTGACTGCACCCCAAGACGCGGGGCGCCGACTTACCGAGGATTGAGTCTTGACTGACCAGCTGCGACTGATGGCCGTTCACGCGCACCCCGACGACGAGTCGAGCAAGGGCGCGGCGACCATGGCGAAGTACGTGTCCGAGGGGGTGGACGTGCTGGTGGTGACCTGCACCGGCGGAGAGCGCGGGTCCATCCTCAATCCGAAGCTCCAGGGCGACACCTACATCGAGGAGCACATCCACGAGGTGCGCCGCAAGGAGATGGACGAGGCCCGGGAGATCCTCGGCGTCAAGCAGGAGTGGCTCGGCTTCGTCGACTCGGGCCTGCCGGAGGGCGACCCGCTGCCGCCGCTGCCCGAGGGCTGCTTCGCCCTGGAGGACGTCGACAAGGCGGCCGGTGAGCTGGTCAAGCAGATCCGCTCCTTCCGCCCGCAGGTGATCACCACCTACGACGAGAACGGCGGCTACCCGCACCCCGACCACATCATGACCCACAAGATCTCCATGGTGGCGTTCGAGGGCGCGGCGGACACCGAGAAGTACCCCGAGGACGAGTTCGGCCCCGCCTACCAGCCGCTGAAGCTCTACTACAACCAGGGCTTCAACCGCCCCCGCACCGAGGCGCTGCACCAGGCCATGCTCGACCGCGGCCTGGAGTCGCCCTACGGCGAGTGGCTCAAGCGGTGGAACGAGATGGAGCGCACCGAGCGCACCCTGACCACGCACATCCCGTGCGCGGACTTCTTCGAGATCCGCGACAAGGCGCTGATCGCCCACGCCACGCAGATCGACCCGGACGGCGGCTGGTTCAAGGTGCCGCTGGAGCTCCAGAAGGAGGTCTGGCCGACGGAGGAGTACGAGCTGGCGAAGTCTCTGGTCGATACCTCCCTCCCCGAGGACGACCTCTTCGCGGGCATCCGGGACAATGCCTGACATGAGCGCAAGCGTGAGCCTGGCAGTGACGCATCTCGTCCCCCTCGCCAAGGAGGTCGACGAGAACAAGGTCACCCCCGGCGTCCTCGGCTTCATCGTCTTCGCGGTGATGGCCGTGGCCGTGTGGGGCCTGATGAAGTCGATGAGCAAGCACATGCAGAAGGTCGACTTCAAGGAGTCCCCGGACGCCGACGCGGAGCAGGCCCGGGAACAGGCCGACTCCGCGGCCCGGCAGCGCTGACCCGCCGGGGTCGGCGTCCCGCCGGCACCGCCACCCCCATCACCTCCCGGGCGTGGCGGTCCGGCGTCATGCGCAGCCGCCAGGCCTGCCAGCCGGCCTCCGGCTCGACACCCCGCTCCAGCAGCAGGGCGTACGCCGGGACGTACTCCTCCGGCTTCTCGTCCCGCGGCGGATGCGAGACGCGGGCGAGCTGGGCCAGCTCCTCCTGGGCGACGGCCGTGCCCACCTCCACCCCGCCCGGCGCCGCGTACGGCGGCAGGGTGCAGCGCAGGAAGCGGGCCCAGTCCTCGCCGCGCCGGTCGCCGTAGGACGTGAACACGGCGAGCGCCTCGTCGCACAGCGCCAGCGCCTGCTGCGTGCGCGCGTCGCCCGCGTCCACCACGGCCGGCTCCAGGCAGGTCCACGCCTCGCCGTGGGCGACGCCGATCCACTGGAAGGCGGCGCGCGCGTCCACCAGGAGCTGACGGGCGGAACCGGAGTCGCGCAGCGAGCCGGTCCGCGCCGCCCGCTGGTCCCGGGTCGCCCGCGCCCAGTGGTGCCGGGCGCAGGCCAGGCCGTACACGTCCCGTATCCGGGAGAACATCGTCCGGGACCGCTCCAGGTCGCGCACCGCCTGGTCCAGCTCGCGGGTCTCCTCCAGCGCCTGCCCCAGGCAGGGCGATGCGCGATGGCGAGGGGGCGGCGGTCAGCGGGGGTGGTGAGGGTTCCGTGTCGACTGCCTGGGGGTCGGTCAGGGTGCGGGAGCCGCGCCCCACGGCGTCGCCGCGGCGCCCGCCGGTCCGGCGGAACCGGGAGGTGCCGTCCGGGCCCGGCGTTCCGCGGGGGCATCGCTGCGGCAGGATGGAGTCATGCCGAATCGACTGGCCCATGAGACGTCCCCGTACCTGCTCCAGCACGCGGACAACCCCGTCGACTGGTGGCCGTGGTCCGGCGAAGCCTTCGACGAGGCCCGCAGGACCGGCAGGCCCGTCCTGCTGAGCGTCGGGTACAGCAGCTGCCACTGGTGCCATGTGATGGCCCACGAGTCCTTCGAGGACCGGGCCACCGCCGACTACCTCAACGAGCACTTCGTCAGCGTCAAGGTCGACCGCGAGGAGCGGCCGGACGTGGACGCCGTCTACATGGAGGCCGTCCAGGCGGCCACCGGGCACGGCGGCTGGCCCATGACCGTCTTCCTCACCCCGGACGCGGAGCCGTTCTACTTCGGCACCTACTTCCCGCCCGCGCCCCGGCACGGCATGCCCTCCTTCCGGCAGGTCCTGGAGGGCGTCCAGCAGGCCTGGACCACCCGCCGGGACGAGGTCGCCGACGTCGCCGGGAAGATCGTCCGCGACCTCGCCCAGCGGGAGATCGTCCGGCAGGCCGCCGAGGCGCCCGGCGAGCAGGAACTCGCGCAGGCCCTGCTCGGGCTCACCCGCGAGTACGACCCGCAGCGCGGCGGATTCGGCGGCGCGCCGAAGTTCCCGCCGTCCATGGTGCTGGAGTTCCTGCTCCGCCATCACGCGCGGACCGGTGCCGAGGGCGCGCTCCAGATGGCCCAGGACACGTGCGAGCGGATGGCCAGGGGCGGCATCTACGACCAGCTCGGCGGCGGGTTCGCCCGGTACTCGGTGGACCGCGACTGGGTCGTGCCGCACTTCGAGAAGATGCTGTACGACAACGCCCTGCTCTGCCGGGTGTACACCCACCTGTGGCGGGCCACCGGCTCGGACCTCGCCCGGCGGGTCGCGCTGGACACCGCCCAGTTCCTGCTCCGTGAACTGCGCACCGCCGAGGGCGGATTCGCCTCCGCCCTCGACGCCGACAGCGACGACGGCAGCGGGCGGCACGTCGAGGGGGCGTACTACGTCTGGCGGCCCGACCAGCTGCGCGAGGCCCTCGGCGACGACGCCGAACTCGCCGCCCAGTACTTCGGCGTGACGGACGAGGGCACCTTCGAGCACGGCCAGTCCGTCCTGCAACTCCCGCAGACGGAGGGCGTGTTCGAGGCCGAGAAGATCGCCTCCGTCAAGGACCGGCTCCTCGCCGCCCGGGCGCGGCGCCCCGCGCCCGGCCGGGACGACAAGGTCGTCGCCGCCTGGAACGGGCTCGCCATCGCCGCGCTCGCCGAGACCGGCGCCTGCTTCGACCGGCCGGACCTCACCGAGGCCGCCGTGGCCGCCGCCGACCTGCTGGTCCGCGTCCACCTGGACGAACACGGGCGGCTCGCCCGCACCAGCAAGGACGGCCGGGTCGGCCCGAACGCGGGCGTGCTGGAGGACTACGCCGACGTCGCCGAGGGCTTCCTCGCGCTCGCCTCCGTGACCGGCGAGGGCGTCTGGCTCGACTTCGCCGGGCTGCTGCTCGACCACGTCCTGGCCCGTTTCACCGACACCGAGACCGGTGCCCTGTACGACACCGCGTCCGACGCCGAGCAGCTCATCCGCCGGCCCCAAGACCCCACCGACAACGCCGCCCCCTCCGGCTGGACCGCCGCGGCCGGGGCCCTGCTGAGCTACGCCGCCCACACCGGCTCCGAGCCGCACCGGGCCGCCGCCGAGCGGGCGCTGGGGGTCGTGAAGACGCTCGGGCCGCGCGTGCCCCGGTTCATCGGATGGGGGCTGGCCGTCGCCGAGGCGCTGCTCGACGGGCCGCGCGAGGTGGCGGTCGTCGGACCGGCCCCGGACGACGAGCGGACGGCGGCCCTGCACCGGACGGCGCTGCTGAGCACCGCCCCGGGGGCCGTCGTCGCCTGCGGCACCCCGGACAGCGAGGAGTTCCCGCTGCTCGCCGACCGCACCCTCGTCGAGGGCGCGCCGACCGCGTACGTCTGCCGCGGCTTCGTCTGCGACCTGCCGGTGACGGACCCGGACGCCTTGCGCACGAAGCTGACCGCGCCCTGAGGGCCCGGCCGCCGGCCCGGCGGACCCGGCCGTGGACCGCTGGGCCGTGAGCAGGCGTCAGCGGTTGTTCAGGGCGCGCGCCACGATGGCTTCCAGCTGGTCGTGGTGCGCGCCCTTCCAGTACGCCCGGCCGCAGGCCGTGCACTGGGCGAAGACGTCGTAGGAGCGTTGGGTGCCGTGCTTGAGCTGGGCGGCGACCTCGTCCTTGGTGGCCTGTCGCAGCAGGCCGTTGCAGGCGGTGCAGCGGGTCCAGGGGCTCAGCTCGGGGGCGAAGCGGTCGAGGACGTCGTGGAGCTGGTCGTCGGGGCGGGTGCTGTAGACGAAGGCGCCGGCCCACAGTTCCCGGCGGCGCAGCAGGCCCCGGTCACGGCTGAGCATGACCCGCTTCTCGGCCGCCGAGCGGGCGGCGAGCGCCGGGTCGCCGATGTCCGTCGACTCGTACGCCGTGTCCACGCCGAGCAGCCGCAGCCGGCGGGCCAGCGTGCCGAGGTGGACGTCGAGGAGGAAGCGCAGGGGTGCGCCGGGCACCCGCTGGGGGCGTTCCACCGGCCGGACCACCAGCCGCTCGGCCGGCCCCGGGACGTGCGAGGGCGGGACCTCGCGGCCGTCCACGACCAGCGCGCCGACCTCGGTGAGCGGTACCCCGAGGGACTCGACGACATGGCCGAGGGACGACACTCCGTCGGTGACGAGCGTCCGGTGCGGTCTCCGCTGGACGAACACGGCCAGCTCGGGGGCGAACTCGACGTGGATCTCAGGACCGTTCACCCGGTCAGCATGTCACGGCAGCGGGCCGTGGCCTCAGGGTTTTCCGGCGGGGAGGCCGTGCTCCAGGACGTCCAGGGCCCGGTCCAGCAGGTCGCCCAGGTCGTCCTGGAAGCCGTTCTCCGCCCAGGACATGCTGACCTCCATCAGGCCGCCGACGAGGGCCGTCGCGCAGACGCGCGCTTCGAGGCTGTCCGCGGCCAGCCCGGAGCGTTCGGCGAGGGCCGCGCGCAGCAGGCGCCCGCTTTCCGACATGCTCTCGACCATCCGGGACCGGACGGCGGGGACCTGGACCGCGAGGTGCGCCCGCACCCGCACCGCGTCGGGGTCCTCCGCCATCATCGTGTCGATGGCCTTGTGCATCACGTGCCGTACCGAGTCCGTCCACGGCTCTCCCGCGGGCCGCGCGCGCACCTCCTCCGGCATCAGCGGGTCGTACTCGCCCGTGAGGACGATGTCCTCCTTGGTCGGGAAGTACCGGAAGACGGTCGACGGTGACACCTCGGCCCGGTCGGCGATCTGGTCGATCGTGGTGGCGTCGTAGCCCTGCTCCTCGATCAGCGCGTAGGTCGCGGCGCGGATCGCCTCGCGCGTCTTGATCTTCTTGCGTTCACGCAGGCCCGGCTGGGGGCGGTCGGCGGGGGAGAGCGGGGAACGTGCGGGCGTCATGCCGGTCATTGTCCGGCATCTGCCGTGGTGGGGGCCACGGCCGGGGACAGCGCGCTCGTCGGGGCCGGACAGCGAGGGCGGCACGGACAGGGCGGACGGCATGACCGGCGCGGCGGGGAGCACCGGCATGAGAAACGGCCACGGCTCGGGTGAGCCGTGGCCGGGGAAGGCCGGGGGGGGGAGGGTTACGCGTGCTGGTACGCCACCAGCGAGATCCCGACGTAGTGGACGACGAACGCGGCGAGGGTGAGGGAGTGGAAGACCTCGTGGAAGCCGAACCAGCGCGGTGACGGGTTCGGGCGCTTGATGCCGTAGATCACGCCGCCGGCGCTGTAGAGCAGGCCGCCGACGACCACCAGGACCAGGACGGCGATGCCGCCCGTGCGCAGGAAGTCGGGCAGGAAGAAGACGGCCGCCCAGCCCATCGCGATGTAGCAGGGCGTGTACAGCCAGCGCGGGGCGCCGACCCAGAAGACGCGGAAGACGATGCCGGCCGCCGCGGCGGCCCAGATGCCCCACAGCAGCCACTGGCCCTTGGCGCCGGGCAGGAGCAGCAGGGTCAGCGGGGTGTAGGTGCCCGCGATGATCAGGAAGATGTTGGCGTGATCGAGGCGGCGCAGCACGCCGTCCATGCGGGGGCTCCAGTTGCCCCGGTGGTAGAGCGCGCTGACGCCGAACAGGAGGCAGGCCGTCAGGGCGTAGATGCCGCAGGCGACGCGGCCTCTGGTCGAGTCGGCGAGGGCGGTGAGCACGAGGCCCGCGATGAGTACGGCCGGGAACATACCGAGGTGCAGCCAGCCGCGGAGCCTGGGCTTGACCGGATGCGGCAGGGAGAGCGCCACGGGACCACGGCCGGCGGCCGGCGTGTCCGTGGGCGCGTCGGAGGCGGACGCAGTCATGGCCGCATGGTACCGACGCTGCCGTAAGTCAGTCGTCAATGCACGTCCGATCAAGTCATCCGGCAAAAAGTCCTTCAGCTGAACCCAACGTGGACGCAAAGAGTCGTGGTGACCGTGGCATTCCTCACGCCGCTCACTTGTGATGCCCTCTGGACAGATGGGCACTAGACTCGGATGATCAAATGAGTGCGGTCGGCACCGGATGAGCAGGCTACGAAGCATCCGGGTCGCGGCCCCCACGGGGCGAGAACACAAAAAATCCCTCACTTAGGAGCAATCGTGGCGCGCGACATCGCGGCTCCCACCGTCGTCCCCACCAACCATCAGGAACTGATCTCGTGGGTGAACGAGATCGCCGAACTGACGCAGCCGGACAGCGTGGTCTGGTGTGACGGCTCCGAGGCCGAGTACGAGCGGCTGTGCGAGGAACTGGTCGCCAAGGGAACGTTCAAGAAACTCGACCCGGTCAAGCGCCCCCACTCCTACTACGCCGCCTCCGATCCGTCCGACGTCGCGCGCGTCGAGGACCGGACCTTCATCTGCTCGGAGAAGGAGGAGGACGCGGGCCCGACCAACCACTGGAAGGCCCCCGCCGAGATGCGGGAGATCTTCACCGGCGACCAGGGCCTGTTCCGGGGCTCCATGCGGGGCCGGACCATGTACGTCGTGCCCTTCTGCATGGGCCCGCTCGGCTCCCCGCTGTCCGCGCTGGGCGTGGAGATCACCGACTCCGCCTACGTCGCCGTCTCGATGCGCACGATGACGCGCATGGGCCAGGCCGTCCTGGACGAGCTCGGCGACGACGGCTTCTTCGTCAAGGCCGTCCACACGCTCGGTGCCCCGCTGGAGCCCGGCCAGGAGGACGTCCCCTGGCCCTGCAACCAGACCAAGTACATCTCGCACTTCCCCGAGTCTCGGGAGATCTGGTCCTACGGCTCCGGCTACGGCGGCAACGCCCTGCTCGGCAAGAAGTGCTACGCCCTGCGCATCGCCTCCGTCATGGCACGCGACGAGGGCTGGCTGGCCGAGCACATGCTGATCCTCAAGCTCACCCCGCCGCAGGGCGAGTCCAAGTACGTCGCCGCCGCCTTCCCCTCCGCCTGCGGCAAGACCAACCTCGCCATGCTGGAGCCCACCGTCTCCGGCTGGACGGTGGAGACCATCGGCGACGACATCGCCTGGATGCGGTTCGGCGAGGACGGCCGGCTGTACGCGATCAACCCCGAGGCCGGCTTCTTCGGCGTCGCGCCCGGCACCGGCGAGCACACCAACGCCAACGCCATGAAGACCCTGTGGGGCAACGCGGTCTTCACCAACGTCGCGCTCACCGACGACGGCGACGTGTGGTGGGAGGGCATGACCGAGGAGCCCCCGGCCCACCTGACCGACTGGAAGGGCAACGACTGGACGCCTCAGTCCGCGACCCCGGCCGCCCACCCCAACGCCCGCTTCACCGTGCCGGCCTCGCAGTGCCCGATCATCGCGCCCGAGTGGGAGGACCCGAAGGGCGTGCCGATCTCGGCGATCCTCTTCGGCGGGCGCCGCGCGACGGCGGTGCCGCTGGTGACGGAGTCCTTCGACTGGAACCACGGCGTCTTCCTCGGCGCCAACGTGGCATCCGAGAAGACCGCCGCGGCAGAGGGCAAGGTCGGCGAGCTGCGCCGCGACCCGTTCGCGATGCTGCCGTTCTGCGGCTACAACATGGGCGACTACATGGCCCACTGGGTCGACGTCGCCAAGGACAAGGACCAGTCCAAGCTGCCGAAGATCTACTACGTCAACTGGTTCCGGAAGAACGACGAGGGCCGCTTCGTCTGGCCGGGCTTCGGCGAGAACTCCCGGGTCCTGAAGTGGATCGTGGAGCGGCTGGAGGGCAGGGCCGAGGGCGTCGAGACGCCGATCGGCATCCTGCCGGCGAAGGGCGCCCTGGACACCGACGGCCTCGAACTGTCCGACTCCGACCTGGAGTTCCTGCTCACGGTCGACAAGGAGGTCTGGCGCGAGGAGGCCGCGCTGATCCCCGGGCACCTCGACACCTTCGGCGACCACACCCCTAAGGAGCTGTGGGACCAGTACCGGGCGCTGGTGGAGCGCCTGGGCTGAACCGCCCACCGATGACCCCGCGGCCGGTCGCCGTGCCCTGACCAGCGATCGTCACGACCGGCCGCGGTGAACGATCCGCCGGGCCCCGCACAAAGGTGTGCGGGGCCCGGTCGCGCGCGCCCCCTTGCCCACGAGATCTTCACAGCGCTTTCATGACCCCTACAGGCGTCTCACCGACACCGGTGAGGTGCTCGATTCAGCCTGTGGGGGGCACAGTTGAATACAGCACACCGCTCCAGACGTCTCGCGGCCACACTGCTCACCGCGGTGCTCGCCGGGACCGGACTGACCGTCGCCGCCGCGCCCGCGGCCCACGCGGCGGCCTCCGACGCCGTCGCCAAGCTGCCGATCTCGTCGTACTCGGGCCTGGCCGTCGACTCCGTGCACCAGCGCGTCTACATCGCCGACCAGCGCGACGGCCAGGCCGCCGGCACGGTGCTGGTCTACGACTTCCAGGGCCGGAAGGTCGCGGCGCTCGCGCACCCGGGCCCGGTCTCCGGCGTGGCGCTCGGCGAGGACTCCGCGACGCTGTACGTGGGCGAGAGCGGACGCGTCGTCACCTACGACACCGGCACGCTCCAGCAGACGGGCGCGCACAGCGCCGCCTACGACACCTGCGGACGCCAGCTCGCCTACGCGGGCGGCACGGTGTGGAGCACCGACGCCTACGTCTACCAGAGCTACCAGTGCGCCACGGCGACGACGTCCCTGGACACGCTCACGAACGGCACGGTCTCCCGGACCGGCTGGAACGACGTCGGCCGGCTCCAGCTCGCCCCGGGGGCCCGCGCGCGGAACCGTCTCCTCATGGGCCAGCCCAAGGAGAGCGGCGCCGCGAACCCCTTCCTCGCCTCGTTCGACGTCAGCGGCGCCACCCCGGTGCGGGAAGCCGCCCGCCGGTTCGCGGACGCCGACGGCAAGGGCGCCCTCGACCTACAGGACATGGCGGCGAGCCCGGACGGCACCGAGGTCGCCGTGGCCGACGCCACCGCCGGCACCCGGCTGCTGAACGCCGGCGACCTGTCGGACGCGCCCGGCCAGTACCAGGCCCTGCCCGCCGGCGCGACCTCCACCGCCGTCGCCTTCAGCGGCGACGGGAAGTACATCGCCCGGGGCGCCCAGGCCGCCGGCGGCACGCCCGATCTGCTGGTGCAGAGCGCCGACCCGGCCGACGGCACCCCGCCGCTGGAGTTCGCCTTCGAGGGCAGCCTCGACGGCAACGGCGTCACCCCGCGGGGCCTCGCCTGGTCCGAGGACGGCTCCCGGCTCTTCGCGGTCACCCGGGGCGGCACCGGCCAGGAGTACTGGCTGCACGTCATCCAGCCCCCGGCCGTCCAGTACGACACCCGCTTCACCGGCGACCTCGCCCACAGCCCCTCCGGTGCCGTCGCGGGCGAGCCGCTGTCGGTGCGCGGCCGGCTGGAGTGGGACGGGCCCGCGCCCGCCGAGCCGCTGAAGGTGACCGCCGTGCGCGAGGACGCGAACGGCAGGCACCAACTGGGCACCGCCACCGTCCGGGACGACGGCACCTTCACCGTCCTGGACGAGCCCGACCTGGTCGGCGACGCCACCTACACCGTGTCCTTCCTCGGCGACCTCACCCACCGCCCCGCCCCCGACATCACCCACACGGTGACGGTCGGCAAGGCGCCCAGCTCGCTCACGCTGACCGGTCCGGACGAGGCCACGACGAGCGAGGGCGTCCACCTCACCGGCACGTTCACCGCACAGGGCAAGGCCCTGCCCGAGCGGGCCACGCTCACCGTGCGGCGCACGGACCGGCTCGGCACCGGCTCCCTGTCGTCGGTGACCGTCGCCGCCGACGGCACCTTCACCGTCGACGACCTGCCGCGCACCCGGCGCGAGGTGACCTACACCGTCGGCTGGCCGGGCGACGACCTGCACACGGGTGCCACGGCGTCGGTCACGGTGTACGTCAGGCGCTGAGTTCGCCGTCCCCCGTCCCGCCCCGGTCCTGAAGGTAGCGGGTGTGGGACTCCTGGCGGCGGGCCTCGGCCTCGCCGAGCTCCGCCGCCAGCCGCTCGGCCTCCTGCCGCAGCAGATCGAGCTGCCGCTCCAGATGGCGTTCGGGCGGCTCGGTGCCCGGCGCCAGACGCGTCCACCAGCGGGTGCGGACGAAGGCGTCCACGGCCTCCGGGATGTCCTGCCGCACCGCCCGGGAGACGGTGTGCACGCCCTCCGGGTCCCGGGCCAGCGCCTCGGCGACCCAGCCCGGTTCCAGCAGCGCGCCCAGCAGCCCGGTCAGTCCGCCGAGCCGGGCGGCGGCCTCGGGCGGCAGGTCGACGTCCGCGAGGTAGCCGCCGAGCCGATCGAAGTCGGCGCGGACCTCATCCAGTTGGGCCGACGGGCTGGGGAAGTCCGGCACGGCGGGCCGCTCCGGCGGGGCGATCAGCGCGCCCGCGCCGTACAACCCGGCCACCACGACCGGCCAGTACGGTCCCGCGACCCCGGCGAAGGTCAGCACCAGGCCGAGCAGCCCGCAGGCGCCGCCGGTGAGGTTCTTGCGGGACTCCAGGTAGCCGAGGACCTTGTCGCCGGGGACCTTACTGATAGCCACGGATCTCCTCGAAGGCGCCGTCCAGCGAGCCCTGCCGGGCGTCGAAGAGCCGGCCGCCGGTCAGGTCGGCGATGTGCTGGAGTTCGGAGCGGGAGGAGTCGCCGAACAGGATCGGGAAGACGGGGATGTCCCGCCGGTCGCGGCCGAGGGCGCGGTAGAAGCCGTCGAAGTCGCCCGCCTCGGCGCCCGCGGTGTTCTCGCCGTCGGTCATCAGCACGATGGAGGTGAACGTGTCCCGGTCGGGCCCGAGATGGTCGTACGCCTGCTCCAGCGAGGTGTAGACGGCGGTGCCGCCGTCGGCGCCGAGGGCGTCGGTGTCCCGGCGGATCGCGGCCAGGCCGGCCCCCGGGTCCTTCGGGTCGACGACGTGGGTGCGCACGCTCTTCACGTTCGAGCCGAACGGCATCAGCGTCACCTCCTCCCGGTCCCGGAAGTCGCCGGTGAGCCCGGTCAGCGCCTTCTTCAGCGCCGAGAGCCGGTCGCCCTCCATGGAGCCGGAGGTGTCCAGGACGTACACCGTGCGCGACGGGCGGCGCAGTTCGTTCTCGTACGAGTCCAGCAGCCCGTCGGCCACCGAGCGGCTGCCGGGGAAGGGCAGTTCACGGCGCCGGCCGGTGTCGAGGCCGGCGGCGGGCCGCACCGAGGGCACGACCGGGCGGCGGCGGGTGGTGTCGGTGATCAGCTTCTGCACGGCGTCGGTGCGCAGGTCCGCGGTCACCTTGCGGACGTCCTCGCGGGTGCGGGCGTCGGTGGACGCGAGCGAGGAGAACGGGTAGTCGGCGGTGACGACGCCGTCGCGGGGGCGGATCACGGTGAGGCCCGGGATGCCCTTGAGGACGGACTCGTAGTTGAGCAGGGCGTCCACGGTGCCGCGCCGCCGGTAGGCGGTGGCGAGCCAGCCCGACGAGCCCGAGGTCAGCTTCTGGCCCCGGAAGAACTCCTTCAGCCGGGGCGTCGCCTTCGCCACGTCGGCGTCGGTCAGCGCGGACTGGGCGCCGGAGAGGGCGGAGGCGACCGAGACCAGCGTGGCGAAGCCGGAGTTGGAGCGCGCCGGGTCGGTCATGCCGTAGGTCAGCCTCCCGTCCCGGACGGCCCTGTCCACCTGGGACCAGGTGACGTTCTCCGGCTTCCAGCCGAGCTCCCGCACGGTCGCCGGCCGGACGCCGATGGCGACCGGGCTGGACATGACCGGCGTCTCGGACAGCACCTTCCTCGCCGCCTCGGGCCGCAGCCGCAGATAGTCGTCCGACGACAGCCACAGCGCGTCGTACGCCCCGTCCGCCTTCCCCCGGGCCAGCAGGTCGACGGCGTCCAGGGTGCCCATGTAGGTGGGCCGGACGGTGATGCCGGTGTCCTGGCGGACGCGGTCGAAGACGGCGGTCATGTCGCTCAGTTCGCTGGAGGCGAGGACCCGGAGGGTGCCGGGCTTCGGCGCGTTCGGGTCCTCCTTCGGGTCCTCGGCGGTGCACGCGCTCAGCAGGCCGGCGGCGACGACGAGCACGGCGAGCAGGGAGCGTCGTCTCATCCGAGGCCCCCCTCCAGCGCGCCCTGGGCGCGGCTGCGCTCCAGGTGGGCGGAGGCCCCCCGCAGTTCGTCCGTGAGGGACTGCACGGTGCTCGCCATGACCTCGGTCGCCTGGACCTTGTAGCTGTCGATGGCGTCGAGGGTGCGGTAGATCTGCTGGAACGCGGCGCGCAGGGTCTCCGCGCCGACCGCCGGGTCGGCGGCGATGCGCTGGATCTCGCCGCTCTGCGTGGCGAGCATCTCGGCGTTGCCCCGGATGAGGTCCTCGGTGGTCCCGCGCAACGCGTGGACCTGCTCGACGACCTTCTTCTGGCGGTCCAGGGCGGAGGCCAGCAGCACGGAGATGCGCAGCGCCGAGACGGTGGTCGTGGCGGCCCGGTCGACGCCCTTGATCAGCTCGTCGTTGTTGCGGCGTACGACGTCCATGGCGAGGTAGCCCTGCGCGCACACCGCCAGCTGGGTGAGCAGGTCCTGGTGCTTCTGCCGGACCGGGAAGAGCACGTCGGCGCGGAGGGCGTCGGCCTCCTGCGGGTCGCCGACCCCGGCGATGTGCTCCTCGACGGCGGTGTCCAGGGCCTGGGTGAGGACGACGTACTCCTGGAGCTTGCCCATCGTCTCCCACAGCCGGACCCGCTCGGTCTGCAACGCGGCGTTGTCCCGGCGCAGTTCGTCCTGACCGCCGCGCAGCGCGCCGACGATCCGGTTCAGGTTGCCCTGCGCGGAGGCGTACTTGGCGAGGTGGTCGCGCAGCTTGTTGCCGCCGGGCAGCCGGGACAGGAACCTGCGGCCCCTGTGCGCGGGCAGGTCCCGCGGGTCCAGGTCCTCCACCGCCCGGCGGAGTTCCACGAGCGAGCCGGCGACCTTGCCCTGGGCGTCCCCGCCCTTGTCGGGCAGGCTGCGCACGGCCCGCTCCAGCATGCGGTTGGACTGGACGGCGGCGGTGCGCATCTCGCCGGCGCCGAGCGCGGTGATCTCGCCGACCTTGCCCGCGAACTCCGGCGAGCGGGCGTCGAGCGCGGCGAGCTGCTCGACGAAGGCGGTGGCCTTGCGGGCCATGTCGGTGCGCACCGCGTCCTCGACGGGCACCAGTCCGCCGGCCTTCTCCTTGGGCACGGCCGGCACGGGGTCGGGCGGGGTGAGCTGGAAGTCGCTGTCGGTCATGCGGTGGGTCCCCCGTGTCATCCGCGGGCCCGGCGGGCCATCTCGTGCAGCACCGCGGAGGTGGGCACGGGTGCCTGCCGGACACCGGTGAGCTTCTGGTTGAGGTAGGCGGCGCGGTCGGCGGTGGCCGCGACGAACTCGGCGGCGTCGCCCTGCGGCCGGAATCCGTGCCGGACGGCGAGCCTGCGCAGGGCCGGGTCGGTGCTGAGCAGCTCCCCGAGCGCCCGGCCGTCCGCGTTCAGCGGTACGACGGTGTGGTCGCTGTTGACGGTGGTGTCCGGGTACAGCACCACCAGGTCGTCCACGCCGTGCCGCTCCGCGAGGAGCGCCGCGACCTGCGACTCGTACACCAGCACCAGCGGGTTGCCCGCGCCGCTGACGAAGTCCCGGAACACCGCGTCCGTGCTGGACTGCTGGGCGCCCTGGACGCTGACCAGCTTGTGCAGCAGGGGGGCGGTGCGGTCGAGGTCCGCCTTGCCGGCGACCACCTTGCCGCCGTTGGCCACGTAGGAGGCGGCGGCGAGGTAGAGGGCGCCGGAGTTGGAGGACTCGGGGTCGGTGCTGGCGATGTACAGGGTGCCCGTCAGCTCGCCGTGGGCCTTGGCGCCCTTGAGCTGCTGCCAGGTCCGGTCGTGCCGGGCGGCGTCCACGTAGGCGCCCGTCCTCAGCGTGCCGCGGTTCTTCCCGTCGAGCACCGTCAGCCCGTTCGCGGCGAGCACGTCGGCCGCGGCGCGGTGTGCCACGACCACGAGCGGCGAGTAGAAGGGCCGGGGCAGCGGCTCCTGGATGTGGTACTTGCGCGCCAGCTGGTCGGCGGGCGCCTGGCTGGACGGGAAGGCGAAGTCGTACCCCTTGAGGTCCAGCCCCTCCATGGCCCAGGACCCGGAGGCCTCGGCCTTGACGGTGTAGCCCTTGGCGGCGAGGGCCTTCACCACGTCGGGATCGGCGAAGAAGTCGGCCTTCTCCGATCCGATCACGCCACGCACGGTCTTCGTTGCCGTGCCCTTGTCCTCCCCTTGCCGGCCCGCTACGACGGCGGCCACCACGCCACCGATCAGCAGGACCGCGAGGACGATTCCCGCGATACGTCTCACGCCGGGGAGCGTGCTCCCGGAACCCCACGTTCCCCACGCATCGAGATGAACGACGGGTGACGTCCCGTTCCCGGTATGCAACCGGAGGTCACCCCTCCGGAATGGGGCGGCGACGTCGGGCGGCGCCCCGTGGAAGGAGACGCGCACGGAGCGCAGCTTGTGGCGCCCGGTCCGCGCGTCGCTGCGGATGCGCGCGGACCGGGGCCGATCGGGGGACCCCCGCGGGGGTCAGGCGGTGCTGAGTTCCTTCGGGTCGGCGGACAGCGCGGCGGCGTGCGCGTCCATCCGCTCGGCCGAGAGGATCGCCACCGCCGTGTCGGCGCGGGACGCGGCGACCACGAGCGCGCGCCCGGCGAGGGCGTGCGCGCGCCGGTGCAGGGCGACGGGGTCACCGGCCGCGGCCGGTGCCGCGCGCAGCGGCGTACGTCCTCCCCGCAGCCGCGCCACCTGCGCCGCGAGGCGCTCCGCGGCGGTGTCCAGGTCGGCGGACGGGCCCAGTGCGCGCAGCTCGTCGGTGACCGCGAGCAGCGCAGCGAGGTGGCCGGCGAGCTGGATGTCCAGCTCCTCCTCGCGCGACCGGTGGGGGAAGTCCGAGGCGGTGCCGGCCATCGTGCTGTGGACCGACTTGGTGCGGATCGGCTCGTACATGGGGATGGCCTCCTGTGCGCTGACAGGAAGCCATCTTAGCTTGGATTTCGTCTAAAGTTGAGCCGGGTCACGGAACGGAGCCCGTCGACTACGGCTGGCTGTATCCGTCCAGGAAGTTCCCGATGCGGGTCACCGCGTCCCGCAGGTCCCCCACCGTCGGCAGCGTCACCACCCGGAAGTGATCCGGCTCGGGCCAGTTGAAGCCCGTGCCCTGGACGACCATGATCTTCTCCTTGCGGAGCAGGTCCAGGACCATCCGCCGGTCGTCCTTGATCTTGAAGACGTCGGGGTCCAGCCGCGGGAACAGGTACAGCGCGCCCTTCGGCCGTACGCAGCTCACCCCCGGAATCCGCGTCAGCAGGTCGTACGCGGTGTCCATCTGCTCCTTCAGCCGGCCGCCCGGCAGCACCAGGTCGTTGATCGTCTGGCGTCCGCTGAGCGCGGCGACCACCCCGTGCTGCCCCGGCATGTTGGCGCACAGCCGCATGTTCGCCAGGATCGTCAGGCCCTCGATGTAGGAGTCGGCGTGGGCGCGCGGGCCGGAGATCGACATCCAGCCGACGCGGTAGCCGGCCACCCGGTACGCCTTCGACATGCCGTTGAAGGTGAGGGTGAGCAGGTCCGGGGCGACCTTCGCGGTCGGGGTGTGCGTGGCGCCGTCGTAGAGGATCTTGTCGTAGATCTCGTCGGAGCAGACGAGCAGGTTGTGCCGGCGGGCGATGTCCGTCAGGCCCTTGAGCACCGTCTCGTCGTAGACCGCGCCCGTGGGGTTGTTCGGGTTGATGATGACGATCGCCTTGGTGCGGTCGGTGACCTTGCGCTCGACGTCGGCGAGGTCCGGCATCCAGTCGGACTGCTCGTCGCAGCGGTAGTGCACCGCCGTACCGCCCGAGAGGGACACGGCCGCCGTCCACAGCGGATAGTCCGGGGCCGGTACGAGCACCTCGTCGCCGTCGTCCAGCAGCCCCTGCATCGCCATCACGATCAGCTCGGAGACGCCGTTGCCGATGAAGACGTGCTCGACGTCGGTCTCGATGCCGAGGGTCTGGTTGTGCATCACGACCGCGCGGCGGGCGGCGAGCAGGCCCTTGGCGTCGCCGTAGCCGTGCGCGGTGGAGACGTTGCGGAGGATGTCCTCCAGGATCTCCGGGGGGCAGTCGAAGCCGAAGGCGGCCGGGTTGCCGGTGTTGAGCTTGAGGATGCGGTGGCCCGCCGCCTCAAGCCGCATGGCCTCTTCGAGAACCGGGCCCCGGATCTCGTAACAGACGTTGGCGAGCTTGGTCGACTGGATCACCTGCATGTGCGTGAGCTTACGGCGCGGTAACGCCTCATGGCTCGTGTTTTCCGCCACGTGAGACACGGAGATTTGCCCGGATATCACCGTCAGGTGTCTCAGGAGTCGCTTGCGTCCCTACAATTCGCTGGCATGTCCACGGAACGGGAGTACGAGGTGGGGGCGGACGGCGTGAACGGAACGGGCGGCGCGCCCGAAGCCCGGCCGAACGTGTACCACCCGCAGCCGGCTCCGGCCCCCGCGTACGAGCAGTACGCCGACCCCGCCGCCGCGCACGGCTGGCAGGACGCCTACGACGCGACCCGCGAACTGCCCGGCCTGTATGAGGCCGGCGAGGCCGACGAGGCCCGTGGGACATACGGAGCTCACGAGGCCCCGGATGCCTTGCCGGCGGCCGAAGCCGGGGAGCGCCCGGAGCCGACGCATCCGGACGGGCCCGGCGAGGGCCGGGCCGGGCGGCGAAGGGCCGCGCGCCGCGCGGGCGGCCGGCGCCGGGTGGCGGTCGTCGCCGGGGTCCTCGGCGTGGCCGGCGCCGTGGCCGCGTTCGCCGCGCTGGGCGGCTCGGGCTCCCCGGCCGGCGCGCGTCCCGAGAAGGGCGGGAGCGCGAGCGTCGACTCCACTCCCGCGAGCCCGCGCGGGGACACCGCCTCGCCGAGCGCGAGCGCGCCGGAGGCCGGGGACCCCGTGCCGTCGCGCTCGGCCGCCTCCTCGGACACCGGCGCCGGGGGAGAGGCGAACAACGGGACGGCCGACGGCCCGGCGGCCACCACCACGCCCTCGGCACCGGACGTGTCGCCGTCCGGCGCGTCGGCACCGGCACCGACCCCCACGGGGACGCCGACGGCCGACCCGCCACCGACGTCCCCGCCCGGCACCTCCGGCAGGGGCAACGGCTACGGCCACGGCACCACGAAACACCCGCGCTGAGCGCCGGGTCGCCGCATGTTGCGCCGCGCCGGCTCCGCCGACAGGGGCCACGGCGCAGCCAACACCCGCGCTGAGCGCTGAGTCGCCACGTGCGTCACGGCGTTCCCGCCGTCACCGGTCCGTGGCGGTGGCCACCACGCCCTGGGTGCCGGCTGTGTCACGGTCCGGCGCCACCGGCTACGGCGACGGCACCGCCAATCACCATTGCTGAGCGCCGGGTCGCCGCGTGCGTCACGGTGTTCTCGCCGTCGCCGGTCCGTGGCGGTGGTCATCACGCCCTGGGTGCCGGCCGTGTCGCCGTCTGGCCCCATCCGGCAGGGGCTACGGCACCGCTAACTACCCGCGCTGAGCGCCGAGTCGCCGTGTGCGTCACGGCGTTCTCGCCGTCGCCGGTCCGTGGCGGTGGCCGCCCTGCCCTGGGTGCCGGCCGTGTCATCGTCCGGCATCGCCGGCAGGGGCCACGGAGCCGCCAACGCCCCGTGCTGAGCGCCGGGTCGCCGTGTGGGACACGGCGTTCCCGCCGCCGTCCGTCCGTGGCGGTGGCCGCCCTGCCCTCGGCGTCGGCCGTGTCGCCGTCCGGTGCCCCCGGCAGGGGCCACGGCATCGCCACGCCCCGTGCTGAGCGCCGAGTCGCCGTGTGCGTCACGGTGTTCTCGCCGTCGCCCGTCCGTGGCGGTGGCCACCATGCCCTCGGTGCCGGCCGTGTCACCGCGTACTGCGCCGCCACGGCTCCGCCGCCGTCCGTCCGTGGCGGTCGCCGCCGCGCCCTCGATGCCGGCCGTGTCGCCGTCCGGCAGGGGCCACGGCACCGCCAACCACCCGCGATGAGCGCCGAGTATCGCGCCGCGACGGACCCGCCACCGCCCGTCCGTGGCGGTCGTCATCACGCCCTCGGTGCCGGCCGGCCGTGGCATCGTCCGGCGCCCCGGCAGGGGCCACCGCACCGCCAACCACCCCCGCCGACCGCCGAGTCGCCGCGTGCTGGGCCCCGGCGGGGCCGTCGTCCGTCCGTACAGGGAAACCCCTATGACCTGACACGGCGTCTTGTCCCCTCCCCTCTCCGACGTTGAGAATGCGCATGACAATCGAGTGGGCGGCCGGAGGACTCCGGTCGCCCAAGTCGTCAGAGGGGACCCCCACGTGAACAAGCCTCTCCTTGCCGCGCTCTCCTCCCTGGCCATCGCCGGGCTGGGCGCGACCCCGGCGGTAGCCGCACCGCACTCCGCCAAGGCCGCCGCGGTCACGGTCGACTTCGCCGGCACCGTCTCGCTCAGCAACTGCTCCGGTTCCGTCATCCGCTTCCCGGGCTCGGCCGACACCGACCCGGCCCTCGTGCTGACGAACGGCCACTGCCTGGAGACCGGCTTCCCGGACCCCGGCGAGGTCATCACCGGCCAGTCCTCCAGCCGTACCTTCGGCCTGCTGAACTCCGCCGGCACCAAGGTCGCCACCCTGCGCGCCAACCAGGTCGTCTACTCGACCATGACGGACACGGACGTCACGATCTACCGCACCACCACCACCTACGCGGCGATCAAGAGCTCGTACGGCATCAGCCCGCTCACCGTGCAGGACACGCACCCGGTCGCCGGCACCGCCATCAAGGTGGTCTCCGGCTACTGGAAGCGCATCTACGGCTGCAACATCGACGGGTTCGTGTACCGGCTGAAGGAGGGCGACTGGACCTGGAAGGACTCGGTCCGCTACACCTCCGCCTGCGACACCATCGGCGGCACCTCCGGCTCCCCGGTCATCGACACCGCCACCGGCAAGGTCGTCGCCGTCAACAACACCGGCAACGAGGACGGCCAGCAGTGCACGGTGAACAACCCGTGCGAGGTCGACGCGAACGGCACCGTCACCGTCCGCCAGGGCATCAACTACGCCGAGGAGACGTACAACATCCCGGCCTGCTTCACCACCGGCAACAAGCTCAACCTGAGCGCGGCCGGCTGCACCCTGCCCAAGCCGTAGGCGCGGTTCACCGCGGCGTACGGCGGACGGACCGCCCCGCCAGGACGTCCGTCCGCCTGCCGTCCTCGATGACGAACCGGCCGTCGACCAGCACGTACGGGATGCCGGCCGGCAGTCTGCGGGGCTCGGCGAAGGTGGCGCCGGGCGCGACCGTCTCCGGGTCGAACAGGACCAGGTCGGCCCGGTAGCCCTCGCGCACCAGCCCGCGGTCCGGCAGCCGCAGCCGCGCCGCGGGCCGGGAGGTGAGGTGGGCGACGCACTCCTCCAGCGTCAGCACCCCCAACTCCCGCACGTAGTGGCCGAGATACCGCGGGAAGGTGCCGTACGCACGCGGGTGCGGCTTGCTGCCCCGCAGGATGCCGTCGGAGCCACCGGTGTGCGCGCGGTGCCGCATGATCGCGCGGACGTTCTCCTCGTGGCCGACGTGCTGGAGGATGGTCGTCCCGAGCCGGTCCCCGACCAGCAGCCGGTGCGCCGTGGCCCAGGGGGTCTCGCCGCGCAGCTCCGCCGCCTGACGGACCGTACGGCCCACGACGTCGGCCAGGCCCGGATCGGTCACCCCGGAGATCTCGACCGTCTCCCACTCCACCGGCACGCCGTGGCAGCCGTCCGAGCCGGTGACCTCCAGGTCGTACCGGATCCGCTCGGCCGTCGCCGGGTCGGTGAGCCGGGCCAGGATCTCCCGCGGGCCGCCCTCGCTCGCCCAGCTCGGCAGCAGCGCGGCCAGCGTGGTGCAGCCGGGGGTGTAGGGGTAGGTGTCCAGGGTGATGTCCGCGCCCGCGTCCAGGGCCCGGTCGAGCAGGGCGAGCAGTTCCGGTGCCCGGCCCTCGTTGACGCCGAAGTTCATCGTCGCGTGCGCGAGGTGCAGCGGGCAGCCCGCCTCCCGGGCCAGGTCGACCATCTCGGCGTACGCCTCCAGGGCGCCGGCGCCGTAGGAGCGGTGGTGCGGGCAGTAGTAGCCGCCGTAGGACGCCACCACGCGGCACAGCTCGGTCAGTTCGGCGTCCTGGGCGTACATCCCGGGCGTGTACGTCAGCCCGGAGGACAGCCCGACCGCGCCCTGTTCCAGCCCCTCGGCCACCAGCCGCCGCATCCGGTCCAGTTCGTCGGGGGTCGGCTCGCGGTCCTCCCAGCCGACGACGAGCGCCCGGACCGTGCCCTGCGGGATCAGGTAGGCCGCGTTCACGGCGATGCCCCGGTCGAGCCGGTCCAGGTACTCGCCGACGCTCCGCCAGTCGAAGTCGATGTCCTCGCCGTACCCGTTCCAGCCGGTGATCGCCCGGCGCACCCCCTCCAGCGTGCGGTCGTCCACCGGGGCGTACGACAGCCCGTCCTGGCCGAGGACCTCCAGCGTGACCCCCTGCGCGGCCTTCGCGCTGTGATCGGGGTCGCGCAGCAGGGCCAGGTCGGAGTGGGCGTGCATGTCGATGAAGCCGGGGGAGAGGACCAGGCCCTCCGCGTCGATCTCCCGCATGGCGCGCGGGCGCTGGCAGCCCGCCGCGGCGGCCTCCTTGACGATCGAGACGATCCGGCCGGCGTCGATCACGACATCGGCGCGGTACGCGTCCGCCCCGCTGCCGTCGACGACGTCGGCGTCCCGGATGACCAGGTCCTCCACGCGGGCCTCCTAGAAGAACGTACGGATGTAGTCGACGACCGTGCCGTCCGCCTCGGCCACCGGGATGAGCTGCCACTTGTCGAAGGACGTGCACGGGTGGGACAGGCCGAGGCCGATCCAGTCGCCGACCGCCAGGTCCGCCTCCGCCTCCGTGCGCAGCCAGGCGTGCTGGTCGGAGAGCCCGGTCACGGTGATGCCGGTGGCCGGGCGCTCCTCGCCGTCGCGGCGCACCACCTGGGCGGTGGGCAGGTCAAGGTCGTAGGCCGCGTCACGCTTGCCCGCGTTGGCGAAGGCCTGCTCGGGGGTCGGCCGGGAGACGACCTGCGCCCACAGCCGGAAGGCGGGCTCCAGGGCGCCCTCCTCGGGCACCCGGCCGAACGGGGTGAGCCTGCGGTAGTGCCCGTCGTCGTGCGAGACGTACGCGCCCGAGCGCAGCAACTTCAGTACGGGCCGCGACAGTTCGGGGATGCCGGCGAAGACGTCGGCGACGGCGTCGAACCAGGCGCTGCCGCCTGCGCTCACCACGATCTCCTCGGCCTTGCCGAACAGCCCGCCCTTGTCGAGGTCGGCGGCCAGCGCCACCAGCCGCCGCAGATACGCCCGCACGCGCTCCGGATCGGCCCGCGGCACCTCGCCCTCGTACCCCGCCACGCCGACCAGGCGCAGGGTCGGTACGGCGGCCACGGCCGCGGCGACGGCCGCGCACTCCGTCTCCGTGCGCACGCCCGTCCGGGCCCCCTCGCCCGCGCCCAGCTCGATCACGACGTCCACCGGGCGGGCCGTGCCGGCCAGGGACGCGTCCATCAGCTCCACCCCGCGCACGGAGTCGACGTAGCAGACGAACCGGAACTCCGGGTCGGCGGCCAGCTCGCCGGCGATCCAGCGCAGGGCGGGCGCGTCCACCAGCTCGTTGGCGAGGAAGACCCGCTGGACGCCGAACGCGCGGGCCACCCGCACCTGGTGCGGCACCGCGAGCGTGATGCCCCAGGCGCCGTGCTCGATCTGGCGGTGGAAGAGCTGCGGGGCCATGGAGGTCTTGCCGTGCGGGGCGAAGGCGAGACCGTGCCGGGTGGTGTACGTCTCCATCAGCGCGAGGTTGTGCTCCAGGCGCTCGGCCGACAGCGCGAGGACGGGGGTGGTGAAGCCGTCGCCGTCCCGGAAGAGGTTGCGGCGCTGGGCGGCCAGCTCGGCGACGGTCAGGCCGTCGGCGTCCGGGGGCAGGCCCTTGAAGCGGTGGTCGACACGTTCCTCGGCAAGGCGGGTGAGCGCTTCGGTGCCCATGAAGCCCCTCTCAGGCGTTGCAATCTGTGCAACAGCCATTGCGTGTAGTGCTTACAGGTGTCTAGCATCTCGCCGAACACCGGGTCAACGGATCCGCCGGCCGAGCGATCGACAGGAGTCATCATCAACGACGCTGCTTACGCCTCGGCCGTTGCGCACCCGCGGAATGTCATGGACGTGGACGTGGTGGCGCTCGGTGAGTCCATGGTCACCTTCCTGCCCAGCCGCCCCGGCCGCCTCGCCGACGTCCCCTCCTTCGACCGGGCCATCGGCGGCGCCGAGTCCAACGTCGCCTGCGCCCTGGCCGCGTTCGGACACACCGCACGCTGGGTCAGCCGCGTCGGCGCGGACGGCTTCGGCGACCACCTGCTGGAGCGGATCGCCGGCTACGGCGTCGACGTCACCGCCGTGCACCGGGACCCCGGCCGGCCCACGGGCGTCTACTTCCGCACCGCCGGGGACCGGGGAACGGGCGCGCACGAGGTGGCGTACTACCGGGCGGGCTCGGCGGCGTCGGCGATGTCGCCGGGGAACGTCGACCTGACGGCGGCCCGGTCGGCCCGCGTCCTGCACCTGACCGGCATCACCGCCGCGCTGTCGGACGAGTGCCGGGAGCTGTTGCACGAGCTGACGGCCCCCGCCCCGGGGCGCCCGCTGATCTCCTTCGACGTGAACTACCGCCCGGGACTGTGGGGCGACGGCGAGGGCGCCCATGTCCTGCTGGAGCTGGCGCGGCGCGCGGACATCGTGTTCGTCGGCGCGGACGAGGCCCGTGACGCCTGGGGGCTGCACGGCGGGGCCTCCATCGTCGAGGCACTGCCCCAACCGGACATCGTCGTCGTCAAACAGGGCAAGGGAGGAGCGACCGCCTTCGCCAGAGGCACCGACGGCATGGAAGACGCCGGCGGTACCGCGACACACGTCCGCGCACCCGGGGTCGACGTCGTCGCCCACGTCGGCGCGGGAGACGCCTTCGCCGCAGGCTTCCTCTCGGCGACCCTGCGGGGGCTGACCGTCAGGGACCGGCTCCGGTACGGCCACCTCTTCGCCGCCGCCGCCCTCACCACCCCGGGCGACCTGGCCGCACCCCCCGCCCGCGGCCACGCCGACCGCCTCGCCGCCCTGGACGACGACGCATGGGGGAGACTTCGACTCGGCCCCGGCTGGACGCAAGCCGAGCAGGCCGAGGAGGAGGCGAACATCCCATGAGTCAGACCGTCGACCGCGCGTTGAGCATCCTGCCGCTGCTGGCCGAGGGCCCCGCCGATCTCGGCCAGGTCGCCGACCGCCTCGGCGTGCACAAGTCCACGGCCCTCCGCCTCCTGCGCACCCTGCACGAACACGGCCTGGTCTACCGCCAGTCCGACCAGCGCTACCGCCTCGGCGCCCGCCTCTTCGCCCTCGCACAGGAGGCGATGGAGAACCTCGACATCCGCGAGATCGCCCACCCCCACCTCGTACGGCTGAACGAGCAGTGCGGCCACACCGTCCACCTCGCCGTCTACGAGGAGAACGAGGTGCTGTACATCGACAAGGTCGAGAGCCGCTACCCGGTGCGCATGTACTCGCGGATCGGCAAGCCCGTCGCCATCACCGTCGCCGCCGTGGCCAAGCTGCTCCTCGCCGACCTGCCCGAACCCGAGCGCCGCGCCCTCGCCCAGCAGCTCGACTACCCCCTGTACACGGCCCGTTCGACCCCCCACGCCGAGGCCTTCCTGAAGGAGCTGGCCACCGTGCGCGAACAGGGCTGGGCCACCGACCTCGGTGGCCACGAGGAGTCCATCAACTGCGTCGCCGCCCCCATCCGCGGCGCCGACGGCCGGGTGGTCGCCGCCATGTCGGTGTCCGCGCCGAACGTGGTCGTCACCGCCGAGGAACTCCTCACCCTCCTCCCGCTGGTGCGCCGTACGGCGGACGCGATCAGCGGCGAGTACTCCGGACGCACCCCAGTGAAGGACCGCACCGCATGACCGACAAGATCGCCCTCACCCCGAAGACCCACACCACCCCGCCCGCGAAGTTCTCGCACGGCGTGCGCAAGGGCAACATCCTCCAGGTCGCCGGCCAGGTCGGCTTCCTGCCCGCCGAGGAGGGCAAGCCCCCCACGCTCGCCGGCCCCTCCCTGCGCGAGCAGACCCTCCAGACCCTCGCCAACGTCAAGGCGATCCTGGAGGAGGGCGGCGCCGGCTGGGACGACGTGATGATGATCCGCGTCTACCTCACCGACGTCGGCCACTTCGCCGAGATGAACGAGATCTACAACGCCTACTTCGAGGAGCAGGGCCTCACCCAGCCGCCCGCCGCCCGCACGACGGTCTACGTCGGTCTGCCGGCCGGCCTCCTCATCGAGATCGACGCCCTCGCCGTCCTCGGCTGACGTCCGCTCACCCCTCGTACCCCCCGCACCTCCCGCACGTCCGGTACGGCACGGCACCTCACGAGGCGCCGTGCCGCGCTCCCCCCTGCCCGAAAGCAGTATGCATTTACGTAGAGGACCCCCGTATGTCCTATCCGCTCGCCGCTCCCGCCCCCGCCGCGCCACCCCACACCGGAGGCCTGCTCCTCCTCGTCGACGGCACGGCCGGACTGCTCACGGTCGCCGCCGTGGGCATCGCCCTGCTCCTCTTCCTGATCATCAAGGTCAGGCTCCAGCCGTTCGTCGCCCTGCTCGCCGTCTCCATAGCCGTCGGCCTGCTCGCCGGCCTGTCGGTCACCGAACTCTTCGGCACGGTCCAGCGCTCGGACGCGGTGTCCACCATCGAGTCCGGCATGGGCGGCATCCTCGGTCACGTCGCGATCATCATCGGCCTCGGCACCATGCTCGGCGCCGTCCTGGAGGTCAGCGGCGGCGCGGAGGTGCTGGCCTCGCGCCTGCTCGCCCTGTTCGGCGAGCGCCGCGCCCCCCTCGCGATGGGCCTGACCGGCCTGATCTTCGGCATCCCGGTCTTCTTCGACGTCGGCATCTTCGTCCTGGCGCCGATCGTCTACGCCGCCGCCAAGCGCAGTGGCCGCTCCATCCTCCTGTACTGCCTGCCCCTGCTGGCCGGCCTGTCGATGACCCACGCCTTCCTGCCCCCGCACCCGGGCCCGGTGGCCGCCGCCGGACTGCTCCACGTCGACCTCGGCTGGGTCATCCTCATGGGCGTCGTCTGCGGCATCCCCGCCGTGCTGGCCGCCTGGGCGTACTCCGCGTGGATCGGCCGCCGCGTCTTCGTCGCCGTACCGCAGGACATGGTGGAGGCCGCGGCGGAGGCGAAGCAGGCCGTCCTCCAGGAGCAGCGCGCCTCGGGTGTCGAGCCGCGCGAGGAGCCGGTGCCGCTGGGCACGGTCCTCGCCATCATCGGTACGCCGCTGATCCTGATCCTCGCCGCCACCTTCTCCTCGATCGCCTTCGACCCCTCCACGGGCCGCTCGGTCGTCGAGTTCTTCGGCCACCCCTTCGTCGCCCTGACGATCGCCCTGCTCCTCGCCTACTACCTGCTCGGCATCCGCCGCGGCTGGTCCCGCAAGTCCCTGGAGACGGTGTCGACGGCGTCCCTGAAGCCGATCGGCAACATCCTGCTGGTCGTCGGCGCGGGCGGCGTCTTCGGCGCCGTACTGAAGGCGAGCGGGGTGGCGCAGGCGCTGTCGGACACCTTCCACGACGTGGGCCTGCCCGTGATCGTCCTGTCCTACCTGATCTCGGTGGTCCTGCGGGTCGCCCAGGGCTCGGCGACGGTCGCGATCGTCACGACGGCGGGCATCGTGGCGCCCCTGCTCTCCGAGGGCCACCACTCGCAGGCCTTCGTCGCCCTCGTCATCATGGCCATCTCGGCGGGCTCCATCTTCGCCTCGCACGTCAACGACGGCGGATTCTGGATGGTGGCCAAGTACTTCGGCATCAGCGAACGCGACACGCTGCGGACCTGGACGGTCCTGGAGTCGGTGCTGTCACTGGCGGGGTTCGCGGTGGCGGCGGTGGTCAGCGTGTTCGTGAGCTGACTGGTTCCGGCACAGGGAAGTCGTCCATACTGCCGCCGTGGAGCAGCGCATAGGATCGAGCAGCGAGCCGACCGAGGCCGCGGAGCCGTTGACGGCGGAGCCTTCGCAGGCGGGGCCGTCGAAGGCCGGACCCGTGAAGGCCGAGCCTGTGATGGGCGCCGGTTTCGACCCGGCCTTCGTCCCGGGGATCACGGGTCCGACACCGACGGACGGGGTGGCGAAGTCACCGGAGCCGAAGGGGGCGCAGGAGCCGCCGTCCGCCGAACCGGCGTCCCCTGAACGGGTGGACGCCGAGGAGGCGGGCGCGGAAGCCGTCGCCGACGCGGACGCCGAGGACGTCGCCGACGCGGATGCCGAGGACGTCGCCGACGCGGACGCCGAGGACGTCGCCGACGCGGACGCCGAGGACAAGGCCGACGGCCCGGTCTTCGAGGCGTCCGACCGCCGGGCGCGGATCGTGGCCGACCGCAAGGGCGTCCGGCTCAGCCTGGACGAGGAGGCCTGCGAGTTCCGCTGGGACGAGATCGCGGCGGTGGAGACGGAGTCGCCCCGCTTCGGCAAGCGCTACACGATCACCGTGCACACCCCTGACCGCCGCTGGTACCCGATCGAGATCGAGGCGGCGGCCAGGGCGCGCTTCAAGGAGTGGGACGAGCAGATCGACGCGGTGCTCGACGCCTACTTCGAGGAGGCGTGACCTAACCGCAGTACTGGGCGGCCTTGCCGATCGACCGGTACATACAGTCGGCGTTCTCCAGCAGCTGCAACACAGCGTCCCTGTTCCGGGAGGTCTCCCGCTCGATGACTTCGTCGGGCGGGTAGAACCCGCCTCCGGAGCTGGACGTCGGATACATCTCGAAGGTGTAGTCGAAGATCTTGTGCACGCCCCAGAGGTAGTCGTCGATGGACCCGTCGGTGATGTACAGGTCGCTGGACTGCTCCGCCGTGTACCCGTTGCTGGCGGCCATCTTCTGCCCCACGGCCTTGAACGCGGCGGCGTCGTCCGCGGTCATCCCGGCGGCGGTGTCGTTGTACGTCCACCCGAACGGCCAGAGCACCAGCTCGCTGTAGGTGTGGAAGTCGATGCCGGCCTTGATCTGCTGCTTGCCGCCGACGACCCGGCCGCGCACGAAGTCGGAGACGACCTTCACCTCGGGCGCGGACTCGGCGGCGGACCCCCGGTAGGTCTCGGAGGACGTCGACCCCGACGACCCGCCGCAGCAGCCCCACTTGTGGTTCCAGTTCCGGTTGAGATCCGTACCGACGTACGAGGAACCGGAGTTGGGCTGCCGGTTCTTCCGCCACGACCGGTACGACCCGCTGGCGATGTCGTACTCGCCCCCGTCCGGGTTGAGATCGGGCACGATCCAGATCTCCCGGCTGTTGACGATGTTCGTGATCCGGGAGTCGGTCCCGTACCCCGCGCCGAGTTCGCGCAGCAGGTACAGCGCCATCTCCACGGTCAAGTGCTCCCGTGCGTGCTAATGAGCGGTGAACAGCACTTCCGGTTCGTCCTCGTCGGTGCCGACGTTGTCGCTGACCTTGATGGCGACGATGTCCCGCCCCTGGTACGACTTCCCGATCACCCGCTTGCTCATGATGCCCGGGTAGGCGGCGAGCCGCTGGTCGATCTCGGCGTTCGTCTCGGCGTAGTTGTGGTACTTCGCGTCGGCGCCGGGGAAGTCGTAGAGCCGCGCCCCGGACCGCTGCGGCACCGCCCCCAACGGCTGCACGTCGTACCCGAGCCGCCGGAGCCTGCGGATCTGCTCGGCCCGCCCGGACACGACGACGCTCTCCTCGTCGGCCTCGTCGACGGTGACACCAGCCGCCTGGATGGCCGTACGGGTCACGGGGGTCGTGCTCTGGTGGATCTCGTACTGCCGTACGCCGTCGTCGGCCGGTCCGGCCCTGCGCACGCTGTCGGCGGTGGCATGCTCGACGCCGGCCGAGACCGGTGCGGCGAGCGCGAGGGCCAGCAGCGCACCGAGAACGGCGGTACGTCTGCCACCACGCGCGCCGGAGCCGCGGATGCGAAGTCGCATGAACTCTCCTTGTGGGGGTGGAGGGGAGGTGGGGTGTTCCCGTGCGACGTGCGGATGCGAGCCGGCGGGGGCCTTCGGTCGGGCTCCCTGTGAACTCGCTGTGCGGGTTGGCGCTCATGGTGCGTGTTGGCATGATCAGGTCAAGTACGAGTGGGGGGAACGACCGGAAACGGCAGGCCGATGCCGACGCGCCTTCCGAAGCCGGCGGCTTCGCACCGCTCCAATTCGCCTGGGATGCCACCTACTTGGGCAGTGAGCCATCCGGGCGAAGCCTCAGTCACGCCTCCATGGTTCAGGGCCCGCCGGAAGACACGATGAAGAGGCAATAGCGCAGGAGAATTCACGGAATGAGTGCGATATGCCCTTCATCCGCCGCGGGCTGACCACGACCACGTCGCTTCTGGCCCTCACCAGCTTCATCGGTATGGGAACCGTCGTCCACGCCGCACAGATGGACGACGGAGATGGCTACAGGCCGTGCGTCATCACCAATCAGGGAAACCACAACGAGAACAGCTACCAGTCGTGTGGACAGATCCTCACCGGAACCGGCCACGTCACCGGAGCCAACCACACGATCGGATCCGGGGCCCCGGGACGCCCCAACTCGCTGCCGCAGGTCGGCGTGACACCGACCAATCTCCTCTCGGCACCGCAGGACAACGCCGACGTCGTGGCCTTTCTGCCCGGCGGTACCGATGTCTCCGCCGCCTGCACCGTTAAGAGCCCGGCTGGCGATGGCATTTTCTATCTCGTCGTCACCAACGTCAACAACTACCCCACGACGGGTTGGGTGTCGGCTGAGTCGGTTCAGACCACCGCGGACTTCCCGGCATGTCTGCCGGACTGAGATGACGGCGGGTACCCCACAGGAAAGCGCCCGGACCGGGAGGGTCCGGGCGCCGGGGACGGCTGGTGGGTCAGATCTCGGCAGTGCGTGGACGTGCCCTCCGACCGAGTTGGACCACGCGTTGCCCGCCGTCGCCTTCCAGTCCGTCCACGCGGCGGACGTCCGGCCCGGTGAGCGGGGGCGCCCAGCACCTCGCCGGCACGCCGGGCCGGCTTGGCGGCCAACGGCCGGTGGTGGCGGTGATTGGCGGATTTGTTCCAGGGGGCGTAGGGAGAAGTGAAGGCTGGGGCCGTCCGGAGACGTCGCTGCGTGGCTCAAATCCGCCAATCACCGCCGTCTCGGCGGCCACGAGGCGGTTCGCCATGCTCGCTCGAACTCTTCAGAGCTGATCGAAGAAGCTGAGAAGTCTGGCTGGTTGGCCACATCATCGATCGATCCGACGGGTACTTCACTCAGACCGATTTCCGCGGACTCGTGGAACGCGTCGGCCTTCAATATTCGTCCGTCCCGGTAGAGTTGAATCTTTCGTGCTTCATATCCATCGCTTCCGATTTCGCTATAGAAGCGGACTGGTTCCGATTGAAATTCATGTGCCCAGTCAACCTTCCAATGTTCCATGGTCAGCCCTTTGTGTAGCGATTTGCAGAGGTGTCACAGTAAGTCCGACAGTGTGGTCCGGAAGTACTCCACGTCCCGCTGCATGTGCGGCGAGAGGTCGGTGAGCATGCGCACTGTCCCGTCGAGGTGGCGTGCCAGTTCCGGCGCGCTCCGCCATACCGACTCCCGCCGTGTCAGCACTGCTGAGAGCAAGTCGTCGTCGTACCAGCCGGCCGCCTCCTGTGGTGCTGTTTCGCGCAGGAAGTCCAGAGCGGTGGGAAGGAGCCAACGCAGGCCGACATCCTGGGTGATCAGCCGGCGTAGATCTTCCACTGTGAGGTCCTTGATGGCTCGCCTCCGCAACTCGTGAACGCTGCGAACCAGGGTCGTGCTGGCTTTTGGAGGGTCAGGCCATCGATTACCCTCCAGATCTTCGATAGAGCTGCCTCTGTCTACAAAATGCGAAAGCAAAAGCTCCTCCAATTCCGAGTGGCTTGGCGATGTCCAATCGAATGCAAGAACCCATTGAGGCGGTCAACTACCTGGACAGTCCCGTACCTGCTTCAGCTCGTTGTGTGGATTGAACGGCGTACCGTCGTCCTACCGTGCGACCAACTGACCGGGTGGGGGACTGACGTCTCTTCTGGTGGAGGGTGAGGCGGCCCAGCGGCCCCCTCCGGTACGGGGGAGAGGCGAGCGAGCGGCCCGGTGAGGCGGTGGCCCTTATCGGCACTGGGCCCTTGCGTCGGCCAGAAGCGAACCGCCAGCGGAGGGTACGCGGACGTGCCTCGTCTGCAAGCCAGGCGGTATCGGCGGCTTGCGGCCGGTGGACGGTTGGGGGACGAGGCCAAGGTGGGGTGGTCGGAAGCATCATTCGTGTGGATGATCAAGCCGTATTAAGCCGTATCAAGTCGAAGTATGGCGGGCCATAATGATGACCCCTCTTTTCAAGTCGTCGAGACCTTCACCGGACAAGTGAACCTTGGCGCTATGGGGCGGTTCCAGGAAATCGGCTGGCTGCTCGTACCGGAAAATTGATTCGAGCGTCATGCGTGATTGGCTGCTGCTCGCGTCGGTCGTTGACTCTCGTTCGAATTGCTGACCGGCGCGGGCGACTCCTCCTACGCATCGAACGATGCACACGGCGGTCGATGCTACCTTCTCTTCCACCGAGTAGATCTGCAACTTTGCCGCGTAAGTTTCATCCATGCCTGTAAGCCTCTGCTACGAACTGTTTTATCTGATCTGGGGAAAGTTTCGGTATATCCCATTCCAGGGCGTCGGTAATGCCTTCGTATGACTTAATCCTGGGGACGTGGATTCCCATATTTCCAAGAATTTCATGAGCGACATTCGCTGGAAGCTCGACCGTGGCTCTGCGAGCAAGTTCATGAGCCGGAAGATTCACGCCGACTTCCGCCTCGGCGCGAATGTACCCGGGTAGGGTCTCGACTCCTTGCAGTGCGTTTCTTGGGATAAGTTGAACGACTGCATCCCCGAATTGTTCTGAGTGTCTTGCGAATGCTGTGGCTACCCCTGGGTCTGTAGATGTCGGAGTGAACCCGGAACTCTGCGTGCCATCGCTTGCGTTGAATCCCCTGGTGGTACCTCGGAACAGATGTTCCTCTTCCGGGCAGCCGTTAGGAGCAAGGCCGAGAGCGTCGGTCCATGCATGTGGATTGTGGACGTAGGTAGTGGGGTTGGGAGCAGGGGCAAGTCCTAAGGGGTCGGGGGTGAGGTACCGGGCCGTTTCCGGGTCGTAGTGGCGGAAGTAGTTGTAGTGGAGGCCGGTTTCGGGGTCGTAGTACTGGCCCGGGAAGCGCAGGGGCGTGTAGGTGGTGCTGTTTGTCGACCATGCTGTTGTTCCCCATAAGGTGCTGCGGATGTGCCAGGCGATGTCGCCTTGTTCGCCGACGAGTTCGGTCGGGGTGCCGATCAGGTCGGTGACGATGGCGAAGAAGCGGGAGTCGATCTCCTGCTGGGAGGCGTCGGCCGGGGTGATGCGTTCCGTCTGGGCGAGGGGGCGTAGGCCCTGGTGGTCCCAGGTGAGGGTGACCGGGTGGGGGAGGTCGGCGGAGGTCGTCGTCTGTTCGCAGAGGGTTGTGCCGTCCCAGGTGAAGTCCACCCGTTCCAGGACCGTTTCGCCGTCCTCGGCGAGGCGGAGTTTGGCGGTGCGGCGGCCCAGGGGGTCGTAGGTGTAGCGCCAGCGGGTGCCGTCCGGGGTGACCACGGATGTCAGGCGGTCCTCGGCGTCCCATTCGTAGCGCCAGGTGTCGGGTTTGCGGGACAGGCGGGTCTTCTGGCGGAGGGTGATGCGGCCGAGTGCGTCGTGTTCGTAGCGGACGTTGCCGGCTCGGGTGATGCGGGTGCCCGTGTACGCGCGCGGGCCCCTTGCCTCCGCGCCCGGGTGGTCCGAGGGCCAGGACGCCTCGGTCTGGTTGCCTGCCTCGTCGTAGGCGTAGCGCTCCGTCCAGCCGGCCGCGTGGACCGCCGTCACCCGGCCGGCCGCGTCGAGGTCGAAGCGGCGGGTGCCGGACAGGTGGTCGTCGATGCCGATCAGGTTGCCGTCGGCGCGGTAGGCGTACGTCCGGTGTTGGAGCCGGTGGCCCCCGGCGCCGGTTACCGACTGGGTCGTGAGGCGGCCCATGAGGTCGAAGGAGTGCTCCAGAGCGACCGTGCCGTTGATGTGGCGGGTCAGTTCGCGGCCCGCTTCGTCGTACGTGAAGTCGATCGGCCGGCCCGACGCCACCATGCCCGTGCGGCGGCCCGCCGCGTCGTACGACCATGTGGATACGGCACCTGTCGACGTGGTGCGGCCCGTGCGGCGGCCCAAGGCGTCGTAGGTGTACGTCACCGTGCGGCCGTTGACCGTCTCCGAGTGCAGTCGGCCGTGGCGGTCCCGCAGCAGGGTCAGGGCCGTGCCGTCCGCGCCCACCGCCTGTGCCAGTTGGTCGGTCAGGTCGTAGGCGTACGTCGTGACCTGGCCTGCCGCGTTCTTCCGCAGCACTTGGCCGAGTTCGTTCCGCTCGAAGGTCACCGTCTCGCCGAGCGCGTTCCGCCGTGACACCAGGCGGCCCGCCGCGTCGTACACGTAGTTCAGCGTGCGACTGTCGAAGTCCGTCTCCCGCACCAGGCGGCCGGCCGCGTCGTACTCGTACGTCCAGGTCAGGCCCTGCGGGTTCGTGACCGTCGTCAGGCGCAGTTCCGTGTCGTGCTCGAATTCGTAGCGGACGCCGTCCGGACCCGTGCGGGCCGTGAGCAGGTCGAAGTGCGTGTACTCGAAGCGGCTGACCCCGCCCAGCGGGTCCGTGTGGCTCGTGCAGTTGCCCTCGCCGTCGTACGTCCACGTCTCCGTCGTGCCGTCCGGGGCCGTGCGACGGGTCAGCTTGCCTTCAAGTGACCATTCCAGCTGGGTCGTCGCGCCGGTGGGGTCGGTGATCGCGGTGGGGAGGCCGAGGGCGTTCCGCTCGTAGCGCGTGGTCGCGCCCAGCGGGTCCGTCACCTGTACCGGGAGGCCCGCGCGGTCGCAGACGACCGTCGTGGTGTGGCCCAGCGGGTCCGTCACCGACGTGAGGTGGCCGGCCTCGTCGTACGTGAAGCGGGTCGTCTGGCCCGCCGGGTCCGTCACCGACGTGCGGTTGCCCCGGTCGTCGTACGTCTGACGGAGCACCGTGCCGTCCGGGTTCACGGCCTTCACCGGCAGGCCGAGGTCGTTGTACTCCGCCCGCGCCTCGCGGCCGTCCGGGCGGACCACCCGCGTGAGGTTGCCCGACTCGTCGTACTCGAACGTCGTCGTGTGGCCCAGCGGGTCCGTCGCGGACAGCAGGCGGTTGTAACGGTCGCGGACGTGTCGCGTCGTCGCGCCCAGTGGGTCGGTCTCCGCCACCACCTGCCAGGCGTCGTTCACCAAGTAGCGGCGTGTGTGGCCCTCGGCCGTCGTCGCCGTCGTCGTCCTCAGGCCCGTTGTCGCGTCCGGGTCGCCGTACGCCAGGCGCAGCGCCATGTGGCCCGCCGAGCCGCCCTCCGCGACGCAACGGTCCTGGTCGTCGTACTCGTACGTGTAACCGCGGTCGTTCGTGTCCGTCCAGGAGGTGACGCGGCCGGCCTCGTCGTAGGTGAAGCGGAGCGGCAGGCCGGAGGAGTTGACGACCTCCGTGAGGTTGCCGTCCGTGTAGCCGAAGCGCCTCAGTTCCTCGCCGGTCGCGGTCAGGTGGTACGCCGTGACGCGACCCGACTCCGTCGAGATGCGGACGCCCTGGCCGGCGCTGGTGTGGACGCCCAGCGGGGTGCCCTCGGTGTCGTACTCGAAGGTGATCCAGTTGCCGTTGCGGTCGTCGATCTGTTCGAGGACCGCGAGGTCGGGGCTCTGGTCGGCGAAGTGCCAGGTGCGGTGGGTGCGGGGGTCGGTGATGGTGTAGCCGTCGTCCACGCGGTCCAGGGGGAGGCGGGGGCCGTGGCTGGGCAGGGTGGGCAGGCCGGGGGCGGGGTGGGGGTAGGACAGCAGGAGGCCGTCCTCGGTGACGTAGACGACTCCCTCCGCGTCGATCTCCAGGCGCTGGTCCAGGGTTGAGGACCAGGAGGGGCCGAACCAGCGGCCCAGGTGGTAGCCCGACTCGACGCGCCGGGTCAGGAGCAGGGGGAGTGCGCCGGGGAGGGCGACGTCCGTCTGGGGCAGGTACATCTTGCCCGTGGCGAGGTCGATCGGGTCGGTGCCCTTGCTCTCCACCGATTCGCCGGTACGGGAAGGCTGGTGCGGGTCGTCGTTGACGCGTTCCCGGGCTGTCTTCCCGGCCGCGCCTTCCGCTCCGGCGCGAGCTTCCCGTGTGGCTGCTGCTTCCGCGGCGCGTCGGGTGAGGCCGGTCTCGGCGGCCTTGCGGGCCAGGCCCGCTTCCATGCCGAGGCCGTCTGTGCCGACGAGCTGGGGCAGCAGGCGTCCGCCGAACTCGGAGGGGTCCTTGCGGGCCTCGTCCCACATGGCCTTCGCGGTGCGTTCGGGGTGGCGCGACGGTGGAGGTCAGGCCGGAGAGCGTCATGCTGACGTTCTGCAGGTAGGCGGCGGGGTGGGTGAGGTTGTAGGGGTCGGTGGGGTTCAGGCCACGCACGAAGTTGACCAGGCCGGCGGTGCCCTTGGCCACGCCGCCGGCGAAGTGGGTCAGTTCGATGCCGGTGGACAGCGCTTGGTCGGTGAAGTCGTCCTTGAGCCGGTTCAGGGGCGGGGGCTGGGCGGGGGCGTGGGCCCGGGCGGCCTTGACCTTGCCCTGGGCCTCGGATGCGGCGGTGTTGCGTTGCTTGCGCGCTTCGGCGAGCTTCTCACGCGCGGCCTGGATGTCGGCCTTGCCGGGGTCGTGGAACGGCTCCGGTCGGGGGCCGGGGTCCTCCTCGGCCTTGATCTTGGCGTTGTAGGCGTCGACCTTCTTGTTGTACGCCTCCACCGCGTCCTTGGACGCCTTGACACCCTTCTTGTAGAGCTCGACGGCTTCCTTCGCTTGTCCTTGTGCCCATTGGACGGTGTCGGCGTACGACTCCAGCGCCCCGGCCGCCGTCTGGCAGGCCTCGGCGGCCTGTGCCCACTTGGCGGGGTGCACGGCGAACTTCTCCCGGAAGGTGTCGCCGCCCTCGCCCTTCCAGCCGGAGGAGTCGACCTTCTTCAGGCCCTGGCTGACCTTGTCGAACGCGCCGTGGAAGTCCCGCAGGTGCTTGGCGCTGCCCCGGATCTTGTCGGGGCTGCCGTGGACGAGTTCGTTCGCCTCCTCGGTCTGGCCAAGCTGCTGCTCACCCGGGGTCGCGCCCAGGTCGGAGGCGACGCCGTCGCCCCAGTCCTCCACGGTGTCGGCCCACTTGTGGGCGCCGACCTCGTCCAGGCCCTCGCCGACCTTGTCCGTGGCCCAGTCGACACCTTCGCCGAGCTTCTTCTTGCCCTTGTCGTAGAGGTCCTCGGCACCGCCCAGAAGCGCGTTGGTCACATCGCCGAACCCCATCAGCCCTCACCGCCCTGCTGCTCGGCGGCCCGGGCGCGGGCCTCGGGGGAAGGGCCGAACGTGTCGTCCAGGTACTGGTCGTACTCCTTGTCCGAGACCCCGAACGCCTGGTGCAGGTCCTCCGGGCCCAGACCCATCGCCCCCACCGTGTGCGAGGTCATCAGATCCCGCCCGGCGTCCTTCCAGCCCTGCTTGCTGGTCTCCCACGCCTGCTCGAAGGACTCCTTGCTGTAGTCCACGTCCCCCACCGAGGAGGCGATCTCGCCATAGCCCATCTTCTGCACGTCCTCCTCGGAGGCGTACGGATTGCCGACGGCCGCATTGGCGACGATCTTGAAGGAGCCCTTCACGTACTGGTCGGTCTCGTAGTACGTGCCCGCCGCCAGGCCCGTCTTCACGGCGAAGCCGTTGCCCTCGTGGATCAGCGACCGCACGCCCCACTCCCAGCGCTCGCAGAACGACGCGAAGTCGTCCGTGAGGCCCTCATGGCCCAGCTCCAGCCCGGACAGCGCGATGTCGGAGAAACCACGCCCGGCACCCGCCTCGCCGACCATGCCCAGTTCCTTCAGCTCCCCCAGCGCCTCGGTCAGGCCCTTGGCGATCAGGCCGAGACCCTGCGCCACCAGATCCTCGCCGCCGCCCCCGGTCACCGCCCGTCCCCCATGTCCCCCGTGTCCTGCGTGTCCTCCGCCTCCGTGCCGGCGTCCACCGCCACCGCGTCCGGCACGATCCCGCGCACCGGAGGAAGGACCATCCCGTCCTCCCCGTCCGCGCAGTCCAGCGCCACCCCGCACGGCACCCCGGCCGCCGGGACCGCCGCGTCCAGCAGACGCGCCCCCAGCCACCGCTGATACGGCCACTCCCGCTCACCCTCACCCCGCGCGAGGGCGAAACGCGCCAACGCCCCCTCGTTCGAGAAGGCGTAGAACCAACGGACACCACCGAAATCGGCTGTCAGAGGGCTGCCGGTCTCCGGGTCGAGGGGGACCAGCACGGCCGTGCGCCGGAACTCACCCAGCAAGGCCGCGAACTGGCGGCGTCCGCGCTCGGGGTCGTCCGTGGTCCCCGATGGGCCGGGTACGGCCGTGTCCGTGTAGTCGTACAGCCGTGACCTGCGTGTACGCCTCCCGTCTTCAACCATGGACGGGATCATCACAGTGCCTGACGGCGGTCGCAACGCGATGCCGGGCTGACCGATCAAGTCCGGCCGCCCCGCCGCACAGCACAGCGCCCGGACCGAAAGGCCCGGGCGCTGGGGGTGGCCGAAGGTCACGTCACGGGAGTGCGTGGACGTGGGGGCCGACCGTGTTCGACCATGCGTTGCCCGAGGCCGCGTCCCAGTTCGTGGACCAGGTCATCGCGCCCCGCAGGGCCGGGTAGGTCTTGGACGGCTTGAAGGTGCCGCAGTTCGTGGCCGCCGTCAGGCAGTCCAGGGCGTTGTCGACCACCGTCGGGGAGACGTAGCCGCTGCCCGCCGCGCGGGTGGAGGCGGGGACGCCGAGGCCTACCTGGGACGGGGAGAGGCCGCCCTCCAGCTGGATGCAGGCGAGGGCCGTCAGGAAGTCGACCGTGCCCTGGCTGTAGACCTTGCCGTCGCAGCCCAGCATGGAACCGCTGTTGTAGTACTGCGTGTTGACGACCGTCAGGATGTCCTTGATGTTCAGGGCCGTCTGGAAGTACGTGTTCGACGTGGACTGCATGTCGATCGTCTGGGGGGCCATCGTGATGATCAGCGAGGAGCCCGCCTTCGACGACAGCGCGCGCAGCGCCTGCGTCATGTACGTCGCGTTCAGGCCGTTCTCCAGGTCGATGTCGACGCCGTCGAAGCCGTACGTCTGCATCAGGGAGTAGACCGAGTTGGCGAAGTTGGCGGCCGACGACGCGTCGTTGACGGACACCGAGCCCTTCTCGCCGCCGACCGAGATGATGACCTTCTTGCCGGCCGCCTGCTTGGCCTTGATGTCGGCCTTGAACTGGTCGACGGTGTAGCCGTTCAGGCCGACGGAGTCCAGGGTGAAGGAGACGGCTCCCGGGGTCGACGTGGCGTCGGCGAAGGCCACCGCGATGATGTCGTAGGACGACGGGACGTCCGAGAGCTTCTGGACCGTGGCGCCGTTGTTGAAGTTCTGCCAGTAGCCGGTCACCGCGTGCTTGGGCAGGGAGCCGCCGCCTCCGCCGCCCGTGCCGGAGGCCGTCGTGCCCGTCACCGTCGCCGACCTGGCCGACTCGCCGGCCGCGTTGGTCGCCGTGACCTGGAAGGAGTACGACGTGGCCGCCGTGAGGCCGGTCACCGTCGCGGACGTGCCGGTCACGGCGGTGACCTTCGTGCCGTTCCGGTAGACGTTGTAGCCCGTCGCGCCCGACACCGCCGACCAGGACAGGGAGACCGCGGAGGACGTCGTACCGGTCACGGAGAGGCCGGCCGGGGCCGCCGGGACCGTCGGGGCCGGGTCGCCGCCTCCGCCGCCGTCGGGGCCGTAGACCGAGAGGTCGTCGGCGTAGTAGGCCGCCTGGCCGTACCAGCCGTGGGTGTAGACCGTGACCGAGGTCGTGGACGAGCCCGTCGTGAACGTCGTCGACAACTGCTTCCAGGAGGCCGAGTCGGGGGTCCAGGTCGAGACGTCCGTCGTGCCGGTGCCCGTCACGCCCAGGTAGGAGTAGCCGCCCTGGACCCACGCGCTCAGCGTGTACGTCGAGTTGGGCTTGACCGCGACCGTCTGGGTGCACTGGGCGTTGTCCTGGCCGGCCGGGGTCGCCTTCAGGGCCGCGGTGCCCCCGTGCACCGGGGACGTGACCGTCGTGCCGCTGCCGGCCGTACACGTCCAGTTGGCCAGGCCCGACTCGAAGCCCGCGTTCTTCACGTTGTTGACGTCCGCGGCGGACGCGGGGCCGGCCGTGGCGAGGCCCGCGACCGAGAGGGCCAGGGCGGTGGCGGCGGACCATGCCGCGAGCCGCCGTCCGCGGGGTCTGGGTATGCCTGGTACGCGGTCCACTGGAGCCTCCGTGGGGAGTGGGCGGTGAGGGGAGGAGAGGGGGAGAGGGGCGGTGGCCACCGCTTGCGCCTAAGTTGGTCCAGACCAATCCGGGTGTCAAGAGGTCCAGGCCGAAACCGTCTCCGCTCGGTGGCTCAACCTGTCCAGGTTTGGCGGGACTTGATCCGGGAGAGTTCCACACCGGCTTCACAAACGCTGTTCTCCGGCCATACGCCCGTGGATACAGTGCTCAGGTAGTCACGCAATGAAGTCGTCCTGGCGCACGGGAGTTACACCGGTGGGCCGGGCGGGTGTGAAGAGCGGGGAGCTGCGCGTGCCAACTGCCATTGCCGTGACCAGTGCCGACATGGCGCTGCCGGCGCAGGACGAGCGGACCATGCCCGCCGTCGTGCTGACCGGCCTCGACCACAAGCCGCTGGACCAGGCCCTCACCGAACTCAACGCCCTCACCGAGCAGTACGGCTATGTGGTCGTCGTCTGCTCACAGGCCACCCCCGAGCCGGTCGTACGGCGGCTGCACACCCTGCGCTCGCTGCTGGAGAGCGACCGCATCGCCCTGTTCCGGCCGGAGCTCCCGCCGCTCGGCATCGCCGTCCTGGCCCGGCAGCTGCGCCAGCTCGCCTCCTGCGACCTGAGCCCGGGCGTCCTCGCCTCCGCCGGCCGGCTGCTCACCCACTACATCCACGCCGGCGCCGTCCTCGGCTCCGTCGCCAAGCTGGACCGGGTCCCCGTCGGCCTCAAGGCGCACGCCAGGTCCTGGATGCCGGGCAGCCAGTTCGCCGTCCTCGCCCACCCCGAGCCCCAGCTCGTCAAGGTGGCCCCCGACGCCACGCTCAAGGGGCCCGATTTCAGCACCTGGATGCTGGTCGCCAAGGGGCAGTTGCAGAGCGACTGGGCCGCCGGGCTCGGCACCCGGTGGGGTGTGCACGGGCTGCGCGAGGTCCCGCTGCCCGCCGAGTCCCCGGTGTGGTGGGGGACCGGCCGCGTGGTCGAGTTCTGCGGCTACCTCGCCGACCTGTCCGTGCTCTACCAACTGGTCACCTCCGTACGGCAGACCAGCTGCCACTGGTGCGGCCTGGACGTCATCGGCGACCGCTGCGTCTTCTGCTCCGCCACCTCGCCCGCGTACGAGACACCCCGCGCCCTGGAACAGCGAACGCCCGCCTGACCTGCGCGAACCTGACCCGTCCCGCTCGACCGATTCCCCCAATGAGGTTGCACGGTTCATGAACTCCCGTCAGCGCCGCGGCGTGATACTCCTGATCCTGTCGGTCCTGTGCGCGCTGGGCGCGTTCGCCGGCGTGCTCTCCGTCATCCACGACGCGAACTCCAAGGTCGGGCCCGAGGTCGCCGCCTACCGGGTCAGGTCCGAGGTGAAGCCGTACACCGCACTGGACACGGGCCAGTTCGAGAAGATCGAGATGCCGAAGCGGTGGCTGTCCGGCAACGCCGTCACCGACCTCCGGCAGATCCGCGGCAAGATCGCCGTGACCACCCTGCGCGCCGGCTCCCTGCTCCAGACCGACATGATCGTGGACCGGCCCGCCCTCCAGCCCGGCCAGCAGGAGGTCGCCATCATGATCGACGCGGCGACCGGCGTGGCGGGCAAGATCACCCCGGGGTCGCGGGTCAACGTCTATGCCACCTTCGAGGGAAAGAAGGAGGGCGACCCGGACCAGTCGAAGATCATCGTGACCAACGCCCGCGTCATCGACGTCGGCCGGATCACCGCCCTGGAACCCGACCGCGACAAGGACCGGCAGCCCACCGAGGCCGTCCCCATCACCTTCGCCCTGTCCACCATCGACGCCCAGCGCGTCACCTACGCCGAGTCCTTCGCCCAGCGCGTCCGGCTCGCGCTCGTGGCCCCCGGCAGCGAGACCAGCGTCCCCGACAAGGACCGCACCTACGAACTCGCGACGGACAAGTGAGAGGCGGCCATGCCCACCAGGATCCTCCCGGCCGGCGCGGACCCGGACGCCGTCCGCTCCCTCACCACCCTGCTCAGCCAGCTCCCCGACGCCGAGCCGCAGCCCCCGGTGACCGACTCCACCCAACTGGTCGACGCCCTCGCCCGGCTCGCCGCCGAGTCGGTCGACGAACTGCCCGAGGTCGTGGTCGTCCACGAACGGATCGGCCCGGTCCCGGCCCTGGAACTGATCCGCGAGGTCGCCCTGCGCTTCCCGGCCGTCGGCGTCATCCTCGTCACCACCGACACGAGCCCCGGCCTGTTCGCCGCCGCCATGGACTCCGGCGCCCGCGGCCTGGTCGCGCTCCCGCTGTCGTACGAGGAGCTCGCCAACCGCGTGCAGGCCGTCGCCCAGTGGTCGACGGGGGTACGACGGCACCTCGGGCACGGCGCCGAGGCGCTCGCCGGCGCCGGCGGCACCGTCGTCACCGTCAGCGGCGCCAAGGGAGGCGTGGGCACCACACTGACCGCCATCCAGCTCGCCCTCGCCGCCCAGGCCTCCGGCCGCGCCACCGCCCTGGTCGACCTCGACCTCCAGACCGGCGACGTCGCCTCCTACCTCGACATCCAGTTCCGCCGGTCGGTGGCCGACCTGGCCGCCATCACCGACATCTCGCCCCGCGTCCTCGCCGACGCCGTCTTCCGCCACGACACCGGGCTCTCCCTGCTCCTCGCGCCCGGCGAGGGCGAACGCGGCGAGGAGGTCACCGACCGCGCCACCCGCCAGCTCGTCAGCGCCCTGCGCTCCCGCTACGAGGTCGTCGTCGTCGACTGCGGCGCCCAGCTCGGCGGGGCCGGCGCGGCGGCCGTCGAGATGGCCGACACCGCGCTGCTGGTCACCACCCCGGACGTCATCGCCGTACGCGCCGCCAAACGGACCGTACGGATGTGGGACCGGCTCCAGATCCGCAAGGCCGAGGAGACGACCGTGGTCGTCAACCGGCACACGCGCAGTACGGAGATCCAGCCCGCGCTGGTGCAGCGCATCACCGGGACGGCGCTGGCGCGCACCGCCGTCCCCGCCAACTTCAAGGAACTGCAAGGGGTCGTGGACGCCGGGCGGGTCCACGAACTCGACGCCAGGAGCACGGTCAAACAGGCGCTGTGGGGGCTCGCGGGCGAACTGGGCCTGGTGAAGGCCGCGGAGGGAGCCTCCCACCGCGGGAGCGGACGCGGTTCCGTGAGCCTGCGGCGGCGGAAGGAGTGAACCCCTGATGAGAAGGCCGGACGGGGACCGGGGACAGGTGAGCGTCGAGTTCCTGGGCATGACCCCGCTGATCGTCCTGACGCTGGTGCTCATGTGGCAGGCCGTGCTCGTGGGATACACCTTCACGCTCGCCGGGAATGCTGCCGACGAGGCGGTGCGGGCCGGGACGGCCGCGCCACGGGGAGGCGCGCGCCAGGCCGCGTGCGCGGAGGCGGGGATGAAGCACCTGTCGGGAGCGTGGAAGGGGGACGCGTCGGTGCAGTGCAGCGCGTCCGGCTATGTCACGGCCGATGTCTCCCTCAAGGTTCCCGTCCTCTTCCCGGGCGTGATCTCCTTCCCCGCCACCGTGCACGGCCACGCCGGCGCCGTCGAGGAGGTGAAGGACTGAGATGCCGTACCGCCCGGGACGCGACCGGGGCCAGGTCGCCATCGAGTACCTGGGGTTCATCCCCGTCCTGCTCATCGTCGGGCTGGCCGGGATCCAGCTCGGCGCCGTCGCCTACGCCGCCGAGCAGGCCGGTACGGCGGCCAGAGCGGGGGCGCGGGCGGCCTCGCTGGACCAGTCGTACGCCCAGGCCTGCGCCGACGCGGTGAGCGGCGGACTCGACGTGTCCTGCTCCATCGGCCCAGGCGGCGCGGATTCCGTCACCGTCACCGCGACCGTCCACATCCCCACCATCGTCTGGGACCTCGGCTCCGCCACCAAGTCCGCCACCATGCCGCTCGACCACTGACCGAGGAGAGGCGACCCCATGAGTCTGCGGGCACGCATCAGCACCCCGGAGGAGCACGGCAGCCGGGGCGAGGACGGGCATCTCGTCGCCTCCTACCGGGCCAAGCTGCTGGAGGAGATCGACCTCGCGGAGATGAGCGCGCTGGCCGCCGCCGAACGCCGGGCGCGGCTGGAGCGGGTGCTCGGGCACATCATCAGCCGCGAGGGCCCGGTGCTGTCGACGGTCGAGCGCTCCCAGCTGATCCGCCGGGTCGTGGACGAGGCGCTGGGCCTCGGCATCCTGGAACCGCTGCTGGAGGACGCGTCGATCACGGAGATCATGGTCAACGGCCCGGACGCCATTTTCGTGGAGCGCGGCGGCCGGGTCGAACAGCTCCCCCTGCGGTTCGTCTCCGCCGACCAGCTCATGCAGACCATCGAGCGGATCGTGTCGACGGTCAACCGCCGCGTGGACGAGTCGAACCCGATGGTGGACGCCCGCCTGCCCTCCGGCGAGCGGGTCAACGTCATCATCCCGCCGCTGTCCCTGACCGGCCCCGTCCTCACCATCCGCCGCTTCCCGCGCTCCTTCACCCTCCAGGAGCTGATCGGCCTCGGCTCGCTGGACGAGCACATGGTGTACCTGCTGGCGGGCCTGGTGCAGGCGAAGTTCAACATCATCGTCTCCGGCGCGACCGGCACCGGGAAGACCACCCTGCTCAACGCCTTGTCCGGGCTGATCCCGGTGCACGAGCGCATCATCACCATCGAGGACTCCGCCGAACTCCAGCTCCAGCAGACCCATGTGGTCCGCCTGGAGTCCCGCCCGCCGAACGTGGAGGGCAAGGGCCAGGTCACCATCCGGGACCTGGTCCGCAACTCCCTGCGGATGCGCCCCGACCGGATCGTGGTCGGCGAGGTCCGCGGCGGCGAGTCCCTCGACATGCTCCAGGCGATGTCCACGGGCCACGACGGCTCGCTGGCGACCGTGCACGCCAACAGCGCCGAGGACGCGCTGACCCGGTTGCAGACCCTGGCCTCCATGTCCGACGTCGAGGTGCCCTTCGTCGCCCTGCACGACCAGATCAACAGCGCGGTCGACGTCATCGTCCAGCTCACCCGGTTCGCGGACGGCGCCCGCCGGATCACCGAGATCGCGCTGCTCGACAGCCACGGCGGGGAGCCGTACCGGCTGGCGACCGTGGCGCGCTTCGACGCGCGGCCCATGACCCCGGACGGCCGCGTGTACGGCGACTTCCGGTACTTCCCGCTGCCCCGCCGTACCGCCGACCGCCTCTACATGGCGAGCCAGCCCGTCCCGCAGGCCTTCGGCGTCGCCCGTTCCGCCGACCAGCTCGCCACCCGAGAAGCCAGGTAGGACTCAAGGACCATGGAACTGCACACCCTCGTCCAGCTCACCACCGGCGTGACGCTGCTGACCTGCGTCCTCGCGGTGGCCGGCGTGCACGCCTACGCCTCCGGCCGGGCCCGGCGCGCCGCCCTCGTGGACCGCCTCGCGCACACCGGCGCGCCGCCCGCGACCGGCCGCACCCGCCGCTTCCGCGACCTGGACCGGCGGCTGCGCCGCACCCGCCTCGGCCGCTGGCTGGAGCGGCGCCTGGCGGCCACCGGCCTGGACGTCACGCCGGGGGAGTTCTTCGCCGCCATGCTCGCGACGGTGGCCGCGCTCTGGCTGGTCGGCCAGGCCACCCTGGCCCCGTTCTTCGGCCCGCTCGCGGGCCTGCTGGGCGTCTGGGCGGCGGTCCAGTTCCTCAACTGGCAACGGCAGAAGCGCATCGAACGCTTCATCAACCAACTCCCGGAACTGGCCCGCATCCTGGCCAACGCGACCCAGGCCGGCCTCGCCCTGCGCACCGCGATCGGCATGGCGGCGGAGGAACTGGAGGCCCCGGCCGGCGAGGAACTGGCCAAGGTCGCCGACCAGCTGGCCGTCGGCCACTCCCTGGACGACGCCCTCGGCGAGCTGGCCGACCGCCTCCCCTCCCGCGAACTGGTCGTGCTCGTGACGACGCTGGTCCTGTCGAACCGGGCGGGCGGCCAGGTGGTCTCCGCGCTCCGCAACCTGACCGAGACCCTGGAGGAGCGCAAGGAGACCCGGCGCGAGATCCGCACCCAGCTCTCCCAGGTGACCATGACGTCCTACGCCGTGCCCGTCCTCGGGGTCGGCGCGTTGTTCCTGATGAACGGCGTCAAGGACGGCGCGCTGGACCGCATGACCGGCTCACCGGTCGGCCAGGCGTGCGTGATCATCGCCTTCGCCCTGTACGCCGTCGGCTTCGTCCTCATCCGCCGGATGAGCCGGATCGACGTCTGAGGGAGGTGACCCGATGGCATACCTGCTCGCCCTGCTGATGGGCCTCGGCGTCTGGGGCGTCTTCGCCGGCATCCGCATGTACCGCGCGGACGCCCGGCTCCCCGGCGACCTCGCCGTCGCCCTGGAGGTCGGCGCCACCCGCACCGGCGCGGTCGGCTCGGTCGTCGACCGCATGGGCATGCGCTACGCCCCCGCCGTGCTGCGCCTGATGGGCCCGCGCCTGGTGGCCAGGTACCGCCGGAAGATCGACCTCGCGGGCAACCCCGGCGGCCTGACCATCGACCGCTACGCCGCCCGCCGCGCGGTCTACGGCGCCCTCGGCGGCGTCGGCTTCCTGGTGTTCCTCCTGCGCGGCCAGTGGTTCGTGGCCGTCCTGCTGCTCCTGTTCGGCGCGTTCTGGACGGAGGTCGGCCTCTGGTCGGCGATCCGGGTCCGCAAGGACGTCATCGAACGCACCCTGCCGGACTTCCTGGACGTCCTCGCCGTCGTGGTCAGCGCGGGGCTCGGCTTCCGGCAGGCCCTGGACCGGGTCGCCTCCCGCTACGAGGGCCCGTGGGCCGACGAACTGCGCATCACCCTGCGCCAGATGGACCTCGGCATGAGCCGCCGCGAGGCGTTCGCGGAGCTGCGGCGGCGCAACGACTCCGAGCAGGTGGCCATGTTCGTCACGGCGTTGCAGCAGGGCGAGGAACTCGGCGCGCCCATCGTGGACACGCTGGTCTCCCTGGCGAAGGACATGCGCCGCACCGACGCCCAGAACGCCCGCCGCAAGGCCGCGCGGGCGGTGCCGAAGGCCACACTGATGATCACCACGTTCATGGTCCCGGCGACGATGCTCCTGCTGGGCGCGGGCCTGCTCCTCGGCTCCGGCGTGGACTTCGGCTCGCTCACGGGGGAGTGAGGACGGCCGTGACGGTGACGGGCTCGACGGTGCTGAGGGGGCGTACGGGCCGGGGCGTGCACGCGGGGCTGGCGCGGGCCGGGGCATGGCTGCGGGCGGCCGGGCGGCTGCGGGAGCCGGGGGCGGCCGGGTCGGAGCGGGGGCCGGGGGCGGCCGGTGCCGTGGCGGAGGTGCCACCGCACCCGACGGCAGCGGCGACGGTGACGGCGGCGCCCCCCGCCGAGCCCTCCGAGAAGCTCCAGATCCGCGCCCTCCAGGCCCTGTGCCGCCAGGTCTTCGGCTTCCGCCTGGCGATGATCGTCCTGTCGGCCCCCGCCGCCCTCCTCAACGCGGCCCCCGGCCTGGGCGCCCGCCTGGTCGGCGCGGCCGTGGTCGTCACCTTCATGGTGTCCTACGTCCTCTTCCGCGACTGGGAACGCTTCGGCCCCCTCCTGCTGCGCCACCCCAGCCTCCTGGCCGCCGACACCCTCTTCGGCTCCTTCCTCCTCATCTCGGCCGGCCCGGACACCACCCTCGCCTACGTCAGCGTCTGCACCCCGCTCCTGGCCGGCCTGGTCTACGGCTGGCGCGGCGCCGCCTGCTTCGCCTCGCTCCAGTCCCTGATCCTGCTCCTGGTCCACGCCACGCTGAAGGCCGACCGCCACGCGCCCGTCGCCGAGGCCCTCCTCCTCCCCGGCCTCTGCGTCATCGCCGGCGCCATGGGCTCGACCCTGCGCAACCTGATGCTCCGCTTCGGCGCCGCGACCCAGGCCCTGACGACGGTCCAGGCCCGTCTCGCGGCGGCGGAGGCGGTGAGCGCGGAACGGGCCCGGCTGGCCCGCGAGATGCACGACTCCGTGGCCAAGACCCTGTACGGCGTCGCCCTGGCGGCGGACGGCCTGGCGGCCACGGCGTCGGCCGCGGCCCCCGACCCGGCCCGCATCAGGGAGCAGGCGGAACTGGTGTCCCGCTCGGCGCGCAGGGCGGCGGCGGAGTCCCGGGAACTGCTGACGGACCTGCGCCGGGACCAGCCGGACGCGCCGGACGGCATCCCGCTCTGGCGGGAACTGGCACACCGGGCGACGGACTTCACGAGACGCACGGGCCTGGAGGTCACGTGCGGCTGGGAAGGGCGGGAGGGGGACGGCGGGGCGCGCGGGGGCGATGGCGGGGTGGGGGACGGGGACGGCGGGGCGAGTGACGGGACCGGCCTCCCCGCGCTCCCGGCCCCCCTGGCCCGCCACGTCCTCTCCATCGTCACGGAGGCACTGGAGAACGCCCACCGGCACGCGTCCGCGACCCGCGTGGACATACGGGCGGCGGTCGACGGCCACCTGCTCCGCGTCACGGTCCACGACGACGGCAGGGGCCTCCCGCCGGGCACCACACTCGAAGAACTGCGGGGTTCGGGCCACTTCGGCCTGCTGGGCATGGTCGAGCGGGCAGCGCAGGCCGGCGCCCGGATCCGCATCGGAAGGGGCCACCACGAGCGGGGCACGGAGGTCCGTCTGGAGGTCCCGTTGCCGACACCGCCACCTGTGTCCCGACATGCCTGAGAGGAGGCACATGCGCCCCGGACGACCACCATCACAGCCGTTCCCGCCGCCGGCGCCGGCGTCCCCGCCACTGCGGGTGCTGGTCGCCGACGACAACCCCGTCGTCCGCGCCGGCCTGACGGCCCTGCTCTCGGGTCACCCGGACACCACGGTGGTGGCGGAGGCGAGGGACGGGCGGGAGGCGTACGAGGCGGCGGTCCGGCACCGGCCGGACGTCATCCTCCTCGACGTCCGCATGCCCGGAGTCGACGGAATCTCGGCGTTGCCCCACCTGGTGGGGCTGGCCCCCGTCATGATGCTCACCTACAGCCACGAGACGGAGACCGTGCGGGAGGCGCTGCGGCTGGGGGCGGGGGGATACCTGGTGCACGGCGAGTTCACGACGGAGCAGTTGGTGAGGGCGGTACGGGACGTACGGGAGGGGCGCCCGCATGTGACGCCGGGGGCGGCGAGGGCGTTGCTGTCGGAGCTGCGGGGGGATGCACTCGCACACGAGCCCACTCAAACCCCTGGCATCGAGCCAAACTTACCCTCCCAAACCCTTTCGCAACTGCAACCATCTGTGGGACAGTCGTTCCGGTCGCGGTTCCGGCTGAGCGGCAGGGAGGCGGAGATCATGGACCTCATCGCGTCCGGCATGACCAACCAGCAGATCGCCGCCGCCTGCTTCATCAGCGAGAAGACGGTCAAGAACCACATCAACCGCATCTTCGCCAAGCTCCACAGCACGACGAGGTCCCAGGCGACGGCGAAGTGGCTGGGGGTGGCCTGACATGACACGCGGGGAAACAACCCCCCACCCCGAATGGGCCTGGGGTTGGGCCCTGGGGCCCTCTGTTCGGCCGGTGGGAGCGCTCTACGGTGCGTCGGTCGAAACCAAGCCCGGAGGGGAGCACCGTGAGCGATCTTTTGCTGAAGACGGCTGTGGCGACCAAGGTTCGCGTGAACGGCTGGAAGAACACGACGGTCGAGGCCATGCGCCGCCGTGGCGGCGACCGGGGGCAGACCGCGGTCGAGTACCTGGGCATCATCGCGGTAGTGGTGGCGATCGTGCTGGCGATCACAGGTACGGACATCGGCAAGACGATCCTCGACAAGATCAAGTCCAAGATCACGGAGATCACCTGATCGTCCGGCGCTCAAGCGGCGACTCTGGGCAGGCCTTCCCCATCTACATCACGGTGGTGGCGGGCCTGCTCTTTCTTGCGTTCGCCTACCTTGCGGTGGGCCAGGCCGCAGTGAACCGCGGCGGCGCACAGACAGCCGCCGACGCGGCTGTGCTGGCTGCTGCCCAAAGCGGGCGCGACCAACTCGCGGCCGCATGGGTCGCGGATCTACTCCACCCGGAAAAGTGGGGGGATGTCTTCGACGGTGAGTCGCCGGTCGACAACCCCTGCGCTCGTGCGGAGCAACTGGCGGCACAGAACGATGCCACGCTGAATGACTGCAACTGGCAGCTTCTGCGGTACACGGTCGATGTCGAAACGAACAAGTCAGTCGGAGATTCCGTTGTTCCCGGCACGGAGGACATCCACTCCAAGGCCGCCGCCACGGCCGTGATCGAGCCACGCTGCACGTTCGACCCTCCAGAGGAGGCAGCCGGGGGCGATGAGCTGCCCCCACTCGACTGTGACGGCAAGACCTGGAATCCGGACCCGGACGATGAAGCCACTCTGCCCTCACCCGAGGACCTCTTCGATGTTCACCTGGCCGCCGACTGACAAGCGGACGACGATGGAAAAGGGAAGCAGCGCGATGAGCATGCGATTCACCGCGAAGGCTCGCAGGGGAATGGCCGCCATGACCATTGCCATCGGCTTGGCCGTGGGTGTGGCCGGTTGCGGCAGTGGAGACACCGGCGACAAGAAGCCGGACGCTTCTGCATCCCCTTCCAAGAGTGGTGGCTCTCAAGCGAGCCCTCAGGAGGGCCAGTCAGCGCAACCGCTGGCTGAGCTACGAGGTCCTGACGGGCTGTCACTCAAAATCATGTCGGCTCAGCGTGATTCCGGCGGATTCGTCACCGTCAATGGCCAGCTCAAGAATGACGGCAGCAAGGATGCCGTTCTGTCGTCGCAGTTGACCGGCAACGAGACAGAGATCATGAAGAACGGGCAGTCGTTTGGTGGAGCCACGCTTGTGGATTCGAAGGCGCGAAGGCGCTACTACGTCCTGCGGGACACCGACGGGCGGCCTTTGACCACGATCGGCGTTCAGTCCGTAAGGGCGGGCGACACGGTTCCTGTCTTCATGCAGTTCCCAGCACCCCCAGCAACCACGACCGAGGTCGACTTCCAGTTGCCGACCTTCTCCTCCGCCTCCATCAAGATCTCCGGGTGAGGCCCAAGTGATCACCGCGTCCCGGATCGCCCTCACGGCCGCTGCTTTGTTGTTCGTCGTGAATCTGCCCGCCACCCCCGCGGTCGCCGACGACACCGGTCCCAGTGAACCCCCCGGTACCGAACCCTCCGCCGCCGCCCCGGTGAAGGTCGACCCCACGGATCCGGATCTGAAGCTCCCGGAAGGGGCCACGCTCGCCGAGGCCAAGGTGTTGGACATCAAGTCGGTCGTGGAGGACCAGAGCGGGGACGAACGGCGCGAGGACACCAACGCCGACGTGACCTTCGCCCTCCAGGCCGAGGTGCTGTTCGACAAGGACAGCGCCAAGCTCGGCGCGGAGGCGAAGGCCCGTATCGCCGGCATCGCCGAGGAGATCAGGAAGCAGAACGCGACCCAGGTCCGCGTCTTCGGCTTCACCGACAACCTCGGTTCCTCCGCCCACGGCGACACCCTCTCCAGACAGCGCGCCAACGCCGTACAGGCCGTACTGGACCAGGACCTGAACGCCCCGTCCATCACCTTCGACGTCCGCGGCTACGGCGAGCAGTACCCGATCGCCGACAACTCCACCGAGGCCGGCCGGAAGAAGAACCGCCGGGTGGAGGTGTCCTTCCCCCGTACCCGGCAGTGAGGCGGCACCCGGCTAGCGCCCCGGGTCCGCCTCCACCTCCACCCGCGCTCCCGGCCGCAGCCCCCACCCCGCCATCGCCCCCGCCTCCGCCTCCAGCACGTGCCGTGCCCGCGGGCGCGGCAGGCCCAGGCGGCCGGGGCGCATCGTGCGGACGGCGATGACGGTCAGGCGGCGGTCCAGGTAGGCGACGTCGATCGGGATCCGCATCCCGAACGTGTGCACACCGCTGGCCGGCGACAGCAGCAGCGCCCCGTCGACCGCGTCCCGGCCCAGGAGCCCCTTCGTCCGCGCCCGGTAGGAGGTCGCGATCTCCAGCGGGACGGTGGCGGCGGCCTGCCCCCCGCCGGAGCCCGCCCGCACGATCAGCCGTCCCCGTCCGTCCCGCCAGCGCCGCCCCATGCCCCGACCTCCCACGCCCAGCCACCCGTGTCGTCAACTCGCCCGGCCCGCAAATACGTTGTCCGTAGCCGTCCTCCCCACTAGGAAGGGCTCCATGACAGGACTCGGTGTCGTATTCCGCCCCCAGCTTCCTCCCGAGCGGCTGCGGGCCATCGCCCGCCTCGCGGATGACGCGGGGCTCGAAGAGCTGTGGCTGTGGGAGGACTGCTTCCTGGAGGGCGGGGTGTCCACGGCCGCCGCCGCGCTCGCCTGGACCGAGCAGGTGCGGGTCGGCATCGGACTGCTGCCCGTGCCGCTCAGGAACGTGGCCGTCACCGCCATGGAGGCCGCCTCGCTGGAGCGGATGTTCCCCGGCCGGGCCATCCTGACCGTGGGGCACGGGGTGCAGGACTGGATGGGCCAGGTCGGCGCCCGTGCCGCCTCCCCGCTGGGCCTCCTCGGTGAACATCTCGACGCCCTGCGCGCCCTGCTGCGCGGGGAACGCCTGAGCGTGCGCGGGCGGTACGTCCAGTTGGACGACGTCGCCCTCGACTGGCCCCCGTACCGCCCGGTCGACGTCCTCGCGGGCGCCACCGGCCCCCGTACGCTCCGGCTCTCCGGCGAGAAGGCCGACGGCACCCTGCTCACCGCCACCACCTCGGCGGACGGCGTACGGCGGGCCAGGAAGCTCGTCGAGGAGGGGAGGCGGGCGGCCGGACGTGACGGTGCGCACCGGATCGTGGTCTATCTGCTGGCCGCCACGGGCGCCGGCGCCGACGCCCGGCTGCGCGCCGAACTCGCCGCCGAGGGGGTGGAGGCGGGGGCGGACGTGGGGGTCGCCGGCGACGCGGGCGCGGTCGCGGAGGCGGTACGGCGGCTGGCCGGGGCCGGCGCGGACACCGTCGTCCTCCAGCCGACGGCGGACGAGCCCGACCCGGAGGGCTTCGTGCGCTTCGCCGCGCGGGAGGTCCGCCCGCTGGTGCCCTGAGCGGACAGCGCGGCAGGCAGTCGCCGCAGGTCAGAGGCGTTGTCAGTGGCGGGTGTCACACTGCTCTGCATGACCGACCGACGCGAGCCGGACAAGACCGGTGACCACGAGACCGTAGCGCCCGACCCGGATCTCCCCGTGGGCCTGCGGGTCGTCACGGACCAGGATCTGGAGGCCCTCTTCGCCTACGAGCACGACCCCGAAGCCGTCCGGCGGTCGAGGTTCACCCCCCGGCCGCGGGAAGCCTTCTTCCGGCACTGGCGGGAGCGGGTGCTCGGTGACCCCGACTGCCTGGTGCGGACGGTCACCGTCGGCGGTGAGGCCGCCGGGAGCGTCGTGTCCTGGACGCAGGACGGGCGGCGGTTCGTCGGCTACTGGCTCGGGCGGCCGTACTGGGGCCGCGGGGTCGGCACGCGCGCGCTCGGCCGGTTCCTGGAGCTGGAGCCGGTGCGTCCGCTGTACGCGGACCCCTTCGCCGGCAACACCGCCTCCGTGCGGCTCCTGGAGAGGCACGGCTTCGAGCGGACCGGCACGGTCCGCCACGGGACGGACGAGCACATCATGCTGGTCCTCACGGCGCCGTCCGGGCAGAGCTGAGAGCGGTCCCGGCCCGGGGTGCGGAAAAACGGCGGGACCCGCCGGGGGTTCCGCTGGGATCATGGCCGTATGACTCCGCAGCGTTCCTTCGAAGACCTCGTGGCCGAGGGCGTCGCCGTACCGACCGAGGGGTGGGACTTCTCGTGGTTCGAGGGCCGGGCCACCGAGGAGCGGCCGTCGTGGGGGTATGCCCGGTCGGCGGGGGAGCGGCTGGCCGGCGCCGGGGCCGTGCTGGACGTCCAGACCGGCGGCGGTGAGGTGCTGGACTTCGCGCTGGGCCGGGCCGAGCCGGCCCGGCCGGTGCTGGTCGCGGCCACCGAGGGGTGGCCGCCGAACGTGGCGAAGGCCACCGCCCTGCTGCGGCCCCGGGGCGTCGTGGTGGTCGCCGCCCCGGACGACGCGCCGCTGCCGTTCGCGGACGGCGCGTTCGACCTGGTGCTCAGCCGGCACCCGGTGCGGCCGTACTGGGCGGAGATCGCCAGGGTGCTGCGGCCCGGCGGGACGTACTTCGCCCAGCACGTGGGGCCGAGCAGCGTCTTCGAGCTGGTCGAGTACTTCCTCGGGCCGCAGCCGGAGGAGGTGCGGGCCGTCCGTGACCCCGAGCGGGAGCGGGCCGACGCCGAGGCGGCGGGCCTGGAGGTGACCGGGGTGCGGGCGGAGCGGCTGCGGATGGAGTTCCACGACATCGCCGCCGTCGTCCACTTCCTGCGCAAGGTGGTGTGGATGGTCCCGGACTTCACGGTCGAGGCGTACGAGCCGCGGCTGCGCGCGCTGCACGAACGGATCGAGCGGGAGGGGCCGTTCGTCGCGCACAGCGCCCGGCACCTTTTCGACGTACGCAAGCCGGGTCGTCGGGCGTAGTCCGACCGGAGTTCGCCCGGGGTTTCCACATTGTTATCGAGCGCGGTTCACATCGGTCGCCTCGATCACGTAAGTTCAGACCAAGGTTATTCGCGTGAGCAAAGCTGCGCGGGCGGTACCGCGCAGTGGAGGGGGCTGCGCGGTGCCGTGGAGCCGTGTGGTCCCGGCCCGGGGGTGTAGCGGAGGCGTCAAGTCCACCCTTCGCCGACGGCGTAGCCCGTCCGGGGGGATCCGGGGCAACTCGCCAATGAACCCCAAGATGGCCTAATCCTTACGAATCCATTCGTATCCGACCGGATTTCCCTGGAATTCCGCTGTGAACCGGCCATGAAGCCCCCATGAATCCCGCATTCCGCGACCACCGGGGCGTCGCCGGATGATTCCGGAGAGTAGTTGTGGCCCGCCGATGCGCCCACCATCCCTTACGAAGGGTTATGGTGGAAACCCCCCCTCGGGCCGGTCCGTCTCCCCCCCACGGACCGGCCCGTTTTTCTTCCCCGCTCCGGGAACCCGTTCCGGCAACCCGTTCAGGAACGCGCCACGGGAACCCGCTCGGGGAAACCCGCCACGGGGGACCGCTCCGGGAACCTCACGGCCCCGGTCCGCCGTCCCCACGGACGGGGCGGGCCATGACCAACCCCCGAGCAGCGGTAGGCTCAACGGCTCCGGCACCCCATCCCCCGCGCCCAACCCCCGGAGGGTCACGTGAACCTGCGCGACAAGCTGCGCGGTCTGCTCGTCAGGCTCTACGCACGCCGGGTGGAAGGCCACCTGGACCACGCTCAGGTGCCCAAGCACATCGGCGTCATCATGGACGGCAACCGCCGCTGGGCGAAGGCGTCCGGCTCCAGCACCGTCCACGGGCACCGGGCCGGTGCCGAGAAGATCGAGGAGTTCCTCGGCTGGTGCACCGAGACCGACGTCGAGGTCGTCACCCTGTGGCTGCTGTCCACCGACAACTTCGACCGGCCGCAGGAGGAACTCGTCCCCCTGCTCGGCATCATCGAGGACGTCGTGCGCACCCTCGCCGCGGACGGCCGCTGGCGGGTGCACCACGTCGGCACGATGGACCTGCTGCCCGCGCAGATGCAGACGGCCCTGAAGGAGGCCGAGGAGGCCACCGCCCACATCGACGGGATACTCGTCAACGTGGCCATCGGGTACGGCGGCCGGCAGGAGATCGCCGACGCCGTGCGCTCCATGCTGCTCGACGCGCAGGACAAGGGTGTGTCCATGGAGGACCTCGCCGAGTCCGTGGACATCGACATGATCGGCCGTCACCTGTACACCGGCGCCCAGCCCGACCCGGACCTGGTGATCCGCACCAGCGGGGAACAGCGGTTGTCCGGATTCATGCTCTGGCAGACCGCCCATTCGGAGTACTACTTCTGCGAGGTCTTCTGGCCGGCCTTCCGGAAGGTCGACTTCCTGCGCGCCCTGCGCGACTACGCCGCACGTCACCGCCGCTACGGCGGCTGACCCGCCGGCCCCGCCCCGTCGCCACTCGGTGACGGGGCGTCGTCGTTTACCCCGATTGGCGGGAACGTAACGAGGAGTTCACCAGCGCGCCGGTGGCCGCATTTGCATGGCCGCGCATCATCGAGGGCATAGACCAAGCAGGTCGACGCCCGAACCACGGGTGTCGGATCTCAGCGGGCGGCACGGGGTCGCCCGCCCGGGAGGCCCTTTGCACCAGCCCGACCGTGCGGCCACCGCACGGAAGCAGCCGCGGAGGGCCGGTTCACGGCCCGCCGTGCGCGGGGGCCGGACACCGGTCCAGCATCACTTCGTCGCTCCCCGACCTCATCCGAGGGGGTACGTTCTTCCGTGGTGACCAGCACAAAGCGCCACAAGCCCGACCGGCGCACGTATGTTCTCGACACCAGCGTCCTGCTGGCCGACCCGAACGCCCTGGCCCGCTTCGACGAGCACGAGGTCGTGCTCCCCATCGTGGTGGTCACGGAGCTGGAGGCCAAGCGGCACCATCCGGAGCTCGGCTACTTCGCCCGCCAGGCGCTGCGCCTGCTGGACGACTACCGGGTGAAGCACGGTCGCCTCGACGCCCCCATCCCGATCGGGGAACTGGGCGGGACGGTCCGGGTCGAGCTCAACCACTCGGACCCCAGCGTGCTGCCCACCGGCTACCGCCTGGGGGACAACGACTCGCGCATCCTCGCGGTGGCCCGGAACCTCCAGGCCGAGGGGTTCGACGTCACCGTCGTGTCGAAGGACCTGCCGCTGAGGATCAAGGCATCCTCGGTCGGCCTCCTCGCCGAGGAGTACCGGGCCGAACTGGCCATCACGGAGAACTCCGGCTGGACCGGGATGACCGAACTCACCCTGCCGGGCGAGCAGGTGGACGTCCTCTTCGAGGAAGGGCACGTGTACGTCCCGGAGGCGGCCGACCTCCCCGTGCACACCGGCCTGACCATCCAGTCCGAGCGCGGCAAGGCGCTCGGCCGGGTCACCGCCGAGGGCAACGTCCGGCTGGTGCGCGGCGACCGGGAGGCGTTCGGCATCAAGGGCCGCAGCGCCGAGCAGCGCATCGCCCTCGACCTGCTGCTCGACCCGGACGTCGGCATCGTCTCGATGGGCGGCCGGGCCGGCACCGGCAAGTCGGCGCTGGCGCTGTGCGCGGGCCTGGAGGCGGTCCTGGAGCGCCGCCAGCACCAGAAGGTGATGGTGTTCCGGCCGCTGTACGCGGTCGGCGGGCAGGAGCTGGGCTATCTGCCGGGCACCGAGGCGGAGAAGATGAGCCCGTGGGCCCAGGCCGTCTTCGACACCCTGTCGGCGGTCACCAGCCGGGAGGTCATCGAGGAGGTCACCGCGCGCGGGATGCTGGAGGTGCTCCCGCTCACCCACATCCGCGGGCGCTCGCTGCACGACGCGTTCGTGATCGTGGACGAGGCGCAGTCCCTGGAGAAGAACGTCCTGCTGACTGTTCTGTCCCGGATCGGCGCGAATTCCCGTGTCGTTCTCACGCATGACGTGGCACAGCGGGACAATCTGCGCGTAGGCCGCTACGACGGTGTGGTCGCCGTGGTGGAGAAGCTGAAGGGGCACCCGCTCTTCGCGCACGTGACGCTGACGCGTTCCGAGAGGTCCCAGATTGCGGCACTTGTGACCGAAATGCTGGAGGACGGGCACATCTGACGCATCTGACGTGCGGCTGACCGCTGTTGGCGCCGTCCGGTAAAGGCCACGAGCCTAGCCGGGCGGCGCCTTCGTGCGTGGAGTTTTCCTGAAATCCCCAGGGTCAAACAGGATGTGAGCTTTCACACGCAACGCAGAATTGCCACGCGGCGTCCGGTTACGGCAGAGTCTCGTTCCTGTCAGGCCCCGCATACGACACAGCCGTACCCCCAGCGGTACGACACCACCTCAGCACCACCAACTCCATAGAGTTCGTCGTATGCCGCCCGAGCACCACACGGCGCTCCCTCCGGGGGAGTTGCCCACCGGGCCCGTGCCTCCGTGACCCCGCAGTTGGGAGGCCAGTGTCAGGGGCACGATCGCGTCCGCCAGGGTCACCGAAGCGGGCGATGCTGGAAGGAAACCGTGTGAGCCGGATTTCGGTCCGGGGATTCGCAGTGGCCTCCGCCACCGCGGTCACCGCTGTCGGAAGCGTCGTCGGCGTTGCCTCGGGCAGCACCGCGCAGACCAACGACGCCGAGGCGACGGCAGCCGACACCACGCTCCTCGCCGACATACCCGCGGGTCAGCAGGCGCAGGTGCAGACCGCGTCCCTGACGCAGCAGGCCGACGCACAGGCCATCGCCGCGGACGTCAGCGCCAAGAAGGACGCCGAGGAAGCGGCCCGCAAGGCCGCCGCCGAGACCGCGATCGCCAAGAAGGAGCTCGCCGAGAAGGCGGCCAAGGAGGCGAAGGAGCGCGCCGAGGCGAAGGCCGCGGCCAGCCGTGGGACCGACGTCCGCGACTCCTCCAGCTTCCCGGTCCAGGGCAGCTACACCGTTGCGCAGATCCAGGCGATGGCGCGCCAGATGGTGGGCGGCGGCCAGTTCCAGTGCTTCAGCAACATCGTGGACCACGAGTCCAGCTGGAACTACCGCGCGGTGAACGCCTCCTCCGGTGCCTACGGTCTCTTCCAGGCCCTGCCCGGCTCCAAGATGTCCTCCGTGGGCGCCGACTGGCAGACCAACCCGGCCACCCAGATCAAGTGGGGCCTCAACTACATGAACAGCCGGTACGGCAGCCCCTGCCAGGCCTGGTCGTTCTGGCAGGCCAACCACTGGTACTGAGCGTCCCGCCGGCGCAGCCCCTGCGCCGGTGCTCTCTCAACCCCGCGCAGCCCCTCCCCGTCCTCAGGGGAGGGGCTTTCGCCCTGTACGGTCGTATCCGAACGACTCCAGCGGGGGAGTGGTGGCGAGCACCCGAGGACGCGGGGGAAGAGGACGGATCATGTCGCGAGTGCCAGGGTGGCTCGGCCGGCTGGGGGCCGGTCTCACCGAGATGAGCGAGCGCCTGGACGAGCGCCGCGCCGAGGTGGAGAAGGAGCACGACGAGCCCGCCGAGCCCGCCGGTCCGGGGCCGGACGACGCGCCCGCCGCCACGGCTCCGCCCGTCCGCCGGCCCGCGGCGCGGTCCGGTCCCCGCCCCGATCCGGCCGAAGCGGTGCCGTGGGGCGTCCGGGTCGCCGCCGAGGCGGGCTGGCGGCTGCTGGTGCTGGCCGGCACGGTCTGGGTGCTGATGCGGGTCATCAGCGCCATCCAGCTCGTGGTGTTCGCCTTCGTCATCGCCCTGCTGGTCACCGCGCTGCTCCAGCCGACGGTCGCCCGGCTCACCCGGCGCGGGGTGCCGCGCGGCCCGGCCACCGCGCTCACCGCCATCAGCGGCTTCGTCGTCATCGGCCTGATGGGCTGGTTCGTGACCTGGCAGGTCATGGAGAACATCGACACGCTCTCCAACCAGATCCAGAGCGGTATCGACGACCTGCGCAACTGGCTGCTGAAGAGCCCGTTCCACGTCACCGACAAGCAGATCAACCAGATCGCCAAGAACCTCCGGGAGGCGATCGGGGCCAACGCCGACCAGATAACGTCCGCCGGTCTGGAGGGCGTTCAGGTCATCGTGGAGGCCCTCACCGGCATCCTGCTGGTGTTCTTCTCGACGCTGTTCCTGCTCTACGACGGCAAGCGCATCTGGCAGTGGTTCCTGAAGCTGGTGCCCGCCGCCGCCCGCCCGGGCGTGGCCGGCGCCGGCCCGCGCGCCTGGCGCACCCTGACGGCCTACGTGCGCGGCACGGTCCTGGTCGCCCTCATCGACGCCATCTTCATCGGCATCGGCATCTACTTCCTGGACGTGCCGATGGCCGTCCCGTTGGCCGTCTTCATCTTCCTGTTCTCGTTCATCCCGCTGGTCGGCGCGGTCGCCTCCGGCGCGCTCGCGGTGATCGTGGCGCTGGTCACCCAGGGCGTCTTCACGGCCGTCATGACTCTCGTCGTCGTCCTCGCGGTCCAGCAGATCGAGGGGCACGTCCTCCAGCCGTTCATCCTGGGCCGCGCGGTCCGGGTCCACCCGCTGGCGGTCGTCCTGACCGTGGCCGCCGGCGGCATGGTGGCCGGCATCGGCGGCGCGGTGGTGGCCGTACCACTGGTGGCGGTGACGAACACGGTGGTGGGGTACCTGCGGCAGTATTCGCAGGAGGTCCAGCAGGACGCCCCCGCCGAGCCCGTGGAAGAGGCGGAAGAGGCGGTGGAAGAGCCGGTGGACCGGAACGCGGAGGACCCCGCCCACCAGGGGTGAGCGGGGTCCTCGACGTACGGCCTATTCGGCCAGCACGGCCTCGGCGTCGAGGGTGACGCCGACCGCCTGCACCACGGAAGCGATCTTGAACGCCTCCTGGACGGTCTCGCGCTCCACGCCGGCCTTGCGCAGCACCTGCTCGTGCGAGTCCAGGCACATGCCGCAGCCGTTGATCGCGGAGACCGCGAACGACCAGAGCTCGAAGTCGACCTTCTCCACGCCCGGGTTGCCGATGACGTTCATCCGCAGGCCCGCGCGCAGGGTGCCGTACTCGTGGTCGGACAGCAGGTGCCGGGTGCGGTAGAAGACGTTGTTCATCGCCATGATGGCGGCGGCCGACTTGGCGGCCTGGTACGCCTCCGGCGAGAGGTTCGCCTTCGCCTCCGGCTCCAGCTCACGCAGCACGATCGGGGAACGGGAGGCGATGGCGGTCGCCAGCACCGTGCCCCACAGCTGCTGGGCCGGCAGCTCCGAGTTGCCGATGACCGAGCCCAGGTTGAGCTTCAGGTCCTTGGCGTAGTCCGGGATACGGGACTTCAGGGAGTCGAGCGACACGGGTCACTCACCAGCCAGCAGCGCGACCGGGTCGAGGGTCTGCTCGCCCTTGGTCCAGTTGCACGGGCACAGCTCGTCGGTCTGGAGGGCGTCCAGGACCCGCAGGACCTCCTTGGGGTTGCGGCCCACGGAACCGGCGGTGACCATCGTGAACTGGATCTCGTGGTTCGGGTCGACGATGAAGACGGCGCGCTGCGCGAAGCCGTCCTCGCCCTCGATGCCGAGGTCGCGCATCAGCTCGTGCTTGGAGTCCGCCATCATCGGGAACGGCAGGTCGGTCAGGTCCGGGTGGTCCTTGCGCCAGGCGTGGTGGACGAACTCGGAGTCACCCGAGAAGCCGAGGATCTGGGCGTCGCGGTCGGCGAACTCGTCGTTCAGCTTCCCGAACGCGGCGATCTCGGTCGGGCACACGAACGTGAAGTCCTTGGGCCAGGCGAAGACCACGAGCCACTTGCCCTCGTAGGACTTGTGGTGGATCTGCTCGAACTCCTTGCCCTTCTCCAGCGAGACGCAGGCGGTCAGTTCGAACTCGGGGAACTTGTCACCGACAGTGAGCACACGCTCTCCTTGCAGCGAAGAAGCTGCCCTTTTGGGGTGTTTCCCATGGGTTGGACGTCGTCGATGTTGGCACAGGGTGCATTGATTAGTGAAATAGCTACACTCGGTCGGGTTGATCGGAGGTTATTATCAGTGACCGTGAGTAACGGCAAACGCAGGCAACCGAGCCTGGCGCAGCTGCGGGCGTTCGCCGCCGTGGCCGAGCACCTGCACTTCCGGGACGCGGCGGCGGCCATCGGGATGAGCCAGCCCGCCCTGTCGGGTGCGGTCTCGACCCTGGAGGAGACCCTCGGTGTGACCCTCCTTGAGCGTACGACCCGCAAGGTGCTGCTCTCGCCCGCGGGGGAGCGGCTGGCCGTGCGGGCCAAGGCGGTGCTGGACGCGGTGGGCGCGCTGATGGAGGAGGCCGAGGCGGTCCGGGCGCCCTTCACGGGCGCGCTGCGCCTCGGGGTGATCCCCACCGTGGCTCCGTACCTGCTGCCGACCGTGCTGCGGCTCGTCCACGACCGCTACCCGCACCTCGACCTCCAGGTGCACGAGGAGCAGACCGCCAACCTGGTCGAGGGCCTGAACTCCGGGCGGCTCGACCTGCTGTTGCTGGCCGTGCCGCTCGGCGTCCCCGGAGTCGTGGAACTCCCCCTCTTCGACGAGGACTTCGTGCTCGTCACCCCGCTCGACCACTGGCTCGGCGGCCGGGAGGGCATCCCGCGCGAGGCGTTGAAGGAGCTGAACCTGCTCCTCCTGGACGAGGGTCACTGCCTGCGCGACCAGGCGCTGGACATCTGCCGGGAGGCCGGCCGCGAGGACGCGCCGGTCACCACCACGGCCGCCGGCCTGTCCACGCTGGTCCAGCTCGTGGCCGGCGGCCTCGGCTGCACGCTGCTCCCACGCACCGCGCTGAAGCTGGAGACCACCCGCAGCAGCCACCTGCTGACCGGGTACTTCGCCGATCCCGCCCCGAGCCGCCGGGTCGCGTTCGCGATGCGCGCCGGCGCGGCGCGCTCCGCGGAGTACGCGGAGCTGGCGGGCGCCCTGCGGGAGGCGTTGCGGGCACTGCCCGTGAGGGTGCTGGCGGGGTGAGCGCCCGGTAGGGGCGCGGGGAACCGCGCGACCAGCCACGACGGCGCCGCGGCCGGTCGACGGGGCTCACTCGGTACGCAGGCCCTCCGGCCGCATCATCCTCATCAGTGGCGGCAGGCTCAGCACGGTGACCGCGAGGACCACCGCCGCGCCGGCGCCGGTCAGGGACAGCACGCTCGCCCAGTCGACGGAGACCGGGGTCGCCGCCAGCTTCAGCAGGACCGCACCGAGGGTCAGGCCCACCGCCGCGGCCAGCAGCAGACCGAGCGCGATCGGCACGGCCGTCTGCCACAGCACCGACAGGCCGAGTGTGCGGCGCCGGGTGCCGAAGGCGAGCAGGGACGACAGCAGCTTGCGCCGCTCGCGCAACTGCTCCAGCTGGGAGACCAGCAGGCTCGCCCCGATCAGCGCCAGCACACAGACCGCGCCGAGGAACAGTCCGGTGCGCAGGGAGGCGTACTGGTCGGACTGGACGGTCGTCGTCCAACGCCAGGCACTGGCGAGGCGGTCCACCCGTGCGGCCGTGTTCCGCACGTACTCGTCCGCGTACGGCACGGACAGGTCGAGGCGGACGAAGACCTCGTGGTACAGCGTCGACCCGGCCCCGGCGGGCAGCGCGGACGGGGTCAGCAGCAGACCGGTGACGTCGGACCGGAGCGAGTCCTTGCGGGCGGTCACCTGCCGCAGATGGGCCGGCACCGTCCAGGGGATCTCCCGCCCGCGCTCGCCGGAGTAGGTGGAGTCGATGAAGCCGTGCCGGCCCGGCCGCATGAAGGCCCGCGTGGCGGCGTCGTCGGCCGTACTGGGCAGGACGAAGACGTCACCGTCCCGGCAGGACGGCAGGCGGACCAGTTCGCGCAGCGCGGCGCAGTCGCCGACGGTGAGGCTCGCCGTGGTGCCGGGGTCGCGGCGCTTGTCGCCGAGTCCGCCGTGGGAGAGGGCCACCGACGCCCGCACCCCCTTGGTGCGGGCCAGCTCGGCGGCGGCCTGCGGCAGCCGGGAGCGGTCCGACAGGTCGACCTCCATCGAGGCCCGGTGGGGATCGCGGCCGGTGTCCTTGGTGTACTGGCCCTCCAGGCCCGCGAACAGCATCTGCAACGCGATCGCCCCGGCCACCGCCACCGCGATGCCGTTGACCATGCGGGCGGCCGTACCGCTGCTCAACTGGAGCCGTCGTACCGCCAGTTGCCAGGAGACCGAGCCCGCGCCGAGCCGGGTGACGAACGCCTCCACCAGCCAGGGCAGCAGCGCGGTGACGCCGACCAGGACCAGCAGCACACCGCCGGTGACGAGGTACTGGTTGAAGTCGCCGTGCGAGCGGCCCTGGCCGATCATCGGGTACAGCATCGCGAGGCCCGCCAGCGGCAGCAGCAGCCGCCACCACAGGCGCCGCCGGGCCTGCTTGGCCGTGCGCACCACGCCGAGCGGTTCCACGACCACCCCGCGCATGGCGAACAGCGTCACCAGCACCGCCGCCGCCGGGACCGCCACCGCGACCAGCGCGGCCAGTGCGGGGGAGGGGTCGAGGTAGCTGGGGAAGAAGCTTTCCCCCCTGACCTCCACCGAGCCCGCCGCCTGCCGTCCGATCAGGAAGAACACCGTGCCGACGGCCAGTCCGAGCAGTGACCCGGCCAGCGCCTCGCCCGCCGCGATCCGGCGGGTCATCCGGCTGTCGGAGCCCACCAGCCGCAGCGCGGCCAGCCTGCGGTCGCGCCGCTCGCCGCCGAACCGTACGGCCGCGGCGATGAAGACGGCGACCGGTGTCAGCAGGGCGACGAACACGACCAGGGTCATCAGGATGAGCACCGGGTCGGTGCGCTCGGTCGTCGGGTGCGGATCGCCGAACGCGGTCAGCCGCACCACCCGCGAGCTGTCCTTGGCCACCTTCAGGCCCTCGGCACCGGCGTAGTAGGCCAGTTCGTGCGGGCCGATCAGCCCGGGTTCGCCGATCGTGCCGGTGATCCGGAACGGCAGCCGCTCCCGCAGGAGCTTGCCCCCGTCCGAGGAGAGCAGTTCCTTCAGCGCGGGCGAGACCACCATCTCGCCCTTTGCCGGGAAGCGGCCGACGCCGGGCGGCAGCGGCGCCCGCGCGCCCTCGGGCTCCAGCAGCCGGCCCCGGATGTCCCTGGAGTGCCACTCGGTGTCGGTCGTGCCGACCAGCACGGTGTTCTCGCCCCTGGGCGGCACGGCCGCGTTGTAGGTGAGGTCCTGGCGGGCCTCTTCGCGCTGGTGCCGGGCCGTCAGCACGTTCGGCAGCGCCGTCGTCAGCAGCAGCAGGGCCACGCCCAGGCCGACGCCGACCGCCGTCAGCAGCATCCGGACCCAGCCCTCGCGTCCGCCGGTGACGGCGAACCTGGCCCCCATGCCCAGGTCCCTGCACCACTGCCGGACGTTCATATGGCGCGCTCCATGTCACGGGACCTGCCGTCGCGTACGACGATCTCGCGGTCGGAGTAGGCGGCCACCCGCGCCTCGTGCGTGACCAGGACCACGGCGGCGTTGGTGGAGCGGGCCGCGTCGGTCAGCAGCTCCATCACGCGTTCGCCGTTGAGGGAGTCGAGCGCGCCGGTCGGCTCGTCGGCGAACAGCACCCGGGGCCCGGTGACCAGCGCCCGCGCCACCGCGACCCGCTGGCCCTGGCCGCCGGAGACCTCGCCGGGCCGCTTGCCCTTGAGGTCGTCCACCTCCAGGCGCTCCATCCAGCTCAGCGCGGCCCGCTCGGCCTCCTTGCGGGACGTGCCGTTCAGCCGCAGCGGCAGCGCCACGTTCTCCACGCAGGTCAGCTCCGGGACGAGCTGCCCGAACTGGAAGACGAAGCCGAACTCGCTGCGGCGCAAGGCGCTGCGCCCGGCGTCGCTCATGCCGGCCAGTTCGCGGCCGTCGTAGGTGATGGAGCCGGAGTCGGGCGGCACGATGCCGGCCAGGCAGTGCAGCAGCGTGGACTTGCCGGAGCCGGAGGGGCCCATGACGGCGACGACCTCGCCGGGGTGGATGGAGAACGCGGCGCCGTCGAGCGCGACCGTGGGGCCGTAGGACTTGCGCAGGTTCTCGGCGGCGAGCAGGGTGCCGGGCGGGGGAGTCACTTGGCCACCACCTCCGCGCGGAGCTTGTCGAGGCGCGCGGCGGTCAGTTCCAGCCAGCGCAGGTCGGCCTCCAGGTGGAACAGGGCGTGGTCGCAGATCAGCTGGTCCGCAAGGTCGCCCTTGCGCTTGCGGTCGGTCAGGATCCGCATGCTGCGCAGGTGTTCGGCCCGCTGCGTGTCGAGGATGTCGGTCGCGTCGCGGTGGGTGAGCAGGGCGAGGACGACCTTGGTGTAGAGGGTCGACTGGAGGTACTCCTCCGGCTTCTCCGGGGTGGCGAGCCAGTGCTCGACGTCGGTGACGCCGGCGTCGGTGATGGCGTACCGCTTGCGCTCGGGGCCGCCGCCTGCCTCGATCCCGTCGACTTCCACGAGGCCGTGCTTCAGCAGCCGGGACATCGTGGAGTAGACCTGGCCGTAGTGCAGCGGCCGGTCGTGACCGAACTTCTCGTCGAAGGCCCGCTTGAGGTCGTAGCCGTGGCGCGGGCCGGACTCCAGGAGTCCCAGAAGGGTGTGACCGATGGACATGACAGCACTCTACACACGGTGTATACGCGGGGTGTATACGCGCCGTGCAGGGAGTGTGGCGGGCGGTACGGCCCCGCAGGTGGGGGCCGATTGTCACGGTTCCGACACAGGCGGCCGGCCCCGCCGCGGCAGCGGTCCGGTGTCCTTCGGCAGGCGCCCCGCCTCCGCAAGGGCGCGCCGCAGCAGGAACTCGATCTGCGCGTTCGCCGACCGCAGCTCGTCCCCGGCCCACCGGGCCAGTGCCTCGTACACCAGCGGGTCCAGCCGCAGCAGCACCTGCTTGCGCTGCCGCGGCCGGCGCTTCGGGGTCCCCGAAGGGTCCTTCACCGGGTCCGTCACTGGTAGAGCGTCCCCGTGTTGAGGACCGGCTGGGGGGCCCGGTCCCCGCACAGCACCACCATCAGGTTCGACACCATCGCCGCCTTCCGTTCCTCGTCCAGCTCCACGATGTCCGCGTCCGCGATCCGGGCCAGCGCCGCCTCGACCATGCCGACCGCGCCGTCCACGATCTGCCGGCGGGCCGCGACGACCGCGCCCGCCTGCTGCCGCTGGAGCATCGCCGAGGCGATCTCGGGAGCGTACGCGAGATGTGTGAAGCGGGACTCGATGATCCGCACCCCGGCCGCCTCCACCCGTGCCTGGAGTTCGACGGCCAGCTTCTCGGTGATCTCCTCGGCGTTGCCGCGCAGCGACAGGCCGTCCTCCTCGTGGGCGTCGTACGGGTACTCGATGGCGATGTGCCGCACGGCCGTCTCGGTCTGGGTGGCGACGAACTCGGCGAAGTCGTCCACCTCGAAGGTGGCCTGTGCGGTGTCCTGGACCTTCCACACCACGACCGCGGCCAGCTCGATCGGGTTGCCGTAGGCGTCGTTGACCTTCAGCACGGCGGTCTCGTGGTTGCGCACCCGGGTGGAGATCCGGGTCCGGGAGGTGAAGGGGTTCACCCAGCGCAGGCCGTCCTGCCGGACCGTGCCCCGGTAGCGCCCGAAGAGCTGGACGACCCGGGCCTCGCCCGGCGCGACCGTGTTCAGCCCGCGCATCGCGATGGCGGACGCCAGCAGGACGACGACCCCGGCGACGACGAGCCCGCCCTCGGCCCCGCCGGCGGAGTCCGCCGCGGAGGCCGCGAACAGCGCGACCGCGGCGCCGAGCCCGATCAGCCCGAGCAGCAGGGCGAGTCCGCCGCCGATGCTGTGGGCGGTGAACTCCCGCACCCCTGGCGCGGGCATCTCGGGGACGTCGGCGGTGGCGGCCGGCTCGGATATGGACATAGGGGACCCCCGGTTGTCGTAGTGCCTAGCTTTCTTCTAGCAAACTGTTATCACTTTACGCCGCCGAGCAACCCTGGACCAGTGACAGTCGTCGGTTCCGATGGGGCGGGTGCTGATTCTCACGTCCGTAAAAGAACGGATCGGACGCCCTTTGTCATATAGAGGGGTGTTAGCTTTCGGAGCTGACCCCGAGACGGAAGCGAGCGTAGGGACCCATGGGACGAGCGGAAGAGAGACGAGCGCGACAGCGCGGCGGCCACCGCGCGGCACCCAAGCGCCGCCGCTCCGCGCCCACGCCCTCGGCAGCCACCGCGTCCGGCGCCTCCGGCGGCGGGCCCGCGTCCGGCAAGCCCGCCAAGAGCCTCATACGCCGGATCTTCGGCTGGAAGAAGATCCTCGGGACCTTCTTCGGCGTGTGCCTGCTCGGCATCCTGGGCTTCATCGGCCTGTACCTGTACGTGGACATCCCCCAGGGCAACGCGGCCGCCCAGCAGCAGAGCAACGTCTACAAGTTCAGCGACGGAACGATCCTGGCCCGCAAGGGCGAGGTCAACCGCGAGATCGTCGACCTGTCCAAGGTGCCCCGCAAGGTCCAGCTCACCTTCGTCGCCGCCGAGAACAAGAGCTTCTACCACGACTCCGGCGTCGACCTGCGCGGCACCGCACGCGGCCTGATCAACACGCTGTCCGGCAAGGGCAAGCAGGGCGGCTCCACGATCACCCAGCAGTACGTCAAGAACTACTACCTGAACCAGGACCAGACCGTCACGCGCAAGCTGAAGGAACTGGTCATCTCGCTCAAGGTGGACCGCGAGAAGTCCAAGGACGACATCCTCGCCGGCTACATCAACACCAGCTACTACGGCCGCAACGCCTACGGCATCCAGGCCGCCGCCCAGGCCTACTACCACGTCGACGCCGAGGACCTCGACGTCGCGCAGGGCGCCTACCTCGCCGCGCTGCTCCAGGCCCCCAGCCAGTACGACTGGGCCGTCGCCACCAAGACCGGCAAGCGGCTGGTCATGCAGCGCTGGAACTACGTCCTGGACAACATGGTCGAGGAGGGCTGGCTCTCCAAGAGCGACCGGGACGCCCTGCACTTCCCCTACCCGAAGGAGCCCAAGGGCGCCCCGGGCCTCGGCGGGCAGAAGGGCTACCTGGTCGAACTCGCCAACCAGCAGCTGGAGCAGCAGCTCATGGCGCAGGAGGGCCTGACCCAGTCCCAGGCGGAGAACGCCGTCGTCGACAAGGGCTGGACCATCACCCTCAACATCGACCGGAAGAAGCAGGCCGCGCTGGAGAAGGCCGTCAAGACCCAGCTGACCGGCAAGCTCGACCCGAAGAAGCGCAAGGTCGACGGCGCCATCCAGGCCGGCGCCGTCTCCGTCGACCCCAAGACGGGCAGGATCGTCGCGCTCTACGGCGGCCAGGACTACTACAAGCACTACTTCGACAACGCCGTCCGCCGGGACTACCAGCCGGCGTCCACGTTCAAGCCGGTCATCCTCGCCGCCGCGCTGGAGCAGAACGCCACCACGCAGGACGGCAAGCCGATCACCGCGAGCACCGTCTACGACGGCACCAGCCGCCGCCAGGTCCTGGACCACGGCGTCAAGGTCGGCTTCGCCCCGCCGAACGAGGACGACGTCGACTACGACAAGATCACCGTGCAGCAGGCGATGAACAAGTCCGTCAACTCCGTCTTCGCCCAGATGGGCGTGGACGTCGGCATGGACAAGGTCATGAGCACGGCGGGCAAGCTCGGCATGAACACCAAGGGCATGCAGGCGGTGCCCGCCCAGACCCTCGGCTCCATGGGCGCCAGCCCGCTGGAGATGGCCGGGATCTACGCCACCTTCGCCAACCACGGCTACAAGGTGACCCCGACGCTCATCAAGTCCGCGGAGAACAAGGGCCGCACGGTCGACATGCCGAACCCGGTCGGCGGCTCGGTGATCAGCCGCACGGCCGCCGACACGGTCACCTCGGTGCTCACCGGCGTGGTCGACGACGGTACGGCCAAGCGGTCCGTGGCGAACAACCCGCTGCGCGACGGCCAGCAGGTGGCGGGCAAGACCGGTACCTCCGACGAGAACAAGTCGGCCTGGTTCACCGGCTACACGCCGACCCTGGTCACCTCCGTCGGCCTGTTCGGCGAGGACCCGAAGACCAAGGCCCACGTCTCCATGAAGGGCGCGACCGGCCTGCTCCCGCCGCCCGGCCGGATCAACGGCGGCGGCTACCCGGCGCAGATCTGGGCCGCGTACACCTTCGGCGTCACCAGCAAGGCCTCGTTCGACCTGAACACCACGCAGGGCGCGGCCGTCGAGCCGACCGAGACGCCGACCTGGACGCACACCCCGACCCAGACGCCGTCGCAGACGCCGACCAGCGCCCCGCCGACGTCCGAGACGCCGACCGAGACGCCGTCGCAGACGCCGTCCCAGACCCCCAGCCAGACGCCCACCCAGACCCCGAGCCAGACGCCGACGAGCCCGCCGCCGACGACGTCGATCAGCCCGGAGAACCCGCTCGACCCGCAGAACGTCCCGTAGCCTTAACGACAGGACACGACGAAGGGCGCCCGGTCACACCGGGCGCCCTTTCGCACGTCGCGGGGTTCCGCAGCCGTTCAGCCGCGGTTCAGCTCGAACCACACCACCTTGCCGGTGCTCAGCCGGGTCGCGCCCCAGCGCCGGGCCAGCCGGTTGACCAGGTACAGGCCGCGCCCGCCCTCGTCCGTGGCCCGTGCCTGCCGCAGCCGCGGCAGCTGCGGCACGTCGTCGCCGACCTCGCAGCGCAGCACGTCCGTGCGCAGCAGCCGCAGCGTCACCGGCCGCGACGCGTACCGCACGGCGTTCGTCACGACCTCGCTGACCAGCAGCTCCACCGAGTCCGTCAGCTCCTCCAGGTCCCAGCGGGCGAGCGCGCGCCGGGCCAGCCGGCGGGCCTGGCCCGGGGCGGAGTCCTCCGGCTCCAGCGTCCAGTAGGCGACATCGCTCGGCGCGATCCCGTCGAAGCGGGCGGCGAGCAGCGCGATGTCGTCGTCCCGGTCGCCCGGGCCGAGCATGTCCAGCACCTCGTCGCACAGCGCTTCCAGCGGCGGCGGATGGTCCGGGCCGGTCAGCCGCGCGGTCGCGGCCAGCTTCTCCCGCAACTGCTCTATGCCGGTCCACACGTCCCGCAGCCGGGACTCCACCAGGCCGTCGGTGTACAGCAGCAGGGTCCCTCCGGCGGGCGCCTCCAGCTCCACCGCCTCGAAGTCGACCCCGCCGACCCCGATCGGCGCGCCCGACGGCACCCGCAGCACCTCGGCGTGGCCGCCCAGGTGCAGCAGCACGGGCGGCGGATGACCGGCGTTGGCGATCGTGATGCGGTGCGTCACCGGGTCGTAGACCGCGTACAGGCAGGTCGCCATGCGGTCGGTGCCCAGGCGCTGCGCCTGCTCGTCCAGGTGGTGCAGCACCTCCTGCGGCGGCAGGTCGAGCCCGGCCAGCGTCTGCGCGGTGGTGCGCAGCTGGCCCATGATCGCCGCCGAGGTCATCGAGTGGCCCATCACATCGCCGACGACCAGCGCCACCCGGCTGCCCGGCAGCGGGATCGCGTCGTACCAGTCGCCGCCGACCCGCGCGGTCTCCGCCGCCGGCAGATAGCGGGAGGCCAGCCGGACACCGGTCGGCCGGGGCAGCGTCTCGGGCAGCATGGTGCGCTGCAACTCGTCGGCGATGTACGCCTCGCGGCCGTACAGCACCGCCTTGTCGATGCCGAGCGCGCTGTGCGTGGCCAGCTGCGCGGCCACCAGCAGATCGTCCGCCTCGAACGCGAGCCGGTCCGGGCGGCGCAGGAACAGGGCCGCGCCGATCACCCGGCGCCGGCCGCGCAGCGGCGCGAGGATCGCGTGCCGCTCACCCGGTACGACCGCCTCACCGCCCTCGCCGAGCAGTTCGGGCAGCGCGTCCCGGGCGGCGGGCGCGTCGGCGAACACCGGGCGCACCCCGCGCAGCACCTCGTTCAGCGCGCCGCCCGGCCGCACCTCGCACAGCTCGGTGGTGAGCGCCGACAGGTCCGACAGCACGGACGGCTCCGGCTCCGGCTCGAACGCCGGCGGCAGCAGCACCCCGTCGGTGTCCCGCTCCGCGGGTATCCGGTCGGTACGGCGCAGCCGCAGCACCACCGGACCGCTGGGCCGCTCGTCGCCGACCGGCAGCGGCTCGCGCAGGTAGACCAGTATCGCGTCGGAGAACGTCGGCACGGTGGCCCGGCACAGCCCCATGACGATCTCGTCGAGGTCGAGCCCGCGGGCGATCCGCCGGGTGGCCGCGCCCACGAACCTGAGCCGGTCCCCGTCGCGCCGCATGGGCATCGGCCGCCCCGGCGGCAGGGCCTGCCCGGTACGGCGTTCCTGACCGCCCGGCGACCGCTCCTGCTCGGCGCCGGGCTGGGCCGGGATGCCCTCCGGCGCGGGACGCGGGCGGTGGGAGTCGGGTTCGGTGCCGGCGGGCTGGGCGTGCTCGGGGCCGTTGACTGGGGGCTCCTTCCCCTGGCCGAGCGCGGGTTCCTTCCCCTTGCCGCAGGGTGGGGCGGTGCCCGGTCCGGACGGCGTTCCGTCCGCCCGGGCCTGTACGGGCAAGGCCGGATCGCCGAGCTGCGCCGGAGGCTTCTGGGGCTGCTGCTGGGTACGCAGGAGCGCCCCGCGGGACTCCGCGGGGTCGACGCCCGGCTGGGGGCGTTCGAAGGAGGTGGGCTGCTCCGTCACGCGTGTCGCATCCATCCGTCCGGGGCTGTGCGCCGGGTACGCCGGGCGCGCAGTTGGTCCCGCCGACTTCCCGATACCCGCAATACGTGCCCCAGGAACGGAATTTCCGCCGTGTCGCGGGCGGCCGCTGTGCCGGTGGCGAGATCCGCGCGGCCGGCGGCCCGGTCGCCGCACGCCTTCGTGGTGGTGCCCTGGTACCCCTCGCTCACGTCCTGCCGCCCCTCGGTGACGATCGGTCAAGCCCGGCGCATGCCCCGGAAGTTGCTCTTCTACGCCCCTGCGGAGGACGATCCTACGTTTCTTGCCTGGGGGCCTATCAAGGGTCTCACGAGGATACGCGCGCGGGTGTGCGGTCCCAGTCCTCGGGGAGGGGAGGGACCGTCCAGGACGGGTCCGGGCGCCAGCGCGGCCAGCCGTCGCCGAACGGCGGCCCCCACGCGCGGATCACCTCCACCGCCTCCCGGCCGGCCGCCCGCACCTGCTCGGCGGTCGCCGCGTCCATCAGCCCGTCCCGCTGGGCCTGCGCGAACTCGTCCTCGTCACGCCAGTGCCAACTGCGGTCCGGCTGCACGGAGATGTCCAGGAAGTGGTCCTCGGAGTCCACCCCGCCCGCCCACCGGACCAGCGGCTCCTCCAGGTTCACGTACCAGTTCTTGAACCGCCAGCCCGGCTCCCAGAACAGCCACACCGACCAGGGCCGGCCGGGCTGGGCCAGCTTCAGCACGCCCGTGCCGAACCAGCGGTCCCGCTGGACCGTGCGCGGCTTGGTGTACCGGGACTCCAGCGGCTCCAGGTGCACGGGCGTGCCGTCGGCCAGGACCGGCTTCACGCACTCGGTGCCGGGGGCCAGCCACACCGCCAGCAGGTCCGCGTCGTCGCGTACGACGGTGACCGGCCGCGCGATGTGGTACCGCTCGCCGCCGTTCGCCCGGTAGCGCCACAGGATGTGCGTCCCCGGGGTCCAGTAGGTCGCCGGTCCCGCCGCCACTCGTGTCATCGCTCCGTCGTCCGTCATGCACAGATATTAGGTGCCACGGGCACACGACGCTGCGGCGCGGGTCACGGCGGTACCCGGGTGGCCGGAATGGTTCGCTCCCGGTTACGGGCGCGTCATCCGCAGGACATCCAGCGCCTCGTCCAGCTGCTCCAGTGTCAGGTCGCCGCGCTCCACGTACCCGCTCTCCAGGACGACTTGACGGATCGTCTTGCGCTCGGCGAGGGACTTCTTGGCGACCTTCGCGGCCTCCTCGTACCCGATGTACTTGTTCAGCGGGGTCACCACCGACGGGGACGACTCGGCGTACTCGCGGGCGCGTTCGCGGTCGGCGGTGATGCCGTCGACGGTCCGGTCGGCCAGCAGCCGCGAGACGTTGGCGAGCAGCCGGACCGACTCCAGGACGTTCTTGGCGATGACCGGGAGCATGACGTTCAGTTCGAAGTTGCCTGCGGCGCCCGCGGTGGCGATGGTGGCGTCGTTCCCGACGACCTGCGCGGCGACCATCAGCACGGCCTCCGGGACCACCGGGTTCACCTTGCCCGGCATGATCGAGGAGCCGGGCTGGAGGTCGGGCAGCCGGATCTCGGCGAGACCGGTGCGCGGCCCGGAGGACATCCAGCGCAGATCGTTGGCGATCTTCGTCAGGCCGACCGCGATGGTCCTGAGCTGTCCGCTGGTCTCCACGACGCCGTCCCGGGCGCCCTGCGCCTCGAAGTGGTCGCGGGCCTCGGTCAGCGGCAGCCCGGTCACCCGGGCGACCTCCTCGATGACGGCGGCGGAGAACCCGGGCGGGGTGTTGATGCCGGTGCCGACGGCCGTGCCGCCCAGCGGGAGCTCGGCGAGGCGCGGGAGGGAGGCCCGGAGCCGCTCGACGCCGTACCGCACCTGGGCCGCGTACCCGCCGAACTCCTGCCCGAGCGTCACCGGCGTCGCGTCCATCAGGTGCGTCCGCCCCGACTTCACCACGTCCGCGAACTCCTCGGACTTGCGCTCCAGGGAGGCGGCGAGGTGCTCCAGGGCCGGGATCAGGTCGTGGGTGACGGCCGCGGTGGCCGCGATGTGGATGGACGACGGGAAGACGTCGTTGGACGACTGCGAGGCGTTCACGTGGTCGTTGGGGTGCACGTCCCGGCCGAGCCGCTCGGTCGCCAGCGTCGCGATGACCTCGTTGGTGTTCATGTTGGACGAGGTCCCCGAACCCGTCTGGAACACGTCCACCGGGAAGTGCTCGTCCCACTTCCCCGCGGCGACCTCGCCGGCCGCGTCCTGGATCGCCTGCGCGACCTCCTTGTCCAGCACGCCCAGCTCGGCGTTCACCTTCGCCGCCGCCGCCTTGATGCGGGCCAGCGCCTCGATGTGCGCCCGCTCGATGCGCTGTCCGGAGACCGGGAAGTTCTCCACGGCACGCTGCGTCTGGGCCCGCCACTTGGCGTGGGCCGGGACCCGGACCTCGCCCATGGAGTCGTGTTCGATGCGGTATTCGCTCATGTCCCGTACAGCGGTCGCGGGGACCGGAATGTTCCGGGAACTGGGCCGGACGGGTGGCCGGCCCGCTGATGACGGGTCAGGGCCCGCCGCGGCGCCCGTGCTCCGTCGCCCCCGGGGCCGGGACCGGTCCCGGGGGCGACGGCAGGAGGGGGTCAGCCCAGACCGGGACCCCGTACCGGAATGCTCGTGAACGTCGGCTGCGGGGCCGGGTCGGTGAAGAAGTCGTTCCCCTTGTCGTCCACCACGATGAACGCCGGGAAGTCCTCGACCTCGATCTTCCAGACCGCCTCCATGCCCAGCTCCTCGTACTCCAGGACCTCCACCTTCTTGATGCAGTCCTGGGCGAGACGGGCGGCCGGGCCGCCGATGGAGCCGAGGTAGAAACCGCCGTGGGCGGCACACGCGTCGGTGACCTGCTTGCTGCGGTTGCCCTTGGCGAGCATCACCTTGGAGCCGCCCGCCGCCTGGAACTGCTCCACGTAGGAGTCCATGCGGCCGGCCGTGGTCGGGCCGAAGGAACCGGAGGCGTAGCCCTCGGGCGTCTTCGCCGGGCCGGCGTAGTACACCGGGTGGTCCTTGAGGTACTGCGGCATCTCCTCGCCCGCGTCCAGCCGCTCCTTGATCTTGGCGTGGGCGATGTCCCGGGCCACGACCAGCGGGCCGGACAGCGACAGCCGCGTCTTGACCGGGTACTTGGTCAGCTCGGCGAGGATCGTGTCCATCGGCTGGTTGAGGTCGATCCTGACGACGTCGCCCTCTTCCAGGTGCTCGTCCGTGGTGTCCGGCAGGAAGCGCGCCGGGTCGGTCTCCAGCTGCTCCAGGAAGACGCCCTCGGCGGTGATCTTCGCGACCGCCTGGCGGTCGGCGGAGCAGGAGACGGCGATGGCGACCGGGCAGGACGCGCCGTGCCGGGGCAGGCGGACCACGCGGACGTCGTGGCAGAAGTACTTGCCGCCGAACTGCGCGCCGATGCCGATCTTCTGGGTCAGCTCGAAGACCTTCTCCTCCAGCTCCTTGTCCCGGAAGCCGTGGCCGAGCGGCGACCCCTCGGCCGGCAGGGTGTCCAGGTAGTGCGCGGAGGCGTACTTCGCGGTCTTCAGCGCGTACTCGGCGCTGGTGCCGCCGACGACGATCGCCAGGTGGTACGGCGGGCAGGCGGCCGTGCCGAGCGAGCGGATCTTCTCCTCCAGGAACTTCATCATGGAGGCCTCGTTCAGGACGGCCTTCGTCTCCTGGTACAGGAAGGACTTGTTGGCGCTGCCGCCGCCCTTCGCCATGAACAGGAACTTGTAGGCGCCGCCGTCGGTGGCGTACAGCTCGATCTGGGCCGGCAGGTTGGAGCCGGTGTTCTTCTCCTCCCACATGGTGAGCGGAGCCATCTGCGAGTAGCGCAGGTTCAGCTTGGTGTAGGCGTCGTAGATGCCGTGGGACAGGTGCTTCTCGTCCTCGCCGGCCGTCAGCACGTTCTGGCCGCGCTTGCCCATGACGATCGCCGTGCCGGTGTCCTGGCACATGGGCAGCACGCCGGCCGCCGCGATGTTCGCGTTCTTCAGCAGGTCGAGCGCGACGAACTTGTCGTTGCCCGACGCCTCCGGGTCGTCGATGATCCGGCGGAGCTGGGCGAGGTGGGCCGGGCGCAGGTAGTGCTGGATGTCGTGGATGGCCTCCTCGGCCAGCTTGCGCAGCGCCTCCGGCTCCACCTTGAGGAACGTCCGCCCGTCGGGCCCCTCGACCGTGGAGACACCCTCGGAGGTCACCAACCGGTACGGGGTGGTGTCCTCGCCCTGGGGGAGCAGATCTGTGTACTCGAACGCTGGGCGGGGCGGGGGGGAAGTACGCGGCATCTCAGCCCATTCCTCACTCTGACGGACGGCCGCCCGCCGACGCTGGCGGGCCTGCCCAGCGTAGAACCTGCCGTAGGCGGCGAACCTGTGAGGTAAGGCTCAGTCGGGGGTGTCGCGATCTATCGTGTGTGGGTACGCTGCCCTCGTGGACCTTCAGAAGCACACCGCACCCACCCCCGCCACCGAGCTGCGCGCCTCCGACGCCGACCGCGACCGGGTCGCCGACATCCTCCGCGAGGCCCTGGCCGAGGGCCGGCTGACCGCCGACGAGCACGCCGAGCGCGTGGACGGGGTGCTGCACGCCAAGACGGTGGGTGAGCTGGAGGTCTTCATCCGGGACCTGCCCGCCGGCCACCACCGCCCCGCCGCCCCCGCCTACACGCCGGTGCCGCCCCGGCCCACCCCGGGCGCGATCCCGGTGGAGGCCGACGCGAACGTGGTGGCGGTGTTCAGCAGCGCCATGCGCCGGGGCCGCTGGCGGGCCGGACGCCGGCTGCACGCGTACGCCGTCTTCGGCAGCGTCGAGATCGACCTCAGCGAGGCGATCTTCGAGTACCAGCAGGTGGTCATCAAGGCGGTCTCCGTCTTCGGCGACGTCCAGATCCGCGTCCCGGAGAACATCTCGCTGCGCGGCACCGGCGGCGGCGTGCTCGGCAACTTCGAGGTGAGCCCGCTGGACTCCGTCGACTCCGACGCGCCGGTGGTCTACGTCGACGGCTGGGCCGTCCTCGGCAACGTGGAGGCGCGGCCCAAGCGGGGCAGGCGGGTGGCGGACATCCTCGAACGCGTCCAGGACAAGGTGGACCGCAAGCTGCGCAAACACCTGGGGCACTGACCCGGGGGCGTGCACGCCCGCGCCGCGCGCCTACGGTGGGGAACGCTGTGCATAGGCGCGCGCACAGCGGGTAGGCCTTGCTGCATCGTCTCTCGCTCGCGAAGCCGTCGTCAGGAGTAGACCGTGCTGCAACCGCCGCATTCGTCCCTGCAGGTCGCTGCCGTTCCGGCCCAGCGGGTGCCGACGCGGGACAGGGACCAAGACGCCCCCTGGCACACCGAGGCGGTGTGCCGGCGCGACGAGGCCGGCCTGTTCTTCGCCCCGTCGAAGGAACCGACCGCCGCCCGGCTGTCCCGCGAAGAGGCGGCCAAGCGGGTCTGCTCCCGCTGTCCGGTCATGGTCGAGTGCCGGGAACACGCCCTCCTCCAGCCCGAGCCCTACGGCGTCTGGGGCGGCCTCACGGCGGCCGAACGCCGAGTGGTCCTGGCCAGGCGCCGCCGCAGGGAGCTGGAACTGAAGAAGGCGGCGCGGGCGTCGGCGGACCGCATGGCGGGCTGAGACACCCGGACGAGGAGCGCCCTCTCCGCACCGAGGGCGCTTCCCGCGCGGGCGGCCTTACTTGGCCCGGTCGAAGTCGATGGCGCTGTAGGCCCGCAGCTTGCTCAGCCGGTGCTCGGAGAAGATCCTGCGCACCGTCCCCGACTTCGACCGCATCACGATCGACTCGGTCAGCGCGGTCTCCGACCGGTACCGGACCCCCCGCAGCAACTCCCCGTCGGTGATCCCGGTGGCGACGAAGAACACGTTCTCCCCGGACACCAGGTCGTCCGTCGTGAGCACCCGGTCCAGATCGTGCCCCGCGTCGATCGCCCGCTGCCGCTCCTCGTCGTCCTTCGGCCACAGCTTGCCCTGGATGGTCCCGCCCAGGCACTTCACGGCACAGGCCGAGATGATGCCCTCCGGGGTGCCGCCGATGCCGAGCAGCAGGTCGACGCCGGTGCCCTCGCGCAGCGCGTAGACCGAGCCGGCCACGTCGCCGTCGGAGATCAGCTTGATGCGCGCGCCGGCCTCCCGGACCTCGCGGATCAGATTCTCGTGCCGCGGCCGGTCGAGGATGACGACCGTCACGTCCTCCGGCGAGGACCGCTTGGCCTTGGCGATCCGCCGGATGTTCACCGCGACGGGCGCGTCGATGTCGACGAAGTCCGCCGCCTCGGGGCCGGTGACCAGCTTGTCCATGTAGAACACGGCGGACGGGTCGAACATCGCCCCGCGCTCGGCGGCGGCGAGGACGGCGATCGCGTTCGGCATGCCCTTGGCCGTCAGCGTGGTGCCGTCGATCGGGTCGACGGCGATGTCGACCTCGGGACCGGTGCCGTCGCCCACGTGCTCCCCGTTGAAGAGCATCGGGGCCTCGTCCTTCTCGCCCTCGCCGATGACGACCACGCCGTTCATCGACACGGTGGAGACCAGGGTCCGCATGGCGCGCACCGCGGCACCGTCGGCGCCGTTCTTGTCCCCGCGCCCGACCCAGCGGCCCGCGGCCATCGCGGCGGCTTCGGTCACCCGGACGAGTTCCAGGGCGAGGTTGCGGTCGGGAGCCTCCGAGGGAACGTCCAGCTCGGACGGCAGGTGGTGGTTTTCGGTCATCGGAGCGCACCTTTCTGATACGACGACGGCCGGATGAGGGTCTTGGACCCGACTCTATCGTTGAGCAGACAAAATGAGCAGGGGACCCCACGGATGAGCGCTTGGGGCACCTGCGACGATAGGGGGCGTGGCAGGTACGAACGGCAGGCAGAAGACGGCCCGGGACATGATCCTCTCCCTGGTCGTGATCGCTATCGCGGGATTGGTCGTCTACTTCATCGCCATCCCGCACGACGATCACGCTCCCGAGCTCAAGCGGGTCGACTACCGGGTCGAGCTGATCACGGCCCGCCGGGCGGCGAGCTACCCGGTGGCCGCGCCCGAGGGCCTGCCGAGCACCTGGAAGGCGACCTCCGTACGCTTCCAGGGCGAGAAGTCCGACCGCTGGCACCTCGGCTTCCAGACCCCGGACGGCCAGTACGTCCAGGTCGAGCAGTCCACGCAGAAGCCCGCCGACTTCATCGACCAGGCCAGCCAGGGCGCGTCGGCGACCGAGCGGACCGAGGAGATCGGCGGCCGTACCTGGACCCGCTACAGCGGCGGCCGGTACGACGCCCTGGTGCTCAAGGACACGCCCGGCTCCACGACGGTGGTGGCCGGCACCGGCTCCCCCGAGGAGCTGAGGACGATGGCGGCGGCGCTGAAGACGGGATGACCGTCCGGTCCGCGCGCGTACGAGGACACGCGAAGAGGCCCCCGGCGGTGCCGGGGGCCTCTTCGCATGCTCCGCGGGGGCTCCTGTCCGTGTCCGCGCGGCTCAGACGGTCGTGACGACGTCCTCGTAGGCCAGGCGCGGGGAGCGCGGGTACCAGGCGTCCGGGCCCGGCTTGCCGATGTTGACGACCATCAGCGGGGTGTGGTCGTCGTCCAGGAACTCCTTGCGGACGCCCTCGTGGTCGAAGCCGGTCATCGGGCCGGCGGCGAGGCCGGCGGCGCGGACGCCGACGATGAAGTAGGCGGCCTGGAGCGCGGCGTTCAGCGTGGCGGAGCCCTCGCGGGCCGGGCGCTCGGCGAAGAAGACGTCCTTGGCCTGCGGGAAGGCCGGGAACAGGGCCGGCAGCTCCTCGTGGAACTCGTTGTCCGCGGAGAGGATCGCGACCAGCGGGGCGGCGGCGGTCTTGGCCCGGTTGCCCTCGGCCATGTGCTGCACCAGGCGCTCACGGGCCTCGGCCGAACGGACCAGGGTGATGCGCAGCGGGGTCTGGTTGAAGGCGGTGGGGCCGTACTTGACCAGGTCGTAGATCGCCTGCACCTGCTCCTCGGTCACCGGCTCGTCGGTGAAGGTGTTCGCGGTACGGGCCTCGCGGAACAGCAGGTCCTGGGCGGCGGGGTCAAGAACGAGAGACATGGTGACTTTCCTCGGGGGCGCGTCCGGCCCGGGGCGCCGGACCGGCTGACGTCACCGACCCTACGACAAGTGAGGTTTAACCTTCAACTAAATCGGGGGTGCGGTGACTCGCTTCACACCCGGGCCCCGCACCCCCTACCCGCCGTCCCCCTCCGCCTCCCCTTCCTCCTCGGCCAGCGCCGCGTCCAGCCGGGCCCGGGCCCCCTCCAGCCAGCGCCGGCACACCTTGGCCAGCTCCTCGCCGCGCTCCCACAGCGCCAGGGACTCCTCCAGCGACGTACCGCCCGCCTCCAGCCGCCGTACGACCTCGATCAGCTCGTCACGCGCCTGCTCGTACGACAGCGCCTCGTCCACCTTGCTCGTCATTCGCTCACCTTCACTGTGAATTCACCCTCGGCGACACGGGCACGCAGCGCCTCGCCCGCCGACACCTCGGCCGGATCGCGCACCACGTGCCCGTCCGCCCGTTGCAGCACCGCGTAACCGCGCCGGAGCGTCGCCGCGGGAGAGAGGGCCACCACGCGCGCGTGCGTGTGCGTCAGCTCCGATTCCGCGCGGTCCAGCAGGTGCCCCAGGGTCCGCCGGCCCCGGTCGAGGAGCGCGGCCACATGGTCGGCCCGCTCGTCGATCATCCGGTGCGGGTCCTCCATCGAGGGACGGGCCAGCGCGTGCGCCAGCCCCCGCTCCTCCCGCTCCAGATACGCGTTCACACAGCGCCGCGCCCGGTCCCGCAGCATCCGCACCCGCTCCAGCTCCTCGCCGACGTCCGGCACGACCTTCTTCGCCGCGTCGGTCGGCGTGGAGGCACGCAGGTCGGCGACGTGGTCCAGCAGCGGGTTGTCCGGCTCGTGCCCGATCGCGGACACCACGGGCGTACGGCACTCGGCCACGGCCCGCACCAGCTGCTCGTCGGAGAAGGGCAGCAGGTCCTCCACACTGCCACCGCCGCGCGCGACGATGATCACGTCCACCTCGTCGATCGCGTCGAGCTCCTTCACCGCCTGCACGACCTGCGGGACCGCGTGCACGCCCTGCACCGGGACGTTGCGCACCTCGAAGCGGACGGCGGGCCAGCGGTGCCGGGCGTTCTCCAGCACGTCCCGCTCCGCGGCGGAGGCCCGGCCGCACACCAGCCCGATGAGCTGCGGCAGGAACGGCAGCGGCTTCTTCCGCTCCGGCGCGAACAGGCCCTCGGCCGCGAGGGCCTTCTTCAGCTGCTCCAGCCGGGCCAGCAGCTCGCCGACACCGACCGGCCTTATCTCGGCTGCGCGCAGGGAGAGCTGGCCGCGGGGGGCGTACCACTCGGGCTTCGCCAGGACGACGACCCGGGCGCCCTCGCCCACGACGTCCGCGACCGCGTCGAAGACCTGGCGGTAGCAGGTGACGCTCACGGAGATGTCGTACGACGGGTCGCGCAGCGTCAGGAACACGACGCCGGCGCCGGGGCGGCGGGACAGCTGCGTGATCTGCCCCTCGACCCACACCGCGCCGAGCCGGTCGATCCAGCCGCCGATCAGCCGGGAGACCTCGCCCACGGGGAGGGGGGTCTCGGGAGACGTGTTCACAGCCATGGCGTCGAGCGTAGTGGCCGCCACCGACAGTCCGGCTACCCGCCGTAGGGGGCCGGGTGCGTTGCCGGGTGCGGGCGGGTGTGGGGCCGGGCGCGCGGTTCCCCGGCCTCCTGGGGCCGCAGTGGGCCGCGTGTGCACCGCGCCGCGGCTCAGCCGCCAGGGACGTCCCGCCGCCCCCGCTGCCCCGCCAGCACCAGCAAGCCGATCACCAGCCACACGGCACCGACCACCTGCGCCGACCCCGCCGCCTCCGCGATGACCGCCACCGTGATCGCCGCGCCGAGCACCGGGACCAGCACGTGCCGCCACCAGCTCCACCGCCCGAGCCGCACCACGAAATACCCCACCACGCTCGCGTGCAGCAGCGTGAACGCGGACAGGGCCCCGATGTCCACCACCGACACCAGCTTGTCCAGGCCGTCGTCGCGGCGCGCCGCCCATCCGGCCGCGACGAGCGTGACCACCGCCGCGCACAGCAGAGCCACCCGCGGCACACCGCCGTCCGTGCGGGACAGGGCCCGCGGCAGCCTCCGGTCGCGGCCCATCGCGAACAGCAGCCGCCCGGCCGCCGCCTGGCCGGCGAGCGCCGCGAACGCCGCCCCGATCGCCTTGCTCGCGGCCACCAGGTCGTGCAGCCACGTCCCGACGGCGGAGTCCACCGCGTCGTAGAAGGCCGAACCCTGTGCCCCGGGATCGCGTGCGAGCCGCGCGGACGTCGCCGGCTCCAGCAGTGCGACCAGATACGTCTGCGCCACGAACAGCACCCCGGCCAGCGCCAGGCAGCACAGCAGCGCCCGCGCCACCTTCGCCGAGCCCCCGGTGACCTCCTCGGCGAACGTGGCGATCGCGTCGAAACCCAGGTAGGACAGGACCGCCACGGACACCGCGCCGATCACCGCCGACAGCGCGAACGCGCCCTGCGTGCCGTCCCCGGACAGCGGCGACAGCACCCCCCGCTGTGCCCCGTCCCGCGCCAGCACCACGACCGCCGACACCACGAACACCAGCAGGACCACGATCTCCAGGGCCAGGACGAGGAAGCCCACGCGCGCGGCGGCCCGTACGCCCCACAGGTTGAGCAGCGTGGTGACGACCACGGCCAGCGCCGTCCACACCCACCGGGACACCTCGGGGACCAGCGCGTTCATCGCGATGCCGGAGAAGAGGTAGGCCACCGCGGGGATGAGCGCGTAGTCGAGCATCGCCATCCAGCCCGCGACGAACCCGGCCCCCTTCCCGAGCCCCGCGCGCGCGTAGGCGAAGACCGACCCGGCCCGCGGTACGACCCGCACCATCTGCGCGTAGCTGAAAGCGGTGAACGCCATGGCGACCGTGGCCACCACGTACACCAGCGCCACCGCGCCGTGCGACGTGGCGTCGAGCGTGCCGAACACCCCGACCGGTGCCATCGGCGCGATGAACAGCAGCCCGTAGACCACGAGGTCCCGGAAGCCGAGGCCGCGCCGCAACCGCTGGTGCGCGCCGGTCGTGGAGGCTGTCGTTCCGGTGTCGGACATACGCACCAGTCTTCCCCGCGCGGCCGCGGGCACGCGATCTCGGCGCCCCCGGACCCGGCCTTACGATGGGACCCATGACCGCTTCCTCTGGCCGCCGTGTCCTGCTCGCCGCCCCCCGGGGCTACTGCGCCGGCGTGGACCGCGCCGTGATCGCCGTCGAGAAGGCCCTGGAACAGTACGGGGCCCCGATCTACGTCCGGCACGAGATCGTCCACAACAAGTACGTCGTGCAGACCCTGGAGAAGAAGGGCGCGATCTTCGTCGAGCGCACGGAGGAGGTGCCGCCCGGCAACATCGTCATGTTCTCCGCGCACGGCGTCGCCCCCGTCGTGCACGAGGAGGCCCGCCAGGGCCGGCTCGCCACCATCGACGCCACCTGCCCCCTCGTCACCAAGGTCCACAAGGAAGCCGTCCGGTACGCCAAGGAGGACTACGACATCCTCCTGATCGGCCACGAGGGCCACGAGGAGGTCATCGGCACCTCCGGCGAGGCCCCCGACCACATCCAGCTCGTCGACGGCCCCGAGGACGTCGCCAAGGTCGAGGTCCGCGACCCGTCCAAGGTCGTCTGGCTCTCCCAGACCACCCTCTCCGTGGACGAGACCATGGAGACCGTCGACGCCCTGAAGACGAAGTTCCCCGGGCTCGTCTCCCCGCCCAGCGACGACATCTGCTACGCCACGCAGAACCGGCAGCTCGCCGTGAAGCAGATGGGCGCCGACGCCGACCTGGTCATCGTCGTCGGCTCGCGCAACTCCTCCAACTCCAAGCGGCTGGTCGAGGTCGCCAAGCTCGCCGGCGCCCGCGAGGCCTACCTGGTGGACTTCGCCGACGAGATCGACGAGGCCTGGCTGGAGGGCGTGACGACCGTCGGCGTCACCTCCGGCGCCTCCGTGCCCGACGTCCTGGTCGAGCAGGTCCTCCAGTGGCTCGCCGAGCGCGGCTACGGCGACGTGGAGATCGTCAAGGCCGCCGAGGAGTCGATCACCTTCTCGCTGCCCAAGGAACTCCGCCGCGACCTGCGCGAGGAGGCGGCGGCGCTGGTCGCCGAGCGCGGCGGGAGCGGCACCTCCGTGGCGTGACCGCCAGTGGTCCGTCGTAACGTGGTGCCATGCAGATCTTCGGCGTGGACATCGGCGGATCCGGCATCAAGGGCGCCCCAGTGGATCTGGACCGGGGCGACCTGGCCCAGGAGCGCTGCAAGGTGCTCACCCCGCACCCGGCGACGCCCGACGGCGTGGCGGACGGGGTCAAACAGGTGGTGGACCACTTCGGGTGGACGGGCCCGGTCGGCCTGACCTTCCCCGGCGTGATCACCGGCGGCGCCACGGTCCGTACGGCGGCGAACGTCGACAAGAGCTGGATCGACACGGACGCGCGCGCGTTGTTCAGCGGCCGGCTCGGCGGCCTGCCGGTGACCGTGGTCAACGACGCGGACGCGGCGGGCGTCGCCGAGATGGAGTTCGGCGCCGGCCGGGGCCGCAAGGGCACGGTCATCCTGCTCACCTTCGGCACGGGCATCGGAAGCGCCGTCTTCGTGGACGGCGTCCTGCTGCCCAACACCGAGCTGGGCCACCTGGAGCTGGACGGCCACGACGCCGAGAAGCGCGCTTCCAGCAAGGTCAAGGAGGACCACGACCTCAGCTGGGAGCAGTGGGCGCACCGCGTCCAGAAGTACCTGGCCCACGTGGAGATGCTGTTCTCGCCGGAGCTGTTCATCATCGGCGGCGGGGTCAGCCGCAAGGCGAACAAGTTCCTGCACCTCATCGAGGGCGTCAAGGCCGAGATCGTGCCCGCCCAGCTGGAGAACAACGCGGGGATCGTGGGCGCGGCGATGAGAGCGGCCCAGCGCGCCTAGGTGTGCTGTCCCGGGGCGGCGGGGCCGGCGGCGTCAGCTCCGTCGCCGGCGCCGTCGCACCCACCGCACCCGGCGGACGAGCACGATCACCCCGGCGGCCAGCGTCCCCGCGTACAGCCAGCCCGCCTGGGTGGCGAGCCCGGTGACCAGCCCCATCAGGCGCCCGAGCAGCCCCCCGCCGCCCTCCGCGACCGGCAGCAGCCCGACGGCGAACGCGATCGGTACGACGACGGGCGCGGTCAGCACGTCCCCGTCGCGCGCCCACAGCGCGGTCAGCGCGCACACCGGCAGGAACAGCACGCCGTAGACCGTCGGGGAGGCGCCGAACAGCAGCTGGTCCAGCCAGCCGAGCAGGAACATGGCCGCGAGGCAGAACAGACCGGTGCCGAGCCCGGTCAGCCGCGGGTTGGGCAGTGGCCCGCCCGCCGCACCGGGCCGGGCTTCCCGCACCGGCCGCGCGGCCGGCCCGCCACCCGGCGCGGGCCGGCGCACACCGCCGGGCCCGCGCCGGACGCCGCCGGGCCCGTGCTCGCCGCCCGCCGGCCGCCGTCCCTGCGCCGGCAGCGGGGCCGACGGGGGCGTGCCGCGTCGCGGTCCGTCGTTCGGGGGTCGCGATCCGTATTGCTCCACAGGGACCAACCTAGGTCTGTTTATGTGCCGAATCGGCCGTGAGACACGCCGATGGCCAGAGCTTGGCCGGGCGATCACCGCTGTCGTGAGGCGGGCGCGCGGGACGCCGTAAACTGGTGGATCGGCCAGTGTCGGTCTCTGGCCCCTGGCAGCCCCTGGCCCACTCAACTACGGGAAGTCGCAACGTGTCGCTCACGATCGGAATCGTCGGCCTGCCCAATGTCGGCAAGTCGACCCTGTTCAACGCCCTGACCAAGAACGACGTGCTGGCGGCCAACTACCCGTTCGCCACGATCGAGCCGAACGTCGGCGTCGTCGGCGTGCCCGACGGCCGCCTCGCCCAGCTCGCCTCGATCTTCAAGTCGGAGCGCATCCTTCCGGCCACGGTCGACTTCGTCGACATCGCTGGCATCGTGCGCGGTGCCTCCGAGGGCGAGGGCCTGGGCAACAAGTTCCTCGCGAACATCCGCGAGTCCGACGCGATCTGCCAGGTCATCCGCGCCTTCAAGGACGAGAACGTCGTGCACGTCGACGGCAAGGTCTCGCCGAAGGACGACATCGAGACGATCAACACCGAGCTGATCCTCGCCGACCTCCAGACCATCGAGAAGGTCCTGCCCCGCCTCCAGAAGGAGTCGCGGATCAAGAAGGACGTCGCGCCCAAGGTCAAGGCCGTTGAGGAGGCCAAGGAGATCCTGGAGAAGGGCGACACGCTCTTCGCGCACGGCATCGTCCAGGGCAGCGAGCGGGCCGAGCTCCTGCACGACCTGCACCTGCTCACCACCAAGCCCTTCCTCTACGTCTTCAACGTGGACGAGGACGAGCTGGTGGACGAGGACTTCAAGAACGAGCAGCGCGCCCTGGTCGCCCCCGCCGAGGCGATCTTCCTCAACGCCAAGCTGGAGGCCGACCTCGCCGAGCTGGACGAGGAGGAGGCCCTGGAGCTCCTCCAGTCCGTCGGCCAGGACGAGCCCGGCCTCGCCACCCTCGCCCGCGTCGGCTTCGACACCCTGGGCTTGCAGACGTACCTGACCGCCGGACCCAAGGAGTCCCGCGCCTGGACCATCAAGAAGGGCGCGACGGCCCCCGAGGCGGCCGGTGTCATCCACACCGACTTCCAGAAGGGCTTCATCAAGGCCGAGGTCATCTCCTTCGACGACCTGGTCGAGGCCGGCTCGGTCACCGAGGCCCGCGCCAAGGGCAAGGCCCGGATGGAGGGCAAGGACTATGTGATGCAGGACGGGGATGTGGTGGAGTTCAGGTTCAACGTGTGAGCCGGTGAAGTAGCGCCACGTCGCTGACTTGGCAAACATGCAGGTCAGATGGGGTCGGCTCCTCCGGGAGCCGGCCCCTTTGTCCATCCCGTGCTGGATCGGTGCTGGATCCTCTGACGTTCAGTCAACATCAGACGCCATTGGACGGGATCAGACGCGTGTTTACTCCGTCGACGCGTGAACTGGCTGGAGTAGTCCCACATGTAAGCGCAGAAGGCTCCATGTGTTCAGACGCTGGATCAGTAGGGATCAGGTGTCGTAAACGGTGGAGCGATGCCCGACGTGGACGACCCACACTACGAGCTCTCCGTTGTCGATCGTGTAGACGACCCGGTAGTCGCCGACCCGCAGTCGACGGCGTTCTGGCTGTGACACGAGCGCGGTGCTGTTGAAGCCGAGGGGGTCGCTCTCCAGCTCGGTCAGTTTGGCCAGGATGCGTAGGGCCATGTCGCGAGGGATCTTCCGGAGCTCAGCCTGTGCCTCCGGCCGGAAGACGGTTCGGTACTCACTCACCGCGCGCCAGCGTCTCCCTCATGATGTCCTCGATCGGGATGCCGGGTGCCGGGTTGGCCATGCGTTCGTCGATGATCCGGTTGATCTCGCGCTCTTCCCACTCCTGGTACTTGCGCAGCACCTCGATGGAGACGATGGCGGCGACTTGCTTGCCCCGTCGGGTGATCACGGTGGGCACGTCATCCCGATCGGCGCGCTCCACGACCTCGGCCAGGTGCGCACGTACGTCGCGGATGGACTCTATGGGTAGCGGCTGCGTCATGCGCCCAAGCGTACCGAGCGTCTCATGTGTACACAATCGCTAGGGAGTGGGTGGTGTCAACGTGTGGCGGGCCCACCACTACGTCGATCACCTGCGCTCTCCGGAGACGGGAAAGGGCTCCCCCTGCCGCGGTGGGCGGCGAAGGGGAGCCTCGGAGAGCCGCCCGTCTACCGGATCAGGTCCCGTCCTCGTCCCGTGTGCGGGGGGCGGCGGGCCGGTACGGGCCGTGCGAGGGGTCCCGGAAGGGTGGGGACGTCATGTCGTCCTCGCCCGTCTCCCACCAGCCTTCCCTCCTTTCGTTCGCGCCGCTCTCCGCCGTCCAGGGCGTGAACGGGTCGGCATCTGTGTCAGCATTCGGGTCCGCGGCCGTGTCGGTGAACGGCGGACCCTCGGGGCCCGGGGAGCGGGGCGACCAGGGCCCCGCGGTGTCCCCGTCGTCCGAAGGCTCGCCTGCCGGCTCCTCGTCGGGGGCCAGGCCAAAGGCCCGCCTGATCTCGTCAGCGGCCTCGTCCAGCCCCTCCGCTTCCAAGAACCGCATCACACGGTGTACGAACACCGTGTATCCGTCCATGTCCGGCTTGAGGCCCGCAGCCGTCAGCAACAGGCGCAGGCGATCCGAGACCCCCACTTCCTCCTCGCGGTCGAACGTCTCCCCTCCGAGGTCACCCTCGTCCCACAGCGGACCCCCGGCGGTCGCCTCGCTCCGCGCGCCCACGGGCGGAACGAGCAGGTGGCGGAAGAGGTCGGGCACCTCCTGGTCGTTGGCCGCCGCCGCGATCTGGGCGAGCGGACCGATCATGTGGACCGCCTTCTCGATCTCGTTCTCGTGGCGGGCCAGCCACCACACCACCGCGCTGCCCGCACTCTTGAGTACGTCGTCGCCGAGGTAGCGCCGTTTGTTGCGCTCGTGCTGGCGCTCGTACTCCCAGACCTCCTCGTCCTTGCGAAGATCGTTCAGCTTCCGCAGGCGCTCGCGGTCGGCGGGAGCGAGGGTCAGCTTCACATCGGCGGCCAGGGCCTTCACCCGTTCGTTCCGGTCCGGGAGCGGGACACCCAACTCCCCGTCCAGGAGATACTGCGCGAAGCTCGCCCGGCCGGGTTCCTCGTGGCGGACGACCTCCCGGGCCCGGCTGACGACCGAGGCGGCGGCGAGGGCCGGGGAGGCTTCGTCGGACCGGCCGGCGTGGTCGGGAACGGGCTTCCACCACACGGTGGCGGAGAAGAGGAAGTCGTAGCCGTCCGTCGCGCTCGGCAGCGCCACGTCGATCACCCGTGTCTCCTGGTACGGCTGCTCCACCGGCGCCGCGGGCGGCTCGGGTTCCCCGGGCTCGTACGGGTCGGCCGACGCGCGGCCACCGCTGAGGACCGTCATCACGAGCAGCAGGGAGCCCGAGGCCGTGACCATGGACATGAAGCCCCAGAGCCACGCCGACCAGTGCAGGAGGCTTCCGAGCGCAGCCGGTGCGAGGCCGCAGAGGGCGACAAACGACAAGAGGGGAAAACGGTGTCTCATCGTGCCTCTTCCGTGGTCCGTGGTCCAGTGTTCGCACGCTCCGTACGGCCGTACTGCACGTGGTCGATGTACTGCCAGAAGAGGGTGGCGACCGCTGTCCGGGACGGGTGGCGCGCGGACCCAACCCAGTCGCAGGCGATGGTGTAGAGGCGGTGGAGGGCGATCGCGCGGCCGTGTGTCGCCCCGACCATCACCTCCAGCGCCATCTTCCGTGTGCTGTCGCCCGCCACGGCGTTCAGCCAGCTCCTCACCAGCGGGTTCCAGAGCTCCGTCGGCGGCTGAGAGAACACGACCTCCCAGCCCAGGAACAGGTCCGGCCAGGGCGGCGGGTCCGGTGCCCGGTCGCTCCTCAACACCTCTGTGAGCAGGTGGAGATGAGGCTCTGCCCCGTGCAGCTCCCCACGCGTCCGCGCCCGCAAGCGGTCGATCAGCAGTCGGTAGAGCCGGCGGTCCCGGCCGGCGAGGTCGAGAAGCGCCTCCCGGGCCCCGCGCGCCGCCTCCCCCTTCCGTACGGCGAGGTAGTGCAGCCGCACCACCGCCTGATCCGGGTGCGTCGCGCTGAGGCTCTGGACGCAGGCTGTGGTCAGGACACGGGCGAGACCGTCCGACAAGGAGCCGGATCTCACGACGCAGTCGTACATCCGCTTGCGGAACCATCCCCCGAACTTCTCGTGGCCGAGACCGAGTTCGAGGGCTGTCACGGCTCGCGGATCGCAGGGCGTTCCGGTCGCGCGGTCCGCCCAGCACGCCACGAGGTCGAAAAGGTGGTCGGGCCGCCCGACGGCCAGGGTTCGCTCGCCGAAGCGGACGACGATGTTCACCCGGTCGTCGGCGGTAAGACCGCGTAGCCCGGCGGCACGGCCGATCCATTCCCTGAGGTCGTCGCGTATCCCGGGAAAGTTCGCCCAGAAGTACGTCCGTACCGCGTCGGCGTAGGCCAGCCGCTCGAAGCGGAGCCGTCCATCCGGATCCCGCTCGATCCCGAGCCCGGCCAACCGCTCTCCGAAATCCGTCCGCGCGAGCTCGGTCGTCGTCTCCTCCTCGTGCCTCACCGTCTTCAGCAGACCGTGCCACGCCTCGTAGACGATGTCGGCGCGGGCTTCCTCGAACATTGCCGTCGCGAGCAGCAGGGCCCGCTCGGGTGCGGTGCGGACCGCGGCCACCTGCCGGCCCACCTCGCTGGCACGGTCGGTCACCGCGTGCATCGCCTGGTCGAGCCATCCCGCGAAGTCGGCGCCGAACCGGCCGCTGTCGCGAGCGGCCCTCACCAATGCCGTGAGCCGCGCCAGTTCTCGCATGGGGGAGCGGTCGCACAGGTGCTTGAGGTCAGCGCTCCGCAGATCCGAGGGACGGAAGGGCATCCGGTCCATGCGGAGGTACCGGGTGACGACGGCGACACCCCTGGGGCGTTCCAGCCTCACCATGCGCGGTTCGAGGTCCGGCGGGTGAGCGTGCTCCATGCCCCACGGCAAGACGACGACCATGTGGGCTCCCGCCTCCTGGACCTGTGGCCGGCGCACGGCCAGGCGGCGCTTGGCTTGGTCGTAGGTCTCCTCGTCGGCGATTCCGGAGAGGTCGAGGAGGAAACGGTCCCCCATACCGGGAACGAGAGGGTTCTCGTCCTTGTCCGTGACGGGAAGCTCCTCGAACCGGACCCCCTCCTCGTCGGCGCTCCCGTCCTGATCGAACCCGTGCAGCAGCATGATCGCCGCGGTGCGGCGGCCGCTGCCGGGCGGCCCTTCCAGCAGCACCACCGATCCGGGCTTCTCCAGACGGTCGGCGGCAACGCGGTAGCCCACCGGCGGAACGAACCGGTCGGCCAGGCGCACCCGGTCCTCGCGGGTGATCCGGAGGGACGCGGTCCCTTTGCGGATCATCCAGTCCGGGCCGACGCCGTAGAAGACGTACTGGTGCCCCTCGCTGTTGTTCACCGGGCCGCGCGGATCGGTGACGGTGACGCGGCCGTACTCGGTCATCGTCCGTCGTCCGAGTGCCGGCGCTCGCGCTCGAAGCGCTGGTGGACCGTACCGCTGTTGTCGCCCGCCGTGAACTGGAGCCCGGTGTTGTCCCCCTCGAAGTGAGGTGCGTTGTACTGATGGCCCTGACCGGTGTGCACAGGTCCCTGTGGCTCGTTGACGAAGGTACCGGACAGGTCGCCGTTCAGGTTCCCGATGCCGCCGCGCACGCGCTGCTCGACGTCGCGCGTTCGCATCCTGGTGTGCCCGGCGTTCCGAGCCGACTTCTCGCGGGACTTCGCCTCCGCCCGTTCTCGCACCGCGCGGGCGTCCCGGTCCACCTCACCCAGCTCGGGCAGGAGCCGGGCGAGGGTGTCGCCGAGCGCCGTCAGGTCCGACTCGGCGTTGCGGTGGTCGAACCGCCTGTACTGGCAGTCCGCCAGCTCCAGCAGATCGGCCGGAAGGACGGCGCGGTCGATCCTCGTGGCCTTTCCGACGAGCACGGGGATCACCAGGGCCCCGCGGCCGAGCGCGGTCTGGATCTCGCGACGGGTCCAGTCCTGCTCGGCTTCGAGGGCAGGACGACCGTCGGCCCCCCGCACCTCCGCCCAGCGCGGGCCGATCACAGCAAGGAGAGCCTCGCACTCCTCCACTGCCCTGACCAGTTCCACCGGGAAACGGCGTCCGGGATCGATCGAGTTGCTGGCGAAGAATATCCGCTCGTCACCGAACCGACGGGCGAGTTCACGAGCGATCATGGTCGCTGCGGACTCCTCGTCACCCGTGCGGTAGTTGACGAAGACGTCGGACATGAAGATTCCCTTCGTGAGAGGCAGACGGGGTGGACGGGCACGGGGCTGTGGACCGGGGCTCCGGTCCGCCCTGGCCGTGAGGTCCCGACCGTGTGACGGCATGGCACATCCACGGGAGGGCGTGCGGATGGAGGGGTGCCGCCCGGTGCGTCACTGGTCGCGGACAGCCCGAGAAACCGGGGGTGACGCGACGCGTCGAGCGGTAAGCAGAGGGTCCCGCCGGGGCCGTGGGATCCGGGGCGGAGGGACCGGGCGGTCCGGTGAGCCGGGCGACTCGACGAGTGTGTGTCGGTCGTGGAGCGGCTGTCAGTCGTGCGCGGGGGCGAGTGCGCGTGCCAGCGCGGGTTGCAGCTCACGCACGGCGCGGCTGCTCCGGAACCGGGAGAGCTCCCGTGCGAGACGCCGGACGTCGCTGTTCACCGTCGCTGAGGGTACGGTCGGCATCACTCCCAGGAGATCCCCGGCGATCGCGCACGCGTGCTCGACCTCCCCGGAGGCGGCATGGGCCAAGGACCGGCGGAAGCCGTACCGGGCGCGGGTACGCAGCGCATGCGGCGGGAGCCGGCGGTACTCCCGGTCGAGTACCTCGGCGGTGGCCTTGGGGCGGCCCAGGTCGTGCAGGCACCAGCCGGTCGACATCGCCGCCGGATCGCTCACGTGGGAGGTGCCGATCACGGGCTCGGCGCCATCGCGGGCGTCGTCGCTGGCGAGCAGTTCCCGCGCCCTGTCGAGGCTGCGGAGGCAGTCGACTTCGTTGCCGGCGAGCGCGTGTCCCTGCGCCTCCCGTTGGGCCGCGAGTCCTCGGATGCGCGGCGGGAGTTCGCTGCTCTGGGCGCGGCGGGCCAGGGCGACGGTGCCGGCGACGTCCCCGCCGTACATGGTGATCAGGGCGCGTCGCACCAGTGCGTAGGAACCGAGGTACGGGTCACCCCCGGTGCGCGCCAGTTCGGCAGCCTCGTCCGTCCAGCCGAGTGCCGCGTCGCGGTCCCCGGCCTCCTGGGCCATCCAGCCGGTGAACTCCGCGAACCGGGAGGCGAGCAGGAGCGCAGGGGTCCGTGAAGCGGACCGGGCGTCGGCGGCCAGCCGGGCGATCATGCGGGTCTGCGTCTCCAGCAAGGGCAACAGGACCTTGGGTGCGGTGGACTGACCGAGCTGCCGCAGCTGGTCGAACTGCATGCGGAGGGAGGGCAGGAGGGGGTTGTCGGTCGAGGACAGGGCCTGACCGCCGAGTTTCAGGCCGAGGTCGATCAGCGCCCCCGTACCCGCCGAGAGGACCGCCCGGCGCCCGACGAGCCAGCGGCTCGGTCCGGCGGGGCATTCGGCGGTGCCCGAGCCCGAGTCCGTCTCGGGACGGGTGACCAGGCGTTGCAGCTCGCCGTCCGCGCCGAGGAAGGCGTCGCACCGCCGGGCTAGTTCGGGGGACGCGGAACGCTCCCCGCGCTCGACCTTGCTGAGGTGCCCCTTGTCGTAGTTGAGCGCCATGGAGAACTCCGTCAGAGTCAGCCCCGCTTCTACTCGCAAACGGCGAAGTTCCGGGCCAAAGCGTAAATCCGTGCTCATCGTCAACCTCCCCTTGAACAGTGACCGTGGGGGCCGTCCACCCTCACGGGAGCCGTCAACCGACGATCACCGGTGGACGAGAAACCCGACAGCGAACACTCGTTGTAGCGGCGACGTTTCGCTTCTCATCCGAAAGTGAGTCTGGAACGACGCGTGCCTGGAGAATCGGGGGTCGGCGGTGTTGCCCGTTGCCTCTTTCGTTCTCCGTTGTTTCCCGTCCACGGTCGGGCGGGGTGAAGCGGACGGCGTAGGCGGTGCCGAGACGGCATCGAGGTGTAAGAAAGCGCCGAGCGAGCCGGTCCGGTCGTAGAAGGCCCGCGTCGAACACCTCTACGCGGTCGCCGACGGCGAGGTCATACCCGAGACGGGCCGAACGCGGCGGCAAGCAGAGTTCGCCTGCACGCCGGACGGTACCGCGCCGGTCGCAACGAGCCGGGCAGTATGATCCGCCGTTATATCTTCCGCTGAATCACCTGACCGACCGGCGATAGATCTGCCGTGAGCCGCCTTCCGGGCCCGGATCAGTGGCTTCGGCCGGGGTGAAGCCGAGACCTTCGTAGAAGGCGCGTGCCCCGCTGGCAGCAGCGCCCGGGTGGTCGGGCCCGAAGGTGACCACCTCGATCGTGCCTGGGCCGAGCACGAACCTGCGTGTTGCGTCGGCCATCAGCGCCGCACCGACGCCCTTCCCACGTGCCTTCTCCGAGACGACGAGCCAATGGACGTGGTAAACCGGGGGCTCCGCGCCGAAGAGCAGCCCGCCGAGGAGATTCGATTCCGAGGAGAGGGCGACGAGGGCCGCGGACTGGCGGATGTGCTTGTCCACGGCGCTGTGGAAACCAGGGTCCTCGACCATCGGGCCGAACCAGTGCTCGACCTGGGCTGCCAAGTCGAGGAAACCGGGGAAGTCCTGTTCTCGCGCGAGTCTGACGATCATCCGGGCAGTCTGGCAGACGAGGCAGACGTTGCCTGACGCGGCGAGCAGGCCGGATGGGGGCCGGCTGTCCGGGGGGCGGACCCGGTCGTGAGGTGAGTCGTGGGCAGGGCCGGTCTCTGATCGGGCCCGTCCGCGGGCGCGGCAGGTCTTCGGCGAGTGGCCGGGTGGACGGCGCGTCCGCCCGGGCCCCTTCCGTCAGCCCAACTGGCGTACCGACATGAGCAGATGGCGGTGTTCCTCGGAGGTCGTGTGGTCCGTGTCCGGCAGGCCGGTCAGCATCGCCCGTTGTCCGGGGCCCAGGAGTTCGAAGCGCACCCGGGGGGCGTTGAAGGAAGCGAGGGCTTCCAGCAGGTACGCCGGGTTGAAGGCGACCGCCATGTCGTCGGCGCCCTCCAGCGTGGCCGGGAGCCGCTGTGAAGCGACGTCGTCCTCGTACCCCGCCTGGAGCAGGACGGTTCCCCGGGCGGAGAAGTCCAGCCGGATGGGGCTGTTGGGCTCCGCGACGACCGCGACACGGCGGACCGCGTCGGCGAGCGGCTCCCGCTGCGCGACCGCGACTGCCGGGCCGTCCAGCGCGAACAGCTTGTCGTAGCGCGGCAGCCGCCCCTCCAGCAGCCGCAGCGTCGTACGCATCCCGGCTGCCTCGAACGAGATCAAGCCGCCGCCCGAGCCGTTCAGCCCGACACGAAGGGGGCCGGACTTCGCCAGCGAACGGGAGATCTCGGTCAGCCTGCGGCCCGGTACCACCACCTCCACGGCCTCGGAGCCGGTTTCCGCGGGCTGCCAGGACACCGTGCGCACGGCATAGCGGTACCGGTCCGACGCGGCCAGCGTCATCGACTCGCCGTCCAGCCGCACCTGGATGCCCGTGAGCACCGGGAGCGTGTCGTCACGGCCCGCCGCCATCACGACCTGCCCGACGGCGGCGGCGAGTTCGGCCGCATCCACCACTCCGCGACGGGCCGGAAGCTCGGGCAGCGCCGGGTACTCCTGTACGGGCAGCGTCGACAGCCCGAAGCGCGTACCGCCGCCGTCCATCGTGAAGCGCACACCCTCCAGCGCGCACCGCACCATCGCATCGGGCAGCACCCGGCAGATGTCGAGCAGCCGGCGCCCGGGTACGAGCACCCGACCGGGTGCCGGGGTCTTTGCCGCCACCTCGATGTCGGCGGAGGCCTCGTAGTCGAAGCCCGAGATGCGCAGTCGGCCCTCCCGGGCGTCCAGCATCAACCCGCCCAGCACCGGCACGGGCGAACGGGCGGGCAGCGACTTGGCCGCCCACCCCACTGCCCCCGCCAGAGCGCCCCGCTCGATCCGGAACTCCATCAGCGCATCCCCCAGCACGTCGTACCCGTTGGACCGCGCACGCTATACGTCGCCACTGACAACGCCCGCGGACCCGAGGCCGTTCAGGGAGCGCTCGCTATCGCGGCCACGCGGGGCGCGACCAGCGTGCGGTAGCAGGCCGTGCGCAGCGCCACCGACTCGTCGAGGCGCCCCGCGTTGAAGAAGATCTCCTCGTGCGCGAAGAGGGCCGGGTCGGCGACCACCTCCAGTTCCGGGTCGAAGCTCAACGGCATGATGCAGCCGCTGACACAGCCCGTCAGATGCTCGGCGACCTCCCCCGCCGCGAAGGACGCCTCCCGGCCGGCGTACAGCGCGGTGAGCGCGGGCAGGTCGACCCTGCGGTCCCCGGGCACCACCGCGATCACGTAGCGACGCCGCTTGCTGCTCAGCGCCACCCTGATGACCAGGCTCTTCGCGGCCTGGTCCAAGCGGTGGCCGCGCAGCGCGCTGGCCAGGTCGGTGCGTCCCTGCGGTGCATGGTTCAGCAGGCGGTACCGGGCGCCGCCCCTGGCGAGCAGGTCGAGCAGGCGGGTACGGCTGTCCGCAGTCGCGAGCGCGGAGGACATGGCGATCCTTTTCTGGGAGAGGTGTCGGCGGCTCAGCGGTCGCGCAGCTCCAACGTGCAGCACTTGACGCTGCCGCCGGCCTTGAGCAGTTCGGTGAGCTCGACCCCGATCGGTTCGAAGCCACGGGCACGCAACTGGGCCTGCAATCCCTTGGCCGCGGTCGGCAGCAGCACGTGGCGTCCGTCGGAGAAGGCGTTGAGCCCGAAGACGGCGGCGTCCTCCGCCGTGGCGATCACCGCGTGCGGGAACAGGGCCCGCAGTACGGCCTGGCTGCCCGGGGTGAAGGCGTCGGGGTAGTACATGATCTCGTCGTCGGACAGGACCGCGAGGGCGGTGTCCAGGTGGTAGTGCCTCGGGTTGACCAGCGTCAGCGAGGTGACCGGCAGCCCGAAGAACTCCTGCGCCTCGGTGTGGGCACGGATGTCGGTGCGGAAGCCGGTCCCGGCGAGTATCCGTCGGCCGACGGTGAGGAGATCACCCTCGCCCTCGTTGATGTGCTCGGGCCACAGCACGTCCTGGTAGCCGCGCTCCTCGAACCAGCGCAGGTAGGCGGGCCCCTCGGCGGTGCGCTCGGCGTGCCGGAAGCGGGCGCCGAAGACCCTGCCGTCGACGACGGTGGCGCCGTTGGCCGCGAACACCATGTCGGGCAGCCCCTCGACCGGCTTGATCTCCTCGACGCTGTGGCCCAGTTCGAGGTAGAGGTCGCGCAACTGCTCCCACTGGCGCACCGCGAGCATCGTGTCGGTGTCGCGGCCGGGGTTCATCCAGGGGTTGATCGAGTACGTGACGTCGTAGTGCCGCGGCCGGCACATCAGCAGCCTGCGGCGGGTGGCGGTGCGGGTGCGCTGCTCCGCCGGGTGCGTCGAGACGCTGGGCGCGATGGTGTCGGTGACGGGCACGGTTGCTCCTTCGACTGTGCTCATGGGTGATGAGGTACGGAACAGGTCTCACGGGTGGTGAGGGGTGTGGGCTCACGGGTGGTGAGGGGGAGTGGGTTCACGGGTGGTGAGGGGCTCAGCGAGGTGAGGGTGTCCGGCCCGCGCGCGGTGGTGGTGGGGGGAGCGGGCGGGCCGGGGCGCGGGAGTCGGTCGTTCAGCGTCCGCTGGGGATCGCGGTCTCGCCGGGGGCTTCCTCGGCAGCGGCCGTCACGTGGGCCTCGCCGACGCCCTCCGCCGCGACGGTCTTCTCAGCGGGGTCCGGTTCAGCGGGGTCCGGCTCGGCCTCGTCCGTCTCCTCGGCCGCGTTCCGTGGTCCGTCCGACGACCGCAGGCCGGCGAAGGCCAGGGCCGCCGCCACCGTGCCGAGGACCGCGCAGGTCGCCCAGACACCGTCGCCGTAGTGGGTCCACATCAGCATGCCGAGCGCCGGGCCGACCGCCGAGCCGAGGCCGAACACGGTCTGGGACGCGGCGATGTAGCGACCGCGGACCTTCTCGTCGGCCTTCGCCGGGTGTGCCCACAGGGTCGGTCCGCTGATCATGAGGCCGCCCACGCTGACGGCGGTGGTCAGCAGGACCAGCGCGGGCACGCTGCCTGGCAGGCCGTAGCCGGCGATGCCGAGGCAGTAGACGAACGTGCCCACCGTCGCGGCCGTGCTGGCACGCCAGCGGCTGATCCGTGCGGTCACCGCCAGTTCGAAGCTGATCAGCAGGGCCGAGGACAGGGTGAGCACACCGCTGTACAGGGAGGTGGGGTGGCCCGCCTCGTCGAGGTCGACCGGAAGCACCGCGAAGAACTGGGCGTACACCAGGGCGCTGAGCAGCATGGAGCCCAGGTAGAGCAGGAAGCGGTGGTCGCGCACCATGGCGCCGTACGCCGAGCGCTGGGTCTCCCGGGCGGCGCCGGGGCCCTGGGCACCGGCGGCCGGTGCCGGCCGGGGCAGCAGGATCGCGGCGAGCAGGGCGTAGGCCAGCGCCGTCGAGCCGTCCACCCAGAACAGCAGGTTCCAGTCGATCTGGATGAGGCCCGCGGCGAGCAGCGGGCCCGCTGCGGCGCCGATGTTCATGGCGATGCGCAGCATGGAGAATCCCATGACGCGGAACTCGTCCGGCATCAGATCGCTCAGCAGCGCCGAGGCGGCCGGGCGGTACGACTGCGTCATCAGGCCGAGGACGACGACCACGCCGAGCAGGACGGGGTAGTCGCCGGGGTCGGCCAGCCAGGGGATGAGGAAGACCAGGACGGCCGAGCAGCCCATCGCCGTGGCGATGGTGTTGCGGCTGCCGAGCCGGGAGGTCAGTTCGCCCCCGAGGACGGTGCCCGCCACCGCGCCCACGCCGTAGGCGCCGAGCAGGAAGCCCGCCTTGTCGACGCCGTACCCGCGGTGTGTCAGGTACAGCACCAGGAAGGTCTGTACGAAGGCGCCGAGCTGGTTGAGCAGCACACCGCCGAGGAGGTAGCGGACCGAGCGGGGCGTGGCCCGCAGGGCGTCGAGGACACCGGGCGCGGCGTTCTCCTTGGACTTGGACACACTCATCGCTTCACCTTCGTAGGGGGGAGAGGGGCCCTCCCGGGCCTTCGGCGCCCGGAGCGGGCCGGGTGTCAGGAACCGACGGCCTGGTCGAAGGAGAAGACACCCTCGGGGTCGTACTTCTGCTTCACCTGGACCAGGCGCCCGTAGTTGGCGCCGTAGTAGGCCTCGCGCCAGTTCGTGAGGTGCGGGTCGACGAAGTTCTGGTAGGCGGACCCGGTGACGTGCGGGGCCATGCCGGCGTGCAGGCCGTCCAGCCAGTCGAGGTTGGCGGCGATCAGGCCGGGGTCGTCGTCGTCCGTCCAGGAGGTGTCCATGGAGACCAGGAACAGGGTGTCCCGGTGGACGAAGGCGGTGGCGTCCGGGGCCACGCGGTTGATGGCGCCGCCCCAGGAGAACAGGCCGACCCCGCCGCCGTCGGCGTTGTGGCTGCCGGGCCAGCGTTCGACCCAGGACAGCATGGTCTCGACGCCGTCGCCGGACAGCGGTTCGCGGATGTAGTTGGAGCGGAGCGCAAACTGGTCCCCGGAGGTGGCGTGGACCATGTACTTGTTGGCCTCCCAGAACGTGCGCTCGGCGACGTCCCTGGACACCGGGGTGGCCGCGGCCAGGACCGGGTCCAGGATCTGAAGGCACTCGCTCGCCGGGCCGAAGTACTGGCCCTGGAGGGTGACTTCGGCGTTGTCCCGGATCGCGCCGGGTCCGGTGCCGTGCGTCCACACACCGAGCCGGGCCGCGAAGTCGTCCGGCGCCCGCCGCACCATGTGCTGTCCGGCCTCCAGGACGGCGGCGGCGTCGGACCACTTCCAGGTGAGGTGGAAGGTGGTGACGTCCGGGACCGGATGGGCCTGGAAGGTGAGGGAGACGTTGATGCCGAAGTTGCCGCCGCCGCCGCCCTTGCAGGCCCAGAACAGGTCGGGGTTCTCCCGCTCGTTGGCCACCGCGAGGGAGCCGTCGGCGAGGACCACGGTGGTCTCCACCAGGGCGTCGGCGGTCAGGCCGTAGCGGCGGGCGGCGAAGGCGGCGCCGCCGCCGAGCGCCAGGCCCGCGACACCGACGGTCGGACTGGTGCCGGTGGAGAAGACCATCTCGTACGGCTGCATCGCGTCGTAGACGTGGCTGATCTTGGCGCCGCCGCCCGCGACGACCAGGCCGGTGGAGCCGTCGGCACGGGTCTGGGTGAGCCTGCTGAGGTCGATGACCAGGCCGTCGTTGACGGAGTAACCGGCGAAGCTGTGGCCGCCGTTGCGGGCGACGACCGGGACGCCCTGCTCGCGCGCCCACACGAGGGCCCGCTGGACGTCCGCGGTGTGGGCCGCGGTGAGCACGGCGGCCGGGGTGCGGTGCTTGTAGCGCGTGTTGAACAGGTGCGAGCCGACGCGGAAGCCGGGGCTGCCCGGCAGGAAGACGCGCCCCTCCACCTCGCCGGCCAGCCGGGAGTAGTCGACGCCGGCCACCGTCAGCGCACCTCCTCGATGGCGGAGACGCCGCTCGCGGCGTGGGCGCCGTAGCGCTCCCAGCGCTCGTGCAGCCGTATCCGCCCGTCGGCCAGGACCTCGGGGGTGTTGACGCTGTATCCGGAGATCACCCGGCCGTCGTCGAGGACCATGCTGTACGAAAAGCTGATCACACCGTCCGTGTCGCGGGTCCCCGCCAGGGAGCCGCGCCGTACGTCGCCGCCGGTGAAATCGGCCCAGACCAGATCACCCCGCTGCCGGTACAGCGCGATGGGCGCGTCGTCGGCCGGGTCGGCCAGGACCTTCCGGAATCGCTTGCCGTCGTAGTTGATCACGTCAGCCATGGAACAGGCGGGCGCGATTGCCCGGAAGGGCCCTGCCGGACGGCCAATCAACCGGACGTGAACCCGGGCCGCGTCCGGGTTGATTGTCCCTCTCGGACATGGCTTCCGGGCAACCCGCGCACCCCGTGGAATCGCCCTGTCACTCGGATTCAGGAGGCGATCAGCGCGTGGACGACAACAGTGCCGGCGAGGCCGCGAAGGACGTGATCCTGCTCATCGGGTGCGGGCTGCGCAAGTACCGCGAGTACCTGCTGGCCGGTGCCGCGGCGACGCACCCGGTCTGGCTGTTCACGGACGACGAGCCCGACTGGCAGACACCCTGCCTCAGCGGGCACACGGTCGTGGACCTCACCGACCGGGACGCCGTGCTCACGGCCGCCCGGGAGCTGGCGGGGCGCGTCACGGTGCGCGGTGTACTCAGCTGGGACGAGACCCTGATCGTGACGACCGCGCACGTGGCGGAGGCACTCGGCCTGCCCGGCGCGGGCGTGGACGGCGTGGAGGGCTGCCGGGACAAGTACCGCAGCCGCCGGCTGCTCACCGAGGCGGGCATCGACCAGCCCCGGTACGCCTGGGTGGACACCGCCGAGGAGGCGCTCGCGGCGGCGGAGGAGATCGGCTACCCGGTCGTCGTCAAGCCGCGCGGCATGGGCGCCAGCATCGGCGTCGTGCTCGCCGCGGACGCCGGCGAGGTCGCCGAGGCGTTCCGGACCGCCGACGAGTCCAGCCGGATCGGAGCGGTCTCCTACCGCGGCGGGGCGCTGGTCGAGGAGTACCTTCGAGGGCCCGAGATCAGCGTCGACGCGGCCGTCGTGGACGGCGAGTACCACCCGATGTTCGTGGCCCGCAAACAGGTCGGTCTCTTCCCCTACTTCGAGGAGATCGGCCACCACGTCGCCGCGGACGACCCGCTGCGCACCGATCCGGAACTGCTGGCGATGCTGCGGGCCGCGCACCGCGCCATCGGCTACGGCTCCGGCATCACCCACACGGAGGTCAAGCTGACCTCCCGCGGTCCGGTCATCGTCGAGATCAACGGGCGGCTCGGCGGCGACCTCATCCCGCGCCTGGGGCAGCTCGCCACCGGCATCGACCCGGCCCGCGCCGCCGTGCGCGCCGCGCTGGGACAGCGCCCCGACTTCACCGACACCGAGCACCGCACGGTCGGCATCCGCTTCGGTTACCCGCCCGAGGACTGCGTGGTCCGCTCGGTCACCCCGCCCGCCGCCGCCGAGGGCCTGCTCGCCGCCGAGGCGATGGCCGGACCCGGCACCGAACTGAGGCTGCCCCCGAACGGCTACCTCGCCCGCCACTCCTACGTCATCGTCGCCGGCGCGGACCCCGCGCAGACCGCCGCCCGCCTGGACGCGGCGGCGGCCCTGGTCGTCCTGGACCGGCAGCCGCTGACCGAGCCCGTCCCGGCGTGAAGCGGGCCCACCGGCCCGGGACCGCCCGGCGTGCACCGGGCCCACCCCACCCCCGGAACCAGACCGCCGACACCTCTGAGGAGAACCACATGGCACACCGCACAGTCGAACTGCTCGCCGTCGGCGCGGGTCCGGCGAACCTCGCCCTCGCGGTCGCGCTGGAGGAACTGGCGCCCGACCTCGCGGACCAGGCCCTCGTCGTCGAGCGCGAGGAGAACGTCGTATGGCAGCGGGGCATGCTGCTCCCCGACGCCCTCAGCCAGGTCTCCTTCCTCAAGGACCTGGTCACCATGCGCAACCCGCGCAGCGAGTTCTCGTTCCTCAGCTTCCTGCACGCCCGCGGCCGGCTCGACGCGTTCGTCAACCTCGGCAGCTTCGTGCCGTACCGCAGCGAGATATCCGAGTACCTCCAGTGGGTGGCGGACTCGCTGGAGCGGACGCGGGTGGAGTACGGCCGGACCGTCACCTCGGTCACGCCCGTGCACGGCGCGGACGGCGAGATCGATCGCTGGACCGTCGAGTTGGCGGACGGCGAGACCATCGGCTGCCGCTACCTGGTGATCGGCGCCGGACGGGACGCGCACGTACCCGCCGTGTTCGAGGGGCTCCCGGCCGAGCGGGTCATCCACTCCACCGAGTACACCCAGCGGATCGCCGGCGTGCCGGCCGGCCGGCCGCCGCGGGTCGCCGTGGTCGGCGGGGCGCAGAGCGCGGCCGAGCTGTTCGGCGCGGCCCTGCGGGACCTGCCCGGCTGCCGGCCGACGATGATCATGCGCTCGATCGGTCTGAACGGCTACGAGAGCAGCAAGTTCACCAACGAGCTGTTCTACTCCTCGTTCGTCGACGAGTTCTACGACGCCGAGCCCGAGGCCCGCCGCCAGCTGCTGGCCGAGATGCACCGCTCCAACTACGGCGGTCTGGCCCCGGCCACCCTCGACTCGCTCTACCGGCAGTTCTACCAGGACCGGCGCACCGGCTCCGACCGCCTGGGCATGATCACCATGACCGACATCACGGGCGCCACGACCGACGGCGACGACATCGTGCTGACGCTCACCGACCGCCGCACCTCCGCCACCCGCGAGCTCCGCTGCGACCTGCTGCTCCTCGGCACCGGGTTCGTCCGCGAGATGCCCCGCATGGTGCGCGCGCTCGGCGGCGCGCTCGGCCTCGACGAGATCGCCGTCACCCGCCACTACCGCCTGGAAACGGGCCGTCAGGGTGCCGCCGCCTGCTACCTCCAGGGCGTCAACGAGGCCACCCACGGCATCGCCGACTCCCTGCTCAGCGTCCTCGCCGCACGCTCCGCGGAGATCACCGAGGACATCCTCGCGCACCGCGCCGGCCGGCCGGCCGGCGACCGCGAGCCCGCCCTCGCCGCTGCCTGACCACCGCCGCTTCCCACCCAGCAGAGAGACGACATGCTCATCAAGCACCTCGACCGCGCCGGTCTCACCCACGAGAACGGCCTCGACGCCCAGCGTCTGCTGCCCTGGTCCGAACTGAACGCCCCCTTCGAGGGCTCCTGGTGCGTCATCCGCCCGGGTACCGCGTCCACCGCGCACTCCCACCACGAGTACGAGATCTTCATCGCCCTGCGGGGCGAGGCGTTCCTGGAGGCCGACGGCGAGCGCGTGCCGTTCAGCGCCGGCGACATCGTCCACTTCCCCCCGCACCACGAGCACCGCGTCGTCAACGACTCCGACGCCGACTTCGAGATGTACAGCGTCTGGTGGGACGCCGAGATGTCCGACCGCTTCACCCGCCGTCACGCCCGGGAGGCCTGAGCCATGGACCAGCCGACAGGACAGCGGCGCACGGTCATCATCGGCCCGCCCCCCACCCCCAACGGCGACCTGCACGTCGGCCACATCGCGGGCCCGTACATGGCGGCCGACGTGCACGCCCGCTACCTGCGGGCCACCGGGCAGCCGGTGCTCTACACGACGGGCACGGACGACAGCCAGACGTACGTCGTCTCCAGCGCCGCCAAGCTGGGCACCACCCCGCAGGCCCTGGCCGCGAAGAGCTGGCGGGAGATCCGGGAGACGCTCGGCCTGATGGGCATCTCCGTCGACGGGTTCGCCCCCTTCGACGACGGCTACCGCGCGATGACGCTGGACTTCCTCACCCGGCTGCACGACGCCGGCAAGTTCCGGCTGCGCACGGTGAAGCTGCCGTACGTCGAGGCGACCGGCGAGTTCCTGATGGAGGGCCTGGTCAGCGGCGGCTGCCCGGTGTGCCTGGCGGTCAGCCGGGGCGGTCTGTGCGAGGGCTGCGGGCACCCCAACAACTTCGCCGAGCTGACCGACCCGCGCTCCACCGTCGACCCCGAGGCCGAGGTGACCTACCGGGAGGCGCAGATCCTGGTCCTGCCGCTGGAGGAGTACCGGGAGCAGCTGACCGCCTACCACCGGGCCAAGGAGTCCACCTGGCGCCCGCACATCGTGCAGCTGATGCGCGAGCTGCTGGCCCGCCCGCTGCCGGACTTCCCGATCACCTATCCCACCGGGTGGGGGATCCCGGCGCCGTTCCCCCAGACGCCGGGCCAGGTCGTCAACGCCTGGGCGGAGGGCATGCCGGCCTCCATGTACTGCACGGCCGTGGCGCAGCGCGCGCACGGTGAGCGGCCCGCGTCCGACGACGAGCTGTGGCTGGCCGAGAACGGCATCCGGCTGGTCTACTTCCTCGGCTTCGACAACGCCTACTTCTGGGGACTGACCCACCTGTCGCTGCTGCTCGCCCACGAGGGCCGCTACGTGGTCCCGGACGCGATCGTCAGCAACGAGTTCTACGAGCTGGAGAACGAGAAGTTCTCCACCAGCAAGGGCCATGTGGTGTGGACGCGCGACCTGGTGCGCGAGGTCCCCCGCGACCTCGTCCGCTTCCACCTCGCGCTCACCGCCCCCGAGCACGCCCGCACCAACTTCTCCCGGGCCGCCCTGGAGAAGATCGCCGGCGATCGGCTGGTCGACCCGTGGAACCGGCTGGGCGCCCTGCTCGGCAAGGCGGTCGCCGAACTGGGCCTTGAGGGCCAGGAGCTGCCGGTGTCGCCGGAGGCGAACGCGCGCCGGGCGGCGATGGCCGAGCGGTTCGAGGCCGGCTACCGGCTCACCGGCTACAGCCTCAGCCGCACCGCCGACCTGATCCCGCTGCACACCGAGCGGCTCCTGGGCCGGGCCGAGGCCCTGACGGCCGGGCCGGCCCCGGCCGACCGCACCGCGTCCGCGGCGGAACTGGGGGACCTCTTCGCGGAGCTGCGCACCCTGATCGCCGCGGCCTCGCCGATCCTCATCGACCTCGCCGAACAGGCGCGGGCGGAGGGCGGCTTCGACGGCACGTTCGCCGTCGCGCCCGAGGAGCGGACGACCACGCCGTTCACCGTTCCGGCGCTCGGCCGCACCACCGCCGAGAGCTGAGCGACCGCCGCACGACCGAGAGAAAGAAGGGAGGTGCCCGATGCGCGTCACCGTCGTGGGCGGCGGGGTGATCGCCCTGCTGACCGCCGTGGAGTGCGCCCTGGACGGCCACCGGGTCACGGTGGTCGACCAGGGGCCCATCCCGTACAGCCGGGCCACCTCTTTCGACCAGCACCGGATCATCCGGGCCCTGCACCCGGACGATCCGCCCGCCACCCGGGCCGCGCTGCGCGCGCACCGCCGCTGGCTGGAACTGGAGGAGCTGTTCGCCACCCGCTTCTACGAGCGGGTCGGCGCGCTCACCGTGCTCCCGCCCGCGGCGGCGGACGCGGGCACGGTGCTGCTGGCCGACGCCGGGGGACGCGCGCGCACGCTCACGGCGGGCGCGCTCGCCGACCGCTACCCGCACCTCTCCCTCGGCGGCGCCGCCGGCGCGGTCCTGGAGGACGACGCCGGAGTGCTGCTCGCCGAGCGGGTGCTCTCCGCCTGCGTCGGCTGGCTGAAGTGGCAGCCGGGCGTCGGTCTGCTCGAACACCGGCCCGCGGTCGCGGTGGACGGGGAGAGCGGACGGGTCACGCTCGCCGACGGGCAGGTGCTGGACGGTGACGGTGTGGTGGTCGCCGTGGGGCCGTGGGCGCGCCGCCTGCTGCCCGAGCGGGTGGCGAAGTCGCTCGCCCTGTACCGGCAGTCGTTGCTGTACTGCCGGGTGCCCAGGGGCGCGGCCGAGGCGTGGGCCGCCACCCCGGCCGTGCCCGCCCTGGGCACCCGGCGCGGCGCCTGGCTGATCCCGCCGGTGGCCGGTACGGCGCTCAAGCTCAGCTCGGCCGCCGTCTGCCGCCAGGTCGACGACCTCACCGACAACGCCACGCCCGAGAGGTGGCAGCAGGAGCTGACGGCCGAGTTCGCCGACCTGCTGCCCGGCTTCGGACCGGCCTGGGTGCTCGGCACCAAGGACTGCTACTACCTGTCGCACGCCGAGACCGGCGGCCCCCTCGTGGTCTCCCTCGGCGGCTCGGCCCACGCGTACGCGGCGTGCGGCGGTTCGTCGTTCAAGTTCGCGCCGCTGATCGCCCGCACCCTCGCCGACCGGGTCCTGGGCCGCGTCCCCGACCGAACGGGCCTGGCGGCCCTGGACGCCGACCCCCTCGACGCCCGGCCCTGATCCCTTCCATCCGAGAGGAACCGCCATGAAACTCCTGGCGCTCGAAGCCCGGCAGAACGCCACCTACTACATCTCCCGCTACGAGCAGGTCGTCGGCCTCGGCGCGGACCTGTACGTGCTCAACGGCGAGGGCACCGAGGACTTCTGGCCCGCCGACCGCTACCGCACCGCCGGCTCGCGGTCCATCGAGGCCCTGATCGCGGCGGCCAAGGAGTGGCACGCCGAGGAACACTTCGAGGGCGTGTTCACCTTCTCGGAGTCGGGGGTGCTCGCGGTCGCCGCGGTGGCCGAGGCCCTCGGCCTGCCCGGCATCGGCGTGGAGGCCGCACGCGCCAGCCGGAACAAGCTGCTGATGCGCCAGGCCCACGAGCGCGGCGGCGCCGCCCACCCGCACTTCCGCTTCGTCACCACCGAGGCCGAGGCGCTCGCCGCCGGCCAGGACTTCGGCTACCCGGTGATCGTCAAGCCGACCCTGGGGGCCGCCTCGAACTACGTCTTCCGTGCCGACGACGCGGCCGAACTGCGGGAGCGCTACGCCCAGGCCGCCCAGGGCCTGACCGAGCTGTCCTGGTACGCGATGGAGGCCGACGGACTGGACCTGGGTCCGCACGGGCTGCTGGTGGAGTCCTTCCTCGACGGCGACGAGTTCCTCATCGAGGCCCTCGCCTGGGACGACGAGGTGTACCTCGGCTCCATCGTCGACCGGGTCACCGCCGAGGGCGACACCTTCGACGACGACGTCCACCACGCCCCGACCGCGCTCACCCCGGCCCAGGTCGAGGCCGTGCACGAGGTCGTCACCGCGGGTGCCCGCGCCCAGGGGCTGCGGCGCAGCGTGCTGCACGCCGAGGTCCGCTTCCACGAGGGCCGCCCGCACCTGGTGGAGATCGCCGTACGCCCGGGCGGCGGCGGCCTGGACCACATGGCCCGCATCTCCGCCGGCTACGACCCGATAGCCGCCGTCGCCGACGTGGCCCGCGGGGTCCGCCCGAAGGCCGGCCACTACCGGCCGACCGGGGTCCACACGGCGGCCCTGTGCCTGCTGCCCCCGGCCTCCGGTCGCGTGGCGCACGTACACGTCCCCGACGGCCTGGCCGACCGGGACGACCTGTTCTTCCTCAAAGTCACCGCCAAGCCCGGCGACCTGGTCCGCCGCCCGCCCGCGGGCAACAGCATCCTCGGCTTCCTCGGTGTGACGGGCACGTCGTTCGAGGACGCCATGTCCACCGCCGAGGAACTCGCCGCCCAGGTCCGCGCCGACCTGACCGGCCCGGACGCCTGATCCATCCACCAAGGAGTGCAGACATGCCCGAACGCCCTGTCGTCATGGTGGGCTTCGTGCCCGTGGCGGTGACCTCGCTCGCGCAGTTCCAGCCCGAGGGCTCCGTGATCGTCATCGACGAACCCGATGTGATCCGCAAGCGCGAGCTCGGGCCGAAGGCCGACGAGGCCCCGGTGGTACGGGAGCTGATCGCCTGGGAGTACCAGCTCGAAGGCGCGGCCGACGCCTTCTACAACGCCCACCCCGACCTCGACCCGGCCGCCGTCGCCCCGCTCCAGGAGTACGCCACGCCCTTCGCGGCCCGCCTCGCCGAACGGTACGGGGTGCCCACCGGCGGCTACGGGGCGCTGCGCGTCCTGCGGGACAAGGCCGTGCTGCGCAGGGTCAGCCGGGCCGCCGGCATCCTCAACCCGGAGTCCGTGGAGGTGACCGGTCCGGACGAGGTCCGCGCCTTCATGGCGGAGCACCCCGGGCCGGCCGTGCTGAAGCCGGCCAACCGCCAGGCCGCCCTCGGCACCCGCATCCTCGCCTCCCCCGACGAGATCGACGAGGCCTGGGCGGAGACCACCGCCATGGACGAGGGCGTGATGGTCCCCGACCGCGGGTTCGAGCTCCGCATGCTCGTCGAGCGGTGCGTCCAGGGCCGCGAGTACAGCGTGGAACTGCTCGTGGAGCGCGGCCGTGCGGTGTTCGGCAACGTCACCGGCAAGGAGCTCTACCCCGGCGGCCGGCCGGTGGAGCTGGGCCACCTGGTGCCCGCCGACATCCCCGGCGAACTGGACGCGCTGCTGCGCGCCGAGACCGGGCGGCTGCTGGAGGCCGTCGGGTTCGGCACGGGGATCGCGCACTGCGAGTGGATCGTCGAGAACGGCCGCCCCTACCTGGTGGAGTGCGCCGGCCGCTTCCCCGGCGACGGCATCGTCGACCTGATCGACCGTGCGTACCGCGTCGACCTCGTCCGCGCCTTCTGGACCCTCATGAAGGGCGAACCGCTGACCGCTCCGCTCCCGGAGAAGGCCCCCGGCGCCGCCGCCATCCGCTTCCTGCACACCGGGGCCGGGGTCGTGGAGGATGTCTCGGGGCTCGACGAGGCGCGCGCGCTGCCCGGCGTCCAGGCGTGCTCGGTGACCGTGGAGCCGGGTGCCGAGGTGCGGGAGCTGCGCAGCTCGTGGGACCGTGTCGGCTCGGTCGTCACCGAGGCGGAGAACGGGGCCGAGGCGGTCGCCGCCGCCCGGCGGGCCCTGGACACGGTCCAGATCAAGGTCCGCCCCGCGCAGGACCGACCGGCGTAGGTTCCACGACAGAAGGAGAGACATGGCCACCGTCGAGGACGTGCGGCGCCTGGCGGTCGCGTTACCGCGCACCGAGGAGCACCTGATCCGGGACCGGGTGAAGTTCCGTGTCGGCCGGATCGTCTACCTGGCGCTGTCCCGTGACGAGACCACGCTGGGCTTCGCGTTCCCCAAGGAGGAGCGCGCGGCCCTGGTGGCCTCGGAACCGGAGAAGTTCTCGCTGCCCCGGACCTCCGACCTGCGCTACAACTGGGCCCAGGCGGCGCTCGCCGCGCTCAGCCTGCCCGAGCTGACGGAACTGGTCACCGACGCCTGGCGCATGTGCGTCCCCGCGAAGGTGGCCCGCGCCCACCTCGGACCCGACCCCGCGCCGCCCCCGCCCCCGGCCCCGACGCTGGCCGAACTGCGCCTGTCCGCCCAGGTGTTCGCCGCCTACCCAGGCGTCGACCGCAGCTGGCTGGAGCTGCGCGGGCCGGCCGCTCCCGCCCTCGACCTCGGCGACCCGGCCGGCCGCACGGCCCTGCACCGCTGGCTCAACACCTGGGGGTGCAGGCTCCCCTACCCGCGGGAGGGCGAACCGTACCCGCTCGGGGAGGGGCTGGCCGCGTGGACGGAGAGCCACCCCCTGCCCGACACACCGCTGCCCGACCTGACCGACCCCGAGATCGACACCGTGGCCACCGCGTACGGGGAACTCGCCCGGCTTCCGGTCAGATGCGGGCCCCGGCCCCGGTCCCTCGGCCCGACGGCCGCCGCGAAGGCGCTCTACGCGCTGCGCCCGCACACCGTCATGCCGTGGGACGCGGCCATCGCCACCGAGCTGTACGGCGCCCGGGACGGCGCCGCCTTCGCCCGCCACCTGCGCACCGGCAGGGCCTGGGCACGGGCCGCCCTCGCCGAGAGCGGACTGAGCGCCGACGCGCTCGTCGCCGACCTCGGCCGGCCCGCCGTCACGCTCGCCAAGGTCCTCGACGAACACCTGTACGTGACCATCACCCGCCGCGCGGCGGGCTGACCGTACGCCCGAGTCGTCCGAATACCGCCCCCGTTCCGCCCCCCCGTGCAACGATCCGTCGCGATCGTCACCCGAACCGCGGCACAGAGCTGTGCCGACCACGAAAGGCACTGAAGAACCATGACAGTTGACCAGAGCACCCAGGACAAGGCGCGGCGGCTGCGCGCGCTCGGCTCCGAGTCCGTCCTCGTGCTGCCCAACGCCTGGGACGCGGGCAGTGCCGCCGTGATGGCCGCCGCCGGCGCCCAGGCGATCGCCACGACCAGCGGTGGTGTCGCCTGGTCCCTCGGCAAGGGCGACGGCGAGCAGGCCGACCGGGACGAGATGCTCGCGGCTGCCGCGCGCATCGCCGCCGTGGTCGACGTCCCGGTCACCGTGGACATCGAGGGCGGCTACGGCGCCGCCCCGGACGAGGTGGCGAAGACGGTCACCGCGGTGGTCGCCGCGGGTGCGGTGGGCATCAACCTGGAGGACTCCAAGGCCCCCGGCGGCCCGCTGTTCACCCCCGAGGAGCAGGCGGAGCGGATCGCGGCGGCGCGCGCCGCCGCGACCGAGGCCGGGCTGCCCGAGCTGGTCGTCAACGCCCGCACGGACGTGTACCTGTTCGGCATCGGCGAGGAGTCCGGCCGTCTTCAGGACGTGCTGACCCGCGCCGCCGCCTACGAGCGGGCGGGCGCCGACGGCATCTTCGTGCCCGGCCTGCTGGACCTGGCCGTCCTCGGCGAGCTGACCGCCCGCTCCCCGCTGCCGGTGAACGCCATGGCCGGCCCCGGCGGACCCGGCGTGGCCGAGCTGGCCAAGGCCGGGGTGCGCCGCGTCAGCGTCGGCACCGCGGTCGCCCAGGCCGCGTACACGGCGGCCCGCCGCGCCACCCTGGAACTCCTCGGCTCCGGCACCTACGAGGAACTGGCCGACTCGCTGGACTTCTTCCAGATGAACGGTCTCTTCAGCGCCTGAGCGCGGCGGGGGGCCGGTGCCGGCCGCACCGGCCCCCCGCGCGGAACGCTCAGCCCCTGCGCGTCCAGCGCGCGACGACCTGGTCCAGCACGTCGAGCGGCAGCGCGCCGCCGCCGAGCACCAGGTCGTGGAAGGCGCGTATGTCGAAGGCCGGCCCCAGTTCCCGGGCCGCGCGCGTGCGCAACCGCTGGATCTCCAGCCGGCCGGTCATGTACGACAGCGCCTGGCCGGGCCACTCGATGTAGCGGTCGGTCTCGTTCTGGACCTCCGTCTCGGACAGCACCGTGTGCTCCCGCAAGTACGCCACCGCCTGCTCGCGCGTCCAGCCGAAGTGGTGCAGCCCGGTGTCGACGACCAGGCGGGCGGCGCGCAGCGAGTCCATCGCCAGCATCCCCAACCGGGCCAGCGGGCCCGAGTACAGCCCCATCTCGTCGGCGAGCCGCTCCGCGTACAGCCCCCAGCCCTCGATGTAGGCGTTGATCCAGGCGATCCGGCGCAGCCGCGGCAGCCCGGTCAGCTCCTGGGCGAGGGAGAGCTGGACGTGGTGGCCGGGCACGGCCTCGTGGAAGGCGGTGGCCTCGGCGAGCACCCGCGAACGCTCCGCGGGCCGCTCGGTGTTGGCGTGGTACGTTCCCGGCCGCGAACCGTCCAGCGCGGCCGGCATGTACCAGGCCAGGGGCGCGCCCGGCGCCTCGGTGCCCTCCAGCGCACAGGGCAGGGCGGGCAGCCGCCCGAAGCGCCGGGGAGCGGCCAGCTCGGCCCGGGCGATCGCCGTACGGGCGGCGGCGAGCATCTCCTGCGCGCCGCTCCACCGCAGCCGGGGGTCCGTGCGCAGCCGCTCCCGCACCTCGGCCGGGGTCGGCGCGCCGCCGAAGGCCTGTGCTCCGACGGGCACGTACTCCCGCTCGATGTGGGCGAGCAGCTCCACCCCGGTGTCGTGCAGCTCCTTGGGCGAGCGGCCGGTGGTGGTGTGGACGCGGGCCAGGGTGGCGTAGTGCTCCTCCCCGTCGGGCAGGTGGCACAGTCCCGGGCGCTCCGGGGACCGCCCCGGGGAGGCGAGGTCCGTGCGCAGTGCCTCGCGGTAGGCGGCGAAGGCCGGGCGCACCCGCTCGTCGACCAGCCGGTCCCGTTCGGCGTGGTGACGGGTGCGCAGCGGCACCGCGCGCAGCGGGTCCCCGGCGGGGTCGGCGAGGTAGGCGTCGAGCCGGGCCACCGCCGTGCGGACCCGCTCGGCGACGGGCAGCCGTCCCGCCCGCAGGCCCTCGCGGTGCCGCTCGGCCGCCTTCGCCAGGTACTCGGGCACCGCCGCCAGCCGTTCCAGATGACCCCGTTCCTGTTCCTCGTCCGCCGGGCGCACCGCGGGCAGGGAGCCCAGCAGCCGGCCGAGGGGGGAGTTCTGGTAGTCGGCGACGGTGTGCTCGACCAGCCGTGTCCCCAGCCGGTCGGCGACCGCCCGCGCCTGCTGCACCACCACGGCCCGGGTCACCTCCTCGGCGGCGTCCGCGACCGGCGCGCGGGCGGCCCGCTCGGCCAGCCGCGCCGCCTCACCGGCCAGGGCCTCCTGCGCCTGCCACGACGGGTCGGCGAGCCGTCCGAGCGTCTCCGGGCACCCTTCGAGCGCGTCGTCCAGCGGGTCCTCGGCGGCGATCAGGCCGACGGCCTCCTCGGCGAGGCGGGCGACGGGGGTGGGAGTGGTCATGCTGGGGTCTCCTGTGTCATGGCGGGGAAGGGTCGTGCGGCGCCCGGTGCGGGCCGGTCGCCGTGCGGACGGTGCCAGACGGGCTCCGGGCCGTCCGCCGTGGCAGCCGCCCGGGCCAGCGCGAACTGCCGCACCAGCGGCGGCAGTCCGTACTGACCGGGGACGTCGGTGCGCTCCAGCAGCCCGCTGTCGACCACGGCTTCGAGGACGTCCTCCACCGGTTCCACCGGTTCTTGCGGCGGCTCCGGCGCGTGCGCGAGGGCGGTGGACGGGGTGCGGATCACCCCGTCCACGCAAGGCGCCGCCCCCGTCGCCGCGAACCGGTGCAGCAGGAGCCGGGCCGGGGGCGTGAGACGGCGGTAGGCGTCTTCGTAGCGCTCGGTGAGGCTCTCGTCGCCCACCCGCAGCCGGCCGGACAGCCCGTCGGCGGCGAGGAGTTCGGCGACCGCCTCGGAGAGGAAGGCCTCCGGGCGCGCGGCCAGACGCCGGCCGGCGAGGGTGAGGGCGAGCGGCAGGTCGCCGCACGCCTCCGCGAGCAGCAGACCCGCCCGCGGGGCGGCGGCCAGCCGTTCCGTGCCGACGATCCCCGCGAGCAGGTCCATCGACCCGTCCCGGCCCAGGACGGGCAGCGCCAGCCGCCGTACCCCGTCCAGGCCGAGCAGCCGGGAGCGCGCGGTGACCACGATCCTGCTGTGGGGCGCGGCCACGAGCAGGTCACGCACCTGGCGTTCCTGGAGCGTGCCGTCGAACACGACCAGCAGGCGCCGCTCGTACAGCACCGAGCGGTACAGCCCGATGCGCTGCGCGGGATCGTCCGGGATGAGCTCGGGGGCGATGCCGAGGGACCGCAGCATCCCGCCCGCGATGCCCGGGGCGTCCTTGCGCCCGTCGGCGGCTGCGCCGAGGCTGACGTACAACTGCCCGTCCGGCAGGTCCGCGGCCAGCTCGTGGGCCAGCCGCAGCGCGAGCGCGGACTTGCCCACTCCGGTCGGTCCGTGGATGACCAGCGGCGGGACGGGGCCGGCACCCGCCGCCGTCAGCGCGCGTGCCTCACCCAGCTCCCGGGCCCGGCCGGCCAGCGGACGCGGTTCCATCGGGAGCTGGGCCGGTACGGGCAGCACTGCCCGTACCGCGGCGGCCCGCAGCCGCGGTTCCGGTGCCTGCTGCGCCGGCTTGACGGCCGGCCCCGGCCCGTCGCCCGCCCGGCCCGCCGCCGCCCGCCAGCGCCGCTCCCAGACCGCCCGGTCCCCGCCGCAGGCCTCGGCGAAAGCGAGGGCCACCTGGAGGGTGGGCAGCCGGTGACCGGCCGCGGCGTCCGAGAGCACCGAGGCCGAGAACAGCGCACGCCTCGCCAGCTCCCGGTAGCTGGGGGAGCCCGCCGCGGCCCGGAGCCGGCGCAGCTCCAGGGCGAAGGCGGTGGCCGGTCCGGCGTCCGGCGCCAGCGGTTTCTCCGGTCTGCCCACGCTCATGCTCCTTGCGATGGTCGGGGGCGGTGTGCCACGGGTTCGCCGCGCGCCCCGCCCTCTCCTGCCTGCCCTCGCAGGGTCCGGCCGGCCGTTCCCGATCCCTTCCCCGAGCGGTACCGCACGGTCCCGGAGCCGGCCGGACGGTCCCGGAGCCGGCCGGCCGGGGCGGCCCGTGGCGGCCGTGGCGGCCCCGGACGGAAGGCCGTGCACGGCACGGGGTCTTCGCGCCGCCAGGCGTTATGCTTCCGTGGGTTTGGGGGCCCGCCGGGTGAACCGGGGGCACGGGGGGTTGGGGAGCCGATGGCGGCCGAGCGGGTGCGGAACGGTGTGACGAACGCCGTGGGCGGTGCGGCTGCCGAGTCCCGCCGAGTCCTGCCGGTTCGCCGTGCCCGCCGGGCGTGGGGCCCGGCCGGTGCCCGCGCGTACCGGACGAGGACGGCGCACGCCCCGTCCCGTGTGCTGTCCGGTCCGCTGGGAGATCCGTCGGGCGGGGACCGACGGCGCCTCGGCGGTGCCCTTCGGGAGCGCGTTCCGGCACTGCCGCCGGTGTCCGCGCGCCTGGTCGCGCCGCCCCGGCCGGCCGGGGCGGCGCGGGAGGACGGAATCAAGGGGGAGAAGCTTGCTGGGACAACATGCCGAAGACCGGCTGCGCTTCAACGTGCTGGGGCCGCTGGAGGTCTGGGCGGGGGAAACCCGGCTGAGACTCGGCGGACTGGTCCAGGAGCGGGTGCTCGCCACCCTGCTGCTTGAGCCGGGCAGACTCGTTCCCGTCTCCCGGCTCGTCGAGGCGGCGTGGGAGGAGGAGCCTCCGGCCACCGCGTCCCACCAGGTCCGCAAGGCGGTGGCCGACCTGCGCCGCCGCATACCCGGCGGGAGCCAGGTCGTCCTCACCGACGGCCCCGGCTACCGCGTCGCCGTCCTTGAGGACCAGCTCGACCTGACCGAGTTCACCGTCCTGGTCCGCCGGGCCCGGGCCGCGGCCGAACAGGACCACGCGGCCCAGGCGGTCGAGGCGCTGCGGACCGCCCTGGAACTGTGGCGCGGACCTGTCCTCTCCGATGTCGCCGGCCCGGTGATCTCCGCCGCCGCCGCCGCGCTGGACGAGCGCCGCCTCGCCGCCGCGGAGCAGCTCTTCGAGCTGTGCCTCGGCCTCGGCCAGGCCGCCGAACTCGTCGCCGACCTGCGCGACCTGACGGCGAAGTACCCGCTGCGGGAGAACCTGCGCCGCCAGCTGATGCTCGCGCTGTACCGCTCCAGCCGGCAGGCGGAGGCACTGGAGGAGTACGCCCGGGTCCGGGACCTGCTGGTGGAGGAGCTGGGCATCGACCCGGGCCAGCAACTCACCCAGGTCTACGAGGGGATCCTCCGGGAGAGCCCCGACCTGGCCGCCCCGGAGCCGCCCGCGTCCCCCGCGCCGGCCGCGCCGGCGCCGGCCCAGGCACCGTGCACCCTGCCCTGCGACCTGGCCGACTTCTCCGGCCGCGACCGTGAACAGCGCGAGCTGCTCGACTGCGCCCAGCGGTCCGTCACCTCCGCCCCCGGGATCGTCGCCATAGACGGCATGGGCGGCTGCGGCAAGACGGCCCTGGCCGTCCGCGTCGCGCACCGGCTGGCCGACGACTACCCCGATGGCCGGCTCTACATCAACCTGCGCGGCTACACACCGGGCGAGCAGCCCGTGACCTCGGCGGCGGCCCTCGCCACCCTGCTGCGCGCGCTCGGCGTCCCCGGCGACCAGATCCCCGACGACCTGGAGGGCCGCACCGCCGCCTGGCGGGCCGCGCTGACGGGCCGGCGGCTGCTCCTGCTGCTCGACAACGCGGTCGACGCGGCCGATGTCCGCCTCCTCATGCCCCCGTCGCCGGGCTGCCTGGTCCTGGTGACGAGCCGCAGCCGGCTGCTGGACCTCGACGGGGCGCACTGGACCTCGCTCGACGTCATGTCCGGCGACGACAGCGTGCTGCTGGTGTCGAAGACGCTCGGCGCCGAGCGGGTCGCGGCGGAGCCCGAGGCGTCGGCCGAGCTGGCCCGGCTCTGCGGCCATCTGCCCCTCGCCCTGCGGATCGCCACCGCCCGGCTGCGCAACCGGCCGCGCTGGACGGTCGGTTACCTGGTGGACCGGCTGTGCGACGAGACGCGCCGGCTCGACGAACTGAGCCTGGGCGAACGGAGCGTGGCGGCCACCCTGCGCCTGTCGTACCAGACGATGGCGGCGGAGTCCCGCGTCGCCTTCCGGCTGCTGGCGCTGCACCCCGGCTCCGACATCGACGTCCACTCGGCCGCGGCCCTCCTGGGCACGGACACCCGTGACGCCGAGGACATCCTGGAGCACATGCTCGACGTCCACCTGCTCCAGCAGCCGGACGTGGGCCTGTACGCCTTCCACGACCTCGTGCGCAGCTTCGCGCTCAGCCTGCGCGGACCGGCCACGGAAGAGGAGGACCACGCCGCGGTCGGGCGGCTGCTCGCCTACTACCTCACGGCCACCGAGCGGGCCTGCGACGTCCTCTTCCCCGGGCGGCGCCGCCGTCCGACCGGTCTGCCGGCCACCGGGGCGGAGCTGCCGGACCTCGGTGACGCCCACCGGGCCCTGACCTGGTTCACGCGGGAGCACACCGCGCTCAGCGGCGCCGTCGCCCTGGCCCGGACGCATGGCCACGACCGCCACGCGGTGTGGCTGACCCGCGACGTGGTCTTCTACCTCAACGCCCGCGGCCACATCAGCGAGTTCCGCGACCTGAGCCGCAGCGCGGTCGAGGTCGCCCGCCGGCTCGGCGATCTGGTGCTGCTCGCGGTGAGCCTGTCCAACCTGGGGGTCGCCTGCTGGAAGCTGGGCCGCTTCGAGGAGGGCGTCGAAGTGGCCCGGGAGGCGCTGGAGGTGGCCACCGAGCTCGGTGACCGGGACACCGAGGCCCACTCGGAGTCCACCCTCGGCCTGCTCAACAGCGTGCTCGGCCGTTTCGACGAGGCCCTGCCGCACCTGGTCCGGGCCGTCGACCTCGGCCGGGAGCTGGGGAACGCGCGCTCGGAGTCCGAGAGCCTGACCATTCTCAGCACCCTGTACGAGCAGTGGGGCCGGTATCCGGAGGCGGCGGAGGCGGCACGGCGGGCCGTCGAACTCGACCGGCGCCTCGGCAACCGCGAGAACGAGATCGTGTCCGTCACCGACCTCGCCCTCGCGCTGCTGGGCCTGAAGGAGTACACCGAGGCCCAGCAGTGCCTCGAACGGGCCCGGCGCATCGGCGACCAGACCCACGACCCCGGCAACGTCGGCGTGCTGCTCGCCCTGTCGGCCGACGTCCAGCACCGCCTGGGCGACACGGCCGACGCGGCGCGCCTCGCGGACCAGGCCCTGGAACTCGTCCGGTCGAGCGTGGTGCCGATCCGGCAGGTGAAGACCGAGAACATACTCGGCCGGCTGTGCACCCGGCAGGGCGATCCCGCCAAGGCGCTGCACCTGCACACCAGTGCCCTGAAGACCGCTTCGGGCATCGGTTACCGGATCGAGGAGGCCCACGCTCTGGCCGGCCTGGCGCGGGCCTGCGAGGCCCTCGGCGACCACGCGGCGGCCCGGCAGCACGCCGGGGCCGCCGCCGGGCTCTTCGACACGATGGGCGTACCCGAGATCGGCCGGAGCCGCTGAGACGCCGCGGCATGCGGCTCCCGCACCGGGCCCCCGCGCGGGAGGCGGCGGTCAGCCCGCGGAGGACGCGGTGATGACGGTCGGGCCCTGGTTCTCGGCGGTCACATGGTGCCCGGCCGGCCGGTCGGCCGCCGCGTTGTGCTGGGCCGCCGCGCCCAGCCCGAACACCAGCGCCATCGCGACCACCCCGAACAGACCCGCCAGCTTGTCACGCATCGTCTTGTCCCCCTTGTGATGTCCCGTTCTCGACACCACTGATGCTGCTGGGAGCCGTTCCCGGACCGTTCCTCCCGCGATACCGGGAACCACGGCCCCCACGGGAACGGCTCCCCGCCCGGCTACGGCTACGGCTACGGCTACGGCTACGGCTTCGGCGGGGCGGGGACCAGTCCGGTGCACGCCACGACCCGCGGGCCCTCCGCGAGCAGGACCACCGACGTGCGGACCGTCCCCGAGCTGTGTCCGGCCATGTCCAGCAGGGCCCGTACCACCGAACGGAGTTCGACCTGTTCGTCCGGGGTGGCCAGCGACGGCTCCGCGCTGCCGCGCCGCCGGGCGTCCACGGCGACGACCTGGTGCATGCCGCTCTCGGTGACCGTGGTGATCAGGAACTCGGTGCCCTCCGGCAGTGCCCGCGTCCCCCGGGCCCCCAGACTGCCGACGCGGGCGAGTTCCTGGTTGATGCGGTGCAGGACCGAGTCGTCGGCCGGGCTGTACTCCGGACGCTTCACGGCATCCTCCTTCTCCAGACGTGTGTCCCCGTCAGAATTCCGGCACCCGGGCCCGTTCACCTCCCACGCCGTTCCCGTCCGGGTCCCGCTCGCCGTGCGCCGTCGGAGGGAGGACCGGTGCCGCCTCACCGAGCGGGGGACGGCACCGGGTACGGCGCCGGTTCCGTCACCCAGCCCGCCGCCAGCACCAGGCGGGACTCGCGGTGGGTGGCCAGGAACGCGAAGGGACGGTCGAAGGCGACGCGGACGACCGTCGTCTCGTACCGGTACTGCGGGACCCCGCCGGCCGGCACCGGCATGACCGCCGTCACCGCCGCCGCCCGGAAGCCGAGCGCGCCGAACTGGGCCACGGCCGACTGGCGGGCCTCCCCGACGGCCAACGGGTAAGGGCTCACCCCCGGGAAGTGGCCGGCCGCGGTGTCCGCCGCCGCGCCGAGGCCGAACAGACCGGGCAGGGCGAGCAGATCGTGGTCCGCCCGTACCTCGTACGCCACCGTCGTCACGTCCAGCGTCGTCGGCTGCGGCGCGGTCGCCGGCTGCTGCTCCACGTGCAGGCCGGGGCCGACGTGCCCGTGCGGCAGCGCGCCGCCCCCGGTCAGCGGCAGCCCGCGCTCCACGACCGCGACCCCGGCCGCCAGCACCTGACCGGGCGTCATCCGCTCCTCGCCCAGCACCAGATGCACATCGACACCGTTGTCCCCGGGGACCGTCAGCGCGGTGACGAAGCCGTCCGGCGTGCCCGCCACCCCCACCCGGTCCGGCCGCACGCTGCGCCGGTGCAGGCCGCGCAGGGTACGGCCCTGCCAGGGGCCGGAGCCGGGCCGCAGCGGCTGCTCCGTGAACGGCTGCCGCCACTCGGTGCGCAGGGCGAGGGCGGTGGCCAGCACCATCCGCGCCTCCCGGGTCAGCGTCACCGGCATGCGCTCGACCAGCCCGCCGGTCCGCTCGGCCGCCCAGGCGTCCAGCCGCTCCTGCGCGGTGACGAGGTCGTCCCCGAAGACCCCGTGGGTCCCGGCGGGCAGCCCGGCCCGCCACTCCTCCCGCAGGGCCAGCCCGTGGTGCGTCCACAGGCCGAGCGCCGCGTCCAGACCGGCGACCCCCGCCAGCCCGGCCAGCAACTCCCGCGCGGCACCGGCCGCCTGCTCGGCGGGCACGCCCAGCGCGCCGGCCAGTTCCGCCCGCGCCGGGCCCGCCGCGCCGTCGGCCAGGAAGGCCAGCAGCGGCCACACACCCGGCGCCGAGAACACCGTGCCCTCGCCGTTCAGGGCCTGTGCCCACCGGGCCGTCAGCCCGTTCACACGCCGGACGGTCCCCCCGGCCACCGTGCTCGTCTCCACCCGCATTCCGCCCCCGTTCCGGTCACGCTTACCATGCGGCCAGTCGTACGTCAGTCCAGCCGCCGGCCGGCCGCCGGTCCCCTGTGCCGCCGCCGCCCGATCCAGGAGCACGGTACCGGTGTCCTTCCCCCCGCCTCCCGGCCCCCGCGAGCCGCAAGAGCCGTACCAGCCACCCCGGCCGCGGCCGGCGGAGCCGTACGGCCCGTCGCCGTACCCCCGGCAGCCGGGCGGCTCCCCGGGGTTGCCCGCCTACCAGCCGTGGGCGCAGGGCTACCACCCCCACAACCACCCGGCGCCGGTCAACGGCCTCGCCATCGCCTCCCTGGTGCTCGGGGTGCTGTGCTGCCTGCCCGGGGTGGGGCTGGTGCTCGGGCTGGCCGGGCTGCGCCAGATCCGCCGGCGCGGCGAGCGCGGCACGGGGCTGGCCGTGGGCGGCGCGGCGCTGTCCGGGACCGGGCTGGTGCTGTGGGCGGTGCTGATCGCGACGGGCGGCGCCTCGGCGCTGTGGCACGGGTTCGAGGACGGCGCACGCGGCGGCAGGACGCTCGCGCTGACCGAGGGCGAGTGCTTCGACACGCCGGGGGGCGCGCTGAGCGGCGACACGTACGACGTGCACCGGGTCTCCTGCGCCGGCGCGCACGACGGCGAGGTGTTCGCTACCGTCACGCTCCCCGGCGGCTCCTACCCCGGGGACGACGCGGTCGGCGACACCGCCGACGAGCGCTGCTGGAGCCTCCAGGACGGCTACGCGATGGACGGCTGGGCGGTCCCGCGGGACGTCGACGTGTACTACCTGACACCGACCGAGGACGGCTGGGCCGCCGGGGACCGCGAGATCACCTGCGTGTTCGGCAACACCGCCGAGGGCGAGGACCTGACCGGGTCGCTGCGCAACGACGAGACCGTCCTCGACCCCGACCAGGTCGCCTACCTGAAGGCCGCGCACGTCCTCAACGCCGCCCTGGACACCGCTCCCGACGCGGAGTACGTCGAGGACGACCTGCCGGGGCACAGGGCCTGGGCGGGCCGGGTGTCGGCCGCGCTGGGCGAACAGGCCCGGATGCTGCGCGCCCACGACTGGCCCGCCCGTGCCCGCGGGCCCGTGGCCGCGCTCGCCGCCGACCTGGACAAGGCGCGCGCGCAGTGGGCGAAGGCCGCGCGGGCCGGGGACGCGGACGCCTTCTACGAGCACTACGACACCGGCTTCGACCTCATCGACCCGTCCCTGGGGGTCCCCGCGCGCAGGGCCCTGGGGCTCGCCACCACCGTGCCGGCCGACGACGACGGATCCGACGCCAGCGTCCAGGTGTGAGAGCGCGCCTATACGGGGCAGAAAGCGCCTGGGTAAAGCCCTCCCCGCGCCTTTGTCATCACATCGAGTGATTCTCTGGCCTTTGCTTGCACGGCTCAACCCACGGTTGCCAGGCTGTAGCTGTCTGTACAACCTGATGGGAGCGGCCAGTGGCTTTCGGTGAGCAGCCGGCGTACCTGCGTGTCGCGGGTGATCTCCGCAAGAAGATCGTCGACGGTTCGCTGCCGCCCCATACCCGCCTCCCCTCGCAGGCCCGCATCCGCGAGGAGTACGGCGTCTCGGACACGGTCGCGCTGGAGGCCCGCAAGGTGCTGATGGCCGAGGGCCTGGTCGAGGGCCGCTCCGGCTCGGGGACGTACGTGCGCGAGCGGCCCGTGCCCCGGCGGGTCGCCCGCTCCGGATACCGCCCGGCCGGCGGCGCCACCCCGTTCCGGCAGGAGCAGGCCGACGCCACGGTGCGCGGCACCTGGGAGTCCAGCAGCGCGCAGACCGAGGCCGGCGCGGCCATCGCCGAGCGGCTCGCGATCCAGACCGGCGACCGGGTCATGCGCACCAAGTACCTGTTCCGGGAGGCCGGCGAGCCGATGATGCTCTCCACCTCCTGGGAACCCCTCGCCGTCACCGGCCGCACCCCGGTGATGCTGCCCGAGGAGGGGCCGCTCGGCGGGATGGGCGTGGTCGAGCGCATGCGGGCCATCGACGTCATCGTGGACAACGTCACCGAGGAGGTCGGCGCCCGCCCCGGCCTCGCCGAGGAACTGCATCTGCTCGGCGGTGTCCCCGGACACGTGGTCCTGGTCGTGCAGCGCACCTACTTCGCCTCCGGGCGTCCGGTGGAGACCGCCGACCTGGTCATCCCGGCCGACCGCTACCGGGTCGCCTACCACCTGCCGGTGAAGTGAACGCCCCCGTCCGGGCGGCCCACCCCGCGCCCCTTCGCGTGAGGTAGCGCACACCCCGGTGCGCCGCCCGGGCCGTCACGGGCGCCGTCCCGCCCCCGCCGAGGCCGCCCGGGGCGCAGCAATCCGGCCGTTCTCGCAGGTGGTCCGGGGTGCCTTCGGCACGCCCCCGACCCAGGACGGCCGCGTTCCCGACGGCGCGTTCGGTCCCGTGCGCCCCCGGCGTTCTGGCTCGATGCGTACCTCTTTGTGAAAAGCCGTATTCGCAGCGTGAAGGTTGGGCGTACGCTCGGGCATATGCGGATTGCGGTTTCCTTATACGGGGCCCGGCGGGGGCCCGGGCCCGGGGGAGGGCGGGGCGGTGCGAGAAGGAGCGCGGGCGGTGGGGGCCATGAGTGAGGGCACGGTGTCCCTGCCCTGGATCGTGATACGGCAGGACGACAACGGCAATCGCTACCGCGTCGGCCGGTACGCGACCCGCGCGGAGGCGCAGAAGATCGCCGACAGCCTCGACGACCGGGGGCACAAACAGCTCTACTGGGTCGAGCGCATCGGGCAGAACGGGGACGGCACGCAGAACTGACCGGTCGCGTGCTCCCGTAGGCTCCGCTCCATGACGCGTACGACCCCCGAGGCGGAACGGATCGTGGTGGTGGGAGCCGCCCTGTTCGACGGCGGCAGGCTGCTGGCCGCGCGTCGCAGCGCGCCCGCCGACCTGGCCGGGCGCTGGGAGCTGCCCGGCGGCAAGGTCGAGGCGGGGGAGCGGCCCGAGGACGCGCTGGTGCGTGAGCTGCGCGAGGAACTGGGCGTCGACGCCGAACCGGTCGACCGCGTGCCCGGCGCATGGCCGCTGCGGACGCCGTACGTCCTCCAGGTGTGGACCGCCCGCCTGCGCCCCGGCTCGCCCCTGCCCCGGCCCCTCCAGGACCACGACGAGCTGCGCTGGCTGACGCCGGACCGGATCTGGGAGGTCGACTGGCTCGACCAGGACGTCCCGGCGGTCCGGGAGGTGGCGGCCGCGATCGGGCGCCGCGCGTAGGTGCACGGCCCCGAGCGGAGCGCGCCCGTTCGTGCCACAGTGCGCCCTCTCACGCGGTACTGCGACCCGGATATCGGGTATGTGCCCATTAACCCCATGAAAGCGGACATGGGTGGGCTCGCTGGCCTGGGAAGTGATCGGCGTGATCGACACCGATGGCGACTGCGCCGAGTGGACGTTTCCCGCGGAACCGGGCGCCGTGCGCAGCGCCCGCGCGGCCGTCCGGTCCCAGCTGCACGGCTGGCACCTCGACTGCGTCGCCGACCTCGCCGCGCTGCTGGTCAGTGAGCTGGTCACCAACTCGCTGCGGCATGCCACCGGCCCCATCGGCGTACGGCTCGTCCGCCCCGCCGGGCTCGACCGCACGCTGCGCGTCGAGGTCTCCGACCCGCTCCCCGACCTGCCGCGCGAACGCGTCGCCCACCCCGAGGACGAGAGCGGACGCGGCCTCCAACTGGTCGCCGGCTCCTCACTCGACTGGGGAACCCGGCCCGGCGCGAGCGGAAAGACCGTCTGGTTCGAACTGGCGGTGCCCGGGTGACGGCACGGCACGCGCAGGGCACGGGGGTGTACGGCCGACAGCGTGCCGTCCCTCGTGCGCGCCGGGGGCGCACGTGGTCCCGCGGTGTGTGATTCGGTGGTGTGTTCCCTGGTTAGAAGAGTGGAAGTGTTGTCACGGACCGGTCCAAAAAGCACCTGGACCGAGCTGTGATCGTGAACACCGTGTCGTGCGGCGCCGTAGTGCTGGATACTGCGGGCAGCCGCCCCCGGTGACCGGTGCCGGACGCGGTGAGCTGGAGGGGACGGTTCGCGTGAGCGAGATACCAGCGAAGGCCACGGAGTCCGAGGACCCGTCGGACGGCGCGAGGAGGCAGGCCGTGGAGGCCGCCGCGGCACCCGGTGACGCCATGTGGCAGAGCAGTCCGCCCGGTTCCATCTACGACTACATCAAGGTCGCGTCCTTCTCCATCAGTCCCGGCGGGCTGGTCGACCAGTGGAGCCTGCGCGCCGAGCAGCTCTTCGGCATCCCCGCCGCACGCGCCGTCGGCATGGACCCCATAGAGGCCTTCATCGATCCCGACCTGCGCGAGCGCGGCCAGCGGAAGATGGCCGAAATCCTCGACGGGCGGGAGTGGACCGGAGTGGTGCCGTTCCGGATGCCGGACCGGCCGGACGGCACCCGCGGCGAAGAGGGCCTGGCCGAGGTGTACGTCATGCCGACGCGCACCGCCGAGGGCGACAAGGCCGCCGTCTGCATCGTCGTGGACGTCCGCACGCTGCGCAGCATCGAGACCGACCTCGCCGCCTCGCAGGCAATTTTCGGTCAATCCCCTTTCGGATTCCTGCTGATCGACACGGACCTGCGGGTGCGCCGTGTCAACATGCGGTTCGCCTCCGTCTTCGGCGGCACCCCGGACGCCCACCGGGGCAAGGGAGTTCACGACTACCTGCCGCGCGGTGAGGCCGAGCGGGTCTCGGCCACGCTGCGGCGGGTGCTGGAGAGCGGCGAGTCCATCACCGACATGCACGTCACCGGCTTCGTCCCGGGCTCCGAGGAACGCCGGCACTGGTCGGTCAACCTCTACCGCGTGCACAGCGGCAGCGGCCGGCCCATCGGCGTCGCCTGGCTCGGCACCGACATCACCTCCCGTCGCGCCGCCGCCCGGGAGGCCGCCGCCGCCCGGCGCAACCTCGCCCTGCTCAACGAGGCCGGCGCCCGCATAGGGAACTCCCTCGACCTGGAGACCACGGCCCGCGAACTCCTCGACGTCGTCGTCCCCGGCTTCTGCGACCTCGCCACCGTCGACCTCTACCAGGGCCTGCTGACCGGCGACGAGACCCCTCCCGGCCTCGCCGACGGCAGCGCCGAACTGCGCCGCGTCGCCTTCGCCAGCGCCGTCTCCGGTGCGCCCTTCGGCAGTTCCGGGAAACGCGTCGAGGTCGGCGCGGTGCACCACTTCCCGTTCACCTCGCCCTGCGCGGACGCCCTGCGCACCGCCCGCCCGCAGCGCGTGCCCGCCGAGGAGGGCGGTCTCGTGCAGTCCACGCTGGCGGTGCCGATGGTCGCCCACGACACGGTCGTGGGACTGGCGCAGTTCGCCCGGACGAAGGGCAGCGAGCCGTTCGGCGACCGCGACCGGGACCTCGCGGTCGAACTGGCCGCACGGGCCGCCGTCTGCATCGACAACGCACGCCTGTACCGCCGGGAACACGAACGGGCGTTGATACTGCAACGCTCCCTGCTCCCACCCGGCGACCCCGAGGCGTCCGGCCTGGACATCGCCTGCCGCTATCTGCCCGGCAACGCGGCGACGGAGGTGGGCGGCGACTGGTTCGACGTCATCGAACTGCCCGGTCACCGCACGGCGTTGGTGGTCGGGGACGTCATGGGCCGGGGCCTCAGGGCGGCGGTGGCGATGGGTGAACTGCGCACCGCCGTCCGCACGCTGGCCCTGCTGGACCTGGAACCGGCGGAAGTGCTCTCGGCGCTGGACGAGATCGCGCGGGGCCTCGGCACGCCGGGCGGCGTCCAGCAGGCGACCCGTACGGCCCGTCAGCCCCGGGACGCGGACCTCTCCGAGGTGTACCTCGCGACCTGCGTGTACGCCGTGTACGACTCCGTCACCAGACGCTGTACGTTCGCCAACGCCGGGCATCTGCCGCCCGTGCTGGTCGAGCCCGGCGAGACGGCGCTGATGCTCGACGTGCCGCCCGGCATGCCGCTGGGCGTGGGCGGCGAGCCGTTCGAGGAGGTCGAGGTCGAACTCCCCGAGGGCGCGCTGCTCGCGCTCTACACGGACGGCCTGGTCGAATCCCGCGACCACCCGCTGGACGAGGGGCTCCAGGCCTTCATCGGCGCGCTCACCGACCCCTGCCGGCCCCTGGAGGACGTCTGCGACCACGTCCTCAACACCCTCGACACCCACCACGGCGAGGACGACATCGCCCTGCTGATGGCCCGCGTGCAGGGGCTGCCCGCCGAATCCGTCGGCGACTGGACGCTGCCGCGCGAGCCGCGCAGTGTGGGCCGGGCCCGGGAGTACGCCCGCGGACAGCTGCTCTCCTGGGATCTGGAGCCGCTGGTCGACACGACGGAACTGCTGGTCAGCGAGCTGGTGACGAACGCGTTGCGGTACGGCGAGGGGGACATCAGGCTACGGCTCCTCCTGGACCGCACCCTGGTCTGCGAGGTCTGGGACTCCGGCCTGGTCCAGCCCCGGCGCCGACGGGCCCGGGACACCGACGAGGGCGGACGCGGGCTCCAGCTGGTCGGGCTGCTCAGCGCGGCCTGGGGCTCGCGGCGGACGCCCCGCGGCAAGACGGTCTGGTTCGAGTTGCCGCTGCCCGGCGGAGAGGGCGGCCTCACCGACCCGGCAGAGGCGCTGCTGAGCCTGTTCTGACCCCAGCCGCCTGAAGGAGGCAGCAGCCGCCGGTGCCGGTGTGGGGCGTCCTTGGACGGCGGCCCTACCTGTGCAGCCGGGAGCGGGTCTGTGGGCCGCCGAACGCGGGCGGGGGACCGCCGTCCGGGTCCTCTCCGAGGAGGATGCCGCCCAGCACCGCACCGGCGGGGCCGGTCGCGTCCCCCTCGGTGCCGTGGGCCCGGACATCCCGGTCGGCCAGCCTCCGCGCCTCCCCGGCCACGACGTCGGCCCACCCCGCGCTGCCCGCGCCCAGCTCGCGAGCCGCCTCCGCCAGCCGGGCCCGGGCCTCCGCACCCACCGCCCCCCGGTGCACCCCGACGAACTCCTCCGCCCCGGCGACCGAACTGCGCGCCACGAGCAGCGCCGCCGCGCCCAGCACCCCCGACCGCACCCCCGTCAGACGCTCGACGGCCCGAGTGATCCGGCGCAGCGCGTCCAGCGGGTCGTACGGCCCACCGGTCAGCTCCTCACGGACCACCGCCAGGACCCCGTCGACGTGGGCCGACCGGGCAGCCGGTTCCCCCGGGGCTGGCGAGCCCCGCCCGCTCTCCCGCCTTACCTCCGCCGGCCGGGCCTCCGGCTCACCCGGTGCCGGCGCGGTGCGCCGGGCCGCCGCCAGCTCCGCCTCCGCGCCGGTCAGCGCGGCCGGTACCAGTCCGGCCGCCTCCCGTACCTGGGCCGCGAGCCGCTCCACCCCGCCCACCAGCACCCCCGCCTGGGCCACCGCGCCCTCGCCCGCGCGCAACTGCCACGCGGCCCGCCGTGTCTCGCCCACGTCGGCGGCCTGCCGGGCCTCGTTCAGCCGGGCGCCGGCGAACACCAGCCGGTCCTTGGCCTGTTCGACGTACCCGGTGACGGACCCGGCGACCGAGCGCGCGTACCGCTCCCGCAGCGCCGCCAGGGTCCTCTGCGCGGCCATCGCCCGCGCCGCCAGCTCCCGGAACCGCTCCTCGGCCACCTCCAGCGCCGCGCGCATCCCCTCCCCGTCCGCCGTGAGGTCCCGCAACCGGTCCAGCGCCTCCGCCTGCGCGTCCAGCCGGCGTCCGGCCTCCGCGCAGCGGCCGATCACCCCGGCCAGTGCCTGACGCCGGGCGCCCGCCTCCTGGGGGACGCCCTCCTCGTACCGCCGCCAGACGGCGAACGCCGCCGACAACTCGGTCCCGGCGGCCCGCAGCGCGTGCGTGAACGGCTCGGTCCGCTGCTCCCCGAACCGTTCCCGCACGAAGGACAGTTCCTCCCGGCTGGTCCGTACGCAGTCGTCGGCCAGCCGCAGTGCCGCCCGGGCCTGGCGTTCGGAGGCGGCCGGGGCGGGCACGGGCGGATGTGCCGAGACGGTCCCCGGGGTCGTCCGGGTCCGGGCCCGGCGGGTGCGCCGCAGCCAGCCGAATCCGGCCAGGGCCACGGCCGCGACCCCGGCGACGAGCGGCAGTACGAGGTCGGCGGCCGACGTGCCGGCCTGCGATGACGCGGCGGCGCTCGCCACCGCGCCGGCGGGCGCCACGGGAACCGGATCACGGGTATCGACCGTCATCACCGGCAACACCAGCCACCCGGCCCCCACCAGGGCGCCCAGCACGGCATGCGCCACCCGCGCCCGTATGTGCGCGGTGGCCCGCCGGGGCCGGCCCCGGAACAGGGAGGACGTCACATTTCGGAGCGTATGGGCCGCTAGACGGCTCCGCGAGCGGGGTGGATACGGGTGGGGGACCAGGCGGACAGGGGGGCGGAATGGACGAGAACCGGACGGGCGGGAACCGGACCGATGGCGTCGATACCGGGGACGTCCATAGCGATGGTGTCCATACCGACGGCGCCGGACCCCGGACCGCCCCCCGCCGCCGCACACGCCGCCTCCTGCGGATCGCCGCCGGCCTCCTCGCCCTGCTCCTGCTCCCCCTCCTCACCGCCGAGACGGCCCTCCGTCTCAACTACACCGGTGATCCGGCCCCCGGTACCCGCACCCGGCACCAGGACGCCCTCTGGCTCGGGCACGCCTGGGTGGACGGACGCAGGACCGACCGGGACGTCGAGGCCCTCGCCCGCCGCCTGAGGGGCACGGGGATCCGCGATCTGTACGTCCACGCGGGGCCGCTCGAACACGACGGGACCCTGCCGGCGTCGGCGTACCCGAAGGCCCGCCGGCTGATCGCGGCCGTCCACCGGGAACTCCCCGGCGTCCGCGTCCAGGCCTGGCTCGGCGACAAGCTGGCCAGTGAGAGCCCGGACGGCCTGCGCCTGGAGCGTGCCGCGACCCGGGCGGCGGTCGTCACCTCGGCCCGGCAGATCCTCGCCGCCGGTTTCGAGGGCACCCACGTCGACCTGGAACCGCTCCACTCCGGCGACCGCGACTACCTGTCCCTCCTCGACGACCTGCGCGACCTCACCCACGCCCGGGGCGCCGTCCTCTCCGTCGCGGCCCACCAGATCGACCCGCTGCCCGCCTTCCACTCCTTCTGGGGCACGACCACCGGCCACCCCAAGTGGTGGTCGCAGGCGTACTTCGGGCAGGTGGCCCGGCGGGTGGACCAGATCGCCGTCATGTCGTACGACACCATGCAGCCGCTGGAGAGCCTGTACGGCGGCTACGTGGCCCAGCAGACCAGCCTCGCCCTGGAGGCCACCCCCGAGGGCACCGACCTGCTGATGGGCCTGCCCTTCTACCACGAGAACCGGTTCGGTCACCGGGCGCGCGCCGAGACCGTCCCGGCCGCCGTCCGCGGGGTCCGTCTCGGGCTGAGCCGCACGGACGCCGGCCGGGCCCGCTTCGGCGTCGCCCTCTACGTGGACTTCGCGGCCACCGAGGCGGACTGGCGGGCGTACCGGGAGGACTGGGTGGCTACGCCCCCGACCGCCTCCTGATCTTCGAACCCAGCCAGACCAGCGGGTCGTACTTGCGGTCCACCGCGCGTTCCTTCAGCGGGATCAGGGCGTTGTCGGTGATCTTGATGCCCTCGGGGCAGACCTCGGTGCAGCACTTGGTGATGTTGCAGTAGCCGAGGCCGTGGTCGTCCTGGGCGGTGCGCCCGCGGTCCAGGCCGGTCCCGGCTGCCGCGTCCAGCGGGTGCATGTCGAGTTCGGCGACGCGCATCAGGTAGCGCGGGCCCGCGAAGGCCTGCTTGTTCTCCTCGTGGTCCCGCACCACATGGCAGGTGTTCTGGCACAGGAAGCACTCGATGCACTTGCGGAACTCCTGCGGGCGGTCCACGTCCTCCTGGAACATGCGGTACTCGCCGGGGCCGAGACCGGGGGGCGGCACGAAGGCCGGGATCTCGCGCGCCTTCTGGTAGTTGAACCCGACGTCCGTCACCAGGTCCCGGATCACCGGGAAGGCGCGCAGCGGGGTGATCGTGATCGTCTCCGCGCGGTCGAAGACCGACATACGGGTCATGCACAGCAGCCGGGGGCGGCCGTTGACCTCCGCCGAGCACGAACCGCACTTGCCCGCCTTGCAGTTCCAGCGCACGGCGAGGTCGGGCGCCTGGGTGGCCTGGAGGCGGTGGACGATGTCCAGGACCACCTCGCCGTCGTTCACCTCGACCGTGAAGTCCTCCAGGCCGCCCCCCTGTTCGTCGCCCCGCCACACCTGGAAGCGGGCTTCGTAGCTGCTCACTCGTACAGCTCCTCTTCGGCGAGGTACTTGACCAGCTCCTCCTTCTCGAAGAGGGCGAGCAGGTCCGGGCGGATGGGTTCGGTGGTCTCGCGGGTGAGGCGGATCTGGCCGCGGGCCGGGTCGGTCGCCGCGAGGCCGCCGGCGGGGTCGGCGAGGGTGCACAGCAGGTTCACGTTGCGCCAGGCCCGCTCCATCCGGGGATGGTCCTCGCGGGTGTGCCCGCCGCGCGACTCGGTGCGCTCCAGCGCGGCCCGGGCCACGCACTCGCTGACCAGCAGCATGTTCCTGAGGTCCAGGGCGAGGTGCCAGCCGGGGTTGAACTGGCGGTGGCCCTCGACGCCGGCCCGCCGGGCCCGCACCCGCAGCTCGGCCAGCTTGTGCAGGGCCTGCTCCATCTCGCCCTCGCGGCGGATGATGCCGACCAGGTCGTTCATCGCCTGCTGGAGTTCCTGGTGCAGGGTGTACGGATTCTCCGGCGGGCCCGCCTCGCCCTCCGCGCCGACGGAGAACGGCCGCAGCGCCTCCGCCGACGCCGCGCCGACCTGGGCGTCGTCCACGGACGGGCGGCGGTGGGCCAGCGCCCGCGCGTACTCCGCCGCGTGCCGGCCGGCCCGGCGCCCGAACACCAGCAGGTCGGACAGGGAGTTGCCGCCGAGCCGGTTGGAGCCGTGCATGCCGCCGGCCACCTCACCGGCCGCGTACAGCCCGGGCACCCCGCGCGCCGCCGCCGTGTCGGAGTCGACGGCGATGCCGCCCATCACGTAGTGGCAGGTCGGCCCGACCTCCATGGCCTCCGCGGTGATGTCGACGTCCGCCAGCTCCTTGAACTGGTGGTACATGGACGGCAGCCGGCGCCGGACCACCTCGGCGGGCATCCGGGTCGACACGTCCAGGAAGACCCCGCCGTGCGGGGAGCCCCGGCCCGCCTTCACCTCGGCGTTGATCGCGCGGGCCACCTCGTCGCGGGGGAGGAGTTCGGGCGGCCGGCGGTTGTGGTCGGGGTCCTCGTACCACCGGTCGGCCTCCTCCTCCGACTCGGCGTACTTCTCCTTGAAGACCTCCGGGATGTAGTCGAACATGAACCGCTTGCCCTCGGAGTTCCGCAGCACCCCGCCGTCCCCGCGCACCGACTCGGTGACGAGGATGCCCTTCACCGACGGCGGCCAGACCATGCCCGTCGGGTGGAACTGCACGAACTCCATGTTGAGCAGCGGGGCGCCGGCCAGCAGCGCCAGCGCGTGGCCGTCGCCCGTGTACTCCCACGAGTTGGACGTGACCTTGAAGGACTTGCCGATGCCCCCGGTCGCGAGGACCACGGCCGGCGCCTGGAGGACGAAGAAGCGGCCGGTCTCCCGGTCGTAGGCGAAGACACCGCTCACGCGGCCCCCGGCGGAGCCGCCGTCGGACGGCGTGTCCTTGAGGATCCGGGTGACCGTGCACTCCTGGAAGACCTTCAGCCGGGACTCGTAGTCCCCGGTCTCCTGGAAGTCCTCCTGCTGGAGCGCGACGATCTTCTGCTGGAGCGTGCGGATCAGCTCCAGGCCCGTACGGTCGCCCACGTGGGCCAGGCGCGGGTACTCGTGTCCGCCGAAGTTCCGCTGCGCGATGCGGCCGTCCTTCGTACGGTCGAACAGCGCGCCCCAGGTCTCCAGCTCCCACACCCGGTCCGGGGCCTCCCGCGCGTGCAGTTCGGCCATCCGCCACTGGTTGAGGAACTTGCCGCCGCGCATGGTGTCGCGGAAGTGGACCTGCCAGGTGTCGTGCTCGTTGGCGTTGGCCATCGCCGCCGCGATGCCGCCCTCGGCCATCACCGTGTGCGCCTTGCCGAACAGCGACTTGCAGATCACCGCCGTGCGGGCGCCCCGCTCGCGCGCCTCGATCGCCGCGCGGAGGCCCGCGCCCCCGGCGCCGACCACCACGACGTCCCACTCCTGCCGGTCGACCACGGACATCAGTCAGTCCCTCACTGGATCTCTAGAAGAAGCGCGGATCGTCGAAGACCCCGGACGCGACCAGGTAGACGTAGAAGTCGGCGAGCGCCACGCTGAGCAGCGAGGCCCAGGCGAGCTGCATGTGGCGGGCGTTGAGCCGGCCGACGAACTGCCAGGCGCGGTAGCGCACGGGGTGCCGGGAGAAGTGCTTGAGCTTGCCGCCGACGATGTGCCGGCAGGAGTGGCACGAGAGGGTGTACGCCCAGATCAGCGCGATGTTGGCGAGGAAGACCAGGGTGCCCAGGCCCATGTGCCCCCACCGGTAGTGCTCGTCCCGGAAGGCCAGCACGGTGTCGTACGTCAGCACGCCGGCCACCAGCAGGGCGGCGTAGAAGAAGTACCGGTGGATGTTCTGGAGGACCAGCGGGAAGCGGGTCTCGCCGGTGTACGTCCGGTGCGGCTCGGCCACCGCGCAGGCGGGCGGGGACGCCCAGAAGGCGCGGTAGTACGCCTTGCGGTAGTAGTAGCAGGTCAGCCGGAAGCCGAGCGGGAAGATCAGGATGATGACGGCGGGGGAGATGCCCCACCAGCCCCCGAAGAGGTCGGCGTTGGGCCCGGCGCGCATGGTCCGGCAGTTCTCCGCAAGGCACGGCGAGTAGAACGGCGAGACGTACGGGGCCGCGTAGTAGTGGGCGTTCGCGAAGGCCCGCCAGGTCGAGTACACGACGAAGGCCAGCAGGCCGGCCGCGGTGGCGGCGGGCGCCAGCCACCAGCGGTCGGTCCGCAGGTGCGGGGCGGCGATCGCGGCGCGCGTACGGGCGCGTACGCCACCGCTGTTCTGTTGGGGTTCCGTACCAGTAGCCAAGGGGGACTCCGGTCGGTTCGGGGGAGTGTCAGGGGGCGCGGCGGTCGCGGGCGCCCAGGCCCTCGTCGTCCGAGTCCGTCCACAGGCTGATGTCGTACGGCGCGTCGGAGATGGTGACGAGGTCGGGCCGGCGTGGCGTGGCCGGGGCGGCGGCCTCCCGCAGCAGGGCCACGCTCTCACGCAGGTGGTCGGCGTCCAGGCGGACCCGGCGTATCTCCAGAGCGCTGCCGAGCTGGTGTTCCAGGCGGCTCACCGACCGGTTGAGGTCGTCGAGGCAGCGCTGGACGGCGTTGATGTCGTCGTGCACGGACATGACTTGCCCTCGCTTCCGCGGGTCCGGCGGTCATGGGCGGCAACGTTCATGCGCCTTGGAGTGTTGCGCCTCACGCACGCCGGTGTGAAGGGATGTGCAGCGATTGGCCGAGGCGCACGGATGCACTGCCCGGTGTGTTGCGCCGCACGGGTGGGCTTGCCGGCCGTCGTCGCCGTGTCGCCCACCGTGGCCGGATCCTTTCCTCTTCAGTGGCCGCATAGATCTGATCAGCTCCATATACCGCCAAACGTGATCAGCTCCATATACCGACAAATGCGAGCATAAGGCCCGTGGCTTCCTGGAGGTAGCAGAGATGTCCTACGACGGCGTTGGGCAGCGCCCCGCAGGGGTGCGAGGCTCCATCGACGGGCGGCTCTGCCGCGGGGAGCGACCAGCCGCGACGCACCCGCAGACGGCCGGCGGCCGGTCCCGGCACGTCAAGCGCGCCCTCGTCTTCCTCGGCGCGAGCGCCCTCGCCGTCCCCCTCCTCGCCGGCTGCGGCGAGGACGACGAGGCCGGCACCCCCCTCGCACCGCAGGACATCGCTCTCGTCGCCCGCGACAAGGTCGCCGACGGCGGGACCCTGAAGTGGGCCGTGGACGCCGTACCGGAGACCCTGAACACCTTCCAGGCCGACGCCGACGCCGGCACCAGCCGCGTCGCCCAGGCCGTGCTGCCGTCCATGTTCCGGCTGGACGCCGCCGGGCGGCCGGTGCCCAACCCGGCCTATCTGGAATCGGCCAAGGTCATCGAGACCGAGCCGCGCCAGGTCGTGCTGTACAAGCTGAACCAGCAGGCCGTCTGGACCGACGGCCGGGAGATCGGCGCCGCCGACTTCGTCGCCCAGTGGCGCGCCCTGTCCGGCAAGAACAGCGCCTTCTGGACCGCCCGCAACGCCGGCTACGACCGCATCGCCAAGATCGAGCGCGGCGCCAACGACCTCCAGGTCCGGGTGACCTTCTCCCGCCCCTACGCCGACTGGAAGTCGCTGTTCTCCCCGCTGTACCCGAAGGACGTCATGGGCACCCCGGACGCCTTCAACGACGGCGCCCGGCGCAAGCTGAAGGTCACCGCCGGGCCCTTCAAGGTCGCGAAGGTCGACACCGCCAAGAAGGACGTCGTCCTCACCCGCAACCCGCGCTGGTGGGGCAAGCCCGCCAAGCTGAACGAGATCGTGCTGCACGCCGTGTCGCGCGACAAGCGGGCCGCCGCCCTCGCCGACGGCAGCGTGGACCTCGCCGAGATCGACTCCGCCGACGCCCAGCGGATCGGGCTGGCGAGCCGCGAGAAGGGCACCGGCACCCCGCTCCAGGGCGCCGGGGGCAGGACCTCCGCGAAGAAGCTGCGTGACTGGGCGCTCGCACACGGCTTCGACTCCGACCAGGTGCACGCCGGCAAGAACAAGCTGCGCAAGGCCATCACCCGGTACCTGGAGCAGCAGCAGGCACTGCGGGACGTCGAGGTCCGCAAGTCCCTGGAGCCCGCCTACACCCAGCTCGCCCTCAACGGCTCCACCGGTCCCCTCGCCGACGAACGGGTCCGCCGGGCCGTCGCCCGCGCCCTGGACCGCGTGGAGCTGGCCCGGCTGGTGCTCACCCCGCTGGGGCTGCCCGCCGTGCCCGTCGGCAGCCACCTCGCCCTGTCCGGGCAGGCCGCCTACGCCGACGCCAGCGGTGCGATCGGCGCCCAGGACGCCAAGGAGGCGCAGGCACTGCTCGCCGACGCCGGCTGGGTGCGCGGCGGCCCGCTCAAGGAGCAGAAGAAGCCCGAGAAGGCGGCCGGCCCCGAGCGCTCCGCCGAGGACGTGTCGAACGGCGGCAAGGACGGCGAGTACGTCGTCGGGGAGGACGACGACGAGAAGGGCCGCGACGACGGGAGCCAGGCCGGCGGCGGCAGCCACGGCGGTCCGGACGGCGACGGCAAGGGCAAGCACCACGAGTCCGCCGGCGACCAGCACGAGCACCCCGACCAGCACCTCGTGCGGGAGGGCAAGCACGGCGGCGCGCCCGGCGCCTACGCCCCCCAGGGCACGGCCGCCCCGGCCGCCGCGCCCGCCGGACCGCTCGCGAAGGACGGCAAGCCGCTCGCGCTGCGCTTCGTCCTGCCCTCCGGATCCGGCTCGCAGACGCTGAACTCGGTCGCCGAGCGGATCTCCGCGATGCTGGAGCAGGTCGGCATCCGCACGACGATCACCAAGGTCTCCGACGAGAGCTACTTCAAGGACCACATCGCCGCCGGCGACTACGACCTCGCCCTGTACTCCTGGCCGTCCTCCGCGTTCCCGGCGACGGACGCCCGGCCCATCTACGCCAAGCCGGTCGCGGCGGCGGACGGCTCGGTGAACGTCGAGCAGAACTACACGCGGGTCGGCACGGACCAGGTCGACCAGCTCTTCGACCAGGCCGGGACCACGCTGGACGAGGACGAGGCGCGTTCCCTGATCCGCAAGGCCGACGCCCGCATCTGGGCCGCCGCCGGCTCGATCCCGCTCTACCAGCGGCCCCAGCTGGTGGGGGTCCGCAAGAACGTGGTCAACGCCGGGGCCTTCGGCTTCGGGACGCCGGTCTACGAGGACATGGGCTTCCTGAAGAAGGGGGCGAAGGTTTCGCCGAGCCCGGCCACATAGCCGTCGCCGGGGGCGTGGGAGGCGGCCTGAGCTGCACCTTCGTATCCCGGCGAGCTCCCGCCGCAGAGGCCACGTACCATGGGGTGAGGCCGTGGCGTGTCCAGCCCGGCAGGGCCCGCGCGACGGACGTACGCGCAGGGCAGTCCGCACACTCCGGGAGTACGCCACACTATGGCCACGCGCCACGACATTCGCAACGTCGCCATCGTCGCCCACGTCGACCACGGCAAGACCACCATCGTCGACGGGATGCTCAAGCAGGCCGGCGCCTTCGCCGCCCACCAGCTCGATCAGGTCGACGACCGCGTCATGGACTCGAACGACCTGGAGCGTGAGAAGGGCATCACGATCCTCGCCAAGAACACGGCGGTGAAGTACCACCCCAAGGACGGCGGGGAGCCCATCACCATCAACATCATCGACACCCCCGGCCACGCCGACTTCGGCGGCGAGGTCGAGCGCGGTCTGTCGATGGTCGACGGCGTCGTGCTGCTGGTGGACGCCTCCGAGGGCCCGCTGCCGCAGACCCGCTTCGTGCTGCGCAAGGCGCTCCAGGCCCGGCTTCCCGTCATCCTGTGCATCAACAAGACGGACCGTCCGGACGCCCGTATCGACGAGGTCGTCAACGAGACCTACGACCTCTTCCTCGACCTGGACGCGGACGAGGAGCAGATCGAGTTCCCGATCGTCTACGCCTGCGGCCGTGACGGCATCGCCTCGCTGACCAAGCCGGAAAACGGCACGGTCCCGGCGGACTCCACCAGCCTGGAGCCGTTCTTCTCCACCATCCTGGAGCACATCCCGGCCCCGACCTACGACGAGGACGCCCCGCTCCAGGCGCACGTCACCAACCTGGACGCCGACAACTTCCTCGGCCGTATCGCGCTGCTCCGGGTCGAGCAGGGCGAGCTGCGCAAGGGCCAGACGGTCGCCTGGATCAAGCGGGACGGCTCCGTCAGCAACGTCCGCATCTCCGAGCTGATGATGACGGAGGCGCTCACCCGCAAGCCGGCCGAGAAGGCGGGCCCGGGTGACATCTGCGCGGTGGCCGGTATCCCGGACATCATGATCGGCGAGACGCTGGCCGACCCGGAGAACCCGGTCGCGCTGCCCCTGATCAAGGTCGACGAGCCGGCGATCTCCATGGTGATCGGCACCAACACCTCCCCGCTGGTCGGCCGTGGCGCCACCGGCAAGGGCGCCGACAAGAAGGCGGCCGTCAAGGACCGCAAGGTCACCGCCCGCCAGGTCAAGGACCGCCTGGACCGCGAGCTGATCGGTAACGTCAGCCTCCGTGTCCTGGAGACCGAGCGCCCGGACGCCTGGGAGGTGCAGGGCCGTGGTGAGCTGGCGCTCGCCATCCTGGTCGAGACCATGCGCCGCGAGGGCTACGAGCTGACCGTCGGCAAGCCGCAGGTCGTCACCAAGGACGTCGACGGCAAGACGTACGAGCCGATGGAGCGCATGACGATCGACGTGCCCGAGGAGCACATGGGTGCCGTCACCCAGCTCATGGGCGTGCGCAAGGGCCGCATGGACAACATGTCCAACCACGGCTCCGGCTGGGTCCGCATGGAATGGGTCGTCCCCTCCCGCGGTCTGATCGGCTTCCGCACCGAGTTCCTGACGCAGACCCGTGGCACGGGCATCGCCCACTCCATCCACGAGGGCTTCGAGCCGTGGGCCGGTCCGCTCCAGACCCGGAACAACGGCTCCCTGGTCGCCGACCGCTCCGGTGCCGTCACCGCGTTCGCGATGACGAACCTCCAGGAGCGCGGCGTGCTCTTCGTGGAGCCGGGCACCGAGGTGTACGAGGGCATGATCGTCGGCGAGAACTCCCGCTCCGACGACATGGACGTCAACATCACCAAGGAGAAGAAGCTCACCAACATGCGGTCCTCGACGGCCGATGTGACCGAGTCGATCGTTCCGCCGCGCAAGCTGTCGCTGGAGCAGTCGCTGGAGTTCTGCCGCGACGACGAGTGCGTCGAGGTGACCCCGGAGGCCGTTCGCATCCGCAAGGTCGTGCTCGACCAGCGGGAGCGGGCGCGGGCCGCGAGCCGCGCCAAGCACAGCTGATTCCCGGCCACTTGAGCCCGGGTTCCCCCCACGGTGGGGGAACCCGGGCTTTTTGCAACCAGTTTTCGGGCGCCCCATGTCCGACATGCGGAGATCGCTGCCCGATAGCCATGTAACAAGTCCGTTTCGCGCCTTCTTCTGGCGAACAGTTTGTCCAGATTTTGGAAGGTGTAGGCGTGAGCTGTGACTGAATTGAGATCTACGGGCAGTGGTCGGTGGTCGACCCATGGCAGATAGTTAGCCGCGTAGCGCTCGGGTCAATGGGTCTCGCGCTGTGGGGACAGCGCCGACTCACGAGCACCACGGGGTTTCTGACCCTCCGTCAGGGGTGTCGGAGGGAAGACGGAAACCCTCGACAGTTGGTGAACACGTGAAGTCATGAGGAGGGAACCCCGGTAACTACGCGCGTCCGACTGCGGTCACGCGCGTTCTCGGAGTACGCGGACACCTCTCACGCTTATACCTGTGAAACGGACGAACCGTGACAAGTCCTATCGATGTAGAGGGCGGCGGGGCTTCGGCCGTCGTCGACGGCGCACCAGGGCCGGAGACGAAGAGCGAACCCGTCACGCTCGCGGGCCGGTCCCCCGGCCAGCTGATGTGGCTGCGTTTCAAGCGCGACCGCACGGGCGTCATCTGCGCCGTGGTGGTGACCGGCTACTTCGTCGTCGCCCTGCTCGCACCGCTGCTGGTGAAGCTGACGGGCACTGATCCGTACACCCTGTACGGCCAGGATCCCACCTACGCCGACAAGCCCGTCCTCGATGAATTCGGGCTTCCGCTGGGGTACTTGGGGGGCGTCTCCGGCGACCACTGGTTCGGCGTCGAACCGCAGTACGGCCGCGACCTCTACGCCATGCTGCTGTACGGCATGCGCACCTCGCTGTACATGGCGCTCGGCATCACCGTGCTCATCATGGTCACCGGTGTCGTGATCGGCCTGATCGGCGGATACTCCGGCGGTCGCACGGACTACTGGATCGGCCGTGGCACCGACTTCTTCCTCTCCTTCCCGCAACAGCTGTTCTTCATCGCCTTCATGCCCGTCGTCACGTCCTTCTTCGTGGATCCCCGCGAGGAGACGCCGACCTACTTCCGCGCCCTGGCCATGCTGATCGTGCTGTGGCTGCTGGGCTGGATGGGCATGGCCCGCATCGTCCGGTCGACCGTACTGTCCCTGCGCGAGAGGGAGTTCGTGGAGGCGGCCAAGGTCTCGGGCGCCTCGCCGTGGCGGATCGTGCGCAAGGAGATCCTGCCCAACGTCGTCACCCCGATCCTGGTGCAGTTCACGTACCAACTGCCCAGCACCATCCTCAGCATCGCCTTCCTGTCCTTCGCGGGTGTGGGGTTCGTCGAGCCGACGCCCGACTGGGGACGCCTCTTCGCCGCCGGCGCCCGGTACGCCGAGCAGGACCCGGCGTTCATGTTCTTCCCCGGGGTGGCGCTGGTGATCTTCGTCCTGTGCTTCAACCTCCTGGGGGACTCCGTACGGGACGCGTTCGACCCCAAGTCCGGGCGGTAGGTCGTCCGTTGGGTGGGGGGTGACTGCCGCCCCCGCCGGCCCGCACCCGGCCGGCGCCCGGCAGATCTCACGGATAACAACCGACAGGTAGGTGGATTCGCCACATGATGTCTCATCGCGCCCGCGGAGCGCGTGCCGTAGTGATCGCCATCGCGGCCGGCTCCCTGGCTCTCACGGGTTGCTCCAAGAACGAGGGCGGCAAGTCCGGCAAGGACTCCAAGAAGGACCAGAAGGAAGCGGCGGTCCAGTCGAAGGCGGTCACCTATGTCGACGCCGCGGGCTCGACCGGACCCGCGAAGGACGTGCCCGGCGCCAAACCCGGCGGCACGATCACGGTGTACCAGGAGGCGGGCCTGTCGCACCTGGACCCCGGCCAGATCTACGTCTCCGACGCCGGCCAGGTCGCCAACCTGCTCTTCCGCCGCCTGACCCAGTTCCAGGAGGACGACAAGGGCAACGTGTCCGTCGTCGGCGACCTCGCCACCGACTCCGGCAAGTCCTCCGACGGCGGCAAGACCTGGACCTTCACGCTGAAGGACGGCATCAAGGACGAGAACGGCAACCCGATCACGTCGGCCGACGTCCGGCACAGCGTCGAGCGCCTGTACGCGAAGTTCATCTTCGACGGCCCGACCTACCTCCAGAACTGGCTGAGCGGGACCGACTACCGCAAGGCCCTGCCCGGCGGCGGCTTCGACGGCAAGCACCTGCCGGCCTCGGTGCTGGACACCCCGGACGACAAGACGGTGGTCTTCCACTTCGACCAGCCGCGCCCGGACCTGCCGCAGACGCTCGCCATGGCCGGCTACTCCATCGTCCCGGCGAAGGGCGACACCAAGGAGAGGTACGAGAAGAAGCCGGTCGCCACCGGCCCGTACAAGATCGCCGAGAACAAGGCCGGCAAGACCCTGAAGCTGGTCAAGAACACCAACTGGGACCCGAAGACCGACTCCGTGCGCCACCAGTACGTCGACGGCTTCACCATCCAGTTCGGTGTCACCGAGTCCACCCAGACCAAGCGCCTGATCGCCGACGAGGGCGACAACAAGAACGCCATCCAGCTCACCAACGGCGTCGAGGCCACGCAGATCCAGGACGTCATCAACAACCCGGAGGCCAGCAAGCGCACGGTCAAGGGCTACCAGCCCTACGTCATGACCCTGGCCTTCAACCTCGACCGGGTCAAGGACAAGAAGGTCCGCGAGGCCGTCACCTACGCGGTCAACTCCAAGTCCCTCATCGCCGGTGAGGGCGGCGCCTACGGCGGTGACGTCGCGCCGAACTACTTCGCCCCGACGCTGCCCGGCTACGAGCCGAGCTACGACCCCTACGGCCGGCTGAAGACCCCGCAGGGCAACATCGCCAAGGCCAAGGAGATCCTCAAGAGCGTCCCGGCCGCCGAGAAGAAGATCGTCTTCGCCTACGCCAACAGCGAGGCCGGCCAGAAGCGCAAGGTCGCCATCGAGGACGCCCTCACCAAGGTCGGGTTCGACGTCGTCGCCAAGGAGGTCGACTCCGCGAGCTACTACGAGCAGATCGGCAAGCTCAAGAACCCGTACGACGCCTACATCACCGGCTGGGGCCAGGACTGGCCGTCCCCGGGCACGGTCGTCACCCCGATCTACGACGGCTCGCAGGTCTTCGACGGCTCCGCGAACTACTCGCACGTCAAGGACCCGAAGGTCGACGCCCTCATCAAGAAGGCCATGACGCAGAACCCGACCGACGCCGCCAAGACCTGGAAGGAAGCGCACCACTACCTGCTGGAGAACGTCATCCCGGCGGCTCCGCTGTGGTACACGAAGCAGTTCCAGATCTCCGGCTCCAACGTGGGCGGTGCCCGCTACGGCTCGGTGTCCAGCCTCATCGACATCAACCGGCTGTACCTGAAGCAGTGACCCGCGGCTGACCCAGGGGGCGCGCTCCGCAGCGAGCGCGCCCCTTGTCCGAGCGCCCCCTACCCACCGTCTCCGCAGAGAGCCAGCCCGCCATGCTTCAGTTCATCATCCGGCGCACGGTCGGCGCCTTCGTCACGCTCTTCCTCATCGGGGCGGCGACGTTCTTCCTCTTCGTGGCCGCACCCTCCGACTACGCCTCCCTGGCCTGCGGCAAGGACTGTTCGCCCCAGCGGCTCGCGGACATCCGGGAGGCCCTCGGGCTCAACCTGCCCCTGGCCCAGCAGTTCTGGGACTTCATGTCCGGCATCGTGACGGGCCGCGACTTCCCGACCGGGCACTGCTCGGCCCCCTGCCTGGGCGTGTCGTTCTACTCGGGGGACATGGTCTGGAGCACCATCATGGACCGGTTCCCGCTGACCCTCACCCTGACCGCCGGCGGCGCGATCGTCTTCCTCGTCATCGGCGTCGGCGCGGGCATGATCGCCGCCTACCGGCGCGGGACACTGGTCGACAAGGTCGCCACCGGCGCGTCCATGGTGCTGAGCTCGTTCCAGATCTACTTCCTCGGCCCGATCGTGCTGACGGTCCTCGTCTACAGCACCGGCTGGATGGAGGACCCCAAGTACGTGCCCCTCACCCAGGACCCGGTCGGCTGGTTCGTCGGGATGTCGATCCCGGTCTGCGTGATGGCCACGATCTTCACCGCGCAGTACACCCGTATGGCACGCTCCTCGATGATCGAACAGCTCGCCGAGGACCATGTGCGCACCGCCCGGGCCAAGGGCATGTCACGCAAGTACGTCTTCCTGCGCTACGCCTGGCGCGGCTCGCTCATCCCGATCGTCACCGTGCTCGGCATCGACGTCAGCTCCATGCTGGGCGGCGCCGTCGTCACCGAACTGACCTTCTCCCTCCAGGGGATCGGCCGGCTCGCCGTGGACGGCGCGGTCAACAAGGACCTGCCGCTGACGATGGGGGTCATGCTGTTCGGCGCCTTCTTCATCCTGATCATCAACATCCTGACCGACATCACCTACGCGTGGATCGACCCCCGCATCCGGCTCTCCTAGGAAGAACCAGCCATTGTGACCACAGTGACCAAGGCCGAGGGGGCGCCGGCCCCGGCCGGGCCGGACGGATTCCTCTCGGTACGCGATCTCCAGGTGACGTTCTCCACCGAGGACGGCCCGGTCAAGGCCGTCGACGGCCTCTCCTTCGACCTGCACCGCGGGAAGACCCTGGGCATCGTGGGCGAGTCGGGCTCGGGCAAGTCGGTCACCAACCTGACGATCCTCGGGCTGCACGACCCGATGTTCACGACGATCGACGGGGAGATCCTCCTCGACGGCAAGGAACTGATCACCGCCACCGAGAAGGAGATGGAGAAGCTCCGCGGCAACCGGATGGCGATGATCTTCCAGGACCCCCTCACCGCGCTGTCGCCCTTCTACACCATCGGCCGGCAGATCGCCGAGCCGTACATGAAGCACACGGGCGCCTCGAAGCGCGCCGCCTGGGAGCGGGCCGTGGAGATGCTCGCCAAGGTCGGCATCCCCAACCCCGAGGAACGCGCGCGGGACTACCCGCACCAGTTCTCCGGCGGTATGCGCCAGCGCGCGATGATCGCCATGGCGCTGGTCTGCGACCCGGACCTGCTGATCGCCGACGAGCCGACCACGGCGCTGGACGTGACCGTGCAGGCGCAGATCCTGGACCTGCTCAAGGACCTCCAGCGGGAGTTCGGCACGGCGATCGTCTTCATCACCCACGACCTCGGGGTCATCGCCGACATGGCCGACGACATCATGGTCATGTACGCCGGGCGCGCGGTGGAGCGCGGCACCGTCGACGAGGTGCTCCGGGCGCCGCAACACCCGTACACCTGGGGCCTGCTGAACTCCATGCCCCGGCTGGACTCCGACCTCGGCACCCCGCTCTCGCCGATCCCCGGCACCCCGCCGAGCCTGCTCAACCCGCCGACCGGCTGCCGCTTCCACCCCCGGTGCACCTTCCGGGACCGGGTCGCGGGGGACCGGTGCGTCACCGAGCGCCCGCTGCTGGGACCGGACCGCGGCTCGGCGTGCCATCTGGGCGCGGAGCAGAAACGCACCATCTTCATCGAAGAGATCAGGCCCCGTCTGGGCTAGGAGGACAACCGTCATGAAAGAGGACCTGGTCCTCCCCACCACCCGCGAGGCCGGTGACGACGCGGCGCGCGAGCCGCTGCTGAAGGTCTCGGGGCTGGTCAAGCACTTCCCGGTCAAGGGCGGCTTCCCGATCCGGCGGACGGTCGGCGCGGTGCAGGCCGTCGACGGCCTGGACTTCCAGGTCGCCGAGGGCGAGAGTTTCGGCCTGGTCGGCGAGTCGGGCTGCGGCAAGTCGACCACCGGCCGGCTCATCACGCGCCTGCTGGAGCCGACCAGCGGCACGATCACCTACCGCGGCCGGGACATCAGCCACGCGAACCGCAAGCAGCTCGCGCCGATCCGGTCCGAGATCCAGATGATCTTCCAGGACCCGTACTCGTCGCTGAACCCGCGGCAGACGGTCGGCAAGATCATCTCCGGTCCGATGGAGATCAACGGCATCGACCCCGAGGGCGGCCGTGAGCGGCGGGTCCGCGAGCTCCTGGAGATCGTCGGTCTCAACCCCGAGCACTACAACCGCTTCCCGCACGAGTTCTCCGGCGGCCAGCGCCAGCGCATCGGCGTCGCCCGCGCCCTCGCCCTGGAGCCGAAACTCATCGTCGCCGACGAGCCGGTCTCCGCGCTGGACGTGTCCATCCAGGCCCAGGTCGTGAACCTGCTCCAGAAGGTGCAGCGGGAACTGGGCATCGCGTTCGTCTTCATCGCCCACGACCTCGCGATCGTGCGGCACTTCTCCCAGCGCGTCGCGGTGATGTACCTCGGCAAGATCATCGAAGTGGGCGACCGGGACTCCATCTACACCCGCCCGCGGCACCCCTACACCCACGCCCTGCTGTCCGCCGTGCCCGAGGTGACCCTGACGGAAGGGGAGGCGCAGCAGCGCGAGCGCATCCGCCTCGCCGGCGACGTGCCGTCCCCCATCTCCCCGCCCTCCGGCTGCCGCTTCCGCACCCGCTGCTGGAAGGCACAGGACAAGTGCGCGGCCGAGGAACCCCCGCTGCTCCAGCTCTCCGGCAACCGGGGCGGCCACCTGACGGCCTGCCACTTCCCGGAGGAGCCGACCGTCGAGGCCCGCGAGGAGGACATCGTCCTGGACCCGGCACTGGCGGCACTGGAGGAGGGCCAGGCGGACTAGGCCCTGTCGTTTGGGTCATCCCGGCGGGCCACCGTGATGATCTCCGGGGAGGTGTCCGTCAGCGGGCCCCGGTTCCAGTCGCCGTACTGTGCGGTGACGGTCAGGCCCGCCTCCGCGAGGAAGGCCGCCAGCGTCCCGCCGTCCAGGAAGCGCAGGACGCTGTGGTTGACCCGGGGGGCGGGCCAGGCGGGGCCGGCGTAGGTTTCCGTGAAGCGGATCCGGCCCCGGTCCAGGTCCGCGCCCAGCACCTCGTGCCACACCCGCGCCGGCGTGCCGTCGGCGGCGGTGATCTCGTGCACCCGGTCCGGGGTCCACCGCTCCCAGGCACGGGCACCCGGATTGCGGGTCTCGAACACCAGCCGCCCCCCGTCCCGCAGGGCCTCGCGGGCGGCGCGCAGGCAGACCCGGATCTCCTCGTCCGTCACCAGTTCCTGGAAGGCGTGCCCGGTCATGACGACGAGGTCGAAGTCCTCCTGCCACCGCCGCACCCGCACATCGCCGAGCACCCATTCGACGTCCGGCCGGGCCCGCCGCGCCTGGACGAGCATGGCGGCGGCCGGATCGAGGCCCATCAGCCGCCCCCGGTGCCCCTCGGCCCGGGCCCGCCGCAGCAGCCGGCCGGTGCCGCACCCGATGTCCAGCACGGAGCCGGCGTCCCGCAGCAGACCGAGGTAGAAGTCGTCCCCCGGTCCCCAGGGGTTGAGGCTGTCGTAGAGAGCGGCGAACGAGAGATCGGCAAAGACGTGATCCACCACCGCGGCAGTCTGACACACGGTGTTGAACGGTGGGTCAGGAACGGAGTACTTCCCGAAGTCTTCCTACCGGCGGGGCCGTTGGCGCGGGCCGGCCCGGAAGGCGGGCCCGCGGACAGCGGGCGCCCGGAACGCGGAAGAGGGCCCGTGCCTGGGGAGGCGCGGGCCCTCGTCCCCTGGAGCGGACGATCAGAGGCTCGGGTCAATGGGCCGTGAAAGTCCGATCCGCAAGGGGGCGGCTGACGGAAAGGGGTGTGTCAGGCCGCCGCCTCGGGGTCCTTGGAGAGACGGGGGGCCGGGATCGTGGGCTCCGTCTCCGGGTAGTGGCACGCGGTCAGGTGGCCCGGCTTGTTGCCCTCCGCCTGCACCAGCGGCGGCGCCTCCGTGGCGCACTTCTCGGTCGCCTTCCAGCAGCGGGTGCGGAAGCGGCAGCCGGAGGGCGGGTTGATCGGCGACGGCACGTCGCCGGTCAGGCGGATGCGCTCGCGCGGCTCCTCGTCCACCGTGGCCTCGGGGACGGCGGAGAGCAGGGCCCGGGTGTAGGGGTGACGCGGGTTGTCGTACAGGTCCTCGCGGTCGCCGATCTCGACGATCTTGCCCAGGTACATGACCGCGACGCGCTGGGAGAAGTGCCGCACGATCGCGAGGTCGTGGGCGATGAAGACGAACGCGATGCCCAGTTCCCGCTGCACCTTCTGGAGCAGGTTGACGACCTGGGCCTGGATCGAGACGTCGAGCGCGGAGACCGGCTCGTCGGCGACGATGAGCTTCGGCTCCAGGGCGAGGGCGCGGGCGACGCCGATGCGCTGGCGCTGGCCGCCGGAGAACTCGTGCGGGAAGCGGTTGTAGTGCTCGGGGTTGAGACCGACGATCTCCAGGAGCTCGCGGACCCGCTTCTCCCGGCCACCGGGCGGGTTGATGCCGTTGATCTCCATCGGCCCGGAGATGATCTTGCCGACCGTGTGCCGCGGGTTCAGCGAGGCGTACGGGTCCTGGAAGATCATCTGGATCTCGGACCGGATCGGCGCGAGCTGCTTGCGGTTCGCGTGGCTGATGTCCTGACCGCGGTAGGTGATCGTGCCGGCCGTGGGCTCCAGCAGGCGGGTGATGAGCCGGCCGGTGGTCGACTTGCCGCAGCCGGACTCGCCGACCAGGCCCAGGCTCTCGCCCTCGGCGACCTGGAAGTCCAGGCCGTCGACGGCCTGCACCGCGCCGACCGTGCGCCGGATCGGGAAGCCGCCCTTGATCGGGAAGTGCTTGGTCAGCCCGGAGACGTCCAGGAGGGGAGTGGTGTCGCTCATTGGTGAATTCCGTCTCTTGTACGTCAGTGGGCCTTGGCAGCCGTGTCGGTGAGGTACTCGCGACGCTGCTCGTCCGTCAGGTGGCAGGCTTTGCCGCGGCCGTCCACGATCTCCAGCAGCGGGCTCTCCTTGGCGCACCTGCCGTCCGGGACCTTCTCCGCGAAGGCACAGCGCGGGTGGAAGCGGCAACCGGTCGGCGGGTTCAGCAGCGACGGCGGCGAGCCCGGGATCGGGTTGAGCGGCACGTCCACCGGGCCGTCCAGGCTCGGCATGGAGCCGAGCAGACCGAAGGTGTACGGGTGCTGCGGGGTGCGCAGCACCTCCGCCTTCGGGCCGCGCTCCACGCACCGGCCGCCGTACATCACCAGCACGTCGTCGGCGATGTCCGCGATCACACCCAGGTCGTGGGTGATGAAGATGATCGCGGTGCCGAACTCCTGCTGGAGGTCCTTGAGCAGGTCCATGATCTGGGCCTGCACGGTCACGTCGAGCGCGGTCGTCGGCTCGTCGGCGATCAGCAGCTCCGGGTCGCACACCAGCGCCATGGCGATCATCGCGCGCTGGCGCATACCGCCGGAGAACTCGTGCGGGTAGCTGTCCACCCGGCGGTCGGGCTGGGGGATGCCGACGCGCTTCAGCATCTCGATGGCCCGCGCCCGCGACTCGGCCTTGGAGGCGCCGGTGTGCTTGCGGTACACCTCGCCGATCTGCGTGCCGATGGTGTGGTACGGCGACAGCGAGGCCAGGGCGTCCTGGAAGATCATCGCCATCTTGTTGCCGCGGAGGTGCTCCAGCGTCTTCTCTGGGGCGCCGTTCAGCTCCTCGCCGTCCAGCTCGATGGAGCCTTCGATCTTCGTGCTGTCCGGGTTGTGCAGGCCCAGGATGGCCAGGTTGGTGACCGACTTGCCGGACCCCGACTCACCCACGATGCCCAGCGTCTTGCCGCGTACGAGGTCGAAGGAGAGGCCGTCGACGGCCTTGACGACGCCGTCCTCGGTCGAGAAGTGCACCTTCAGGTCCTTGACGGACAGGAAGGGCTGCGAATCGGTGCTCGTCACGGGGACGCTCCAGAGGGGGGTGATGCGGGGTAGCTGGCGGAGGAGGGCGGGGTCAGGCGAGCCGGATCCGCGGGTCGATCAGGGCGTAGCAGGCGTCGACGACGATGTTGGCGATCACCACGAAGGAGGCCGTGATGATCATGACACCGAGCAGCATCGGCAGGTCGTTGTTGATCACCGACTTCACGGCGAGCAGGCCGATGCCCTGGAGGCTGAAGGTCTTCTCGGTGATCATCGCGCCGCCGAGCAGCACGCCCATGTCGATGCCGAAGATGGTGACGATCGGGCCCATGGCGCCGCGCCAGGCGAAGCGGAAGAAGACGTTGCGCCGGGACATGCCCTTGGCGCGGGCGGTGCGGACGTAGTCCTCGGTGAGCGTCTCGACGAGCTGCGAGCGGGTCATGCGGGTGTAGTTGGCGGTCCAGATCAGCGCCAGCACCAGCCAGGGCACGAGCAGACCGGTGAACCAGGCACCCGGGTTCTGGCTGAACGGGGTGTAGGAGGGCTGGTCCAGCAGGTGCGACTGGTAGACGAGGAGGTACAGGGCGACCGGGCCGACGAAGTAGATCTGCATCGAGGAGGCGACCAGCGAGGCCGAGCTGGCGATCTTGTCGAGCGGCTTGCCCTGCTTCACCGCGGCGAGCATGCCGGTGCCGATACCGAAGATCAGGAAGACGACCGCGGAGCCGATGGCGAGGGAGGCCGTGGTCGGGAAGCGGTCCCACACCGTCGAGAGGACGGGCTCACGGTTGATGAACGAGTAGCCCAGGCACGGGGCGTCGCAGTGGCCGAAGCCCGGGTAGTCGCGGCCCACGAAAATGGCCTCAAGCCAGTGCCAGTACTGGACCGGCAGCGGGTCCGAGATCCCCATGTTGTGCCGGATCACGTCGAGCGTCTCCGGGGTGCAGACCTTGCCGCAGGCGATCCGGGACGGGTCGCGCGGCACCGCGTAGAAGAGCATGTACGTGACCGCGCTGATGATCAGCAGCGTGACCACGGCGCCGAGGAGCCGGCGGACGAGGAAGCGAAGCATGGGGGTTGGCTTTCCTGGGAGGGCCGTCGTGCGGAACGGGCCGGGACGGGATGACCGGGGGCCCGGTGGACGAGCCGAGGGTGGGGCGGCCGGAGCCGCCCCACCTCTCAGGTGTGGATCAGGCCTTGACGTACATCTTGTAGAGCATGCAGCCGTCGAAGTTCGGGTCCATCTTGACGTTGCCGAGCTTCGAGCCGTGGAGGTACAGGCGCTTCATGTAGACGTCGGGGATGAAGGCGCCCAGCTCCGTGACCTGCTTGTCCAGGGCGGCCCACATGGCGTTGGCTTTGTCCTGGTCCGTCTCCGCCGTGGCCGCCTTGATGGCCGCGTCGACGTCCGGGTTCTTCAGGTGGCAGTAGTTGGTGCCCTGGTCCACCACGTTGTGGCTGTCGAACAGCGGCTGGAAGACCGAGTAACCGGTCGGCCAGTCGGCGGACCAGCCACCCCAGTAGATGTCGAACTCGTTGTCGAGCTTGCCGATCTGGTCGTACCAGGTGGTGGAGTCGATGCCCTTGGTGACGACGTCGAAGCCGGCCGCCTTGAGGGCGTTCTCGACGACGACCTTGACCTTGGCGTTGATCGGGTCCTGCTGGTAGGCGTAGACGACCTTGGTGCCGAGCTTGCCGGCCTTCTTCAGGACCGCCTTGGCGGCGGCCGGGTCGCCGGCCGGGTTCTTCAGCTTGCCCCAGACGTCCTGCGACTTGTAGCCGGCGACGAGCGGGCTCATGATGCCGGTCGCGTAGTCACCGCGGTGCGCGCCGCCCTGGATGGAGCGGATGCCGGCGGTCGGCCAGGCCTTGATGATGGCCTCGCGGACCTTGATGTCGGTGACGCGGGTCTGGTTGATCCAGTAGACGCTGGTGCCGCTGCTCAGGTCCTCGAAGAGGCGGTCCTTGGCCTTGGCGGTGGCCTGCTGGACCTTCGACTGCGGGACGGTCCGCCAGGACACGGCGTACTGGTCGTTGCCCGAGTCGGCGATCAGACGGTCGGCGGCGGTCTCCGCCTCGATGCCGAAGGTGAAGTCGAACTCGTCCGGGTACGCGTTACGGATCGGGTCCGTCTTCGGGTCCCAGTGCTCGTTGCGGACCAGGACCATCGACTTGTCGGTCTGGTGCGACTTGATCTTGTACGGGCCGTTGGAGAACGGCTTCTTGTCGTAGTCCTGCTTGGTGTCGTGCTTCACCGGGTTCGGCGCGTACGAGTGCATCGCGACGACGTAGTTGAAGTCCGGACGCGCCTCGGAGAGGTGGAAGGTGATGGTCTTCCCGCTCGTCGTGATCGACTTGAGGTGCTTGTTGCCCTTGAAGGGACCCGGGTAGGACTTGCGGTACTCCTGCGTGCCCGACAGCCAGGTCTGGGCGTACACGGCGCCCTCGGTGATGAAGTTGGCGAAGGCGCGCTCGAAGCCGTGGCGGACGTCGTCGACGGTGACGTCGGAGCCGTCCTCCCACTTCACGCCGTCCTTCAGGGTGAAGGACCAGGTCTTGCCGCCGTCCTTCATGGTGCCCGTGTCGGTGGCGAGGTCGCCGACCAGGGTCATGGAGCCGTCGTCGCCGACCTTGTAACCGGTCAGGGTGCGGGCGAGGACGATCACGGCCAGCGAGTTCCACGCGTAGTAGACGCGCTGCGGGTCGAGGTGCGAGAAGTCGTCGTCGTTCAGCAGGTAGACCTTGCCGCCCTTCTTGGCGCCGGGGACCTCCGGAGCCGGGCCCTGCGAGTCCGCCGCCGTGCCGATCTTGACGGTGGTGGTGTGGGCCTTGGCCGCTTCCTGCTTGCCGGTGCCGGTGCTGCTGGAGTTGCCGCTGCTGCACGCGGTCAGCACGGAGCTGGAGGCGGCGGCAACACCGGTGGCTATCAGGAAGTTTCTGCGCGAGAAGGACATCGCATCCTGCCTTGAAGTGGGTTGATGAGAGAAGCCCGGCACCCCGGCGTCCTTGCCGTGGTCCTGAAGAAGGGCCGGAGTCAGCGCTTGGTCTTCGGGTCGAGCGCGTCGCGCACCGAGTCACCGAGGAGGTTGAAGGCCAGTACGAAGATCACCATCGAGATGCCGGGGAAGAGCAGGAAGGTGAAGTCGTCCTGGTAGAAGCCGGCGGCGTACCCGATCATGACACCCCAGTCGGGGGTCGGGTCCTGCATACCGACGCCGAGGTAGGCGAGACCTGCCTCCGTGGTGACCATCGCGGGCAGCAGGAGCGTGCCCTGGATCAGGATGGGCGTCCACAGGTTGGGCAGCAGTTCCTTGAAGATGATGCGGGCCGGAGACGCGCCCGTGACCTTCGCGGCCTCGACGAACTCCCGCTCGCGCAGGGCCAGCACCTGACCGCGCAGCAGCCGGGCGATGGAGGCCCAGCCGAAGAGGACCAGGAGGGTGATCAGGGAGATCACGACGATCGAGGTGGGCGTGTCCTCGTTGCTGGCCACGAAGAGGCTGAGGACCACGGGCGTGAACGCCACGAAGAACAGCTGCTGTGGGAAGGCGAGCAGGATGTCGATGACCCGGCCCAGGATCCAGTCCGTCTTGCCGCCGATGTAGCCGGCGGTGATGCCGATCACCACACCGACGATCATGATGAGGATCGTGATCGCCGTCGCGAGCAGCAGCGAGTTGCGGACCGCGTACAGCAGGAAGGTGAAGACGTCGCGGCCGAGCTGCGGGTCGATGCCGAACCAGAACTCGCTGTCGATGCCGCCGTTCGGCTTCGCCGGGAGGCCGTTGTCGCCCAGCAGTCCGGGCGTGTTGATGCCGTACGTCGTGTACGGGTCCTTGCCGTACAGCTTGGCTATGAGCGGCGCCGCGAGGCCGATCACGAAGAAGAGGATCACGATGATCGCCGAGGCGACGCCAACGCGGTCCCGCTTGAAGCGACGCCAGGCCAGCTGACCGGGGGACCGGCTCTCGCTGCCCTTCGACCCGTCCGAAGCGATCGACTTCTCGACGGTCTCGTCGGTCACCTCAAGCGGGGCAGCCGCGGATGGAGTTGGGGGGGTCATGGTGCTCCTGGCCCAAGGGAGGGTCTGATGACTCCGCAGGGCGCTCCCCTACGGGCTACGCCGGACTTTTTCAACGCAATTCATTCAAGGTCAATAAATTCTCGGCCGCCTTGGGTTTCTCTTTACCTTCTTTACTCTTCCTTGATCGTTCCGTAGCTACGCGGGTAGCGCGCCGTAATCAATCCGTGCTTCACATCGGGTCAATCGGACTAAACGGGCAAGGCGTTCGATATGCGGACGGTGGAGTGTCGACATGCGTACATCGACCCCCCTCAATCCAACGTTTCGGCATCGTTACGCGAAGATCTATTGCGCTCGCCACCCAAGATCATCAGGGCGTCCGAGGGGGCGGTGCCTGCATTCGGATGACGTCTCCCTCCAAAGGCCGCTCAATCGGGCGGCGGACATGCGATACATGCCTTATATGACGATATTGGCCGGTAGTGGATCAACGTCGCGGAGGAGGCACGCCATGCGGGGAGTCACGCAGGCCCGGGGGGCCGTGTGCGCGGTGGCGCTGGCTCTCGCCGCCACCGGCTGCGGGGGCGGCGGCTCAGGCGGCGGCACCTCGGGCGCGGTGCTCAGCGCCTCCTGGGGCGACCCGCAGAACCCGCTGGAGCCGGCCAACACCAACGAGGTGCAGGGCGGCAAGGTCCTCGACATGATCTTCCGGGGCCTGAAGAAGTACGACCCGAGGACCGGCAAGGCCACCGACATGCTCGCCCGGTCCATCGACACCGACGACTCGCGGAACTTCACCATCAAGGTGAAGCCCGGCTGGACCTTCTCCAACGGCGAGAAGGTCACCGCCCGCTCCTTCGTGGACGCCTGGAACTACGGCGCGAGCCTGCGGAACAACCAGAAGAACGCCCTCTTCTTCGGCTACATCGACGGCTACGACAAGGTCCACCCCAGCGGCGGCAGGCAGACCGCCGACACCCTGTCCGGGCTGAAGGTGGTGGACGACCACACCTTCACCGTCCGGCTCAACCAGAAGTTCTCCACCTTCCCGGACACCCTCGGCTACGCGGCCTTCGCCCCGCTGCCGCGCGCCTTCTTCACGGACCACGCCGCCTGGCTGAAGAAGCCGGTCGGCAACGGTCCGTACACGGTCGCTTCCTATATGAAGGGGTCCCAGATGTCCCTGCGGAAGTGGGACGGCTACCCGGGCCCGGACAAGGCACGCAACGGCGGGGTCGACCTGAAGGTCTACACCGACAGCAACACCGCCTACACCGACCTGATGTCCGGCAACCTCGACCTGGTGGACGACGTGCCCGCCGCCCAGCTGAAGAACGTCAAGGCCGACCTGGGCGACCGCTACCTCAACACCCCGGCCGGCATCCTCCAGACCTTCGCCTTCCCCTACTACGACAAGGCGTGGGACAAGCCGGGCGCGGAGAAGGTCCGCACGGGGCTGTCCATGGCGATCAACCGCGAGCAGATCACCGAGACGATCTTCCACGGGACCCGCACCCCGGCCACCGACTGGACCTCGCCCGTCCTCGGCGTGGCCGGCGGCTTCAAGGAGGGCCTGTGCGGCAAGGCCTGCGAGTACCACCCGGACGAGGCCAAGAAGCTGATCAAGGAGGGCGGCGGGATCCCCGGCGGCCAGGTGAAGATCACGTACAACGCGGACACGGGCTCGCACAAGGAGTGGGTGGACGCCGTGTGCAACTCCGTCAACAACGCCCTCGGCGACGACAAGGCGTGCGTCGGCAACCCGGTCGGCACCTTCGCCGACTTCCGCAACCGCATCGGGCGGCACAAGATGACCGGACCGTTCCGCGCGGGCTGGCAGATGGACTACCCGCTCATCCAGAACTTCCTCCAGCCGCTGTACTACACGAACGCCTCGTCCAACGACGGCAAGTGGTCGGACAAGAAGTTCGACGAGCTGGTCGACCGGGCCAACGCCGAGAGCGACCAGACCAGGGCCGTGAAGCTGTTCCAGCAGGCCGAGGAGGTCGTCCGGGACAACATGGCCGCCATCCCGCTGTGGTACCAGAACGGCAGCGCCGGCTACTCCGAGCGGCTGTCCGACGTGGCACTCAACCCGTTCAGCGTGCCCGTCTACAACGAGATCAAGGTCAGCTGAGCCGCCATGGGGCGCTATGTCGTCCGGCGACTGCTCCAGATGGTCCCGGTCTTCGTCGGGTCCACCCTGCTGATCTTCCTCATGGTCAATGTGATGGGCGATCCCGTCGCCGGCCTGTGCGGGGAGCGGGCGTGCGATCCGTCGACGGCGGCCCAGCTGAAGCGGGAGTTCGGCTTGGACAAGCCGGTCTGGCAGCAGTACCTCACCTACATGGGGCACCTGTTCACCGGCGACTTCGGTACGGCGTTCAACGGGCAGAAGGTCACCGAGCTGATGGGCACGGCGTTCCCCGTCACCATCCGGCTGACGATCGTGGCGATCCTGTTCGAGGTCGTCATCGGCATCACGCTGGGCGTCGTCACGGGCCTGCGGCGCGGCCGGCCCGTCGACACCACCGTGCTGCTGCTCACCCTGGTGGTGATCTCGGTCCCCACCTTCGTCACCGGTCTGCTGCTCCAACTGCTGCTCGGGGTGCGGTGGGCCTGGATCAAACCGTCCGTCTCCCCGGACGCGGCCTTCGGCGAGCTGATCGTGCCGGGCCTGGTCCTCGCCTCGGTCTCCCTGGCCTACGTCACCCGGCTGACCCGCACCTCCATCGCGGAGAACAAACGCGCGGACTACGTCCGTACGGCCATCGCGAAGGGGCTGCCCCAGCGCCGGGTCATCACCCGGCACCTGCTGCGCAACTCCCTCATCCCCGTGGTCACGTTCATCGGCACGGACATCGGCGCGCTGATGGGCGGGGCGATCGTCACCGAGCGGATCTTCAACATCCACGGCGTCGGCTACCAGCTCTACCAGGGCATCCTGCGCCAGAACACCCAGACGGTCGTCGGCTTCGTCACCGTCCTCGTCCTCGTCTTCCTGGTCGCCAACCTCCTCGTCGACCTCCTGTACGCCGTTCTCGACCCGAGGATCCGCTATGCCTGAGCAACCGCCGTACGAGGCCGGGCGTGCCATCGCCGGTACCGGCATGGGCGGCGCGATGGACCTCGCGGCGAGCGAGGCGACCACGCTGGAGCGCACACCGGGCGGCCCGGAGGGCACGGGGCCGGCGGGCAGGCCGCGCTCGCTGTGGTCGGACGCCTGGCGCGACCTGCGCCGCGACCCGGTCTTCCTCGTCTCCGCCCTGGTCATCCTCTTCCTGGTGTTCGTCTCGGTCTGGCCGTCGGCCATCGCTTCCGGGAACCCGCTCACCTGCGACCTGGCCAAGGCGCAGGACGGCTCGGCCCCCGGGCACCCCTTCGGGTACGACGGCCAGGGCTGCGACGTCTACACGCGCACCGTGTACGGGGCCCGTACGTCGGTGACGGTCGGGGTCCTGGCCACGCTCGGGGTGTCGGTGTTCGGGTCGGTGCTGGGCGGGCTGGCGGGCTACTTCGGGGGCCTGTGGGACGCGGTGCTGTCCCGGATCACGGACATCTTCTTCGCCATCCCGGTCGTCCTCGGCGGACTCGTCCTCCTCTCGGTCGTGACCTCCAATACGGTCTGGCCGGTCATCGGGTTCATGGTGCTGCTCGGCTGGCCGCAGATCTCCCGCATCGCGCGCGGCTCGGTCATCACCGCCAAGCAGAACGACTACGTCCAGGCCGCCCGTGCCCTGGGCGCCTCCGACTCCCGCATCCTGCTGCGGCACATCGCGCCGAACGCCGTCGCCCCGGTGATCGTGGTGGCGACCATCGCGCTGGGCACCTACATCGCCCTGGAGGCGACCCTGTCCTACCTCGGCGTGGGCCTCAAACCCCCCAGCGTCTCCTGGGGCATCGACATCTCCGCCGCCTCCCCCTACATCCGCAACGCCCCCCACGCCCTGCTGTGGCCCTCGGGCGCCCTGGCGGTCACGGTGCTGGCGTTCATCATGCTGGGCGACGCGGTCCGCGACGCCCTCGACCCGAAGCTGAGGTGACGTCCGCCGTGCTGCTCGACGTACGCGACCTGCACGTGGAGTTCCACACCCGCGACGGGATCGCCCACGCCGCCAACGGAGTCGACTACGCCGTCGACGCGGGTGAGACGCTGGCGGTGCTGGGGGAGTCGGGGTCGGGGAAGTCGGTGACCGCGCAGGCCGTGATGGGCATCCTCGACACGCCGCCCGGGCGGATCACCCAGGGGCGGATCCTGTTCCGGGGACGGGACCTGCTGACGCTGAAGGGCGAGGAGCGCAGGAGGATCCGGGGTACCGAGATGGCGATGATCTTCCAGGACGCCCTGTCCGCCCTCAACCCGGTGATGACGGTGGGGGACCAGCTGGGGGAGATGTTCGTCGTCCACCGGGGCATGTCGCGCAAGCAGGCGCGCGCGAGGGCCGTGGAGCTGATGGAGCGGGTGCGGATCCCGGCCGCCGCCCAGCGGGTGCGCGACTACCCGCACCAGTTCTCCGGCGGGATGCGCCAGCGCATCATGATCGCCATGGCGCTGGCCCTGGAACCGGCCCTCATCATCGCCGACGAACCCACCACCGCCCTCGACGTCACCGTCCAGGCCCAGGTCATGGACCTCCTCGCGGACCTCCGGCGCGAGTACCGCATGGGACTGATCCTCATCACCCACGACCTGGGTGTGGTCGCCGACGTCGCCGACAGGATCGCCGTGATGTACGCGGGACGGATCGTGGAGACCGCCCCCGTCCACGACCTCTACAAAGCCCCCGCCCACCCCTACACCCGGGGCCTGCTGGACTCCATCCCCCGTCTCGACCACAAAGGCCGGCAGCTCTACGCCATCAAGGGCCTGCCGCCGAACCTGACACACATCCCGCCCGGCTGCTCCTTCCACCCCCGCTGCCCCATGGCCAGGGACGTCTGCCGCACCGACGAACCCCCGCTGTACGAGGTGTCCGACGAGCGGGGCAGCGCCTGCCACTTCTGGAGGGAGTGCCTCGATGGCTGAACCGATCCTCGAAGTCAGCGGCCTGGTCAAGCACTACCCGCTCACCCGGGGCATCCTGTTCAAGAAGCAGATCGGCGCGGTCAAGGCCGTCGACGGGGTCGACTTCACCCTCGCCCAGGGCGAAACCCTCGGCATCGTCGGCGAATCGGGCTGCGGCAAGTCCACCGTCGCCAGACTCCTGTGCGGCCTCGAACGACCCACCGCCGGCACCATCACGTTCAAGGGCGAGGACATCACCCGGCTGTCCGGCAAGGCCCTCAAAGCCGTGCGCCGCAACATCCAGATGGTCTTCCAGGACCCGTACACCTCCCTCAACCCCCGCATGACGGTGGGGGACATCATCGGCGAGCCGTACGAGATCCACCCCGAGGCGGCCCCGAAGGGCGACCGGCGCCGCAGGGTGCAGGAACTGCTGGACGTCGTCGGCCTCGACCCCGAGTACGTCAACCGCTACCCCCACCAGTTCTCCGGCGGCCAGCGCCAGCGCATCGGCATCGCCCGCGGACTGGCACTGCGCCCCGAGATCATCGTCGCGGACGAACCCGTCTCCGCCCTCGACGTCTCCGTCCAGGCCCAGGTCGTCAACCTCCTCGCCCGCCTCCAGACGGAGTTCGACCTCTCCTACCTCTTCATCGCCCACGACCTGTCCATCGTCCGGCACATCTCCGACCGCGTCGCCGTGATGTACCTGGGCCGCATCGTGGAGACCGGCCGCGACAGCGAGATCTACGACCACCCCACCCACCCCTACACCCAGGCCCTGCTCTCCGCGGTCCCGGTACCCGATCCCGACGCCCGCGAACACCGCGAACGGATCATCCTCACCGGCGACGTACCCTCCCCGACGGACATCCCCTCCGGCTGCCGGTTCCGCACCCGCTGCTGGAAGGCACAGGAACGCTGCGCCGTGGAGGTCCCCGCGCTCGCCGTGCCGGCCGCCTTCCGCGACGCGGCCGGGCCCGCCGCGCACCCCTCGGCCTGTCACTTCGCGGAGGAGAAGCAAGTGGTGCCGCCGGAGGAGTCCCGGCTGAACGGCAACGGGCCGGGGTGACATGGCGCACCCCGGCCCGTTCACGGCACCCGCACGGCCGTACGTCCTTCAGGATGCCGTGTCCGTATAGCGGCACAGCTTCCGTGAAGTTGCCTGTGTGTTAACGCGGTTCACCGCCGTCTGCCGGCCGGGGCAGGGAGCGGCGGAGGAAGTCCAGCTGGAGCAGGAGCAGGTTCTCCGCGACCGTCTCCTGCGGGGTCATGTGGGTCACCCCGGACAGCGGCAGCACCTCGTGCGGGCGGCCGGCGGCCAGCAGGGCGGAGGAGAGGCGCAGGGAGTGCGCGACGACCACGTTGTCGTCCGCCAGCCCGTGGACGACCAGCATCGGGCGGTGCGGCTCGGCGGGGTCGACCAGGCCCGCGTCGTCGATCACCGAGTTGCGCCGGTACACCTCCGGCTGCTCGTTCGGGTCGCCGAGATAGCGTTCCTGGTAGTGGGTGTCGTACAGCCTGAGGTCGGTGACCGGCGCGCCGACCACCGCCGCGTGGAAGACGTCCGGGCGGCGCAGCACCGCCAGCGCGGCCAGGTAGCCGCCGAAGGACCAGCCCCGGATCGCCACCCGGGTGAGGTCCAGCGGGTACCGCTCGGCGAGCGCGTGCAGGGCGTCGACCTGGTCCTGGAGGACGACCGCCGCCACGTCGTCCCGGATCGACTTCTCCCAGGCGGGCGAGCGGCCCGGGGTGCCCCGGCCGTCGGCGACGACCACCGCGAAGCCCTGGTCGGCGAACCACTGGGAGGTGAGGTGGGCGTTGTGCGCGGCGGCCACGCGCTGGCCGTGCGGACCGCCGTAGGGGTCCAGGAGAACCGGCAGGGGAGTGTCACCGGGGTAGTCCCGTGGCATAAGCACGGCGCACGGAATTCGGCGTGCGCCCCCTTGGGTGAGGGTCACCCGGGGGGACAAACCAGGATCTTCGGCGTACGACCGGACAGTACCCGTCGGTTTCCCGTCACACAGCACCTGGACCCGGGCACCCGGCCGGTCCAGCGCGGCCGACACGAGGACGGTCACGTTCCCGGAGCGCACCGCCGAGTGCACACCGGGCTCCTGCGACAGGCGCTCCACGCCCAGTTCGTTCACCCGGTACACATGAACTTCGCCAATTTCGGGCGCTTCGGCCTCCGGGCCGGAAGAGGCGGAAACCAGTACGTCGTCCGCGCCCACGTCCAGCACCGCGCGTAGATGCAACTGACCGCTGGTCAAGGGACGTTCCCCGACCGCCAGCACCCGTGCGCCCCCCTCGTCCGCGATACGGACAAGCTGCCCCGAGGGGCTCCAGCAGGGCACGCCAGCGAAAAGTTCCAGCCAAGTTGGATCTTCATCGGCGTGCACCATCCGCGTGGCCCCGGAATCCGGGTCCACCGCCAGGTAGAGCTGGCTGCGCTGATCCCGCGCCTGCACCAGCAGCAGCGGCGCACCCGCCTCTGACCAGTGCACACGTGCCAGATACGGGTAACGCGCGCGGTCCCAGACCACCTCCGTGCGCGTCCCGTCCAGCCCGCACACGAACAGGCGGACGTCCGCGTTGGGGGTGCCCGCGGCCGGGTACCGGATGCCGGCCGGCTCACGGTCCGGATGAGCCGGATCGGAGATCCACCACCGCCGTACCGGCGTGTCGTCCACGCGTGCCACGAGCAGCCGGTCCGACTCCGGCGCCCACCAGAAGCCCCGCGAACGCGCCATCTCCTCCGCCGCGATGAACTCCGCGAGGCCGTAGGAGACGTCCGCCGACTCCGGCTCGGCCAGCGCCCGGTCGCCCTCGCCCTCGGCGCCCACGACCCGCAGCGCGCCCCCGGCGACGTACGCGATGTGCCGGCCGTCGGGGGCCGGACGCGGGTCGATCACCGGTCCGGGAACGGGGAGTTCGCGTGCCGTCCCGGCGCGCAGCTCCGCCGCGAAAAGCCGCCCTGACAAGGCGAAAGACGCCAACTCCAGGGCGCTGTCGGTGGCGTAGCCGATGATCCCGGCGCCGCCCTCGCGGCTGCGCTCGCGGCGCGCCCGCTCCTCGGCCGAGAGTTCCTCGGCGGCGCCCCGGAGGAGCGCGCGCGGGTCGGCCGCCAGGCGCTCCGCACCCCCCGGAAGATCCATGACCCACAGGGAGTTGGCCCGGTCGGTGCCCGAGCCGGAACGCAGGAACGCGACACGCGAACCGTCGGGTGCCACGGTGAACGCGCGCGGCGCGCCGAGCGTGAACCGCTGGGTCCGGGCGTGCCGACGGGGGAAGGAGTCAGCCTCGGTCGTCATACCCCGACCATATTGGCCATGCGCCCCCTTGTGCGGCTGTGCGCCGATCGATGCGCGAGTACGGATAGTTATGATCACTACCGCAGAGTGGGTAGGAACCTGCTGTCGTCTGCATGGAATTGCTCAACTGATCTAGAACCCGCGTCCCTGGGATCTTTGGAGGTGAGCCGCCGTGGCACTCTCGATTTCGGCGGTGGTGCTGCTGGCGATCATCGTCTTCCTGCTGATCAAGAAGTCAGGGCTGAAGGGCGGCCACGCGGTCGTCTGCATCCTGCTCGGCTTCTACCTCTCCTCCTCGACCGTGGCCCCCACGATCAGCGAGCTGACGACCAACGTGGCGAGCATGATCGGCAGCATCAAGTTCTGACGGCCGGCGTCGCGGGGCCGGGCGGGTGGACCTCGTAGGGTGGAGGCCATGACGGAACTGCCCTCCCGGCGTCTTCTCCTGGTGCACGCGCACCCGGACGACGAGTCGATCAACAACGGCGCCACCATGGCCCGGTACGCGGCCGAGGGTGCCCATGTGACCCTGGTCACCTGCACCCTGGGGGAGCGGGGCGAGGTCATCCCGCCTGGGCTGCGGCACCTGACGGGCGCCGCGCTGGGCGCGCACCGGCGCGGCGAGCTGGCCGCGGCGGTGTCCGCGCTCGGCGTGACGGACGCCCGGCTGCTCGGCGGCGCCGGGCGGTACGGCGACTCCGGGATGATGGGCCTCGCCGACAACGACGACCCCGGCTGCTTCTGGCGGGCCGACGTCGACGAGGCCGCCGGCAGGCTCGCCGAGGTGATCCTGGAGGTCCGCCCCCAGGTCCTCGTGACGTACGACGACGACGGCGGCTACGGCCACCCGGACCACATCCAGGCCCACCGCGTCGCCATGCGCGCGGTCGACCTCGCGGCCGAGCGCGGCCACCGGATCGCCAAGGTGTACTGGAACCGCGTCCCGCGCTCCGTCGCCGACGCGGCCTTCGCCCGCCTCCAGGACGAGCTGTCCGCACTGCCGTTCGACAAGGGCGCCACCGTGGACGACGTACCCGGCGTGGTGGCGGACGAGCGGATCACCACCACGATCGACGGCACCGCGTACGCCGCCGCCAAGACCGCCGCCATGCGCGCCCACGCCACCCAGATCGAGGTCGCCGAGCCGTACTTCGCGCTCTCCAACGAACTCGCCCAGCCGCTGTTCACCACCGAGTACTACGAGTTGGTGCGCGGGCCGGGACAGCGCGGGGAGACCGACCTCTTCGCCGGCCTCGACCTCGGGGAGGCGTCATGAGCGACGGCGGGAACGGCTCCCTGCTCGCCCAGCCGCTGCGTCCGCCCTCCGCGGGCCGGACCGCCGCCCTCGTCGGCCTGCTCCTGCTCGGCGCCGTCACGGGCCTGGCCGGGGCCCTCCTCCAGGCCGCCTGGTTCCCCGGCGGGCTGCTGCTCGCGCTCGCGGGCGCCGCCGGGCTGTTCCTCGGCGGCGCGTACGCCACCGGCGGCCGGGGCGGGGCGGTCGCGCCGGCGGCGGGCTGGGTCGTCGCCGTCCTGCTGCTCACCACCACGCGCCCGGAGGGCGACTACCTCTTCGGCGCGGGCGGCAGTTCCTACCTGTACCTGCTCGGCGGCATGGCCCTCGCTGTGATCTGCGCCACCGTTGGCGCGGGGCGGCAACCGCGCGGCGGCCCCGCCCGACTTGGCAAGTGACGTACCACTTCGCCGTACGGCGCGGGTGCGAGTCCGGTGTGGGTTTCCCCGGCGGTCATGGGATACGCGCCAGAAGTGGCCAGTATGGTGGTGCGCGCCGCCGAGCCTCCCCCAAGTTCTCGACTGCGCTCGAACAGGGGGCACCCCCACTGAGGTCGAAACGGGCGGCGGAGCCAACCGGGAGAACCTGCCTTGAGTCGTGAAACTGACACTCCGTCCTCCGGGCCCAACGGGCGCGGCGGAGCCGCATACCCCTCCGGCACGCCGCCGTACGGGACCCCCCTGGCTTCCGACGACGGTACGGGCGCGGGCCGTTCGGGCACGCGGCCGGAGGAGAAGAAGACCGAGACCACGCTGACGACCCGGATCCGGATCAACATCCCCGGGTCCCGGCCCATCCCGCCGGTCGTCGTGCGCAAGCCCGTGGGGGACGGCGAGGGCGCCGAGGAGGCGCCGGCCGCCGAGCCGCTGCCGGTGGCCGACCGGCCGACCGCCGGTGCCGCCGAGGCCCCGGCCGAGCCCGCCGCCCAGGCGGAGGAGAAGACCAGCGACTGGTTCGCGCCGCGCAAGTCCGGCGCGCCCAAGGGCGGTCCGGGCGGCGGTGGCACGAACGGCGCCGGGATGTCCGGCGGTTCCGCCGCCGCCCCGGTCTCCTCCGGCGTGTCGGGTGCCCGTTCGAGTGGTCCGGGGGCTTCGGGTGCGGCCGGTACCACCGGCGCACGCCCCGGCGGCGGCCGTCCCGGTGGTGTGGTCGGCTCCATGAGCGCACCGGGCGGTCCCCGCTCCGGCGGTACGAACGGCAAGGGCCTGCCCGGCGCCACCGGCGGCCCGGTCGCCCCGGGTCACGGCGGCGGCACCGGCTCCTTCGACGTGACCGAGGCGCTGGCCGCGGGCCCCCTCGGCGGCGGCTCCCGACCCGGCTCCACCGGCTCCGACGAGCCCCGCCGCGACGACCTGCCGTACTTCTCGGAGAACGGCGGCCAGGACGACTTCGGCACCGGCACGGCGGGCCCCGGCGGCCAGGGCGGCTACGGCGCCGGTGCGGCCGGGGCCGACAGGCACGACGGCTACGGCGGTGCCGCGGGCGGTGCCCGCGGGAACGGCGGTCCCGGCGGCGCCAGCGGCTTCGACGGACCCGGTGGCCTTGGCGGCCCCGGCGGTCCGCAGGGCGGGCCGGCCGGTCCCACCAGCGGCCCGGTGACCGGCGACGGCACCCTCGTCCCGCCGGCCGCCGGCGGCGTCGGCATGGGGCCGGGCGAGCCCTTCGACGGCCCGGCGGGCGCCGGCTTCGGCGGCCAGGGCACCCCGGCGGCGCGCAGCGCCCTCGCCGACATCGCCGATCTCGACGCGCCCGGCGCCGCGGGAGGCTTCACCGGACCCGGCGGGCCCGGCGTCCCCGGCGGTCCGGGAGGCAGCCCCGGCGGCCCGGCGGGCCGTGGCCCCGGTGGCGGGCTCAGCGACGACACCGCGATCCTCACCCCGCAGAAGCCGGCCCCGGAACCGGGCACGCCCGGGTACCGCCCCCCGTCCGCCGACAACGTCTCCGGACACACCGTCACCAGCGGCATCCCGGTCGTCCCGAACGCCGGCAAGACCCCCTTCGGAACCCAGCCCGGCGGCCCGGCGGCGTCCACGGCGCCCAAGCCGGAGCCGGCCGCCGCGCCCAAGGCGGCGGGCAAGCCGAAGAAGAAGGGCCGCAGCAAGCTGATGCTGCTCGTCGTCGGCGTGTTCGTCGTGGCGGGCGGCGCCTACGGCGCCGGACTGCTGATGAACCACACCGACGTGCCCAAGGGCACCACCGTGCTCGGTGTCGACATCGGCGGCGGCACCCGCGACGACGCCGTCAAGAAGCTGGACGACGCCTTCGGCAGCCGGGTGAACAAGCCGCTGAAGCTGGCCGTGGGCGGCAAGACGGTCACCCTCACGCCGGAGAACGCCGGTCTCCAGTTCGACTACCAGGCCACGGTGAGCGGGGCCGCGAAGAGCGACTACAACCCGGTCCACGTCGTCGGCTCCCTCTTCGGACAGAAGCGCGTGGTCCAGCCGGTCATGCCGGTGGACGAGGAGAAGCTCCAGGCCGCGCTCCAGCAGGCCGGCGGCGGTTCGGGCTCGGCCACGGACGGCACCATCAAGTTCGAGTCCGGCGGCAAGGCCGTCGCGGTCTACGGCAAGGCGGGCAGGGCCATCGACGCGGGCCGCTCGACCACGGCGGTCGAACAGGCGTACCGCACGCTGGTGGAGACGGGCAGCACGCCCCCGGTCACCGTGCCGACCACCATCAAGCAGCCGACGGTGTCGAACGCCGAGGTGGACCGGGTGATGAACGACTTCGCGAAGCCCGCGATGTCCGGCATCGTCAAGGTGCAGACCGACGCGGCGCACAGCATCCGGTTCGGTCCGCTGTCGCTGCCGAAGATCCTCGGCTTCAAGGCCGTGGACGGCAAGCTCGTGGACACCTACGACCTGGGCGCGCTCAAGGAGGCCTACGGCAGCACCTTCGACGGCGTGCAGATCCAGACCGCGACCGGGAAGCGCGGCGTCCTGCCGCAGGACGTGGTCGGCGCGCTGCGCCAGGCCCTGCGGGGCAAGACGGAGGCGGAGCGGGTCGGGGTCATCGACACCAACCCGAGCTAGCCGGCGGCTTGCGGGGGCGCCCTCGTCCAGGGGGCGCCCCCTCGCCGTGTCCGTCACCCGCACCGCGTGACATCTGTCATGCGGCACTCAGGACCCCCGACACTGCCCGCTCCCGGGCCCCCGCCGCCAGCATGGACGGCATGACGACGACAGCGGCACCGGCCACCACCCCGGTGGTCGGGTTCGACCAGGTGACCAAGACGTACGGGAGCGTGCGGGCCGTCGACGGCCTCTCGCTCCGGCTGTACCCGGGCGAGACCGTCGCCCTCCTCGGCCCGAACGGGGCGGGCAAGTCCACCACCCTGGACCTGCTCCTCGGGCTCAAGCACGCCGACGGCGGCACGGTGAGCCTGTTCGGCGGCAGCCCCCGCGAGGCGATCGTGGGCGGCCGGGTCGGGGCGATGCTCCAGAGCGGCGGCCTGATGGACGGGGTCACCGTCGCCGAACTGGTGAAGCTGGCCTGCTCCCTGCACCCGCGGCCGTACCCGGTCTCCGACGTGCTGGCCCGGGCGGGCATCGCCCAGATCGCCGACCGCAAGGTGGACAAGCTCTCCGGCGGACAGGCGCAACGGGTCCGGTTCGCCCTCGCCACCGCCGGCGACAGCGATCTGATCATCCTGGACGAGCCGACCACCGGCATGGACGTCGCCGCCCGCCAGGCATTCTGGGCCACCATGCGCGAACAGGCCGACCAGGGCCGTACGGTCCTCTTCGCCACCCACTACCTGGAAGAGGCCGACGCCATCGCGGACCGGGTCCTGGTGCTGCACCGGGGCCGGCTCCTCGCCGACGGCACGGCCGCCGAGATCAAGGCCAAGGCGGGCGCGCGGCGGATCTCCTTCGACCTGTCCGGCGAGATCGACGCCGGTGCCCTGCGCGGGCTGCCGTTCCTCACCTCGATCGACGTATCGGGCCAGACCGTCCGCATCCAGTCCGCCGACGCCGACGCGACCGTGCACGCCCTCTACGGCCTCGGCGTCTACCCCCGCAACCTCGAAGTCGCCGGGCTCGGTCTGGAGCAGGCCTTCGTCGCCATCACGGAGGCCGAGGAGGCCAAGCAGTCGTGAACGCCCTCATCAAGCTCGAACTGGCCCGCGCCCTGCGGAACAGGAAATTCCTGTTCTTCTCGGTGCTCTACCCCTCGATCATCTACCTGATCTTCTCCAGCAGCGCCGGCGCGAACGAGCGGGTCGACGGCACCGCTCTGACCGTCGCCACCTACCTGATGGTCTCCATGGCCTCCTTCGGCGCCCTGACCGCCGTCCTGATGGGCAACAGCGAGCGCATCGCCAAGGAACGCGAGAGCGGCTGGGTGCGGCAGCTGCGGCTGACCCCGCTGCCCGGACGCGGCTACGTCCTCGCCAAGACCGCGAGCGCCGCCGTGGTGAGCCTGCCGGCCATCGTCGTCGTGTTCGCCGTCGCCGCCGGTGTGAAGCACGTACGCCTGGACGCCTGGCAGTGGCTCGCGCTCACCGGGGTCATCTGGGCCGGCAGCCTCGTCTTCGCCGCGCTCGGCGTCGCCCTCGGCTACCTCGCCTCCGGGGACGCGGTCCGCCCGATCACGATGATCGTCTACTTCGGACTGTCGATCCTCGGCGGCCTGTGGATGCCGTCCACGACCTTCCCGCAGGCCCTCCAGGACATCGCCGAGTGGCTCCCCACGCACGCGTACGCTGCCCTGGGACGGGCGATCGAGCAGAGCCAGGCCCCGCACGCGGCGGACATCGCCGTCCTCGCCGCCTACTTCGTCCTCTTCGCGGGCGGCGCGGCCTGGCTGTACCGGAAGGACACGCTGAAGGCGTGAGCGCGATGACGGAAGACCCCCTGACCGGCCAGAAGCGGCCGGAACACCAGGTGAGGCTGGGCCAGGGCCCCCGCACCCGGCGGGACGTGCTGACCAAGGTGCTGTGGATCGGCGTGTGGCTGGTCTTCCTCAGCTCACCGGTCGGCGACCTGGTCGGCGGCCACCACACCGCGCGCGCCACCCTGGCCGGCTCCCTCGGCCTGGCCGCGTTCGTCGGGGTCTACCTGGCGCTGGTCTTCCGCAACATGGGCCGGTCCTTCGCGCCCCGGACCGTCGTCGGCCTCATCGCGGTCCTGGCCGTCCTGGCCCCCGTCCTCGCCTACACCCTCGGCAGCGCCTGGCTCGGCCTCTTCGTCTACCTGTCGGTGGCCTGCGGGGCCACCCTGCCGGTCCGGGCGTCGTACTGGGCGATCCCGGCGACGGCCGCGCTGATGTACCTGGTCGGGCTGCACTCGAACGAGAAGGAGGCCCGTGGCCTGCTGCTCCTCGTGGGGCTCATAGGTTTCGCGATGGTCGGCGTCGGACAACTGGTGCGCACCACGATCGAGTTGCGCAAGGCGCGGGCCACCGTCGCCCAGCTCGCCGCCAACGAGGAGCGGCTCCGCCTCGCCCGCGACCTGCACGACCTGCTCGGCCACTCCCTGTCGCTGATCACGCTCAAGAGCGAGCTGGCCGGCCGGATGCTGCCCGGCCACCCCGACAAGGCGGCCCAGCAGGTCGCCGACATCGAGCAGGTCAGCCGGCAGGCCCTGGTGGACGTCCGGGAGGCCGTCACCGGCTACCGGCGCCCCCGGCTCGCCGCCGAACTCGCGGGCGCCCAGGTCGCGCTGACCGCCGCCGGGGTCGTCGCCGAGGTGCCCGCCGAACCCGACCTCGCCGGCGTGCCCGAGGAGGCCGAGTCCGCGCTGGCCTGGGCGCTGCGCGAGGCGGTCACCAACGTGGTCCGGCACAGCGGCGCCGACCGCTGCGCCGTACGGCTGCTGCGCCGTCAGACCCTGGACGGACCGGTGCTCGAACTCTCCGTCGAGGACAGCGGGAGCGGCGGCTCCGGGAAGGGGCCCGGCAACGGCCTGACCGGGCTGACCGAGCGCCTGGAGAAGGCCGGCGGCAGCCTGGAGGCGGGCCGGGTCGGGCACGGCTTCCGGCTCGTCGCGCGTGTGCCCACGGCCGCCGGGGCGGACATAGGATCCGGGGCATGACGAGCATGATCAAGGTCCTCCTCGCCGAGGACCAGTCGATGGTCCGCGAGGCGCTGGCCGCCCTGCTCGGCCTGGAGGACGACATCGAGGTCGTCGCCCAGGTGGCGCGCGGCGACGAGGTGCTCGCGGCCGTCGGCGCGCACGGCGTGGACGTCGCGCTGCTCGACATCGAGATGCCCGGCTGCACCGGCATCGAGGCCGCGGCCCTGGTGCACCGGGCGCATCCGGGGGTCAAGCTGGTCGTCCTGACCACCTTCGGGCGCCCCGGCTACCTGCGCAGCGCCATGGAGGCGGGCGCCGACGCCTTCCTCGTCAAGGACGCCCCGGCCGCGCAGCTCGCCGAGGCGATCCGCAAGGTGCTGGCCGGCGAGCGGGTCATCGACCCCACGCTGGCCGCCGCCGCGCTCGCCGAGGGCGCCAACCCGCTCACCGAGCGCGAACGCGAGGTGCTCCGCGCGGCGGCCGACGGCTCCACCAACGCCGAACTCGCCCAGGCACTGCACCTGTCCCAGGGCACGGTCCGCAACTACCTGTCGACCGCCATCCAGAAGCTGGCCGCGCGCAACCGGGCGGAGGCGGTACGGATCGCCCGGGACAAGGGGTGGCTGTGAGGGGCCACCCCCATCTCAGTTGAGCTTGGACCTCGCCGTGCGCGCCTCCTGCCGGACCTTGCGCGCCGCCGACTCGTCCACCACCTCGATCAGGTCGGCGTAGTGCTGTAGTTCCTCGGCGCCCGCGACGAACTCGCCGCGCTGCACCAGCAGTTGCCCGCGCTCGTAGCGCAGGCGTGCCGGGTGCGAGGGGATGAGCAGCGCCAGCTCCACGGCCCGCAGGGCGACGTCCGACCGCTCCGGCCGGGCCGCCGCCCACGCCCGGATGTTGTTCAGGACGCGCTGGACGACCTCCAGGGGCGGCGCCGGCTCCAGCATCGAGGGGTCCAGCGGCGTGCCCGTGGCACCCACGACCAGCAGGTCGGCGTCCGGCCCGGTGAGCACCCGGCCACCGTCGAACGGATCGGCCAGCACCTGCTCCGCCGCCGCCCCGAACCCGACCACGAAGTGCCCCGGCAGCGCGACGCCGTACACGGGGGCGCCCGCCCGGCGCGCGACCTCCAGCCACACCACCGACAGCAGGATCGGCAGCCCGCGCCGTCGCCGCAGCACCTCGTGCAGCAGGGAGGACTCCAGCCGCTGGTAGTCGCCCGGCGTCCCGTGGAACGCGTGGCGGGTGCCGAGCAGCTCTCGTACGGCCTCCGCCCACGCCTGTGGCCCGCCCGGCCGGAACGGCAGCTCGCCCGCCAGCCGGTCCAGCTCCGCCTGCGCGGCGTCGATGCCGGCCTCGTCCAGCGAGCCGTCCGTCACCGCGCCGATCAGCAGACACAGCGCCGACAGGTCGGGCCGCTCGGACCGGGCCTCCTCGGCGAACCGCCGCCGCAGCTCGGCGGAGCGGTCCTCGGAGGGAGGGTACGGGGGCGGCAGATACGGATGACTCATGGCAGCCTCATGCCCTTCCACGGCGCGTTCTACGGCAGCCCGCAGCGGGATGCCCGCGGCGCTCGCGACGCTGGGTGACCGCCGGGCCGGCTCCGACCGCCACGGTGGCTATCCGGCCGGGTCGGGCTGCTGGGCCTGTTGACGGGCCGGGTTCGGCTGCCGGGGTGGTGGGTCGGGTTGTGGGGGTGGTTGTTCGGGTGGGTCCGGCTGCCGGGGTGGTTGCTCGGACGGGTCCGGCTGCCGGGGTGGTTGCTCGGGTGGGTCGGGCCGCCAGGGCGGTTGCTCGGACGGGTCCGGCTGCCGGGGCGGTCGCTCGCGCGGGTCCGGCCGCTGGGCATGTCGCCCTGTCGGGGGCGAGTACTGGGCGCGTCACTTGCCTGGGTCCGGGGTCTCGGGGTTGTCACCCGGCAGGGGCCGGGTTTCGGGGGTGCCTTCCGGCTGGGACCCGGTCCCGGCGGCGCCCTCCGGCAGGGACCCAGCCCCGGGCGTGTCCCCCGGCGAGGGCCGGTCGGCGGTGGTGGGGGGCTGGTCCGGCGGGTCCTGCTCTTCGGGGGCCCGGTAGTGGTGGTAGGCGTGGTGGGGGGTGAAGCCCAGGGCGCGGTAGAGGGCTCGGGCGGAGTCGTTGTCGGTCTCCACCTGGAGCCAGGCCGCCGAGGCGCCCTCCTCCAGCGCGCGCCGGGCCAGCGCGGCCATGACCTCGGTGGCCAGCCCCTGCCGCCGCCGGCCGGGGTCCACCTCGACGGCGGCGAACCCGGCCCACCGCCCGTCCACGACACACCGCCCGATCGCCGCCGGCGGCTCGCCCTCCCCGGCGCCGGGCACGGAGGCGAACCACACCGACGGCCCGGAACCGAGCACCCGCAGGGCCACCTCGCTCACCCCCTTGCGCTGGTACCGCGCGAGCCACGCCTCGTCCGCCGCCCGGGACAGGACCACCCCCGCGCCCCCGGCCCGGTCCGCGACCGGCGCCAGGGCCCCGGTCCACAGCTCGGCGGTCACCTCGCGCACCCAGCCGCGCCGCTCCAGCTCCGCGCACAGCATCTCCTGCGTGCCCTCCGCGCCGGTCGCGGTCTGCGCGTACGCGGGCAGGCCGCGCTCGCCGTACCAGCGTCGTACGGCCGCCAGGGCCGCGTCGAGCGGAAGCCCGGGGTCCCCGAGCGGCAGCACGCTGTTGGCGCGCCGTGTGAACCCGCCGGCCGCCCGCAGCTCCCACTCGCCCAGCCGCTCGCTCTCCACCGGCCGCCACGCCCGGGAGGAGACCCGCACGAGTTCCGGGTACGTGGCGGCGGGCCCCCTGCGCCGCGCCGGGGCGGCGGGCACGACCTTCCCGGCGACCAGCGCGGATTGCGGGATCCTGACCCGTTCGCCGTCCCGCCGTGTGATCATGAGCACGCCACCGTCCCATGATGTGAGAACACCCACCGTGTCAGTGAACTTCTCCGGTCCGCCACCGGGTTCGCCCAACCGCCGTACAGAGACCCGTTTCCCCACGTCAGCAGGGGTGATTCGGACCTCCAGGCGTCCTTTCGCCGAGATTTCCACTGGTCAGTTCACCCCTCCTGTTCGGATCATGCTCCGGAACGGAGATACTAGGGGCGGGCATCGACGACGCCGCGCTCCCGCGCGCCAGGCGGCGGAGCCTGAGGAGGCCCGCCAGCGCCCTATCGAGGAGGAACGACAGCGTGACCTACGTCATCGCGCAGCCTTGTGTCGACGTCAAGGACAAGGCGTGCATCGAGGAGTGCCCGGTCGACTGCATCTACGAGGGCCAGCGGTCCTTGTACATCCACCCGGACGAATGCGTCGACTGTGGTGCCTGTGAGCCGGTCTGCCCGGTCGAGGCGATCTTCTACGAGGACGACGTCCCGGAGGAGTGGAAGGACTACTACAAGGCGAACGTCGAGTTCTTCGACGAGCTGGGCTCGCCCGGCGGCGCCAGCAAGCTGGGGCTGATCGAGCGCGACCACCCCTTCGTCGCCGCGCTGCCGCCGCAGGGCGAGTGACCGACTGAGCACCAAGCGGCCGCCCGCCACACAGCGCCGCGCCGCCTCGGTCCCGTACGGCCCGATCAGCCCGATCGGCGCCGTACGGGACCGAGGCGTTTGCCGCACCGTACGAAAGTGAGCCTGATTCCCGTGTCCGCAGTCTCCGACCGGCTTCCCACCTTCCCCTGGGACAAGCTGGAGCCGTACAAGAAGACGGCCGCGGCCCACCCGGACGGCATCGTCGACCTCTCCGTCGGCACCCCGGTCGACCCGGTCCCCGAGCTGGTCCAGAAGGCCCTGATCGACGCGGCCGACTCCCCGGGCTACCCGACCGTCTGGGGCACCCCCGCCCTGCGCGACGCGATCACCGGCTGGCTGGAGCGCCGCCTGGGCGCCCGCGGGGTCACCCACCGGCACGTCCTGCCGGTCGTCGGCTCCAAGGAGCTGGTGGCCTGGCTGCCGACCCAGCTCGGCCTCGGCCCCGGCGACAGGGTCGCCTACCCGCGCCTGGCCTACCCCACGTACGAGGTCGGCGCCCGTCTGGCCCGCGCCGAGTACGAGGTCTACGACGACCCGCGCGACCTGGACCCGGCCGGCCTGAAGCTGCTCTGGCTGAACTCGCCGTCCAACCCCACGGGCAAGGTCCTTTCCCGGCAGGAGCTCACGGACATCGTCGCCTGGGCGCGCGCCCACGACGTCCTCGTCTTCTCCGACGAGTGCTACCTGGAGCTGGGCTGGGAGGCCGACCCGGTCTCGGTCCTGCACCCGGACGTCAACGGCGGCTCCTACGACGGCATCGTCGCCGTCCACTCCCTCTCCAAGCGGTCCAACCTGGCGGGCTACCGCGCGGCCTTCGCCGCCGGCGACCCGGCCGTCCTGGGCCCGCTGCTGGAGATCCGCAAGCACGGCGGCATGATGACCTCCGCGCCGACGCAGGCGGCGGTCGTGGCCGCGCTCGGCGACGACGCCCACGTGCACGAGCAGCGCGAGCGCTACGCCGCCCGCCGCGAGGCGCTCCGCGCGGCGCTCCTCGCCGACGGCTTCCGCATCGAGCACAGCGAGGCGAGCCTCTACCTCTGGGCCACCCGTGACGAGTCCTGCTGGACCACGGTCGCCCACCTGGCCGACCGGGGCATCCTGGTGGCCCCGGGCGACTTCTACGGCGAGGCGGGCAAGAACCATGTCCGCGTGGCCTTCACGGCGACGGACGAACGCGTGCGAGCAGCGGTGGCCCGCCTGACCGCATAGCCCGCCCGTCCGTCCGTCTCGACGGCGCACAAGCCGACGGGGCCCAGGAGAGGCACCTGGACCCCGTCGGCGTTCACAGCCGGGCGCTCAGCCGCCCAGCGGCAGGCCCTTGGTCGGCAGGGAGGACGTCGGCAGGGAGGACGTCGGCAGCCCGCCCTTGGTGAGGGCGTCCGTCGGCAGGCCGCCCTTCGTGGCGCCGGAGGCCGCGTCCCCCAGGACACCGCCCGCGGTCCCGGCCGCGTCGCCCGCGGCCTTCTGCGCCGCCGGGGCCGCCTTCTTCACGGCGGCGCCGCCGGTCTTGCCCGCGGCCGGCACCGCCTGCTCGACCGCCTTGCCGCCCGTGTGGCCCGCGACCGTGGTGACGCTCTGCGCGGCACCGTCGACGGCGTTGCCGACGTGCGCGCCGTCCAGGGCGGTCAGACCGCCCAGGTTCGGGGTGGCCGCCGGCAGAGTGGCCGCTCCGGCGGAGCCGGCCGCACCGACCCCGGCAGCCGCTCCCGCTGCGACGAGCAGCGCGGCACGGGCGATCCGGCGGGTCAGAGGGAGGGACATGATGCTCCATTCGACGGGAGAGAACGGTGTCTGTGTCCAAGCCCGTCTCCGGCTCGGACGCCGTGACTACCGCTCGAAGCCCGCGAAGGTTGCGGACGCCCCAGGTAAAGAATGGATAACGCGTCGCATTATCAGGTGTGGATAAAAACGGGCAAAGAACATCCGCCGGAAATCGTGCAGAATCCTTCCCGCCCTTGATTCCCAAGGGTTCCCGGGAGGGGCACGCCACCCGCCCGAACCGGCGTACGCCCTGGCGGCGCACAACCCGCCGGAGTGATCGTCCGTACTACTGTCCGGCCACGATCCGCACCGACCCCACGGACGTCTCCACGGGCGTCCCCGCGGAGCTCTGCGCGCCCCCGGCCCCGTCCGGCCCGGCCGTCCGCCACTCGTCGCTGTCGCTCCCCGCGGTCCACACCCGGCCCGCGTACGCCACCCGCTGGATGTGCAGCGCCGAGGAGTGGGCCACCGCCCATTGCGCCAGCTGCCAGCCCCGCTCCCGCTCGCCACGCCCGGTCGCGTCCGTCTTCGCACCCTCCGGCACCGGGACCGTCACCGTCCGCCCGCGCGCGGTCGCGGTCACGCTCGGCGACGGGGACGGCGACGGCACGGGCGTCCCGCCCACCACCGCGCCGGTCTCCTGGAGCGCGTCCCGCCCGAAGTCCCGTACCAGCGCGGCCCGCACCGCGTCCGGGCCGGTCGCCGAGGTCGTGCGCTGCGGGCGCCCGTCGCAGGTCAGCGAGGCCGCCGCCCGCCCGGTCAGGGCCGCCGCCAGCAGCGTGGCGTCCTGCTCGTGCTTGGCGTACGCCTCCGGGTAGCCGCTGCGCTGCACCCGCTGCGCGGCCACCGTCAGCGGCAGGTCGGTGTAGTCCGGCACCCTGGCCAGGTGCGCGTAGAAGATGCCCGCCGCGTAGGCCGGGTCCATGATCTGCCGCGCGGTGCCCCAGCCCTGCGAGGGCCGCTGCTGGAACAGGCCCAGCGAGTCCCGGTCGCCGTGCTCGATGTTCCGCAGCCCCGACTCCTGGAGGGCGGTCGCCAGCGCGATCGTCACGGCCCGCTCGGGCATCCCGCGCCCGGTCCCGACGGCGGCGATCGTCGCCGCGTTCGCCGCCTGCTCGGGCGTGAACTCGTACGACGCCCCGTCGTCCGAGGCCGAGACCACCGTGCAGCCGCGCGCACCGCCGCCTCCGGTGACGTACTGCACCACGAGGTACGCGGCGACACCGCACAGGACCAACAGGGCCGCGGCGTAACGGAAGAGGCGCCCGCGGCGCTTGGGACGGGTGGGGGACGGCTCTGACACGCGTACAAGGTACTGGAGCTCCCCGGACCCCCTGCGCCGGGTCCGCGGGACCGCGCCGTCGGTCGCGCCCCCGGCCCCGGCGGGTGGCGCGTTAGGGTCGTGGCCATGGCCGACACCTCGCTTGACCTCACGCTGGACGCCGCCGCGCTCACCGCGCAGCTCGTGGACTTCCCCTCCGAGAGCGGCACCGAGAAGCCGCTCGCGGACGCCATCGAGGCCGCGCTGCGCGGCCTGCCGCACCTGACGGTGGACCGCTACGGCAACAACGTGATCGCCCGGACGGACCTGGGCCGCGCCGAGCGCGTCATCCTGGCCGGGCACATCGACACCGTGCCGATCGCGGACAACGTGCCCTCGCGGCTCGACGCGGACGGGGTGCTGTGGGGCTGCGGCACGTGTGACATGAAGTCGGGCGTGGCGGTGCAGCTGCGCATCGCGGCCACCGTCCCCGCCCCCAACCGCGACCTGACCTTCGTCTTCTACGACAACGAGGAGGTCGCCGCCGACCTCAACGGCCTGGGGCACGTAGCCGAGGCCCACCCGGAGTGGCTGGCGGGCGACTTCGCGGTCCTGCTGGAGCCCTCCGACGGCGAGGTGGAGGGCGGCTGCCAGGGCACGCTGCGGGTGCTGCTGAGGACGAAGGGCGAGCGGGCCCACTCGGCGCGCGCCTGGATGGGCTCCAACGCGATCCACGCGGCGGCCCCCGTCCTGGCCCGGCTGGCCTCCTACGAGCCGCGCCGGCCGGTCATCGACGGGCTGGAGTACCGCGAGGGTCTGAACGCGGTGGGCATCAGCGGGGGAGTGGCCGGGAACGTCATCCCGGACGAGTGCGTGGTCACGGTCAACTTCCGGTACGCCCCCGACCGCACCGAGCAGGAGGCCGTCGCGCACGTCCAGGAGGTGTTCGCGGACTGCGGCGTGGAGGAGTTCGTGGTGGACGACCACAGCCCCGGCGCGCTGCCCGGCCTCTCCCAGCCGGCCGCCGCCGCCTTCATCGAGGCGGTGGGCGGCACCCCGCGGCCCAAGTACGGCTGGACGGACGTCTCCCGCTTCTCCGCGCTCGGCATCCCCGCGGTCAACTACGGCCCCGGCAACCCGCACCTGGCGCACAAGCGGGACGAGCGCGTGGAGACCGCGAAGATCCTGGCCGGCGAGGAACGACTGCGGAACTGGCTCACCGCCTAGCT